>NZ_SMKX01000036.1 GCF_004349055.1 Kribbella antibiotica
CCCTCATTCCACCCGAGCTACGCCCCGCCCCTTGGCGGCCCGCTCTGATCCGAACCCACTGGCAAGAAACCTGGACCGCCCTAGCCCAACAGCTCCCCGACGAAATCCTCTACCGAGGCTGGCTCACGGCAATCGGCTCCGATTCATATGGCCTCAGGTGAGCGCCCACCAGTTGTCCATGCGGGGCTTGCTCACTGAGTGCTCGAAGCGGCGGAGGGTGGTGGCGATGCCGGCGGCGCCTTGCATCCAGCCGACGCCGGGCGGGAGGAGCGGGTCTTCCTTGGTGTGTTCGATGAAACGCCAGTACGGCGAGGGGCCGGCGTGGTCGACGAGAGTGTCGGCCAAGTGGGTGGCGAACTGGAGGTCGGCGGCGCTGCCGGTGCGTTCGTGGTTGGTGAGGAACGCGTCGGCGGCACCGGCGGTTCCGCAGCAGCGGCCGTCGTTGTCCCAGAAGCCTGGGTGCAGGCGCTGGGGGATACCGGAGTGCAGGACCGCGTCTAGCAGGCGGCGACGCCAGGTTGCGGGCGAGACTCCGGCCACTGCGTCGACTCCGGCGTACTCGAGCGCGTCGAAAAGGAGCGCCGTACCGGCGGGGCCGTGGCACCAGTTGTAGGTGTACTCGTCGCCGTGCCGCTCGGCCCAGGGGATGACGCGGGGGACGCGGAAGCCGCGGTCGTCGTTGATGCCCAGCGTGACCAGGTGTTCGGCGCCTAGACGCCCGGCCTCAACGAGCTCGGGTCGGTCGAGCTCGGCGCCGGCCAGCGCCAGTACGGCGGCGATGCCGGCCAGACCGTGGGTGAGGTTAGGCATCTCGAGCGGCGGAGGTTTGCGGAGGTAGCGCCGGGGGATGAACAGCCAGTTCAGGCCCGACGAGGTCTCCTCCTGCTCGGCGAGGAGGCGTTCGATCGCGCGGTCAGCCAGCGGGCGGGCGTCGACGCCGTGCCGGATGGCCCACAGAGCGCCGAGCAGTGCGCCGGCGGTGCCGAGGGTGAGGTCGTTGCAGACCGCGCCCGGCTCGTACGTGTCCGGCTGGTCCAGGAAAGATTCCTGCCAGCCGGTCGGCGTGACGATCTCGAGCGCGCGAGCGACCGCAGCATCCACGCCAGGCTCGTCCAGTGCGATCAGGGCACCGATCGAGCTGACCAGGCCGTCGAAGAACGAGATGGAGGACTCGGTGGGGATCGAGGTCCGGACCCGGCGGGCGATACCGGCGGCGAGTTCACGCTCTGCCGCCGTCCACGGACGCGTGAGCTTGATGTCGGCGAGGGGATAGGCCAGCCCGCCGACACCGCTGTGGGTGCCCTGCAGGAATTCGGTCGGCTTCGCATCGCCCGCGGACTCCGGGATCCAGGGGCCGTCGTCGTCCCACTGCACCTGGTCGAGCACCCAGGCCCACGCTGCTTCGGAGAGTTCGCCGTACTTCATGGCCGGGCGTTCCGCATCCGGATGCCCGACCACTCGAGGGTGCTGGCGATGGTCTCGGCCCAGAAGTCGTGCAGGCGGTTCAGGACCCGGAGCTGGATTCCGGCCTCGGCGTGGAGCTCGAACAGGTCCCCCACCCGCTCCGGCGGTCCGAGCGGGCGGACTTCGGTGGTGGCGACGAAGGCTGCGTCGGACAGGCTGAAGGGCGCGGCAGGCAGCCGGTAGGCGTAGAGCTCGACGGTGCGCATCGTGTCCAGCCAGCCGTACTCGACGGCGTGCACGCGAGTGTCGGAGCCGGCGCCGAGGATGCGGGCCTGGTCTTCGGGAGTGGTCGAGGGGCCCACCCACGCCATCGCGCGGGGGCACTGCCTCGGGAACCAGTAGTCGGGCGCGCGGTCAGCACCGACCGCCCACACGTACGCAGTGCTCTCCTGCGCGGGTTTGGCCACGTGCGGCCGGAATACTTGAATGTTCGGGTCTTCGGAGAAGTGCAGAACTTCACCGGCAGCTGGGCGCATGCCGGGATCCTAGTACTGCGGTCCTGCCATCTTCAGCGCAATTACGGGTTCAGGCCACAGTGCGAGCGCAGCCACGGCATCGGGTCGATCGGGTCGCCGCCGCCGGGACGTACTTCGAAGTGCAGGTGCGGCCCGGTGACGTTACCGGTGGAGCCGACCGCGCCGACCTGGTCACCGGCGAGCACGGTCTCGCCGACCGACACGCTGAACTTGCTCATGTGGTTGTACCAAGTGACGGTGCCGTCGGCGTGCCGGACCTGGACCTGACGGCCGTAGGGGCCGGCCCAGTCGGCCGAGATCACGACGCCGCGCATCACGGCGCGGATCGGGGTGCCGGTCGGGGCGGCGAAGTCGGTTCCGGTGTGCTTGCGGGCCCAGCGGCTGCCACCCTGACCGAAGGTCGCGGTGATGTGGTAGCCGGAGATCATCATTTCGCAGCGGTTCAGCGACTCACGCTGCTTCTTCGCCTCGGCCAGCTTGGCCTTGGCCAGCGCGCTGGCGCGGTTCGTGGTCAGGGCGTTGGTCGCGTTCAGCTTCGCGGCGCGGGCCTTGGCCAGCGCGGCGGCGGCTGCCTGCTTCTTGTTCGTGTCCTGGCCGGCCAGGACGACCCGGGAGGAGTCACGGGTGGCGAGCTGACGTGCCTGGATGCGGGCAGTGGTGATGCCGGACAGGCTGCCGTTGTCGAGGCTGGCCGCGGCAAGGTTCACCGCTGTGTTGGCCTGCGTGGGGGACGACAGGGCGCTGTGGCTGAAGCCAACGGCTCCTGCCGCCGCAGCGAGAGCTGCGGTCAAACCGACGATCTGGGTACTGCTCGGGGTGTTACGCCTGGCAACACGGTGTTTGGCGCGAGGACTAGCGCCGGTCTTGCGCACAGCGTTACCGGGCGTGACGCGGTTGCCCGCGGCACGATGCTGGGACACAACGTGGCCTTCCGGTCACAGGGGAGGGGTTGGGGTGGTACTTGGCTCTGCAACCTTTCGCCTTCACCAAGCGTTTATTCCCGGTGAGGACTTGAGCACGATAACGGATCTGTCACGGGCCGACAAACCCATCCGGGCACTTTGGGGTCTCACCTTCACGAAACTTTTGCATGAGCCGCTGCACGTGCATCAGCCGTGTGAGCGCCAAAAGGCTGCCTGATCAGGCAGTTTGCGGTTGATCGTCGAGATGTGCGAGCACTCCGGTGATCTCGTGAACTGTTTCTCCGTGGAACGGCAACGACAGATGCCCGACCCCGCGGACCCGGATGTTGCGGGCGATCAGGTCAGGATGCTGCAGCCGGGCGCGCCGCTGCGGCACGATCAGCTGGTCGACGTCGCTGTAGAACGCCACGAACCGCGTCCGTACGTCGGGAGCCGGCTCCGTGAGCTCTTCCATCAGATCGCTCTCGGGCCGGAGCTGCTTCACCAGCGGCAACGGCAGCAGTCGGGCCGCCATCGTCCCTTGGTGCGGCGTCCCCAGCGTCACGCAGGTGTGCACGCGCTCGTGACCGCCGAGCCTCTGGATGTAGTACCGAGCGATGAGCCCGCCCAGGCTGTGGCCGACCACGTGGATCTGGTCCGAGCCCGACGACTCACAGATCGCCTCGATCTCCTCACCCATCCGCTCCGCCGTACGGCGCACATCCACGGTCAGCGGTGAGTACGAGAAGGTGTGGACGCTGCTGAAGCCGCGGCGGGCGAGCTGCCGGCGCATCAGCGCGAAGATGGTGTGGTTGTCGATGATCCCGTGCGCCAGCAGGATCGGCGTACCGGCTGCCCGGACGTCGTTGACCAGCAGGCTGCGCTGAGCCGGAGTCAGACCGGTCAGGGAGAGCCGCTCGACCCGGGAACCGGAGCCGCTGAGCAGCCCGAGTGGATACATGGCCAGGTGCGTGGTCATCCAGCCGAGCTCCACGGCGGCGCCTTGCAGCACGCGCGGTGTGATCGCGGAACGGGCGCCGTACCGGAGTCCGTCCAGCGCGCCTCGCACTTCGTCCTGCCAAGAAGTCATTTGCGGCTCCTCACAGCAAACCAGACCCCCCGGTGGTCCGATCTCTTTCCACGGTAACCGGTTCCCAGCCACCGTGTCGGGGAACACACGGTTCCGTGTCTTATCCGTGAGATCGCCGCCGGGTAGCCTGCAAATCTGGACGCAACGCTGCGCTCCAGTACTGAAAGGCGCCTGAGCATGCCCTCCACCTCGACCCTGCGTGTCGTCGTCGCCAAGCCCGGCCTGGACGGCCACGACCGTGGCGCGAAGGTCGTCGCCCGCGCGCTGCGGGACGCCGGTATGGAGGTCATCTACACGGGCCTGCACCAGACGCCTGAGCAGATCGTCGAGACGGCGATCGCCGAGGACGCCGACGCGATCGGGCTGTCGGTGCTCTCCGGGGCACACATGACGCTGTTCAAGCGGGTCCGTGAGCTGCTCACCGAGCGCGAGGCCGACGACATCGTGGTCTTCGGTGGCGGCATCATCCCGGACGCGGATCTGCAGCCGCTGGCCGAGCTCGGCGTGCACAAGATCTTCACCCCCGGCGCGACCACGACCGAGATCGTCGCCTGGGTTCGCGGTCATGTTGGTGACGCATCAGCCTCAACGATGTAAGTCACTGGCGCCGGGAACGCCGTTTTCGGTAGTTACTAATCGGTAATACCGAATCGTTAAGAAACACCTGGTTGTGCACTCTCCCGAATCGCGGTCGCATACAGGCATGCGGTACGTCCGGAACAGTTACTGTCCGGATTGGCGGCGTGACAGTGCGGTGGGGGCCTGTCGGTCGCCTGCGCAGGGACGATGAGATTCCCATCGGGAGAGGGCAGGTAACGATGAGGTTTGAACGATCACATACCCGCAAGGCGGTCGCTCTGGCCGTGGTGAGCAGCCTGGTGTTGTTCACGGCGGCGTGTGGCGGCGGCGATGACGGCAGCAAGGGGAACACCGGTTCGGCGGGGGGTGCGCTCGAGGGTCGTGGGCCGATCAAATTTGCCACCGGCAAGGACACCTCCGGCAACCTGACGAGCCAGGTCGCGGCGTGGAACTCGCAGCACCCGGACGAGAAGGTCGAAATCACCGAGCTACCCGAGTCGGCCGACCAGCAGCGCAACCAGCTGATCTCGAACGCCCAGATCAAGTCCACCGAGTTCAGCGTGCTGAACCTGGATGTTGTCTGGACCGCCGAGTTCGCCGCGAACCGCTGGGTCACCCAGCTCCCCGAGGACCAGTTCCCGGACCTCGGCAAGCTGCTGCCGTCCACGGTTGCGACCGGCAAGTACCGCGACAAGCTGTACGCCGTACCGGTGACGTCCGACGGTGGTCTGCTGTACTACCGCAAGGACCTGCTGGACAAGGCCGGTCTGAAGCCGCCGACGACGTGGCCCGAGATGATCGCCGCCTGCGCGAAGGTGAAGGCGCTGCCCGAGGGCAAAGCCATCAACTGCTACGCGGGCCAGTTCGAGAAGTACGAAGGCCTGACGGTGAACTTCTCCGAGGCCGTGAACAGCGCCGGTGGTGTTGTCGTCGGTGACGACGGCAAGCCGAACGTGGACACCCCGGAGGCGCTGGCCGGTCTGACCGCGCTGGCCGAGGGCTTCAAGACGGGCTTCATTCCGAAGGCCGCGATCACCTACACCGAAGAGCCGGGCCGGCGTGCCTTCCAGGACGGCAACCTGCTCTTCCACCGCAACTGGCCGTACGTTTACGCGCTGGCGAACAAGACCGACGGCTCGTCGAAGATCGCCGGCAAGTTCGGTGTCGCGCCGCTGCCCGGCCTGAACGGACCGGGTGTCTCGACGCTCGGCGGTCACAACTACGCGATCTCGGAGTTCACTCCGAACAAGGCGACCGCGGCCGACTTCATCAAGTTCATGTCGAGTGAAGAGCGCCAGAAGGCGAACGTCGAGAAGACCTCGCAGGCGCCGACCTGGGCCTCGCTGTACGACGACGCGGCACTGAACAAGCAGTTCCCGTACCTGGCTCCGCTGAAGGCCTCGATCGGCTCGGCGAAGTCGCGGCCGCAGGTGGTCAAGTACGGCGACGTGACGACGGCGATCCAGGATGCGGCGTACAACACGCTGAAGCCGAACGGCACTGACCCGAAGACCGCCCTGAAGGATCTGCAGACCAAGTTGAGTTCACTCATCACCCAGTGATCCGAGTGCGGGGCCGGTGCGTGGCGTCGACCGCCACGGCCCGGCCCCGTCCTGTCACCGCCCACGGACCGTGGGTGGAGAGAGTAGGAGGCATGAGGTGAGTGAATCCGCCTCGGCTGTTGAGCCGACACCGGGCAAGAATGTCCGGCGTACGTCGTTCAACGAGGGCACCGGCCGGCTGGCCGCGCTGCTGTTGTCACCGACCCTGATCGTTCTGCTGCTGGTGATCGGCTACCCGATCATCTCGGCCCTGCGCGAATCGCTGTACACCAGCGGCGGGATCGGCGACGACGGCTTCGTCATCGAAGGCACGCGGTTCGTCGGGCTCGACAACTTCGCCGCGATCTTCTCCGGAGAGACCGGCGACCGGTTCTGGAACGCGTTCTACAACACCACGTTCTTCACCGTCACCTGCGTTGTCCTCGAGACACTGCTCGGGGTCCTGATGGCCATGGTGATGCACAAGGCGTTCAAGGGCCGGGCGATCGTCCGGGCCAGCATCCTGATCCCGTGGGCGATCCCGACCGTCGTGTCGGCGCTGCTGTGGAAGTGGATGTTCCAGGCCGACGGCATTGCGAACGCGGTGCTCGGGACCCAGATCCTGTGGTCGACCGAGGGCTGGCAGTCGGTGCTGTCGGTCATCGTCGCCGACACCTGGAAGACGGCGCCGTTCATCGGGCTGCTGGTGCTGGCCGGCCTGCAGACCATTCCCGACGAGGTCTACGAGGCCGCGAAGGTCGATGGGGCGAGCCCCTGGAAGACCTTCACCCGGATCACGCTGCCGCTGGTGAAGCCGGCACTGCTGGTGGCAGTGCTGTTCCGCATCCTCGACACGCTCCGGATCTTCGACCTGCCGTACGTGCTGGTCGGCCCGAACAAGGAGTCGGTCGAGACCCTGTCGATCCTCGCCTTCCTCGAGGCGAACCAGACGCGGTACGGGCCGGCGGCGGCGTACGCGACCTTGCTGTTCGTCTACATCGTCGTCGTGGCCTACGTGTTCGTCCGGCTGCTCGGCGCCGACGTCATCGGTGACGCCCGGGCTTCCAAGCCCAAGAAGAACGGCAAGAGCAAGGACAATCAGCTTCCGCCGGGTACCGCAGCGGCGACAGCGAGCGGCAGCCTGGCTGCCGGTGGAGGGGGTTTGTAATGGCGCAAATAGCTGCAGAAGCTCCCTGGTACCGGCGGTGGTTGCCATTGGTCGGAGTCGGGCTGATCGTTCTGTACTGCCTGGTGCCGTTCTACTGGATGGTCGTGTCGGCGTTCCGCCGGCCGAGCGACCAGTTCGACAACTCGATCATTCCGAAACGCTGGTCGATCGAAAACTTCACCGACGTGTTCCAGCCCGGTACGGGCTTCGGCCGGGCGCTGCTGAACAGCCTGATCGTGGCCGGCACCGTGACGATCCTGACGCTGATCGTAGGCATGGTCGCGGCGTACACATTGGCCCGGCTGGACTTCAAGTTCAAGAACCTCGTGCTGGCGATCATCATCACCACCTCGATGTTCCCGGGGATCTCGCTCGTGATCCCGCTGAAGAAGCTGTTCAGTGACATCGAGTGGATCAACACCTACCAGGCGATGATCGTGCCCAGCCTGTCGTTCGCGCTGCCGCTGGCCGTGTGGAACCTGACCGCGTTCTTCCGGCAGATGCCGCGTGAGCTCGAGCAGGCCGCGATGGTCGACGGCTGTACGCCGGCCCAGGCGTTCCGCAAGGTGATCATCCCGTTGGCGGCACCCGGTGTCTTCACGACCGCGATCATCACCTTCATCGCGGCGTGGAACGAGTTCCTGATCGCGGTCAGCATGGTGAACCGCAAGGACATCTCGACCGCGAACGTCCTGATCGCCAGCTTCACCGGTACGTCGGGCCGCGACCAACCGTTCGGTAGCCAGATGGCCGCTGGCGTCGTGGTCACGATTCCGCTGGTGATCGCCGTACTGATCTTCCAGCGTCGCATCGTCGCCGGCCTGACGGCAGGTGGTGTGAAGTGAGCTCAGAGCGCGACCGCGAGGAGCGAGAACGCCGCGACCGCGAAGACCGGGATCGGCGAGACCGTGAGGATCGGGACCGGCGGGATCAAGAAGATCGCGACCGCCGCGACCGCGAGCGCTAGTTCAGGCCGGAGCCGGAACCCCAATAGGGGTTCCGGCTCTACTTCTTGAGGGACTTGGCGGAGGCGGCTAGGAGGGTGGCTAGGGCGCAGCCGACGGCTATGACGATGAAGCCGATGCGCGGGCTGGTGTGGTCGACGATCGGGCCCATCAGGAGTAGGCCGAGGGGGCCGGCGGCTAGGGCGACCGAGGTGTAGCTGCCGATGACTCGGCCGCGGAGGTGCTCGGGGGTGCGGGCCTGCATGATGACGGCGACGACCGGGTTGATCGGGCCGGCGGCGATGCCGGTCAGGACGGACACGATCAGCAAGACGGTCAGGGGCGGTAGCAGGGCGTAGACGGCCAGGCCGAGCGCGCTGACCGCGAGGGTCGTGACCAGTACGGCGCGTTCGGGCAACCGGTGGCCGACGACGCCGTACAGGATGGCGCCGATCAGGCCGCCGCCGGCGAAGGCGGCGACGACGAAACCGTAGAAGGTGGCGTGACCGGTGTCCTGGAGATGGGCGTTCAGGACGACGGACTCGAAGGGCGCGATGAAGCCGACCAGGATGGCGGCGGTGATCGCGACGGTGCGGAGGCCGGGCTCGCCGATCAGGAAGCGCAGGCCGGTGACGACCGAGCGGAAGTAGGGCTCGTGGATCGGCGCCGGTGAGAGGTGGCTGGGAATCGTGAGCGTCGTGATAGTTGCTGAGAGCAAGAACATTCCGACGGTGACCCAGAGGACGTTGAAGCCGCCCAGCACCACCAGCAGTACGCCGGCGATCCCCGGACCGGCCAGTGCACCGATCGCCTCGGCGGCTTCGCCCCAGGCGTTGACGCGGGTGATCGGCGTACTGGTTGCGCGGGCGACATCCGGACGCAGAGTTTCGCGGGCTGCGGCGCCGGGGCCGTCGAAGACTGCGCCGAGGGCGACGAGAGCGAGGATCCCCCAGAATGGCAGGCTGAACGCTTCATCGAGAATCGCGAGCAGGGCAACGGCAATCGCGCTCAGCAGGTCGGCGCCGACCGCGCAGAACCGGCGGCCGAGGCGGTCGATGAGCGCGCCGCCGAAGAGCGCGGACAAGACGATCGGAGCGATCGCGGCCGCGCCGGCAACACCAGCCGCCGTCGCGCTGCCGGTTCGCTTGAAGATCAGCCACGGCACGGCAACCGCGACAATCGCGTTGCCGGTGAAGGACAAAGCAGTCGCCGCGAGGAGTCCATGGAGCGGGCGGGCGGACCGCCACCACTGTCTAACCGTCGTGGGCTGCTCGGATTCACGCTCAGCGGCTACCTCGGGATCGCCGATTTGGGTGGTTGGTGAGTGTTGGCGGTCCGGGGTCACGGGGAAACCCCGCGGCGGAAGGTGCGCAGGGTGAGCGGGGTCGCGTCGCGCGGAGCGAGTTTGCCGGCGGCGATGCCCTCCCAGGCCGAGTAGGTCAGCGAGTAAAGGGTGGAGACGATCCACCAGGGCGCGAGGTCGCGGGCCATCAGGCCGGCCTGCTGGGTGTGGACGATGAAGCGCTCGAGCGGCGCGTCGAGTTGCTCGATGCGGTCGCGGAGCGACTGGTCGGCGTTGAGCGTCGGTTGCTGCAGGAGGAAGTCGATCCGCGGGCCGAGCGGGATGAAGGCGTCAGTCACCCGGGTCAGGATTGCCTCAAGCTCGGCAGCCGGGGTGTCCGCGGTGGCGGCATCCACGCCGGCTTCGGTCGCAGCGGCAGCGCAACGGTCGAGGGAGTCGTGGGCCAGGGCGAGCAGCAGCGCTTCCCGGGTGGGGAAGCGGTTGTGCAGCGTGGTCCGACTGACCCCGGCGGCGGCCGCAACATCGGCTAGCGAAGCCGCCGGGTTAGCCGTCAGTACCTCGGCGGCGATCTCCAGGATGGTCTCCGGTTGAACACTCATGTTCAGAATCATAGCTCATTCTGAACATGAGTGTTCAATTCTGGACTTAGAAGGTCAGCCAGGCGGTCGCGTCCGGAGGCAACTGGCCGTCCACGATGGCCGTGCTAGTGAGCAACAGTTCGTCGTACGGCGGGAGTGGGGTCGGTGCGGCGCCGAAGTTCGTGACGCAGCGGAACGAGCCGCGAGTGAATGACAGGACGTCGGCCGGGGCGTCCTCGTCCCAGGTCAGACGGCCTTCGCCCAGCTCCGCGTGGTCGCGGCGGATCCGCAGTGCGGCCGTGTAGAGGCTGTGGTGGCTGTTCGGGTCGCCCACCTGAGCCTCCGCGGTCAGCGGCGCCCAGTCCGCCGGCTGCGGCAGCCATGGCTGGCCCTCGCCTGGCCCGAACCCGTACGGCGGCTCTGCGCCCGACCACGGGATCGGGACCCGGCAGCCGTCGCGGCCGCGGTTCGTGTGACCGGACCGCTCCCAGACCGGGTCGTCGAGGACCTCCTCCGGCAAGTCCTCGACCTCGGGCAGCCCGAGCTCGTCACCTTGGTAGATGTACGCGCCGCCAGGCAGTGCCAACTCCAGCAGCGCCGCAGCGCGCGCCCGGCGCAGGCCGAGCTCCAGATCAGTCGCCACGACGCCCGCGCCCTCCAGCGCGTCTTGCAGCGAACGCCCGTACCGAGTGCGGTGCCGGATGGTGTCGTGGTTGCTCAGCACCCAAGTCGCGGGCGCGCCGACAGCCCACAGGCTTCCCGTCGAGCGGTCGATGACCTCGCGCTGGTCCTTCGCGTCCCAGGAGGCTCGCAAGGCATCGAAGTTGAACGCCGAATGCAGCTCGTTGGGCCGGACATACTGCGCGAGCCGCTCCGGCGGCGACAGCCAGGCCTCGGCGACAAACACGCGCGGGCCCTCCGGCGTACCGGCGTATTCATCGGCGATTGCGCGCCAGCGCTGGTGGATCGTGTGCACGCCAGGCTGGTCGTAGAACGGGTTCCCGACGTACTTGTCCTGCGTCGGCCGACCGTCCTTCACCGGTACGTCGGGCAGTGTCGCGTCCTTGGCCATCGAATCGGCCACGTCGATCCGGAAACCGTCGATGCCGCGGTCGAACCAGAACCGCAGGATCGAGTCGAACTCCTCGATCACCTTTGGGTGGTCCCAGTTCCAGTCGGGCTGGGAGATGTCGAACATATGCAAGTACCACTGGCCGTCGTCGATCTGCTGCCAGGCGCCGCCGCCGAAGGTGGCCGGCCAGTTGGTCGGCGGGCGGCCGTCGACGCCGTCGCGGAACCAGAACAGGTCACGCTCGGGGGAGCCCTTGCCGGCCGCGAGGGCCGCCTTGAACCACGGGTGCTCCCAGGAGCAGTGGTTCGGGACCAGGTCGATCAGGATTCGCAGACCGAGCGCGTGCGCCTCCGCAATCAGCGCATCGGCGTCGGCGAGAGTCCCGAAGTCCGGGTTGATGCCGCGGTAGTCGGAGACGTCGTACCCGCCGTCGAGCAGGGGTGACGGATACCACGGGCTGATCCAGAGCGCGTCCACGCCGAGGTCGGCAAGATAGGGCAGCCGGGCGCGGATCCCGTTCAGATCGCCGGTGCCGTCACCGTCCGCATCGGCGAACGACCGAGGGTAAACCTGGTAGACGACGGCGCTACGCCACCAGTCGTCAGCTGGTCTGGTGCCTGGATCAGTCATGGGACCCAGCCTGCCACGGGGGACCGACAAGCCTGTGACGGTCGTCTCAGCGTGTACCCCGGCTGTCGCACCGGGTCAGAAGGTGGCTAGTCTCAGCCCGACGGAACGCGCCGGCGACCGTGCCCTCTGCACCGCAGCCTGCCGCGGCCTACTCGAACAGGCGAGAGAGGGACCACAGTCGTGGACTTGATGGAATACCAGGCGAAGACTGTCTTCGCCAAGCACGGTGTAGGGACGACGGTGGGTGAAGTCGTCACCACGCCCGAGGAAGCACGCGCGGCGGCCGAGAAGCTCGGTGGCGGCACGGTGGTCGTGAAGGCCCAGGTGCTGACCGGTGGCCGCGGTAAGGCCGGCGGCGTCAAGCTGGCCGCCAACCCGGACGAGGCCGAAGAGCGCGCCCGGGAGATCCTTGGTCTCGACATCAAGGGTCACATCGTCAAGATCCTGAACATCGTGCCGGCTGCGGCGATCGCGGAGGAGTACTACTTCTCCTTCCTGATCGACCGGGCCAACCGCAACTACCTCTGCATCGCCTCCGCCGCCGGCGGCATGGAGATCGAAGAGGTCGCGCACACGAACCCCGACGCGGTCGCCAAGATCTCGATCGACCCGGCCACCGGTGTCGACCTGGCCAAGGCCACCCAGATCGCGACCGAGGCCGGCTACCCGGCCGACATCATCGACGCCGTCGCGCCGGAGATCGTCAAGCTGTACGAGGTCTTCCTGGCCGAGGACGCGACGCTGGTCGAGGTCAACCCGCTGGTCAAGCTCAAGGACGGCCGCGTCGAGGCTCTCGACGGCAAGGTCTCCCTGGACGAGAACGCGGAATTCCGACACCCTGAATACGCAGCGTTCGCTGACGTCTCTGCGGCCGACCCGCTGGAGGCTGCGGCCAAGGCCAAGGGCCTCAACTACGTGAAGCTCGACGGTTCCGTCGGCATCATCGGTAACGGCGCCGGTCTGGTCATGTCGACCCTCGACGTCGTCGCTTACGCCGGTGAGGAGTTCGGCGGCGTCAAGCCCGCGAACTTCCTCGACATCGGTGGCGGCGCGTCCGCCGAGGTGATGGCGAACGGCCTGGAGATCATCATCTCCGACGCCCAGGTGAAGAGCGTGTTCGTCAACGTCTTCGGTGGCATCACCGCCTGTGACGCGGTCGCGAACGGCATCGTGCAGGCCTTCGAGCTGCTCGCCGCCCGCGGCGAGGCCGTCAGCAAGCCGCTGGTCGTCCGGCTGGACGGCAACAACGCCGAGGAGGGTCGCCGCATCCTCGATGAGGCCGGCCTCGCCGGTCTGGAGCGGGTCGACACGATGGACGGCGCCGCCAAGCGTGCCGCCGAGCTGGCTGCGAAGTAAGGGATCGCTGAAATGTCTATCTTCCTGACCAAGGACAGCAAGGTCATCGTCCAGGGCATGACCGGCTCGGAAGGCACCAAGCACACCACGCGGATGCTGGCGTCGGGCACGAACATCGTCGGTGGCGTCAACCCGCGCAAGGCGGGCACGACCGTCGACTTCGACGGTACGGCGGTCGCCGTGTTCGGCACTGTCGCGGATGCCGTCAAGGAGACCGGGGCGAACGTCTCGGTCATCTTCGTGCCGCCGAAGTTCACCAAGGACGCCGTACTGGAGGCCGTCGCGGCCGAGGTACCGCTCGTCGTGGTGATCACCGAGGGCGTCCCGGTGCACGACACCGCCGCCTTCTTCGCCGCCGCGCAGGCCTCCGGCACCACCCGGATCATCGGCCCGAACTGCCCCGGCATCATCACGCCGGGCGAGTCCAACGCCGGCATCATCCCGGCGAGCATCGCCGGCGCCGGCCGGATCGGTCTGGTGTCGAAGTCGGGCACGCTGACCTACCAGATGATGTACGAGCTGAGCGACTTCGGCTTCTCGACCGCCATCGGTATCGGCGGTGACCCCATCGTCGGTACGACGCACATCGACGCCCTGCAGGCGTTCCAGGACGACCCGGACACCGACGCCATCGTGATGATCGGCGAGATCGGTGGTGACGCCGAAGAGCGCGCCGCCGCCTTCATCAAGGACAACGTCACCAAGCCGGTCGTCGGCTACGTGGCCGGCTTCACCGCCCCCGAGGGCAAGACCATGGGCCACGCCGGCGCCATCGTCTCCGGCTCCTCCGGCACCGCGGCCGCCAAGCAGGAGGCCCTCGAGGCCGTCGGCGTCAAGGTCGGCAAGACCCCGACCGAAACCGCCAACCTGATGCGCGCCATCATGCAGGACCTGAACAAGTAGTACCTAGCCGAAAGCCCCGGAACCCCATGGGTTCCGGGGCTTTTACGTGCCCGCGTTACTTGTAGGACTCGGAGCGTTCGGCGGCTCGGCGGAGGGTGTCGAGGAAGGCCGAGTCGGTGATGTCGAGGTCGGGGAGGACGGGGAACAGCAGGAAGACGGCGTGGTTGCCGGCGGCGGCTACGCCCATCCGGAACTTGGCTTTGTTGCCCTTGCCGGTTTCCAGGGAGACTTCCCAGGCTTCGCCGGTGACGCCGCCGCTGGCGAGGTTGCCGGAGGAGCTGACCTTGGCGGTGACTACGCGTTTCTGGCAGCCGTCGACGTTCTTGCGGACGCTGCTGACGTAGGCGGCGGCCGCGTTGGCGGAGGCGAAGCGGGCGACCGTGTCATCGAGGCCGAACTCGGTGGGCACCTTGGCGCCGGGGGCCAGATAGGTCTGGGTGGCGTACTTGGTGGCCTTCGCCTTTTTCGGGTCGGTCTGGATGCACTGGGTGGTGTTGCCGCTCTTGCTGGGGGTGCTGACCCAGGGCTTGTCGATGGCCGCGATGATCGGCAGCTCGGCCGGGGCCATGAAGCCGGCCGGCTCGGAGGTCGGGAGCAGGACAGCCTTGGCGGTGGGGGTGCCCGTGCCGCAGCCGCCGGTCTGGGGGCAGATCTTCTGCAGGGCCGCGGCAGTGGTGTTCAGTACGGCGTCCGGTTTCGGCGGGGCCGTGCCGTTGACGTCGTGCTCGACCACCAGGGTGGCCAGGCCGGCCAGAGTGACCGAGACGGTCCGGTACCGTGTCTTGGGGCCGGTTGCCTGGCCGTAGACCGCGATCCAGCCTTTGTCGCCCATCCCGCTCAGTTGGTAGCTGTTGTTCAGCCGGGTCCGCTTCGCGGAGGCGCACTGGCTGAACCAGCCGACGACCATGTCGTACGCCTTCTCCGCGGCGGCCGGGTCGCTCGACACCTCGATCCACTGGACTGCGGAGTCCTTGGTGGTCGGGTTGGCGAACTTGCGCACCCAGGTGCGCTGTCCGGACGGGTCGGCGAACCGCTGCGCCTGGCAGACGTAGTCGTTCTCGCCGGCACCGCTGCCGTCAGTGGTCGAACCGACCGACCAGGTGCCGCTGCCGCCGAACGTCTTGGCGCCGGCTGCGTCGAGCAGGCCCTTGTCGTCGGCGAGCACCTTGGAGTCGCCCGGCTTGTCGTCTGCGCCCTTGCCGGTCTTCTGATCATTGGGGGAGTCGTCGCCGCCAAAGGCGTTCAGCGCGGCGATACCGCCGCCGCCGACCAGCACCACCACTGCCACACCGGCAGCGATCGTCTGGTTCCGCTTGCGCGCCTTCTCCCGGCGTGCTTCCCGGGCAGCGGCGCGACCGCCGCCACGTTGTGCGCGGTGGGAACCGGCCAAAGCTCGACCTCCTGAGTGATTCCACCCGACAGTACTGGGTGGACCCGTTTCGCCCACACTCAGCTACCCCAGAGACCAGGCTGGGGACTTAGTGCCCTGCGTCGGATGTTCTTTGGCGCTTCCGGCGCCCAGGCACGCACCTCACGGCACCGGAGGAACAGCCACGATGGAAAAGCATCGAGGCCGCTCCTCCGTCACCGCGATGCACGCACCTGGACACCGCAATCACTCAAATAACATCCAACACAGGGCACTCGCGTGAGCAAGCGCGCTGAAGTCTCCCATATCCGGCGTGTCTGGCGAAGCGGTGTCCAGCAGCAGAGCGACCATGGGAGTCAGATGACCGACATGCTCAGCCGTCCGGGCGCTCCCGGCGGCGATTCTGCCCCTCCGCCGGACCCGGTGGACGCCGTACCGACCAAGCCGGTGCTGGTGTCCGCAGTGCTCTCGGCGGGCGCATGCCTGCTCACCGGTCTCCTCACCTGTACGGCGGTCGCCGTGATCGGCTGGTTGGCCGCGACCTTCGGTGGTGCGTCCGGAGCGATTCGGGCCGGTGCCTCCGCCTGGCTGGTCGCGCACAAGGCGGGTGTGACGCTCGGGGCGGGCAGCATCACGATCGCACCGCTCGGTCTGACCCTGTTCTTCGCGTGGTGCCTCTACCGCGGCGGCAAGTCGGCGGCTCGCAGCAGTGCGGCCGACAAGACCAAGGATCTGATCCTGCTGTCGACCGTGTACGCAGGTGTCTACGGCTTGGGCGGTCTGATCGTCGCCCTGCTGACCGCCGACGGCGCGCTGCACGTTTCGCCGCTCTCCGCGTTCCTGGGGACCGCATCGCTCGCTCTGGTCGCCGGGACGATCGGAGTGGTTGTCGAGTCCGGCGCAGCTCACGACATGGCGGATGCGACCCCACCTGGGCTGCGCGACGCCGTACCGGCTGCCGCTGCCGCCGTACTGACCGTCATGTCCATCGCCTCGGTCCTGTACGGCGTGCTGCTCGCGATCCACTTCTCCCGCGCCACTGCGATGCTCGATCTGCTGGACGCCGGAGTGATCGGGTCAGTCGTGCTCTTCGCGCTCTGCCTGATGCTCGTACCGAACATGATCCTGTACGTCGTCTCCTTCATCGCCGGACCGGGCTTCCAGCTCGGCGCGGGTACGACCATCGCCCCGACCGGCGTGGACGTCGGCAACCTGCCTGCGCTGCCGCTACTGGCCGCCGTACCGGCTGATGGCTCCACTCCGACCTACCTGCTCGCGCTGACGGCGCTCGTGCCGCTGGGCGCTGGCGCGGTGGCCGGACTGATCGTCGTACGGCGTGGGCGCGCGGAGCAGCACGCGGATGCGATCGGCTGGGATGCGTTCGCGTTGCGCGGTGGAATCGCCGCACTACTCGCCGGAGTGATCCTCTTCGTCCTGATGGCGCTGTCCGGTGGTGCTGCGGGGCCAGGGCGGATGGCTGAGGTCGGGATCCCGGGCGCGCTGCCTGCGGCCGGCGTACTGACCGCAGGGATGGCGATCGGGGCTGCCATCACCGCAGCTGTGGTGGCTGCCCGCCGACCGGCCGAACCGGAGCCCGAACCCGAGCGATAGGCTTCCCGGCGTGACAGACCCGGTTGCCCCCACCCCTCAGCTCGCGCGGCTCGTCGTGCTCGTCTCCGGCTCCGGGTCGAACCTGCAGGCTCTCCTGGACGCTGCCGCCGACCCGGCGTACGGCGCCCAGGTGGTTGCCGTCGGCGCCGACCGTGACGGCACAGTGGGCCTGGAGCGGGCCGAGGCCGCTGGTGTGCCGACGTTCGTGCACAAGGTCAAGGACCACGCCGAGCGGGCTGACTGGGACAAGGCGCTGACCGCATCCGTGGCGCAGTACCAGCCCGACCTGGTGATCTCGGCCGGGTTCCTGAAGCTGGTCGGTGACGACTTCCTGGCCGCGTTCGGCGACCGCTACATCAACACCCACAACGCGCTGCTGCCCGCCTTCCCCGGGATCCACGGGCCGCGGGACGCGCTCGCGTACGGCGTCAAGGTCGCCGGCGCCACCCTGTTCTTCGTCGACGGCGGCGTCGACACCGGCCCGATCATCGGGCAGGTCGTCGTAGCGGTCGAGGACGACGACACCGAGGAAACCCTCACCGAGCGGATCAAGGAGGTCGAACGCCGCCAACTGGTCGAGTGGGTCGGCCGCCTGGTCCGTCAGGGCTGGACCATTACCGGACGAAAGGTTCGACTGAAGTGAGCACCGACCGCAGGCCGATTCGCCGGGCGCTGATCAGCGTCTACGACAAGACCGGTCTGGAGGAGCTCGCCAAGGCCCTGTCCGAGGCCGGCGTCCAGCTGGTGTCGACCGGTTCCACGGCCGCCAAGATCGCGGCAGCCGGCGTACCGGTGACCAAGGTCGAGGAGCTGACCGGCTTCCCCGAGTGCCTCGACGGTCGCGTGAAGACGCTGCACCCGATGGTGCACGCCGGCATCCTCGCCGACCTGCGCAAGCCGGAGCACGTCGAGCAGCTGAAGGAGATGCGGGTCGAGCCGTTCGACCTGGTCGTCAGCAACCTGTACCCGTTCTCCGAGACGGTCGCCTCCGGTGCGTCGCCCGACGAGTGCGTCGAGCAGATCGACATCGGCGGCCCGTCGATGGTCCGCGCCGCCGCGAAGAACCACCCGAGCGTCGCGATCGTCACGTCGCCCGCGCAGTACGACCTGGTCTACAGCGTGCTGGACGAGGGCGGCTTCTCGCTCGACGAGCGCAAGAAGCTCGCCGCCGCGGCCTTCATCCACACCGCCGAGTACGACGTCGCGGTCGCGTCCTGGATGGGCAACGCGCTGACCGACTCGAGCGAGGGCTCCGGCTTCCCGTCCTGGGTCGGCGCCGCCTGGGACAAGAAGGCGGTCCTCCGGTACGGCGAGAACCCGCACCAGCCGGCCGCCCTGTACGTCAACGGCCGTGGCGGCCTCGCTGCCGCCGAGCAGTTGCACGGCAAGGAGATGTCGTACAACAACTACGTCGACTCCGACGCAGCCCGCCGTACGGCGTATGACTTCGCGGAGCCCGCGGTCGCGATCATCAAGCACGCCAACCCGTGCGGTATCGCCGTCGGCTCCGACATCGCCGAAGCCCACCGCCGCGCCCACGAGTGCGACCCGGTCTCGGCGTACGGCGGCGTCATTGCCACCAACCGTCCAGTGACCGTCGAGCTCGCTAAGCAGGTCGCTGAAATCTTCACCGAGGTCCTCGTGGCCCCGGCCTTCGAAGACGGCGCCGTCGAGGTCCTCCAGGCCAAGAAGAACATCCGCCTCCTGGTAGCCCCCGCCGTCTCCGGCTTCGAGCAGATCGAGATGCGCCCGATCAGCGGCGGCCTGCTCCTGCAGCACACCGACCGCTTCCAGGCTCCCGGTGACGACCCGTCCGCCTGGACCCTGGCTGCCGGCGAGGCCGCCTCTCCCGAGCTGCTGGCCGACCTGGCCTTCGCCTGGAAGGCCTGCCGCGCAGTCAAGTCCAACGCCATCCTCCTGGCCGCCGACGGCGCCTCGGTCGGCGTCGGCATGGGCCAGGTCAACCGCGTCGACTCCTGCCGCCTCGCCGTCTCCCGCGCAGGTGAGCGTGCAGTCGGCTCGGTAGCCGCCTCCGACGCCTTCTTCCCCTTCCCCGACGGCCTCGAGGTCCTCATCGAGGGTGGCGTCAAGGCCGTAGTACAGCCCGGCGGCTCCATCCGCGACGACGCCGCCATCGAAGCCGCCAACAAGGCCGGCCTCACCATGTACTTCACCGGCACCCGCCACTTCTTCCACTAGTACGCCGCCCGCTGCGCGGGGTGTGTGGGCTACCGCCCACGTCCCCCGCGCACGCTGGAGCGCGACTCAGCTAAGAACGAGGCGTTCGTCGCCGAAACTGGCAACAACCTCAAGCCGGCCACCGAGCGCTTCGACATACTTGCGGATGGTGCTGAGCTCGGAGCGCGCCAGCTCACCACGCTCGATCTTGGAGACCGCGGTCTGCGTGATGTGCAGCCGCTCGGCCAGATCCGTCTGTGTCAGCCCATGCTCCTGCCGCACCTCGGCCAGCCGGTAAGCCCGGACCTCGGCCAGCGCCTCTTCCTTGTAGGCCTCGTGCCGGGCTTTGTCCTCCGGGGTCTTGATGAACTTCGCCAGCTCTTCTTCGTGCGTGTGGTACTTCATCCTTGTTTTCTCCGCCCGTTCATAGGTCCTGGCTGTTTCTTCAGTTCAATCAGCCACTCGGCGTACAACTCGTCGGCGATCGGGATGTTCGTGCGGTACCAGGCCTCCCACTGTCCGGCCTTGTCGCCTCCGATCAGCAGGACGGCCCGGCGTACCGGATCGAAGACGAACAGAACTCTGATCGTGCCACTGCGCAACTCCTTCATATTCGGGTGACACGACGACTTGATCGTCTCCACCACAGGTCTGCCCAGTCCCGGTCCCAGGTCTGCGATCAGGCTGACCCGGGCGCGGAGCCGGTCGCGGTCGGTTGCGGACAGTTCGTCCAACCACTTGGTGTAGGTCTCGGTGTAGGCGACCGTGTACGTCATTAAACCAGATTAGAACCCAGGAGTTCTAGAACCCAAAAGTGCTAATCGCGTCAAGATCTCCCAGCGTGGGTGGCGGTCAACTCAAGAAACCCCGTTGGCCGGACCCGTCGCCGCAACCGCGTGGCCCAAGATGACAACCTCGACCAACTCGTCACTCCCATACCTGGAAGGAATCACCGTGGACGTTGAAGGCTGTCTAGGTTGCGATGTCGTCTCCGGTCGTCTGCAAGCGCCGGGCGGAGTGCTCCACCAAACGCCGTCCTGGATCGTCAACCACGTGGTCGGTTCGATGAACCTGGGAACGCTGGTCCTCAGTCCCCGAGACCACGTGGTTGCCGTTGCAGACTTGACGATCGAGGCCGCCGACGAGCTCGGCCCACTACTTCGCCGTACGGCGCAAGTCGTCGAATCGATCCTGGATCCGGAGCAGACCTACGTCAGCTCATGGGCGCACGGCGAATACGGCCGTAAGCACCTACATATCGTCGTACAGCCGATCACCAGCGCGACAGTCGCGGCGTACGACGGAGCTTTGTCGGAGCAACTGCAAGCAAAGATGCTGTTGTCAGGCAACGAATCAGGTCAAGCCGACGTCGAGCAGTTCTGCGCGCAGGCAGCTGAACGCTTCAGCAACCTGAACCAGTAGCGCGGATGTGACCGGTGGAGCCCAATGCGCGAGAGTAGAGCCGTGACCGACCTTGACGCCTCCACCGAACTCGCCCGCCTGCGCGGCACGATCGACAACATCGACGCCGCCCTCGTGCACCTGCTCGCCGAGCGCTTCAAGTGCACCCAGCAGGTGGGCGAGCTCAAAGCCCGCAGCAGCCTGCCTCCGGCCGACAAGTCCCGCGAGGAACGCCAGATCACCCGCCTCCGGGCCCTGGCCGCCGACGCCGGCCTGGACCCGGTCTTCGCCGAGAAGTTCCTCAACTTCATCATCGCCGAGGTCATCCAGCACCACGAACGCATCGCCGAAGGCAAGTAAGGGGTCGCTTTACCAGACGACCTCGTCGAGCGCCGGCCACGGCGGTCCCTCGCGCAGAACGCGAAGGAACGCCACTCCCGATTCTCTGCCGCTCGGGTGCTGGTCGTTGAGGCTCCAGCGATGCGCCGCGATGATCGCCAGTACGACGCCTCTGCATTCGTTGACGAGATCTTGGTCGGCGTCGGGGTAGTGCCGGCTGACTTCGTTGGGCACCCAAGCCAGGTCGTACTCGACTGGCCCGCGGGCGGTGTTTTCGAAGTCGATGAAGAGCGGCCCGTTCTTCGTGGTCAGGATGTTGAACGGGTGCGGCTCGCCATGCAGCACCTGTACGGCGCCGCGCCGGCTGACGATTGATCGCCCCAGATCGTGCAGCGTATTGGCGAGCAACGCTCGGTCCGCATCCGCGAGATCGGGGGTGACGTCATGGCTGGCAACATCGCGTTGAATATCAGCCACTCGATCCATGAAGTGTGGTGCCGTAACCTCGATCCGCCGCAGGCCTGCATGCAGACGTGCAAGCGCCTGCGCATACTCGGCCGCCGAAAGCGTTCGAGACTCCACCGGCTCGAAGTAGGCCCACAGAGCGATCTTGAAGCCGTCACGCACGAAGACGCGTGGTTCGACCCGCGACTCGAGCGGGGCAACCGGGCTGTCCGTCTGCGCTAGCAGTCTGACGAGTTCAACTTCTTGCTCTGCGCTCGCGAAATGCGTCAAGGGCGTGACCCGGGCGACTGTGTCGCACGGCGTCAGGCGGATGACGAGTCGGTTGGAGTCGCTGAGAACGATCGCGTCATCGACGGCCAAGCCGAGCTCCGAGGCGGTCGACATCGCCGCGGCCACCGCACGCCGTACCTCAGATGCTTCCATCGTCGCGTCCGTCTCCCTCGATACCGACTGACCCGTCGAGGAATTCCCCGATTGCCCGTTGGGACTTGAGCACATGCAGGGTCGCGTGTTGCCCGTGCCGGGCGATGATCGCTTGCTCGCGTTCGAGTTCCTCCCGTCGGCCCCGCCAGATGAGCGGGATGAGCCGCCATTCATCGCGCAACCGTTGCCAGGGTGTGTACTCACATCCTTCAGGCAGCGTGTCTGGCATTCGGCAGCCGCGCAGCAACGCGCGTCCCGCGCATCGCCACCACGGCGTGGCCAGGACCACCACGGTGTCGGCACGTTCGAGCCGAAGGTCGAGCGTCTCGGTGTAGTTGCCATCGGCAATCCATGCGTCGTTGGCAAGGAGGTCGTGTTGTTTCTCGCGCCACTCGGCCTCCGACGGTTCGGTCCAGCCCGCCTTCCAGAAGTGGAGGTCCAGATGAATGAGCGGCAGCCCGGACTTGACCGCAAGTGCCCGGGAGAACGTGGATTTCCCGGCGCCGGCCAGCCCGGTGACGACGATGCGGCGTTGCTTTTCGTGGGGGTTCATAACACCTTCGCAGGATCGCAGCGGTGCCAGACCCGACGACCTGTCGGCTGTCTGCGCCGTGGTGTCGAAGCTGGCAAATGACCTTCTGCGACACGGCAGGATCAAGGATGCCGTGGCGAAGCGCCCGGCAGCATCGCACTGCTGCGTACCTCCGCAGCACGCGACGACACGTCTGTACCTACCGTGTCAGCGCGTGCCCGGCCGACCGGGCAGGTCGCGATGCACCCGACCCCAGACGCCATCCGCCATGAGAAGCCTCTCCAACGAAATTCAAGGAACAGGCCCGCAAATGCCGACCGTCCATCCAGACCGACTCTAACCGATCGTTCGGACGCTCAGTTCGGGACGATGAGGCCGAGGGTTGCGATGGCTACGGCGGCCAGGAACAGGAACATCGTGTCGAACATGCGGCCTCGGACGCGGAGCAGGCCGACGGCATGGTCGGTAAGCGTGGCTCGCAGCAACGCCGCGACCCCCGGGGCGGCGGCGAAGATGAGGATGCCGTTGCGCCAGTTGTAGAAGGTGAGGATGACCAGGCCGGCGGCGCCTACCAGGAGGGCGAGGGCCAGGGGCCATTCGGTGGTACGGCGCTGCGCCTCGCCGGCCATCAGCACGTCACGCTCGCTTCGGGGCGGTCTCGGCGGCTTCGACGACGTTGGTGAGGAGCATGGCGCGGGTCATCGGGCCGATGCCGCCGGGCATGGGGGCGATCCAGGCGGCGGCTTCGCGGGCCTCGGGGGCGATGTCGCCGACGATCTTGCCTTCGGCGGAGCGGCTGGTGCCGACGTCGAGGAGGACGGCGCCGGGCTTGACCATGTCGGCGGTGATGAGGCCGGCCGAGCCGGCGGCGGCGATGACGATGTCGGCGGTGCGGACGACGGCGGCCAGGTCGGTGGTGCCGGTGTGGCACTGGGTGACGGTGGCGTTCTCGGAGCGACGGGTGAAGAGCAGGCCCATCGGGCGGCCGGCGGTGACGCCGCGGCCGACGACGACCACGTGCGCGCCCGCGATCGGTACGTCGTACCGGCGGAGCAGTTCGACGCAGCCCTTGGGGGTGCAGGGGAGCGGGCCGTCTTGGCCGAGGACGAGCTTGCCGAGGCTGACCGGGTGCAGGCCGTCGGCGTCCTTGTCCGGGTCGATCAGGCCGAGCATGGTGTTGGTGTCGACGTGTTTCGGCAGCGGGAGCTGAACGATGAAGCCGGTACAGGCCGGGTCCTCGTTCAGCTTCTTGATCTCGGCCGCGATCTCGTCCTGGGTGGCCGTCGCCGGCAGTTCCACCTGGATCGACGCGATGCCGACGGCCGCGCAGTCGCGGTGCTTGCCTGCCACGTACGCGTGGCTGCCCGGGTCGTCGCCCACCAGGATCGTCCCGAGTCCGGGAACCACACCCTGCTCCGCCAGCTTCGCGACCCGGACCTTGAGCTCGTCCTTGATCGCTGCCGCCGTTGCCTTGCCATCCAGAATCTGCGCGGTCACGAGGCAAGAGTCTGCCATGTCGTGATCGGCGGGCCTTCGAGCCTGGTCGAAACGGTGGTTCGGCGGCCTCCTGATATCTACGGTTATAGGGAAAGAACTTCGAAATGCCGAAGATGAAGGAGAATCTCGATGCGCATCAAGGCGAGACTCGGTATGGCGGTCGCGGTCGGCCTGGCGGCGATGGCCGGGCCGGTGGTCGCGTCCGCCGCCGCCGCACCGGCCAAGCCGGCGCCAGTGGTCGGCAAGGCGACCCTGATCCCGGGGCAGGCGGTGGTGAAGCCGACGCAGAAGGCGGTCGCTGCCGATTGGGGCTACATCCGGAACGAGGCCTCCAGCCGTTGCCTGGAGGAGCGGCCCGGCCGGGTGATCGCCACCGGCGGAACCCCGTGCCGCTTCGACAACGATCAGGCCTGGCAGTGGCAGTACATGGGCGATGTTGGCGGATTCGCTACCTGGCAGCTCGTGAACAGGTCGACGAACAACTGTCTCGACGGCGCCAACGGCGGGGTGTACAGCGGCCCCTGCAACGGTGGGATCTATCAGGGCTGGATCCGGTACACGAATGGCGCGATCCAGCACCTCGGATCCGACGGCACCGTGCTCCTGGACAGCAGTGCCGCTGACCAGGGGTGGGTCAAGCTGCGCCAGGACTACGGCGCAGCCTCCCAACGCTGGTACTGAGCTAGAGCCGCAACTCCGGCCAGTCGGACAGATCCCGCAGCAGTTGCCGGTCGTGCGTTGCTACGACAACCGCGGCCGGCGTGATCTGCAACGCCGAGGTGAGCTCATCGACCAGGGCGATCGACAGGTGGTTGGTCGGCTCATCCAGCAGTACGACGTGAGGTCGCGCCGCCAGCAGGATCGCGAGATCCAGTCGGCGCTGCTGCCCCACCGACAACTCACGGACAGGCCGGGATGCCTCCCGTGAGCCGAGTAACCCGAGCTCGCTAAGAGAAATCTCCGATGAGTCGACAGCGGCGTCGTACGCCTCATGAGCGCGCAGTGCAGACGGCTCCGGTGACTCCTGCCGAAGATGCCCGATCCGAACCGAACTGCCCGAGCAGCCAGCCAGCACCGACAACAGCGTGGACTTGCCCGCACCATTCGCGCCGGTCACGAGCAGTCGATCACCGGACTGCAAAACAATCGGAGCGTACGGCGCGAGTCGCCCCGGAACCCCAGCGCCCGGAGCGTCCACCAATCGAGCCCCCGGTCGCGAGCCCAGCAAGGGCATCCGGAACTGCGTCGGCGGTCGGGGGGTGTCGATGACATGTGCCTCGAGATCCTCCTGCCGCCGACGCACCGCCCGAACCACTCCCGGCGCGCGCGTCGCCCGAGTGTGCCCGCCGGTCCCCTTGGGCGGTCGCCATCCGGTCGACAACCGGTTCTGTGCCGTCGACAGATCTTCCGTCAGTCGTTGCCGCTCAGCGAGCTGCTCGCGATATTCCTCCTCCCATCGGGAGCGCTCAGCCGACCGCCCCTCGAGATACCCGCGATATCCACCGCCGTACAGCCGCGGTAATCCATCTCGAGTCGGATCCAGATCAAGCACCGCGGTCGCAACCTCCGACAGCAGCGCCCGATCATGGCTCACCAGTACGACGCCGCCCGGATATGCCCGCAATTCCGCAGTCAGGTAAGCAAGTCCGCCTGCATCCAGGTGGTTCGTCGGCTCATCAAGCAACAGCAACTCATGCCCGGCCCCCAGCAAACAGGCCAGCCGGATTCGATAGCGCTGCCCAACCGACAACGTCGACAGCACGCGGCTCCGATCATCAACCGCACTCAACGCGGCAAGTGCGATGTCGACCCGCCGATCGGCATCCCAGGCGCCCAACGCCTCGGCAACCGCCAGTGCCTCGGCGTACAAGTCGTCCGCACCAGAAGCCTCGGCGGCCAACGCGGAAGTCGCAGCATCGAACGCAGCCAAAGCACCCCGTACGGCGACCAGTTCGACGTCAATGAGGTCGCCCACGGTCCGGTCGGCGCCGACCGGCATCTCCTGGTCGGCAATCCCGATCCCGCCAGTACGGCGTACCGATCCCGCATCGGGAACGAGTCGTCCGGCCAGGACCTGGAGCAGCGTGGTCTTGCCGCGACCGTTCTCGCCGACAACGCCGAGCCGGTCGCCGGTCGACACGGTCAGCTCGACGCCGTTCAGGACGGGATGACCGCCGCGGGCGATGGTCACGCCGGTCGCGGTCAGGTGTGCTCGGGCGCGGGTGGATAAGGCGATGGACATGCTTCCTCCGAAGCGAACCCGGACAGAGCGCAGGACAGAGCTCTGCCGTGGTTCAAGGTCGTGAGTGGACAGCGGAACGCGAGAACCGCGGCAGGGCCCGATCGGGCGCCGCGGGGTCCGGGCTGTCAGAGGAAGTAGAGATTTTGCATGTCCCCGACGCTAGCAGGACGCCGCGGGAATGTCCTCTGAGTTGTCAGGGTTCAGCTAGATAGTTTATTCTTGAACTATCCAGCCAGGAGGAGACCACCATGCCCGCCGTGACCGTCAGCGACATCACCGTGCTGCCCCGCATCAACCAGCCGGACCCGGCCGTCGCCCGCGAGCGTGCGGTCAAGTCGGTCACCACTGCGCCGAGCGGTTACGAAGGCGAAGGCTTCCCCGTACGGCGTGCCTTCGCGGGCGTGGATCTGAAGGATCTGGACCCGTTCATCCACATGGATCAAATGGGCGAGGTCGAGTACGCGCCGGGTGAGCCCAAGGGCACTCCGTGGCACCCGCACCGCGGTTTCGAGACCGTCACGTACATGCTCGACGGCATCATGGAGCACCAGGATTCCCAGGGTGGCGGTGGTGTCATCTCCAACGGCGACACCCAGTGGATGACCGCAGGCTCAGGCCTCCTGCACATCGAGACTCCGCCGGAGCACCTCGTCACGAGCGGCGGTCTGTTCCACGGCGTGCAGCTGTGGGTCAACCTGCCGAAGGCGCAGAAGTGGGCCGCTCCCCGCTACCAGGACATCCGCGGTGGCGACTCCGCGCTGCTGTCCACACATGACGGTGGCTCACTGATCCGCGTGATCGCCGGTTCGGTCGACGGCCACGAGGGCCCTGGTTCGACGTACAGCCCGATCACTTTGGTGCACGCGACGATCAGCCCGGGCGCCGAGCTCGTGCTGCCGTGGCAGCCGGACTACAACGCGCTCGTCTACGTCCTCGCCGGTCAGGGCACGGTCGGCGCCGAGCGGCGTCCGTTCCGCAAGGGCCAGCTCGCCGTCTTCGGTCCCGGCGACACCATCCGTACGGCGGCAGCGCAGTCCCAGCCGCAGGCGGAGCCGAACCTCGACGTACTGGTGATCGGCGGCCGTCCGATCCGCGAGCCGATCGCGATGGCCGGGCCGTTCGTGATGAACACCCGCGCCGAGGTGGTCCAGGCGTTCGAGGACTTCCAGGCCGGCAAACTCGGCTCGATCCCGGCCGTCCACGGTCTCGGCACGGAGCTCCACCAGTCCAACTGACGTAACCTACGGCGGTGAAGGTCGTCGCCGAGCGTCTCCTGCTAGCGGTTGCTGCGCTGGTGATGCTCGGCTTCGGCTACATCAACGCGGGGCTGAACACCTACCTGCCGACCGTGACCAGCGATCAGGATGTGTGGGCCGGTCAAGCGAAGGACCTCACCTGGTTCGCGCTGCTCGCGGGCTGGTCGCTGGCGATGATCGTGTGCGTTGGCTTTCCGCGTCGCGCTGGCGGCTCGTTCTGGCGTGCCAAGGGTTCGGAGGCCGGCGCGGTCGTCCAGGGATTGAGCGGTCTGGTCGCCGCCGCGGGTGTGGGGTTGGCGGCGGCCATCCTCTTCAACATCACCCCGTGGGATCTGGGGGAGAGCCCATGCCGGTACGTCGGGAGCTGCTGGCCGAATGAGCCTCAGATGTACTCGCGGATGGTGCCTGGCCTGATCGGAGCGCTGGCCATGTTCGTGATGGCCTGCTTAGTGCTCTGGGTCCCGTGGTGGATCCGCGTGCTGACTCCGGTCGTCCTCTGGGTCGCCGCGGTGATCACGCTGCACGCCATCTGGGTCCCGGTCCTGCTCCCGATCTTCACCGGCCCACCGCGCTAAACGCTTGCCCAGAAGGATTCGGAGTCGTCGAGACCGATGTAGTACGGGATCCGCGGGTCGTCCGGATCGCCGCCGTACTGCTCGACGAAGAAGCGTGCGCCCGGAACCAGCCCGTACTGCGGATTCATCCCGTTCGAGAGGCTCTTGTACATCACGCCGAGATCGGCGTACGGGTCTCCCATGCCGAGCTTGCCGACATCGAGCATGCCGCTGAACTGCAGTGTTACCGGGTCGATGAAGACGTTCGGGGCCGCGTAGTCCCCGTGCGTGACCACCTCGGGCTTGCCGGGGAACGGTGAGCTGAAGGGCGCCTCGGAGAGGGCGTGCAGCTCGCGCAGGCCGGTCGCGATGGCAGCCAGTACGGCGGGGCGGTCGGTCGCCGGCCAGTCGTCGGAGGCGTCGCGGCCGGAGAGCTCCGTGGTCAGCAACCAGTTGTTGCCTCGATCAACGACTTGTGGGCACGGGAACCCGGTGCCGGACAGCCATTCCAGGCGATCGGCCTCGTCGTTCAGGATGATGCCCTGCTTGTAGTACAGGACTTCGTTGCGGCGTTCGAGGCGGACGACCGATGCTTCGGAGTGTCCGCCGAGAACCGGTTCGGCGCTCGAAGCGCCGAACCGGTCCATCAGGTGTTGAAGATCCACTCAGCGAAGATTACGGTGCAACGCTGAAATGAGCTCCCCATTTGCGGTGTCACCGTCGAGCGACCAGATCATCGCGCCACCGAGGTTGCGGTTCGAGATGTACTGCGCCTTGCGCTTCATCTCGGTCGGGTCGTCCCAGGTCCAGAACGTGGTCCCGTCGAACAGCCAGGCGAAGCCGGCCAAGTTGTCGCGATGGACCGTGAAGGACGAGAGCTTCGTCTTCAGGATCCGGTAGTCCTCGTAGCCCGCCTCGTACGTCGCCGGCGCGGGGCCGGTGGCGTTCTGGAACAGGCCGTTGTTCGCGTTCGTGACGCCGGTCCAGCCGCGCGCGTAGAACGGAACCCCCAGCACCAGCTTGCCGCGGGGTGCATGCCGGGCCAGGTAGGCGTCGACCGTTACCTGCGAGCTGAACTCGGCCGCTGTCGGGTCACCCTTCGGCCCGTCGATCGAGGACTGCTGGTTGGTCTGCGGATCCCAGGAGCCGTGGTAGTCGTACCCCTGCAGGGTGCCGAAGGTCAGGTCCTTGAAGATCTTCTTGACTTCGAACCCCCGGTCGACCTGAGCCGGGTCCGCCGGGAGAAATGCCGTCAGGTTGTAGCGGCCCTTGAACGGCCACGACGCTTTGTCGAGCTGCTTGCGGTACTCGTGCACGAGACCGGTGAAGTTCACCTTGTCCTCGGGCCGGATCACGTTGCCCGGGTTGCCTTCGCTGGACGGCCATTCCCAGTCCAGGTCGATCCCGTCGAAGATCCCCTTCGCGGCACCGGCCGGCAGACCCGGAATGTTGCCCTTGATCCACAGATCCGTGCACGACTTCACGTGCGCGGCGCGGGCGGCCGGCAGGGCGGCGTTCGAGAAGTACTTCGAGCCGGTCCAGCCACCGAGCGAGATGCTGATCCGCAGCTTCGGGTACTTCGCCTTCAGCTGCTTGAGCTGGTTCAGGTTGCCCTTCAGTGCCTGGTCCGGCGCATCGGCCGTCCCGTTGACACTCTGCTCGGCGGTGAACCCCCGCTGGTAGTCGGCCCACGGGTCGCTGCTGTAGCAGTTGCCCTGCTCGTCGACGAACCCGAACGCGTAGTTGATATGGGTCAGCCGGGCGGCCGACCCGTTCTTCACCAGGTCATTGACCAGGAAGTTCCGGTCGTACCCACTCCACTGCGTGTAATACCCCACCACACGCTGGCTGCTGCCATGGGCCTCAGCCGGCACAGCGGTCGTTCCGGCCACCAGGACAGCGGCCCCAGCCACCAATAAACCAATACTTCGGCGCTTCATGTAACTCCCTATCGGGCGATCAAGGGACAAGTGCGCCCACAGTAGGACCGCTCCGACGATTTACACAACGTCCCTGCCAAACCCGACCGGCCAGTAGCTGCCATGCCGCGCCAAACGGCTCGATCCTGGCGCATTCTGCAAATATGGCGAGCTTTTCTGCAGAACAAACCTGCCCGCAGTGCCACCGGGCGGTACCGGTGGACGCCCGGTTCGTCGTCTGGTGCCCGGACTGCGGTTGGAACGCCGACCCGGCGCCGGTCGACCACCCCGCCGAACCGGCTTGGCGCCGTGAGCTGGAAGCCGGATCGACGACCAACAAGGCGAAGCGTTCCAAACAAGCGTTCGCTGTCGCGCTACCGGTTCTGCTCGTCCCAGTGCCCGGCCTTCTGGGCGGACTGGCGCTGCTCGCGTTCTACCGCCCGCTCTGGTGGAGCATCCCGTTGGCCGGCGCCGTTTTCACCCTGACCGCGATCTTCCGCCCGCGCGTGCATCGCCTGCCGTACGACGCCCAGTCCGTCTCCCGCGAACAGGCTCCACTTCTGTACGACGTACTCGATCGCCTCGCCAGGGCAGCTAGTACGCCGAAACTCGAGCAGGTCGTGATCACCACCGAGCGCGCGATCGCCATCGACCGGATTGGTTTGCGATACCGTCGCGTGCTCACAATCGGCTTACCTGCCTGGGAATTCCTCGGCCCCCAGGAACGAGTGGCCGCTCTCGCACAGGCCATGTACGACGACAAGCGGACACTGCATGACCGTGTCGTCCGGGCGGCCGACCAGATCCTCGACGACCTCAGTAGCTACCTCGCGGCCGACGACCGCGACCAAGTTCGCTACGACAGCTACAGCACCGGCATGGAGCTGGTCGCGACCGGGAGCAGCGAGGACCAGATCCAGCACTACTACCTGACCAAGTTCGTGAACGCGGTCTTCGGCCCGCCAGTCCGCGGCTACCGTCGACTGCTCACCCGCCTGGACCTGGCCGGCCGACTCCAACGTGTCTACGCCGCCGACCAGCAGGTCGCATCCATCGCCGGTGCCGAAGCGGCGGCTCGCGCGCTCGAACGCGTCCTGCTCGCCGACACCGGATTCCGTGTCCTGGAACGCTCCAAGCACTTCAGTACCGGCCACGATCCGCTCGAACAACTCCGCCGTACGACGGCCGACGTTCCGGAGCACGAGCTCCTGCGGCGCGTCCTGGTCAGCCGCCTGCACAACGCCCGCCTCGACGCAGACCATCCGCCCACCCACCGCCGTACCGAGGCAATCCGCAAGACCCACAGCACTCCAACCGAGATCCTCCGTCCAGCCGAGAGCACGGGCATAGACCGCCAGCTCACCCCAACCGCTCAGGCCGCGATCAAGATCCTGCGCGACCACTCCTGAAGAACCAGCCGACTGCCGGGATCCTGCAGTCGTCGAGCGCACATCCCGTCCGTCGCTAAGGTCGGCGGTATGACGAATCTGCGTGCTGACCTGGTTCCGAGCGGCGTTCTGCGGGCCTCCATCAATCTGGGCAACCCGGTCCTCGCCCAGGGAACGCCTGGCAATCCCAGCGGGGTGACCGTCGATATCGCCCGGGAGCTCGCACAGCGGCTCGACGTACCGGTTGAGCTGGTTTGCTTCGATGCGGCGCGGAAGTCGTTCGAGGCGATGACGACCGGGCAGGCGGACATCTGCTTCCTGGCTGTCGATCCGGCGCGGGCGGGCGAGGTTGCGTTCACGGCGCCGTACGTGGTGATCGAGGGCGTCTTCGCTGTGCCGGTCGACTCCAGGCTCACCACTGTTGAAGAGGTCGACCAGCCCGGCGTACGGATTGGCGTGAAGCAAGGCTCGGCGTACGACCTCTATCTGACGCGCACGCTGCAGCACGCGACCGTGGTCCGCGGCGAGGAGGGCACCGACGTGTTCGGGGCCGAGAAGCTCGAGGTCGCGGCCGGCATCCGGCAGCCGATCACTGCGTACGTCGCCGCGCATCCGGAGGCGCGGTTGATCGAAGAGCGGTTCATGCAGATCCAGCAGGCCGTTGGCACCACCAAGACCCGGCAGCCAGAGACCGTCGCCTACCTGCAGGACCTGGTGGAGGAGCTCAAGGCCTCAGGCTTCATCGCCGACTCCCTGCAGGCCGCCGGTCAGGCCGACGCCACTGTCGCACCTCCGGCCTGAGATGGAATCCCTTTCCTGCAGAACCTTCTGAGGGACGCTTCGCGTCTACCGCGTGTGGCTCGCTGAACCCGTTGCGTACGGCAATCAGCTGGAGCCCTCGTGAGGACAACTGCAGTGGGAAGGGACTCATCGTGCCTGCATCTACCCAAGAGGGGACACCACGATCGAGGTCCGTCGGCGTTGCCGCCGTGGCCTCGATCGTAGCCCTGGGAATCGGCCTGTCCGGCCTGCCGCCGGCATCAGCAGCCCAGTCCGCAACACCACGCACGACAGCTGAACCGGTCGCCGCCAAGGTGACGCTGATAACCGGCGACCGGGTGGCCGTCTCGGGGCAGGCAGTCGCCATCGAGCCCGGCCCGGGCCGGCGCGGAATTGCCTTCCAGACCTACCGCCTGAAAGACCACCTGTACGTCGTTCCGTCCGACATCCGCGCGCAGTTGACCAGCGGCCGGCTGGACCGGCGGCTGTTCGACGTGACCGGCCTGATCACCGCGAAATACGACGACCAGTCGACCACGTCGATCCCCGTGATCGTCACCTACACAGGAACAGCGCAGAAGCGCGCAGCGACGCCGGGTGCGACGGTGACCCGCCAGTTGCCGGTCGTGAACGGCGCGGCCCTGAAGGTCGACAAGGCGAAGGCAAAGACCTTCCTGACCGGAGTCGGTACCGCGCGATCCGCCGCCGGGGTGGCGAAGATCTGGCTCGACGGCAAGCGCGAGCTCACGCTCGACAAGTCGGTCGCGCAGATCGGTGCGCCGATCGCCTGGCAGGCCGGTTTCACCGGCAAGGGGGTCAAGGTCGCCGTACTGGACTCGGGGATCGACGCGAAGCATCCCGACCTCGCCACGCAGGTTGCGGGCGCAAAGAATTTCACCCCCGAGGAGGACGCTGACCTCGTCGGGCACGGCACGCACGTCGCCTCGACGATCGCCGGAACGGGGGCCGCGTCCAACGGTAAGTACAAGGGCGTCGCACCGGACGCCAAGCTCTACGACGGCAAGGTCTGCATGGCCGCCGGTTGCCCCGACTCGGCCATTCTCGCCGGGATGGACTGGGCCGCCAACGTCGTCCAGGCCGATGTCGTCAACCTGAGTCTGGGGGGTATGGACACTCCGGGGATCGATCCGATGGAGGAGGCGGTCAACCGCCTGACCGCGACGACCGGCACGCTGTTTGTGATTGCCTCAGGCAACAGTGGGCCGGGGGACCGGACCGTTGGCTCGCCCGGTAGTGCGGATGCCGCGCTGACGGTCGGAGCTGTGGACAAGCAGGACGAACTGGCGGAGTTCTCCAGCGCCGGTCCGCGCATCGGTGACAATGCGCTCAAGCCTGATGTGACTGCTCCCGGCGTCGACATCATGGCCGCCAAGGCGAACAGTGCGCCCGGTGACCAGTACGTCGCCGAGTCCGGTACGTCGATGGCCACGCCGCACACCGTGGGCGCAGCCGCGATCCTGGCGCAGCAGCATCCGGCGTGGCAGGCCGCTGAGCTCAAGGGCGCATTGATCGCCGCAGCGAAGCCGGCTGCCAATCAGACCGCTTTCCAGCAGGGCGCAGGCCGCATCGATGTGGCCAGGGGCACCAAGCAGGCGTTGATCGTGGACAACCTCTCCTTCGGTACGGCGCTCTACCCGCACGCCGACGACGAGCCCGTCATCAAGCCACTGACGTACCGCAACCTGGGCGACCAGCCCGTCACGCTGAACCTGTCCGCAACCCTGAATGCCCCGGACGGCACCCCGGCCCCGGCCGGATCGTTGGAGCTCAGCGCGAACACGGTCACGATTCCGGCCGGCGGTACGGCGTCGGTCCAGGCGACCTCGAACACCAAGCACGACGGAGCGGATGGCGACTACTCGGGCCGGGTCACCGCGACCAGTGGTGAGGTCTCAGTCGTTGCGGCGATCGGCGTCGTCAAGGAGAAGGAGAGCTACACCCTGACCCTCAAGGGGATCGGTCCGAACGGCGAACCGGCTGGTGTCGCGGGTGAGGCGTACGGCATCGATCTCTATTCGTTCACCACCTTCGACGACAAGTCCGGCGAGGTGCGAATCCGGCTGCCGAAGGGTGAGTACTTGGTCGATACGGCGCAGCACGTGCCGAATCCGGCCGAGCCGGCCAAGAGCTCGCACTACCAGCTCGTCCAGCCGAAGCTCGAGCTGGGCAAGGACACCACCGTCGTGTTCGACGCCAGGACGGCCAAGCCGGTGAAGGTGACGGTGCCGAACACCAACGCTGCGCCGCTGGCAACAGGCGTTGGGTACAACCGGCGGCTGGCCGGCGGCGGGAGTCTGTCGCCGGAGTTCACCGTGTTCGACTTCGGCACCCTCTACACCGCGCAGGTCGGCCCGGACCTGCCGGCGACGGAGCTGACCGGCAACGTCTCGTCGCAATGGGCGCAGCCGACAGCCGATGGCCGGTTCACCAATTCGCCGTACCGCTACGCACAGCTGAACGTGTTCCCGGGTAAGTACCCGACCGGCTTCCAGCGTGATGTCAAGGCAGGAGAGCTGGCCGAGATCAATCAGACGATCAACAAGGCCAGCGACAACCCGATCGAGCACGTCCTGTTCGGCAAGCAGGACGCGGAATACGGCGCGACGGCTCTGGTGCCGTACGACCAGCCTGCGTCGGTGAAGCTGCTGGTGGATGCTGCCCTGGCCACCTGGTCGACCCAGGTCTTCGAGCTGACCCGGGACGACGACATTGTCACCTTGTTCCAGTCGCCGTACCGCAGCTACCAGGCCGGCCGGACTTACCGCGGCCGGCACAATGCCGCGGCGTTCACGCCGGCGCCGCAGTTCGCGTTCCGCAACCAGAACCGGATGGAACTGGCGCTGCACCCCGTGATGGATGCCGATGGCAACAAGGGTGACACCCGGGACGACACCGGGGTGACCAGGCTGCTCAGCGGTGGCAAGGTGCTGGCCGAGACCAACCTGTTCGGCTACGTCGAAGCGGAGAATCTGCCGGCCGGGAAGGCGACGTACACACTGCAGGGTTCGCAGACCCGGCAGTCGTACTCCACCTTCAGCACCCGGACGGACCTGACCTGGACGTTCACGTCCGGGACGACTCCGCAGGAGACGGTGCTGCCGATGGTCGGGTTGCGCTACCAGCCGAAGGTCGACCGGAACAACGTCGCGCGGCGGACGCCGACGACGGTGCTGCCGATCGGCATCGAGGTGCAGAAGGGCGCGACCCTGCCCGGGATCAGAAAGCTGGAGCTTCAGGTCTCCGGTGACGACGGCTTGACCTGGCGCAAGGCCGTGGTCACGGCACGCGGCGCCGGCGCGTACCAGGCGGTCTTCGTCACTCCGAAGGGCGCGAAGACCGTCTCGCTGAAAGCCCACGTGGTCGACAGTGCAGGCAACGTCACTGATCTGACCACGATCGGGGCCTACCCGCTGGGCTGACGGCAGGTACCGGCCACTCCGGGGAACTCGCGTAGCCACTGGGCAGGGTGTGGATATCCGAAATGGGGAGGGACTCATCTTGCCCGCACCAAACAACACTGCCACACCTCGATCGAGGCGCCGGGCCGTTGCCGCCGTCGCCTCGATCGCCGCCCTGGGGATCAGTCTGTCCGGCCTGCCCCAGGCCTCGGCAACACCAACCAAGCCCGTCACCACGCAGGCGGAGCAAACTGCTCTCCGGCGGGTGGTCACCCTGATTTCTGGCGACCGGGTCACCATCTACCTCGGCGGCAAGGCGACCGTCGAGCCTGCCGCCGGCCGGCGCGGGATCGCTTTCAGCAGTTACCGCGTGAAAGACCACCTGTACGTCGTCCCGTCCGACGTCCAGCGGCAGGTGGCAAGCGGCCGGCTGGATCGGCGCTTGTTCGACGTGACCGGCCTGATCGAAGCCAAGTACGACGACGCCTCGACCAAGGCGATCCCACTGATCGTCACCTATGCAGGCAACGCGAAAACCCGAGCCGCGGCACCCGGTGCGACGCTGACCCGCCAGTTGCCGTCCGTCAACGGTGCGGCGCTCAGCATCGACAAGACCAAGGCCGCCACCTTCCTCAGGGGTGCGACCAACGCACGCTCGGCGACCGCGATCGAGAAGATCTGGCTGGACGGCCGGCGGAAGGTGCTGCTGGACCAGTCGGTGCCGCAGATCGGTGCGCCCGAGGCATGGAAGACCGGCTTCACCGGTAAGGGGGTCAAGGTCGCCGTACTGGACACCGGCATCGACGCGACGCACCCGGACCTCGCTCCGCAGGTCGCGGGTGCGAAGAACTTCACCCCCGAGCCGGACGGGGACCAGGTCGGTCACGGCACCCACGTGGCCTCGGCCATCGCCGGTACCGGCGCTGCTTCGGGCGGCAAGTACAAGGGTGTCGCTCCGGACGCCAAGCTGTATGACGGCAAGGTCTGTCAGGTGTTCGGGTGCCTTGAATCGGCCATGCTGGCCGGTATGGAGTGGGCCGCCAACGAGGTCAAGGCGACCGTCGTCAACTTCAGCATCGGCGGCGGGGACACCCCGGAGATCGATCCGCTCGAGGAGGCCGTGAACCGCCTGACCGCGCAGACCGGCACCCTGTTTGTCGTTGCCGCAGGCAACAGTGGACCGGCGGCCGGGACCATCGATTCACCCGGTAGCGCAGACGCAGCGCTGACCGTCGGGGCGGTCGACAAGCAGAACCAGTTGGCCGACTTCTCCAGCATCGGGCCGCGTGTCGGCGGCGGTGTGATCAAGCCGGATGTCACCGCACCTGGTGTCGACATCGTCGCTGCGCGCTCGAAGGACGCCGAGATCGGCGATCCGGTCGGCGACAAGTACCTGAGGCTCTCCGGTACGTCGATGGCGACGCCGCACACCGTCGGTGAAGTCGCGATCCTGGCTCAGCAGCACCCGGACTGGAAGGCGACTGAGCTCAAGGCCGCGATCACGGGTTCGGCCAAGCCCGCGCCCGGACAAACGACGTACCAGCAGGGCGCCGGCCGGATCGATGTCGCCAAGGCGATCAAGCAGACCGTCATCAGCGACCCGGGCAACCTCTCGTTCGGTACGACGGCCTGGCCGCACAACGACGATACGCCGGTCACCAAGACCCTGACCTATCGCAACCTGGGCGACCAGCCCGTCACGCTCAACCTGGCAACGACTCTGAACGACCCAGCCGGTACGGCGGCCCCAGCCGGCGCACTCACGTTGAGCGCGAACACCCTGACGATCCCGGCCGGTGGGTCGGCATCGGTGCAGGCGACCTCGAACACCAAGCACAACGGGCCGGACGGGCTGTACTCGGGCCGCGTCGTCGCCACCGCAGGCGCCGCGTCCATCGGCACGGGGATCGCCGTCGACAAGGAGGTCGAGAGCTACAACCTGAAGGTCCGTACGACCGGTCCCGACGGTCAGCCGACGCAGCCGTTCATCGTCGTCTACGGGTTCGACAACGACTTCTTCGGCTTCTTCGGGTCCGACGAGGACGAGATGACCCTCCGCCTGCCCAAGAGCGGCTATCTGCTTCAGACGTACCTGACCATTCCGGACCCGAGCGATCCGGAGAATCCGAACAAGGGGTCGTTCTACGGGGTCGTGCAGCCGAACCTGCAGCTCACCGCCGACAGCAGTACGGATCTCGACGCCCGAGTGGCCAAGCGGGTCACCGTGACGGTGCCGAAGGCCGGAGCGAAGGTCGCGTCGGGCACGATCGGCTTCGCCCGGACCGGTGCCGCCGGCGTCGGGCAGTCGGATGCGCTGCTGTTCGATTTCGACAATGTGTTCACCGGCCAGATCGGACCGGCGCTGCCGCCCGCCGAGATGACCGGGTTCGTGTCCACCCAGTGGGGTGAGCCGGGGACGGACGAGCGGTACATGTTCACCAACTCGCCGTACCTGTATGCGACGAACGACGAGACCCCGGGGACTTACCCGAACGGCTTCACCCGCCATGTGCAGGACAGGCAGCTCGCCGAGGTGACGCAGCAGGTCAACGCCGCAAGCGATCGTGAGGTCGAGCGGGTCGTGTTCGGTGGGAGTGGCTGGTCGATCGTGATCAACTACAACCAGCCGATCTCGACGAAACTGCTGGCCGATCCCGGTCCGGACAAGTGGTACACCGAGCTCAACGAGGTGGTGCCGGACCCGGATCCGGCCCAGTTCCCGGAGGTGATCACCGGGCTGACCGGTCCGGAGCACACCTACCGGGCCGGGCAGAAATACCGGGAGCGGTTCAACGCGGCCGTCTTCACGCCGGCCCCGGTGTCCGCCGTACGGGCTGGGGACAAGCTGACGCTGCTCGTCGACAGCTTGTCGGACGCAGACGGCAATCGCGGCTTCACCAAGACGGACAGTGAGTCGAGCACGCTGGTGCGCAACGGCAAGGTGGTCGCCGAGTCCCCGAACTTCGGTGACATTGCGGCGACGGAACTGCCGGCCGGCGAGGCGAAGTACACGTTCCGGTCGTCGATGACGCGGCAGACCTACGCGGCGTTCAGTACGAAGACGGAGCTCAGCTGGACGTTCTCGTCAGCGGCGGCCGAGACTTTGCCGCCGATGATCGGGGTGAGTTACCAGCCGAAGGTCAACCGGGACAACGTGGCCGAACGCAAACCCGTGTCCGTGCTGCCGTTCACGGTCGATAGGGGAGCCAAGAAGGTTGAGCTCCAGGTCTCCGGAGACGGCGGTAAGACCTGGCACCGGGCGTCAGTCACGCGGTCCGGCAGTTCGTACCGGGCGTTCTTCGTCACTCCGAAGAACGCCACGACGATCTCGCTGAAAACACACGTTGTCGACGCCGCGGGGAACACGACCGACCTGACGACGATTGGTGCGTACCTACAGTAAACGGTCGGTCACTCTCGTTGCAGCTTCCTGCCAATGCAGGAGGTTCATGCAACCGCCGGGCAGGGTGTGGACATCTAACGGTGAGTGGTCCGTCGGCGCCGCTGTGTGAGGCACGTCGACGGGCCATGTGAGGACAACCAAATCGGGAGGGACTCATCGTGCCCGCACCAAACAACACTGCGACCCCACGATCGAGGCGTATCGGCGTTGCCGCCGTCGCCTCGATCGCTGCCCTGGGAATCGGCCTTTCAGGCCTCAGCCAGGCATCAGCAGCCCAACTCAGACCGACCGGTCTCGAAGCCAAAGCCCAGTCCAAGAAGGCCGAGCAGGCCGCCGTGAAGGTCACCTTGGTGACCGGGGATCGGGTCACCCTGCACGGCAACGGCAAGGCGACCGTCGAGCCCGGCGAAGGCCGGCGCGGGATCGCCTTCAGCTCCTACAAGGTCAAGGACCACCTGTACGTCGTACCGTCCGACGTCCGGCAGCGGCTTGCGAGCGGACGCCTGGACCGGCGCCTGTTCGACGTGACGGGCCTGATCAAGGCGAAGTACGACGACAAGTCGACCAAGTCGATCCCCGTGATCGTCACCTATGCCGGGAACGCGAAGACGCGCTCGGCCGCACCTGGTACGACGGTGACCCGCCAGCTGCCGGTCGTCAACGGTGCGGCGCTGAGCGTCGACAAGAGCAAGGCGGCCGCCTTCCTGACCGGCGCCACCGGTGCCCGGTCGGCGACTGCGATCGAGAAGATCTGGCTGGACGGCAAGCGCGAGCTCTCGCTCGACAAGTCGGTCCCGCAGATCGGTGCCCCGATCGCCTGGCAGGCTGGTTACACCGGTAAGGGCATCAAGGTCGCCGTACTGGATTCGGGCGTTGATGCAACGCATCCTGACCTCGCTCCGCAGGTTGCGGGCGCGAAGAACTTCACCTCCGAGCCGGACGGTGACTTCGTCGGGCACGGTACTCACGTCGCCTCGACCATCGCCGGAACGGGCGCTGCTTCGGGCGGTAAGTACAAGGGTGTTGCCCCGGACGCCAAGCTGTACGACGGCAAGGTCTGCGGGCTGAACGAGTGCACCGAGTCGGGCATCGTGGCCGGCATGGAGTGGGCCGCCAACGAGGTCAAGGCGACCGTCGCGAACATCAGCCTCGGCGGCACCGACACCCCGGAGATCGATCCGCTCGAAGAGGCGGTCAACCGGCTGACGGCAGCCACCGGAACGCTGTTTGTGATTGCCGCAGGCAACGAAGGTCCCGGGGCCGGTTCGGTCGCTTCGCCGGGTAGCGCGGATGCCGCGCTGACCGTCGGTGCCGTCGACAAGCAGGACAAGCTGGCCGACTTCTCCAGCATCGGCCCACGCGTCGGTGACGGCGCGGTCAAGCCGGACGTCACCGCGCCTGGTGTCGACATCGTCGCCGCGCGCTCGAAGGACGGCGTGATCGGCACCCCGGTCGGCGACAAGTACCTGAACCTCTCCGGTACGTCGATGGCCACGCCGCACACCGTTGGCGCGGTCGCGATCCTGGCCCAGGTGCATCCGAACTGGAAGGCTCCCGAGCTCAAGGCCGCGATCACCGGCTCCGCGAAGACGGCCGCCGACCAGTCGACGTTCCAGCAGGGGACCGGCCGGATCGATGTTGCCAAGGCGATCAAGCAGACCGTGGTCAGCGACCCGGGCAACCTCTCGTTCGGGACTGCGGTCTGGCCGCACAACGACGATGCACCGGTCACCAAGACACTGACCTATCGCAACCTGGGCGACCAGCCTGTCACGCTGAACCTGGTGGCGACGCTGACCGATCCAGCCGGTACGGCGGCCCCGGCCGGCTCACTGAAGTTGAGCGCGAACACGCTCACCGTCCCAGCGGGTGGATCAGCTTCGGTTCAGGCGACCTCGGACACCAAGCACAACGGACCGGACGGCGCGTACTCCGGCCGGGTCATCGCCACCGCGGGTAACGCCTCAGTGGTCACCGGCATCGGCGTCGACAAGGAGCTCGAGAGCTACAACCTGACCGTGAAGACGACCGGACCGGATGGCAAGCCGGCGCCGCCGTTCGCCCTGCTCTACGGTCTCGACGAACACCTGTTCACCTTCATCGGTTCGGAGAACGGGAACGAGGTCACTGTGCGGCTGCCCAAGGGTGGCTACAGCCTCGAGTCCAGCCAGTTCGTCCCGGACCCGAACGACCCGGACAAGGGCGGCTTCTACGAGGTCGTGCAGCCGGCGCTGCAGCTCACCAAGGACACCACCACCGACCTCGACGCCCGCCTCGCCAAGCCGGTCAAGGTGACGATCCCGAACACCGAGGCTTCGCTCGCGGTCGGCTCACTCGGTTACCAGCGGACCAGGAACGACGGCCGGGGGTCGCTGAGCTCGTCGGCGCTCCTGTTCGACTTCGACAACGTGAACACGGCGCAGATCGGTCCGGCCGTGGCACCGGACAAGTTGACCGGCTTCGTGGCATCGCAGTGGGCCAAGCGGAACGCCGACAACCGGCTCGACAACTCGCCGTACCTGTACGCCCAGAGCAACGGCACCCCCGGCGTCTTCCCGACCGGGTTGATCCGGAACGTGAAGGCGAAGGACCTCGCCGAGGTCACCCAGCAGATCAACGCCACCAGCGACCGGAAGGTCGAGCGAGTCGTGTTCGGCTCGGTCGGTGGCTGGGCGGTCAACGTCAACTACGACCAGCCGGCGTCGACGAAGCTGCTGGTCGATGCCAAGCCGAACGGCTGGAGCACTGAGTACAGCGAGATCGAGCCGAGCTCGGACCCGGAGTGGCCGTTCCCGGACACCATCACCAGGTTCGGGTCGCCGTTCACGGAGTACTCAGCCGGAAAGAAGTACCACCAGCGGCTCAACGCAGCAGTCTTCAGTGCTGCGCCGGACTACTCGTCCCGGATCGGCAACGAACTGCTGGTGCTCGCCGCGCTGACGGATGCGGACGGCGACCTGGGTGGTTCCCTGGCGGACACGCAGTCGAGCAAGCTGCTGCGTGACGGCAAGGTGATCGCGGAGGAGGCCTTCTTCGGCGGGATCTTCGTCGAGAGCCTGCCGGCCGAGAAGGCGAAGTACACGCTCCAGTCGTCGCTGACCCGGCAGTCGTACTCGGCCTTCAGCACAAAGATCGACCTGAGCTGGACGTTCACCTCGGGAAACACCGCCAATGAGGAGTTCCTGCCGTTGATCGGAGTCAGCTACCAACCGAAGGTCGACCAGCACAACGTGGCCGACCGCAAGCCGGTCACCGTGCTGCCGTTCAAGCTGGCTGCCCAGGCGAACAAGGCGCTGCCGGCGGTCAAGAAGGTCGAACTGCAGGTCTCCGGCGACGACGGCAAGACCTGGCACAAGGCCGCGGTCGTCCCGGCCGGTCACGGGTCCTACAAGGCGATCTTCGCCACCCCGAAGGGTGCCAAGACGATCTCCCTGAAGGCCCACGTAGTAGATGCCCAGGGCAACGTTGCCGATCAGACCACGATCGGTGCCTATCCGTTGCGTTAGGAAATTGAGACGAACCTTGGCCGGTATCGCGTCGTCTCAGGGTGTGACGGTCTGAACTGGGGAGATGCGATGACGGGGAAACGTTGGGTTCTGGCGAGTGCCGCGGTCGGGGTGACCGCGGCGCTCGTCGCCGTTGCAGCGGTGGGTGGCGGGGGCGCCCAGGCTGTGGTGCCGGAGCGGGTGGACCGGCCGGTTCGGCCGATGCCGGACCGGGTGATCACGCTGATCACGGGGGACCGCGTCGTACTGCGCGGCGGGGATCAGCGCAACGTCACGGTGCGGGGGCGTGCGGGGGCGATGTTCCGGATCGGGCGGGAGAACGGGCGGTTGACCGTTCTCCCGCTGGATGTGGCGTCGGCGGTGGCCAAGGGGCGGGTGGACCGGCGGTTGTTCGACATCACCGGGCTGCTGGAGATGCAGTACGACGACGCGCACACTTCGGCGATCCCGGTGCTCGTGCCCGCGGTGGGTCCGCGGGCACGGAAGGCATTGGTGGGGGCGAGTTTCGGGCCTGAGCTCGGGGGATCGGGGCTGGCCGCTGCCAAGGTCGACAAGGCTTCGGCAGCAGCGTTCTTCACGGGGATGAACCGGACGCGATCAGCCGGCGGGACGATCTGGCTGGATGCGAAACGACGGACCCAACTCGACCGCAGCGTGCCGCAGATCGGCGTACCGGCGGCGTGGAAGGCGGGCCTCACCGGCAAGGGGGTGCCGGTGGCGATCCTGGACAGCGGGATCGATGCGACGCACCCGGACTTCAAGGGCCAGATCGTGGCCGGCAAGAACTTTACGGCCGAGCCCGCGGGGGATGGGCTCGGGCACGGGACGCACGTTGCGTCGACTGTTGCCGGGACGGGGGCCGCGTCGAAGGGCAAGTACAAGGGGGTTGCACCCGGTGCGCGGTTGATCGACGGCAAGATCTGTGATGCCGAAGGGTTCTGCACGGACTCGAACATCCTGGCCGGGATGGAGTGGGCAGCGGTGCAGCAGAAGGCGCGCGTGATCAACATGAGCCTCGGCATCACGGACGAGCCGGGCGTGGATCCGATCGAGGCGGCCGTGAACCGGCTGACGGCACAGACCGGCGCGCTCTTTGTCGTTGCTGCAGGCAATGAAGGCCCGGATGCACGGACCGTCCGCTCACCCGGTTCGGCGGCGGCCGCGCTGACCGTTGGTGCGGTCGACAAGCAGAACGTGCTGGCCGGTTTCAGCAGCCGGGGGCCGCTGCTGGAAGGATCCGCGATCAAGCCCGATGTCACCGCACCTGGGGTGGACATCGTTGCTGCCAAGGCGAAGAACGCGCAGATCGGTGATCCGGTCGGCAAGGACTACCTGCAGCTGAGCGGTACGTCGATGGCGACGCCGCATGTTGCCGGTGCGGCGGCGATTCTCGCCCAGCAACACCCGAAGTGGAAGGCTGCCGAGCTCAAGGCTGTGCTGATGGCGACGGCTCACCAGCAGGCCGGTCCGACGGTGTTCGAGCAAGGCTCCGGCCGGATCGATGTTGCCCGGGCGATCGCCGACTCGGTGGTCTCGGTCCCGGGCAGCATCGGCTTCGGTACGGCGCTGTGGCCGCACACCGATGACAAGCCGATCGCGAAGAAGCTCACCTACCGCAACCTCGGCACCAATCCGATCACGCTGTCGCTGCAGGCCAGCTCGACTCCGGCCGGTGCATTCAAGCTCAGCGCCAAGAGGCTCACCGTCCCAGCCGGCGGCACTGCAGCCGTCACGGTCACTTCCGATACCCGTCACTCCGGTCCCGACGGCCTGTACTCAGGTCGTGTTGTCGCCACTGCGCCAGGTGTCAGCGTCGGGACGCCGCTGGCGGTCGAGAAGGAGATCGAGAGCTACGACGTCACAGTCCGGCACCTCCTGCTCGATGGCAACGGCACCGAGCGGAACTTCACCCGGATCTTCTCGCTCGACGAGGAGAAGATCATCGAGGTGCCGACCGATGCGAACGGCGTCGCGAAGCTGCGGATCCCGCGCGGCCGCTATCTCGTCGAAGGTCTGCTCGGCGACACCAGCGATCGCCTCTATCAGTTGGTCTGGCCGAACCTGAACGTCAACCGCGCGCTCACCCTCGCTGTCGATGCTCGCCAGGCCAAGCCGGCCGCCTTCACGATGCCGCGCAAGAACACCGCACTGGCCCAGGCGCAGTTCACCTACAACTGGACCGGCAAGAAGCATTTCTGGGACGGCAACATCTCCACCGCGAACCTGGACAAGCTGTACGTCGGTTCGATCGGGGCACCGCTCGACGGTTTCACCGCCACGATCAGCGCGCGGTTCGTGGTCCAGCGCAAGGCCGGTGACTACCGCAATGCGCCGTACGACTACAACCTGGTGCAGTCGCGGAAGGGCACCTACTTCACCGGCTACCGGCGGGTCGTCCGGGAGAGCGAGCTGGGCCAGATCAAGTCGCGGTACACGGCCGATGTCGCTGGACGCATCGTGTACGACGAGCGGTTCGGCTGGCTGCCGGGTGCTGGCGGCAGCACGGCGAGTATCCCGATCGAGTACACCGCTCCCGCTGTTGCGACGCACTTCGTCGAGGCGCGGGACAGCGGTGGGGGAATCTCTTGGGACGGGAACGTCAGTTACCTGCATCGTGAGGCCGGGGACGACGATGACCTGTGGTCGCTCACTTCGACGGGCCCGATCGCGAACCCGGGGCAGCAGCGCTCCGAGCGCTGGGGCGCCTCGGTCGTCAACGCCGGGCTCGACGGTGGTGACGGCAGCCACCGGACCGGGAACGAGCTGATGCTGTTCGCGTTCCCGCTCACCGATGCCGATGGTCATCCCGGGACCGGACTGACTGGTTCCGAGGAAGAGTCGACCAAGCTGTACCGCGACGGAAAGCTGATCGCGTCCGAGTCGGTAGCCGGACAGATCTATCTGGAGAACGCACCGGCCGAGAAGTCGAGGTACCGGCTGGAGATGTCGATGCGGCGCGACCGGCTGCAGCTGGCCAACCAGGTCAACCATGTGTGGACCTTCAGCTCGCAGGACACCGGCGGCGCCAAGGTGGTGCTGCCCTTGCGAGACGTGCATTTCAAGCCGGTGGTGGATGCGCTGAACTCGGTGCCGCGGACGACGGTGACCAAGCTGCCGTTCACGGTGGTCAACCAGCCTGGTGCAACGCCGGCCCCGATCGAGTCGGTGGCCGTCGAGTTCTCCGGTGATGCGGGCAAGACGTGGCGGCGGGCGATCGTCGTACCGGGGGTCGACGGTCAGTACACGGCGGTCTTCCGGACGCCGGCCGGCAAGGTCGTCTCGCTGCGGTCGACGGTCAAGGACCGGGACGGCGGAACGGCGACGCAGACGGTCATCAACGCTTATCGGATTCGATGAGAACTGAATAGGGCCGTCGGTGGATCCCCTGGTGTGGTGCTGTGCGTAGTTGATGCAGCCGAACCTGGGAGGATCCGCCGTGGTTTCACAAGCGAGAATCAGACCCGCGATCGCCGTACTGGCGGTCGCGGGTTTTGTCTTGACCGGCGTGAGTGAGCCGGCCGTTGCAGCGTCGGCCGCTGAGCCAAAAACGTTTGGTAGTAAGGATGTTCAGGTCACACTGATCACCGGTGACCGGGTCGTGTGGCGGGGTGGCGATCCGGACAAGCAAGCCGTCGAGCCTGGTCCAGGCCGCGAAGGGATCAGTTTCCAGGTCCAGCGGACGATGGATCACTCGGCGGTGATTCCGTCCGATGCCCTCGACGCGGTCGCCGCCGGCCGGTTGGACGAGCGGTTGTTCGATGTGACGGGACTGATCGAGGCCGGGTACGACGATGCGTCGTCGAAGGTGATTCCCGTGCTGGCTGCGGATGTGGGTAAGGCGAAGCGCGTCGTACCGGCTGGTGCGAAGGTGACGCGGCGGCTGTCGTCGATCAACGGGGTGGCGATCGAGGTCGAGAAGAGCCGAGCGACCTCCTTCCTGGCCGGCGTTTCCGGAAAAATCTGGCTAGACGGCAAGCGGCGGGTGACGCTTGATCAGTCGGTGCCGCAGATCGGTGGGCCGGCGGCGTGGGCGGCCGGATACACCGGTAAGGGCGTTTCGGTCGCCGTACTGGATACGGGTGTTGACGCGACGCATCCGGATTTGGCTCCGCAGGTTGCCGGGGCGAAGAACTTCACTGCTGAGCCGGCTGACGATCTGAACGGGCATGGGACGCATGTCGCCTCGACGATTGCCGGGACGGGTGCTGCATCGGGCGGTAAGTACAAGGGGGTGGCGCCGGACGCGAAGATCTATGACGGCAAGGTCTGTGGTGCGGAAGGTTGCTATGACTCCGACCTGCTGGCCGGTATGGAGTGGGCGGCGAAGGAGGTCAAGGCTCAGGTCATCAACCTCAGTGTCGGCGGTACGGATACGCCGGAGCTGGACCCGATCGAGGAGGCCGTGAACCGGCTGACGGCCGAGACCGGCACCTTGTTTGTGATTGCCGCAGGCAACAGTGGGACCGTCGAGTCGCCGGGCAGTGCGGATGCGGCGCTGACCGTTGGCGCGGTCGACAAGCTGGACAGCCTGGCCTACTTCTCCGGTACCGGACCGCGGGTCGGCGACAGTGCGGTGAAGCCTGACGTGACGGCACCTGGCGTCGACATCGTCGCGGCGAAGGCGCGGAACTCGAGTATTGGCGATCCGGTTGGTGAGCATTACCTACGGCTGACCGGTACGTCGATGGCAACGCCGCACACCGCCGGAGCCGTTGCGTTGCTGGCGCAGGAGCACCCGTCATGGACGGCGGGTGAGCTGAAGAGCGCGTTGATGGGGTCGGCCAAGGTGGCCGCGGACCAGACCTCGTTCGACCAGGGTGCCGGGCGGATCGATCTCACCACGGCCATCAAGCAGAGCGTGGTGGCTGAGACGGCCAGCCTGTCGTTCGGTCTTGCGACGTTCCCGCATACCGACGACGAGCCGGTGGTGAAGACGCTGACCTACCGGAACCTCGGCGATCAGCCCATCACGTTGAACCTCGCAACGACGTACACCGACAGCACAGGGGCTGCTGCTCCGGCGGGAGCGCTGGCGTTGAGCGCCAACACGGTCACAGTGCCGGCCGGCGGAACTGCTTCGGTGCAAGCGATTTCGAACACCAACCATGCTGGGCCCGAAGGGCTTTACTCCGGTCGCATTGCGGCCACGGGCGGTGGCCAGACGGTCGTCGTACCGGTTGGTGTCGACAAGGAGATCACGATGCTGACGTTGACGGTGAAGGCCATCGGGAGGGACGGCGAGCCTGCCCGCTATCCGGTGTCGCTCTTCAACCTCGTGCGGGGCTCGGTCCGGCACGTCCGGCTGGATGCCGAGGGCTCGGCCAAGGTCAAGCTCGCCAAGGGCGAATACCTGCTCGACCAGGTCCAGCAGTTCCACCGTGGTCCGGAGGACTCGGCCTTCGTCAAGCTGGTCGAGCCGAGCATCCAACTCGACGGCGATCGCACGGTGGTCCTCGATGCCCGCAAGGCCCAGCTGATGCAGACAACCTTGCCGACGGCGGGTGCCGTGCAGGCCGTCGCCGGTATCGGCTTCAGCCGGACGCTGCGCGGTTCGAACGTGACCGTCGGTTCGGAGTCCTTCGTCCTGGGTGACGCCGAGTACTACACGTTCAGCTCGGGCCCGAAGCTGCCGGAAGCCGAGATGTTCGGGTACACGACGTCGCAGTGGGGCGTTCCGGGCGCGGACGGCTTCTTCACGAATACGCCGTACCTGTACGGGCTGGCGCAGCGGTTCCCGGGGGAGTTCCCGACCGGGCCGAAGCGGGTGGTGCGGTCGCAGGAGCTGGCGGTGGTCGACACCCAGGTCAACAAGACCACGGACCGGACGGCGATCGCGATGATGTTCGCGACGCTGCCCGGGCTCCGCACGTCCCTCGCATACGGCGTACCGCTCGAGACGCCACGATCGTTGCGCTACTACCTCGACGTGGGCGCCGGCTGGACCGCGACGGCCGAGGAAGCCACGACCGACGAGATCTTCCCGCGCTGGCAGGTGCGGGGCCCGCTCAAGCACTACCGGGCAGGCCGGACCTATCGCGAGCAGCGGACTGCGGCGGCCTTCGGCCCGTCGGTCAACTCTGCGTATCGCGAGGCCGACCAGCTGTTCGTGTCGGTCGGCAACTACGGTGACGCCGCCGGCTTCGACGGCTTCGCCCTGACCGACTCCGCGAGCACCACCCTGACCCGCGACGGCGTCGAGGTCGGCACGTCGGAGGACTTCGGCTTCGTCCGGGCCGCGGGGCTGCCGGTCGAGAAGGCGACGTACAAGCTCGTGACGACAGGGAAGCAGTCGGTCTCGCCGTTCGCGACCACGGTCGATCTGACGGCGACGTTCAGCTCCGGCGCGGTCACGAGCCTGACCGACCTGCCGATCAGCACTGTCCGCTTCCAGCCGAAGGTGGATGCTCAGAACTTCGCCACTCGGACCAAGGTGACGGCGTTGCCGGTGGTGGTGGACGGGGCGAAGGCTGGTCAGGTGCGGGCGCTGACGGTCGACGTCTCGGGTGATGACGGTAAGACGTGGACGGTGGCGAAGGTTCGTCGTACGGGGCACGGGTTCTTTGCGGTCTTCAAGACGCCGGCCGGATCTGGAGTTTCATTGCGCGCCGTGATAACGGACAAGGCCGGAAATCAGACCACGCAGTCGGTGGTGAATTCTTACCGGATTCGATGAGGATCGAATAGCTCGGCCGGTGCAACCCCCGGGGTGGGTTTCTGCGTTTCTGTTCGGCAGAACCAACGAACCTGGGGAGGACCCGTCGTGGCTTCGAGTTCGAGAACGAGACCTGCGATCGCCGTACTGGCGGTCGCAGGTTTTGCGTTGACCGGCTTGAGTGGGCAGGCTGTTGCAGCGCCGCCCGCGGCCGGCAAGGCAGCACCTGCTGGGCAAGATGTGCGTGTCACGCTCATCACTGGTGACAAGGTCGTGTTGCCGGGCGGTGATCCGGCCAAGCAGACCGTTGAGCCCGGTCCTGGCCGCGAGGGCACCGGCTTCCACCTGGAGCGGACCAAGGACCACTCGTACGTGATCCCGGCCGATGCCGTCAAGGCGGTCGATCAAGGTCGGCTGGACCGCCGGCTCTTCGACGTCACCGGGCTGATCAAGGCCGGGTACGACGACGAGTCGTCGAAGGTGATCCCGGTGCTGGCGGCGTATCAGGGCAAGGCGAAGCGCGTCGTACCGGCTGGGGCCAAGGTGACGCGGCAGCTGTCGTCGATCAACGGGGTGGCGATCGACGTCGAGAAGAGCAAGGCAACCTCGTTCCTGGCATCGGCTTCCGGCAAGATCTGGCTGGACGGGAAGCGGAAGGTCACGCTCGACCAGTCGGTCCCGCAGATCGGTGGCCCCGAAGCCTGGGCCGCCGGCTACACCGGTAAGGGCGTATCGGTCGCCGTACTGGACACTGGCGTCGACGCGACGCACCCCGACCTGGCGACGCAGATGGCCGGGGCAAAGAATTTCACGACCGAGTCGGCCGAGGACATCATCGGTCACGGAACGCACGTCGCCTCGACGATCGCCGGGACCGGAGCTGCTTCGGGCGGTAAGTACAAGGGCGTTGCGCCGGACGCGAAGATCTATGACGGCAAGGTCTGTATGGAGGACGGCTGCTACGAGTCGGACATGCTGGCCGGGATGGAGTGGGCGACCAAAGAGGTCAAGGCGAAGGTCGTCAACTTCAGCATCGGCGGCGAGGACACTCCGGAGATCGACCCGATCGAGGAGGCCGTGAACCGGCTGACCGCGGAGACCGGATCGCTCTTTGTCATTGCCGCAGGCAACAGTGGCTACTTCGGTGCCGGGACGGTTGAGTCGCCGGGTAGCGCTGAAGCGGCGCTCACCGTTGGTGCCGTCGACAAGCAGGACGCTCTGGCCGAGTTCTCCAGCACCGGCCCGCGGGTTGGTGACAGTGGGCTGAAGCCTGATGTGACGGCACCTGGTGTCGACATCGTTGCGGCCAAGGCTCGGAACTCGAGTATTGGTGATCCGGTTGGCGAGCAGTACTTGCGCCTGTCCGGTACGTCGATGGCAACGCCGCACACCGCAGGCGCTGCGGCGTTGCTGGCGCAGGAGCACCCGTCGTGGAAGGCGGGTGAGCTGAAGAGCACGCTGATGGGTTCGGCGAAGGTTGCTGCGGGTCAGACGTCGTTCCAGCAGGGTGCTGGGCGGATCGACCTGACCAAGGCGATCAAGCAGAGTGTGGTGGCCTCGGAAGGGAGCTTGTCGTTCGGGGTGGCGGCGTTCCCGCACACCGATGACGAGCCGGTGGTGAAGCCGCTGACCTTCCGCAACCTCGGTTCGGAGGCAGTCACGCTGAACCTGGCAACGACGTTCACCGATGCTGCGGGCGCTGCGGCTCCGGCGGGTGCGTTGACGCTGAGCGCTAGTTCGGTGACGGTGCCGGCCGGCGGAACCGCTTCTGTGCAAGCGACTTCGAACACCAACCACAGCGGCTCGGACAGCCTGTACTCCGGCCGGATCACGGCCACGGGCGGTGGCCAGACGATCGTCGTACCGGTGGGTGTGGACAAGGCGATCGAGTCGCACACGCTGACTGTCCAGGGCATCACGCGGGACGGGAAGCCGTCGGACTACTCCATCTCGGTCTTCGATCTGGCCAAGGGCGACCTGGAGCGGTACGAACTCGGCGCCGACGGGACGGCCAAGATCAAGCTGCCGAAGGGTGAATACCTGGTCAGCCAGTTCTCGGAGTTCGAGCGGGGCGAGGAGGACTGGATCTTCTTCCAGATCGTTGCGCCGAAGGTACAGATCGACGGCGACCAGACCGTCGTACTCGACGCCCGCAAAGCGAAGCCGGTCGAGACCAAGGCGCCGCGGGCCGGTGCCGAGCAGGCCAACTCCAGCATCGGCTTCGACCGCATGGCCCCGGCCGCGAACTCGACCTACAGCTCCGCGGCGGGTGGGTTCGGCAACGGTGAGATCTACACCTACAGCACCGGACCGAAGCTGACCGAAGCCGAGATGGTCGGGCACGTGACCTCGCAGTGGGGTGTCCCGGGCGCCGACGGCTTCTTCAAGAACACGCCGTACCTGTACGGGCTGGCCGACCGTTTCCCGGGTGAGTTGCCGACCGGGTTCCAGCGGACCGTGCGGTCGAAGGACCTTGCGGTGGTCGACGCCAAGGTCAACAAGACGTCGGACCGGCAGGTGATCGCAGCGACGTTCGCGCGGCTGGACGGTGTGGGTTGGAGCTCAGCCCGGCCGGTCTACCTCGATACGCCGACGTCGATCCGCTACTACCTGGACGCGAAAGCCGGTTGGTCGTCGGACCTCGAAGGCCTGTCGGCGGATCCGTTCGAGTCCGACTGGCGGTTGTTCGGTGAGGTCAAGAACTATCGCGCCGGGCGCACCTATCACGAGCAGCGCAACGTGGCCGCGTTCGGTATCGGCGGCGCCGGTGCCTCGCGGCTCGGAAACGACCTCGAGGTGTCCGCAGGCAACTACGGCGACGGCAGCGGCGCCCGCGGCTACGTCGTCACCGACTCGGCCGGCACCACGCTGACCCGGGACGGCGAGCAGATCGCCACCTCGAACTCCTTCGGCTACGCTTTCGTGAGCGGCCAGCCGGCGGGCGAGGCGACGTACAAGTTCGTCACGACCGGTACCCAGTCGCTCGCGCCGTTCGCCACGAAGGTCGACCTGACCGCCACCTTCAAGTCGTCGGCGAGCCCCACGCGGACCGCGGTGCCGTTCAGCGTCGTTCGTTTCCAGCCGAAGGTGGATGGTCAGAACCTCGCCACCCGCACCAAGGTGACCGCGCTACCGGTCGTCGTGAACGGTGTGAAGGCCAGTCAGGTCAAGACCCTGACGGTCGAGGTCTCCGGTGACGACGGCAAGACGTGGACGCCGGCGAAGGTCCGTCGTACCGGTCAGGGCTTCACCGCCGTCTTCAACACCCCAGCCGGCGCGGGAATCTCCTTGCGGACCTCAGTAACCGACAAGGCCGGCAACAACACCACCCAGTCGGTACTGAACGCCTACCGTCTGAAGTAACCCCAGCCGCCGCCGAAGGTCTCCCCTTCGGCGGCGGCCCTTGAGCGCACGGGCGTCGTACGGGCTGCACGAACGACTGCAGGTGGTGTCAGCGCCGCCGCTTGCCGCGCCGCGCGAGCCGTCCCGACCCTCGCCAGACCCAACCACCTACAGTCGCTCGTGTCGCCTCGCTTCGGTTGGCACGGCTAGAGGGACACCGCCTTCGGCGGCGGCTGCCTTTTGGCGCCTTCGGCGCGCTCTCTGGGGATTGCCCGCTAGGTGTTTGCGTGAAGCAGGAGCGTGGTGGTCGGCGCGAGCTGGTTGCTATCCGGGCGGCATGAGCGACTGCAGGTGTTGTCCTGCGCCGGTGCTCGTGCGCTGTTCGGGCTGCCGTGGCTGTCGTCTGAGCCGACTACCTGCAGTCGTTCGTGTCGCCTCGCCGTCGGTTGGTACGGCTAGAAGGGCACCGCCTTCGGCGGCGGCCCTTGAGCGCACGGGCGTCGTCGGAGCTGCACGAACAACTGCAGGTGGTGTCGGCGCCACCGGTTGCCGCGCTGCGCGAGCCGTCCCGACCCTCGCCAGACCCAACCACCTGCAGTCGTTCGTGTCGCCTCGCGCTAGTCCTATCGCATCTGGCTGATTAGCCAGCTAGATCGGGCTTGGGGAGCACGAGCGACTGCAGGTGTGTAGTTGGCCGCCGGTTTCCGCGGTGCGAACTTCCACGACACCCCGCCAGCGCCGACTACCTGCAGTTGCTCGTGTCGCTTGCCTTCGGTTGGTGCGGCTAGCGGGACACCGCCTTCGGCGGCGGCAGCCCCTTTTGGCGCCTTCGGCGCGGTATCTGGTGATTGCGCACTTGGTGGTTGCGTGAAGTAAGAGCGTGGTGATCGGCGCCGGCTGGTTGCGATCCGGGCGGCATGAGCGACTGTGGGTGTTGTCGTGTGGCGGTGCTGGCGCGCTGTGCGAGGTGCGATGGCGGTGGCCGGCGCCGACTACCTGCAGTTGCTCGTGTCGCCTCGCTGGGGTTGGTACGGCTAGAAGGGCACCGCCTTCGGCGGCGACAGTCTTTTGGCGCCTTCGGCGCGGACACTCGTGGTTCCGCGCTTGGTGGTTGCGTGAAGCAGGAGCGTGGTGGCAGGAGGGGGCTGGCTGCCGGGGTTGGTGCGGCGGCTGGGGGTGGTATCCGGGCGGCATGAGGGACTGCAGGTGTTGTCCTGTGGCGGTGCTGGCGCGGTGTTCGCGCTGCTGGGGCTGGCGCCTGTGGGACTACCTGCAGTTGTTCATGTCGCTGGCCTTCGGTGCGGGCCGCTGTGATTTCGCGCAGGGCGGGCGCGTGGGTTGTTCGGTGGTTGGTGATGTTCGGGGTGCACGAGGGACTGCAGGTGTTGTCCTGCAGACGGTGGCTGCCGGCGTGGCGGGCGCCGGGCGTGTCGTCTGAGCCGACTACGTGCAGTTGTTCGTGCCGGTCGCGGACGCGTGGGGTTGTGGATCAACGCATCCGCGGGAAGTGCTGTGGCGCGGATGGGCGGGGCGAACGGGCGGGGGCGCGACGACGAAATTGCGTGGCGCGGGGTCGTTACGCGGACCGCCAGGCCATCACAAATGCGATCACCTGTGGGGCGCACGCTCAGCGGCTGGTCGCTTCCGAAGTTGTGATGGGCTGGATGTCTGCTCACTAGCTGCACCACCACGCGCAGCACGAAGCCCTCGCCTGGTGGGGCGAGGGCTTCGGGGGTACTGCGAACTGTCGCGGCCGGAGGTCAGCCGAGGAGGTTGAGGGCCTTGACGGCGTCTCGTTCTTCAGCGAGTTCGGCGGTGGAGGCGTCGATGCGGGCGCGGGAGAAGTCGTTGACCTCGAGGCCCTGGACGATTTCCCAGTTGCCGTCCTTGGTGGTGACCGGGAAGGACGAGATGAGGCCTTCGGGGACGCCGTAGGAACCGTCGGAGACGACGGCCATGGAGGTCCAGTCGCCGTCGGCGGTGCCGCGCAGCCAGTCGCGGGTGTGGTCGATGGTGGCGGCGGCGGCGGAGGCGGCCGAGGAGGCTCCGCGGGCCTCGATGATGGCGGCGCCGCGCTTCTGGACGGTCGGGATGAAGTCGTTCTCGAGCCAGTCGGTGTCACCGGTGAAGTCGGCGGTGTTCTTGCCGGCGACCTCGGCGTGGAAGATGTCCGGGTACTGGGTGGCCGAGTGGTTGCCCCAGATGGTCAGCTTCTTCAGGTCGGTGACGTGTACGCCGGCCTTGCGCGCGAGCTGTGCGAGGGCGCGGTTGTGGTCCAGCCGGGTCAGCGCGGAGAAGCGCTCGGCCGGGATGTCGGAGGCGTTGCTGCGGGCGATCAGCGCGTTCGTGTTCGCCGGGTTGCCGGTGACGGTGATGCGGATGTCGTCGGCGGCGTGGTCGTTCAGGGCCTTGCCCTGGCCGGTGAAGATCGCGCCGTTGGCCTCGAGCAGGTCACCGCGCTCCATGCCCTTGGTCCGCGGCCGCGCGCCCACCAGCAGCGCGACGTTGGCGCCGTCGAAGATGACGTTCGGGTCGTCGCCGATCTCGACGCCGGCCAGGGTCGGGAAGGCGGAGTCCTGGAGCTCCATGACGACGCCCTCGACGGCCTTCAGGGCCGGGGTGATCTCGAGCAGCCGAAGCTCCACCGGGGTGTCCGGGCCGAGCAGGGCACCGCTCGCGATCCGGAACAGCAGGCTGTAGCCGATGTTCCCGGCGGCTCCGGTGACGGCCACCTTTACCGGTGTAATGCTCACGACAGCTCCAATCTGTGCATTCTTGGTCCTTCGGACGCTAGCAACATCCCCGCTCGGCCCCAACCCTGGGTCGGGTCCGACTTGCTCACATCCCCGATGGTTCGTTCACCGCGCCGTCATCTGCCGGACTCGGAAGTGGTCGAAGGTTCTCGACAGTCCCTGACTTGTAAGGAGTAAGTGCATGAAGCGGTTCGTTCCCGTGGCTGTATCGGCCCTCGCGGTCGGCGCCACCCTGCTGGCCCCGCAAGCCGTCCAGCAGACTCAGCAGAACGGCGACCAGGCTCAGGTCGCCGGCTCCGCGTCGCACCACCGCGACGACTTCGTCATCGTCGGTCACCGCGGTGCCTCCGGATACCGCCCCGAGCACACCCTGGCGTCGTACGAGCTGGCGGCCCGGATGGGCGCCGACTACATCGAGCCCGATCTGGTGAGCACCAAGGACCACGTGCTGGTCGCCCGGCACGAGCCCGAGATCGGCGGTACGACGGACGTCGCCAAGCACCCCGAGTTCGCGAACCGGAAGAAGACCAAGGTGCTGGACGGCGTCTCGCTGACCGGCTGGTTCACCGAGGATTTCACGCTCAAGGAGCTGAAAACCCTGCGCGCGGTCGAGCGCATCCCGGCGATTCGGCAGCACAACACCGTGTACAACGGCCGCTACCAGATCCCGACCTTCCAGGAGGTCATCGACCTGACCAAGCGGCTGTCGAAGGAGCTCGGCCGCCCGGTCGGCATCTACCCCGAGACCAAGCACCCGACGTACTTCCAGCAGCAGGGGCTCGCGCTCGAGCCCGAGCTGGTGAAGACGCTGAACCGCAACGGCCTCAACCGCCCGGACGCCAAGGTGTTCGTGCAGTCCTTCGAGGTCTCGAACCTGATCGCTCTGCACAAGCAGCTCCGCGTACCGCTCGTGCAGCTGACCGACGCTGTCGGCCGGCCGTACGACTTCACGGTCGCCGGTGACAAGCGCACGTACGCCGACATCACCTCCGCGAAGGGGCTGAAGGACGTCGCCAAGTACGCGGCCGGCCTCGGTCCGTACAAGGCGCAGATCATCCCGTTCACGGCCGACGGCAAGCAGGGCAAGCCGACCACGCTGGTCGCCGACGCGCACCGGGCCGGCCTGGTCGTGCACCCGTACACGTTCCGGGTCGAGAACAACTTCCTGCCGAACGAGTTCGACAGTGACGCCATCCCGTCGGACTCCGGCAACCTGTTCGGCGAGATCGCGGCGTACCGGGCGCTCGGGATCGACGGTCTCTTCACCGACAACACCGATGTCGCGGTTGCTCAGGAGAAGGAAGCCAAGTGAGAACATAGGCGGGTGGAACGCAAGGTCGGCTCGGGGACAGCGACGGTTGAGGCAGCGGCCGACGGCACCTTTGTGCTGCGCGTCGACGGCTCGCTGCAGTCGCAGGTCGATCTCGCGGACCCCACCCACCTCTCGTTCGAGTACATGCGGCGGATCGCCGACGTCCTCGATGCGATGACGTCCCGGCGGCAGCCGATCGCGGTCGCCCATATCGGCGGCGCCGCGCTCAGCCTGCCCCGGTACGTCGCCACCACCCGCCCGCGGTCCCGGCAGATCGTGCTTGAGCCGGACGAGGATCTGACCGAGTTCGTCCGGGAGGCGCTGCCGCTGCCGAAGCGCTCCGGTATCAAGGTCCGCGGCGCCACCGGCCGCGCCGGGATCACTGAGCTGTACGACGACTCGATGGACGCCCTGATCCTGGATGCGTTCGAGCGTGAGGCGGTCCCGGCGAATCTCGTCACCACCGAGTTCTTCGCCGAGTGTGCCCGGGTCCTCCGCCCGACCGGTCTGCTGATCGCCAACCTGATCGACGGCTCAGCCGGGTTGCCGTTCATTCGCCGTACGGCGGCCACCGTGCGCGCCGTTCTCGGCGATGGGGTGGTGCTTGCCGAGCGCAAGATTCTCCGCGGCAAGGGGTTCGGCAACGTCATCCTGGTCGCTTCGCCGAGCAAGGTGCCCGACCTGACCGCGGTCGGTCGCAAGGCCCAGCCGCCGTACGAGGTGAGCACGCTGGCCGAGCTCGCGGGGAAGGCGGCTGCGCTGACCGACAGCGAGGGGTTCGCCCCGCCGGCCGCGCCGCCGGGAACATTCCGTCCCTGATCCCAGCACGTCGGGTAGCTGATGGGCTACAGACTGTGATAGTTAGGTGAACGGCGTCCGCCCGCCACCGACGAACGGGGATCTGTGATGGGTCGGCTACGCCTGGGGATTGCTCTGCTGCTCGTGGCCGGATTCAGTCTGGTGCCCACGGCAACAGCACAGGCGGAGACCATCCGTACCTTCGGCAAGGTGTTCGGCGCGCAGACGAACGGCGCGATCCGGATCACCGGCAACGCGCTGGAGACCTGTGATACCTCGGTCGCCAACTGCCGAGCCGCGCTGGCCGGGAGCGCAACAGGGGCCTCGAACAACGAATGGGCGATGCGCCTGCTCGACGCGGACTCCGACACCACGACGAAATCCTCGTCCGCCGCCACGGTGAGCGTGCCCGACGGCGCAAAGGTCCTGTACGCCGGTCTGTTCTGGGGAGCGAGCCGCGCGGCGGGAACCGGCGGTACGGCGAGCGCCGGCGACGGCAAGACGATCAAGCTCAAGCTTCCGGGCGAGACGTCGTACCAGACCCTCACGGCCGGGCGCACGGACTACCTGAGCGCGGCGACCCAGGACTACTCCTCCTACCTCGATATCACCGAGGTGGTGCAGAAGGCCGGCGACGGCGAGTACTGGGGCGCAGATGTTGCCGCAGGCACCGGAGCTGACCGGTACGCCGGTTGGAGCCTGGTGATCGCGTATGAGGACGCGGACGAACCCCTGCGCGACCTGACCGTCTTCAACGGCTACGCCCGCGTGACCACGGGTGATGTCATCAAGACCAACATCTCGGGCTTCCTGGCCCCGCCGAGCGGCCCGGTGAATGCCCGCTTCGGCAGCGTCACGTACGAAGGCGATGCCGGGATCAGCGGCGACTACTTCGCGGTCAACGGCACCCGCCTGGCCGATGACCAGAGCCCGTCGGCCAACTTCTTCGGCAGCCGGGTGACCGACGGCGGCAAGAACCTCACTGACCGCAAGCCAGCCGCGCTGAACAACCTCGGCCTGGACGCGAAGGTGGTCGATGCCGCCGGCATCCTTGCCAACAGCGCGACGACCGCCGAGCTCACCTTCGCCAGCACCGGCGACTTCTACTATCCGGCTGCGCTCACCACCCAGATCGACCTCTACGCGCCGAAGATCAAGGGCACCAAGACGGTCCGCAATCTGGCCGGCAACGACCCGGCGAAGATCGGTGACACCCTCGAATACACCCTCAGCTACGGCAACTCCGGTGACGACGACGCCCTCCGGGCTACCGCCCGCGACATCCTGCCGCCCAACACGACGTACGTGCCGGGCTCTCTCAGCGTGAGTGCAGGAGCCGTCGCCGGAGCCAAGACGGATCAGGCCGGCGACGACCAAGCGGAGTACGACGCGGCCTCGCGGACCGTCCGGTTCCGGGTCGGCACCGGCGCGAATGCAACCACCGGTGGCCGGCTGAAGAAGAATCAGAGCACCACCGTGCACTTCCGCGTCACCCTGGATGATGCCTCCGCCGGGACCACAGTCGTGAACACCGGCTACCTCGACTACACGGCCGAGACTCTCGACAAGCCGTACACCTATCGTCCCGACGAGGTCCGGACGCCGGTCGCCGAGTCCGCCGATCTCCAGCTCTCCAAGACCGGTACGCCGGATCCTGTCGCGGCCGGCGGTGAGTTGACCTACACGCTCGTTGCCCAGAACAACGGTCCGAGCCTGGCGCAAGGTGTCGTTGTCACCGATACGCTGCCCGACGGCGTCGAACTGGTCTCGGCCCAGCCTGCGCAGGGATTCTGTACGTCGAGTGCCGGCAAGATCGACTGTGTGCTCGGTGAGATTCCGTCCGGTTCCAAAGCCTTGATCACCGTGGTGGTGAAGGTCCCAGCCGCCAGTACGGCGACCGGTCTGACCAACGTCGCGACCGCCACCACGTCGACCTCCGATCCGAACCCGGCCAACAACACGGCTTCGGTGACGACCCCGGTGACCCGCGTCGCCGACCTGTCACTCGAGAAGAAGGTTGCCCCGAGCAACCCAGCCCCGGGTGAGAAGGTCAAGTACACGCTGACGATCCGCAACGACGGTCCGTCCGAGGCGCAGCAGGTCCGGGTCGCGGACACGCTCCCGGCGGGTCTGGCGATCATCGACGCGCAGGCCCCGGCTCCGGCCGGCTGTTCGGCGGCCGGGCAGGAAGTCACCTGTCTCGTCGAGAAGCTGGCCAGCAAAGCCACGCTGGTCGTCGTCGTGACCGCAACCCTCGACTCGGCGTACCAAGGTGGGCCGCTGACCAACAGCGCCGCCGTCACCAGCGCGACTCCGGATCCGGACACCTCCAACAACACCGGTACGGCGACTGTCACGCCCGGCGCTCCGAAGGCCGACCTGGTTGTCGGCAAACAGACCGTGACGACCCCGGTGGTGCCGGGGAAGCCGGTCACCTATCAGATCACCGTGCACAACGACGGTCCATCCGATGCTCGCGCGGTCCAGGTCGCCGATGACCTGCCGGATTCGTTGAGCGAGGCAACAGCCGACTCGACCGCCGGTTCCTGCACAGTTTCGTCCGGTCAGATTCGCTGTGCCCTCGGCGATCTCGGGTCGGCGTCGACGGCAACCATTACCGTCACCGCCAAGGTGTCCGCGACGGCCGTCGGCGATCTCGTCAACAGTGCCTCGGCATCCAGTAAGACTCCCGATCCCGACCCGGCCAACAACACCGGCCGCACGACCGACACCCTCAGCCCGAGTGCGGATCTGGCGATCACCAAGACCGCCCAGCCCGCGCCGGTCCAGGCCGGTCGGCCGGTGACCTACACGCTGACGATCACCAACAATGGCCCGTCCGCCGCGCAGTCAGTCACCGTGACAGACCCGGTCCCGGCGCCGCTGAAATTCGACTCGGTCACGACGTCGCAAGGTTCGTGCTACGAGATCAACGGGACCGTCACCTGCGCCGTTGAGACCGTTGCCCCCGGCGACGAAATCACTGTGACCGTCGTGGCGAACGTCCCGTCCGGTGCCCCGCCGAACGAGCTCGCCAATACGGCCAAGGTTTCATCGCCGACCCCGGATCCCGTTGCCGACAACAACAGTGCGACATACACGCTGCTCACTGGAGCCCAGGCGAATATCACGCTGACCAAGACCGTCAGTCCTGACCCGGTGGTTGCGGGCGAGAAGATCACTTACAAGCTCACCGTTGGGAACGCGGGCCCGTCCGATGCCCAAGGCATCAGCCTGGATGACGACGTACCGGCTGCCGTTACTGACGTGAGCGTCTCGGCGACTGGCGGCGCGATCTGTAAAGCGAGCGATGGCCGAGTCACTTGCACGCGGGCGATGCTGGCGGCTGGGGACAACTTTGTCGTGACGGTGACCGGCACGGTCGCTCCGGAGACCGGAGCGGGTGCGCTGACCAACACGGCCTCGGCCGGTGCGAAGACGCCGGAGGATCCGACCGATTCCGACAACACCGCAACCAGCACGACGACCGTCCAGGCGCAGGCCGATCTCTCGATCACCAAGTCCGCGCCCGCAACAGTTGTCGCGGGCAACGAGCTGATCTACACGCTGACAGTTCGCAACGCCGGACCGTCCGACGCCATCGGTGCAGTTGTCACCGACACCCTCCCCACCGGTACGACGTACATCCGCGGATCGAGCTCGGCCGGTGACTGTCTGCAGGACCCGTCGGTCGCGGAGCCGGTCGTGATCTGCCCAGCCGGACGCCTGAAGCCGGCCGCCGAGCTGAGCATCACCGTGACGGTCAAGGTCGATCCGGCCACCGCACCGGGCAAGCTGACGAACGCTGCAACCGTCAGCTCGCAGACGCCCGACCCGAACGACTCCAACAACCGCGGTACCGCCGACACGGTGGTCACCGCCGCGGCCAACCTGTCGATCAGCAAGTCGGTTCTCCCGTCGCCGCTGGTTGCCGGCGGCGAAGGCCTCTACACCTTGACCGTGCACAACGCCGGCCCGTCGACCGCGCAGGCAGTCACGGTGACCGACACCCTTCCGGCCGGCGTATCGGTGCTGGAGGCAACCAGTGCCAACGGTGATTGCACCAAGGCCGTCAGCTGCACGCTCGGCTCGATGAGCCCAGGCGCCGACGCTGTGGTGCAGATCCGGGTCAAGGTCGACTCGGGTCAGACCGGGCCGATCACCAACGCGGCCAACGTCACCAGTACGACGCCTGACCCGGATCCCAAGGACAACACCAGCACGATCATCACGAAGGTCGACCAGGCGGCCGATCTCGAGGTGATCAAGACCAGCGACGAGACCTCGGCGACCGCCGGTGGCGGTGTCACCTATCGCCTCACCGTGGTCAACCATGGCCCGTCCGACGCGACCTCGGTTGCCCTGACGGACACGCTGCCGACCGGTCTGACCGTGGTGAAGGTCGAGCCGGACTGCAAGATCACCGGGGCGAAGATCGACTGCGCGCTCGGCACTCTGGTGGCCGGGAAGGCGACGACGATCGTCGTCACCGCGGCCCTCGACTCGGGCTATACCGGCACGAAGATCGCGAACACCGCGAGCGTGACGTCGCCGGTGCCCGACCCCGTCGACACCAACAACAGTTCGACCGTCACGGTCCCGGTCGGGGCCAGCGCGGATGTTCAGGTGACCAAGCAGTCCGAGCCGCGGACGGTCACTCCGGGCAGTACCTTCGACTACACGATCGTGGTCACGAATGTCGGCCCGTCGGTCGCTCGTTCGGTGGTCGTGACTGACAAACTCCCGGCCGGTCTGACTGTCATCTCGGCGCAGGCTCCGTGCACAGTCGACACAGCCACCGTCGAGTGCGCGCTGGGCGACGTACCGGTTGGGCAGCGGTTGCTTTCGGTGCGGGTCAAGCTGGCTGCCGGATTTGATGGGGCCTCGCTGACCAACACTGCGACTGCGACCTCGCCGACACCTGATCCGGACAAGGACAACAACACCGGTACGAGCGTTTCGCCGGTGGCTGCGCTGGCGGATCTGGCCATCACCAAGACGATGGCTCCGGCGAACCCGGTCGCCGGGCAGCAGGTGACCTACACGCTGACGATTAAGAACAACGGCCCGTCCGACGCGCAGAAGGTGGTCATCACCGATGAGCTGCCGCGCGGTCTGACCAAGGTGTCGGCGACTGGCCCCTGCGTCGTGCTGCCGCCGACCACGCCGGGCGCGCCCGATGCTCCGGAGGCCGGGACGGTCCAATGCAGTACGGCGACCCTGGCCGAAGGCACGACGATCACGGTGACGATCCGGGCGACCGTCGTACCGGGGTTCAGTGGGGAGCTGGAGAACGTGGCGCGGGTGGGGTCGGCCACGCCGGACCCGGTGACCGCGAACAACGAGGCGAAGGTCAGCGGGCGGCCGAGTCAGTCGGCGAACCTCGAGGTCTTCAAGACCGCGTCCAGCCCGACTGTGGTCGCCGGTGGATCGCTGCGCTACCGGATCGCGGTTCACAACACCGGTCCGTCGGCGGCTCTCAAGGTGTCGGTCACGGACGAGTTGGCGAGCGGTCTGCGGTTGCGGGCGACGCCGGCGCGGTGCAAGGCCACCGGGCAGCTGCTGACCTGTGCGATCGATCGGATCGACCCCGGCAAGACGGCCGTGATCGTGCTCGACGTGGTGGTGGACCCGAAGTACGGGAGCACATCGGTGGCGAACACAGCGACTGCGACCTCGGTGACGCCCGATCCGGACCCGAAGGACAACGCCAGCACGGTGACGACCACGGTGACTCAGCCGACTCCGGAGCCGACGCCCAAGCCGACGACACCGCCCAAGCCGGGTGGCGAGCTGCCGGAGACCGGTAGCCCGTTTGGGTTCGGGACGGTCGCGATGGCGCTCATCCTGCTGGCAGCCGGGACGATCCTCCTCGTGGTCAGCCGGCGAGCCGGTCGACGCAGTCGCTGAAGGCGAGGCGCTCGGTGCGGCTCGCACCGAGCGCCAGGATGAACTGATCGAGCCGGTCCGGTCGCGGTACGCGGCCGCCTCGCAGCCAGCTCTGCAGGGTGGCCCGGGGGATACCTGTGAGGCGCTCCAGCGACCGGAGTGACCGGGGCGCTGTGAGCGCTGTGAGGGCAGCGCCGAGGTCCTGTGGCGTGGCGGCCGCGCGCAGCAGCTCACCGACGTCCTGGGGGTCGCGAGCAGCCGCCTCCCAGTGCTGACGCCAGACGGGCAGGAGCTCGGCCGGTACGTCGCATCCGGTCAGGAACGCCACGGTGACCGGCCAGCTCGGCAGATGCTTCCCGCTGGTCGCGCGGACCAGGTGGGCGTGTGAGTAGTGGGCGTGATCGGCCAGCTCGCGATAAGTGAGTCCGGCATCCCGACGGACCCGCTGCAGAGCGCCGGCGAAGACTTCCAGCTGCTGCATGGCAACCTCCTCGCGATCAAACATAAGTCAACATGAACGAACAATTCAAGTGACCGGCGGGCCGTAGGATGGAGTCATGTCTGTTGCGCGTGTGGCCGCCTTGGTCCATTACCCGGTCAAGGGGCTGTCCGGGGTGCCGGTCAAGCAGGCCGAGTTCGGCCCGGCCGGGGTGATCGGCGACCGGAATTTCATGCTCGTCGATCCAGACGGGACGTTCCTGAGTCAGCGGACGGTGCCCGCGATGGCCGCGCTCCGCGCCGAGCTCGCCGGCGACGTGCTGCGGCTCTCCGCGCCGGGTGCGCCCGACCTCGACGTACCGATCCAGTACGACGGGAAGCGGCGCGACGTCAGTCTGTTCAACGCGTGGTTCGGCCTCGGGGTTGCGCAGGATGCTGCAGCGGATGAGTGGCTCTCGGATCGGCTTGAGCGGCCGGTGGGGCTGGTGCGGGTGACGCCGGAGCATGAGCGGCCGGGCTGGGGCGTGCATCGCGGCGGGACCGGTTTCGGCGACGCGCACGCGCTGCTGATCACGTCGCTGGCGTCGCTCGATGGGCTGAACCAGCGGATCGTGGAGCGGGGTGGCGAGGCGATTCCGATGAACCGCTTCCGGCCGAACTTGGTGGTCTCCGGCTGGTCCGAACCGCACACCGAGGACCGGGTGCTGCGGATGGCGATCGGCCCGGTCGAGATCGGGTACTCGGCGCGGGCGATTCGCTGCGCCGTACCGACTGTTGATCAGGCGACCGGACAGAAGCGCGGGCCGGAGCCGACCCGGACACTGGCTTCGTATCGGCGTGAGCCGACGTACGGGGGTGGGGTCAGCTTCGGAATGAAGGCCGCGGTGCTGACGAGCGGGACGGTCACCGTGGGTGATGAAATCTTGGTACACGACTGGATTCCGGCCGGGACTGACCCGGCGCCCGCCACGCGGTAGCGTCCGGAGCTGTGCCCCGGCTCCTTTTGTTGCTGCTAGCCCCCATCTCGTTGCTGGTGGCAACACCATCGACGCCGGGGGCGCCGTCGTACGAGGTGGAGCTGACCGGTACGCCGGACGGCCGGACGTGGTCGGGGCGGGAGACGATCAGCTTCACGAATACGGCTGCGGAGTCGTTGCCTGAGGTCTACGTTCGGCTGTGGGGTAACTCGCGCGGCTGTGGATCGGTCTCCGTCACTGGCGGAGTGGTCGAGCGCGATTGCACGGTGGCGAAGTTCGCTTTGAAGGAGCCGTTGGCGCCGGGGAAGCGGACGTCGATCAGCTTCGACGTGAAGCTGACGGCACCGGATCGCGAGGATCGATTCGGCCGGTCCGGGGAGTTCAGCTTCTTCGGGAATGCGTTGCCGGTGCTGGCGGTGCGCGATGCGGCCGGGTGGCATCTCGAGCGGGATGTCGGGATCGGGGAGAGCTTCTACACGGTCGCGGCCGACTTCGCTGTCCGGCTCACACATACCGGAAATATCTCCGTGCCGTCGACCGGGGTCCTGGCGGATGGTGTCATGATCGCCAAGCAGGCAAGGGATTTCGCCTGGGCGGCTGGACCGTTCCGTAGCGCGGAAAGCGTGTCACCTGGTGGTGTGCGCGTTCGTAGTTGGGTGACGCCGACGGTGACTGCCGCAGTAGCCGATGCAGCGCGGGCTGATGCGGCGGCCTCGATCGACGAGTTCGGTCGGCGGTACGGCGCCTATCCCGATCACGAGATCGACCTGGTACTGAATGATCGGTGGACGAACTTCAGCGGCATGGAATACCCGGGGTTCGTGCTGCTCATCTCACCGAACAGCCCGGTGGTGCACGAGGTTGCTCACCAGTGGTGGTACGGGATCGTGGGCAACAACGAGTACGCCGATCCTTGGCTGGACGAGGCTTTTGCGACGTACGCGACTGATGTCTTCGAGGGCAAGCGGCGAGCCGGTTGCTGGCCGGGAATGTTGCCGGTAGCAATCACTCGGGACATGGGCTACTGGGGCGCGCACGATACGTCGTACGGGACGTTTGTCTACACCTACGGCTCCTGCATGCTGCATGAGCTGGAGCGACTGATCGGTACGCCGGCGATGGAGCGCCTGCTGGCGTCCTATGCGAAGGCCCATTGGCACGGAGTGGTCACCCCGGCCGACTTCAAGGCCGCCGCGCAGGACGCCAGTTCTGTTGACCTAAAGGCCTTCTGGCGCGATCACGGCATTTAGTGCCTCGTCAAGGAACGTTCGGCACCTCTAGCGGCGCCCCAGACGCCCGCTGGCGGCGTTGTCGTCGTCGCGAGATGCTCCGCATCGCGCTCCTCCTCCGCCTTGCCAGCGAACGACTGGACCACCGCTAGAGGCACCAACGTCCCTTGACGAGGCACCTAGCAGGCGAGCCCAGCCCGGCCGACGACGGACTTGTAGGTGCAGAAGTCGATGACCTTGTTCAGAGAATTCTGCAGGCGTGCGGTGTCGCCGGTGTTGTTCCAGATGTAGTCGGTCGAACCCCAGTAGAGGTGGTTCGGGCCGTTGCGGCCCTTGCCGGTGTGGACCAGGATCGTGCCGCGTGCCGGGATGCTGAAGGTCGGCGGGAAGTAGTAGACGTGACTGGCCGCGTCGCGGATCCGGTAGCCCTTCAGGCTCAGCGGACGTGTGGTGTTGTTCCGGATGCTGATGTATTCGAGGTTGAGATGCGCGTTCGTCCTGGTGTCGGGGCCGACCGGGTCGTACTGGATGCCGGCGACCAGGAAGATCGGTGCTGCGGCCGAGGCCGGCAGCGGAGCGACCAGGACCGCGGCGGCCGAAGCCACCGCGGCGATCCCGGCAATGGGCAGGCTGAAGCGTCGTGCGAACACGGAATCCCCTTTGGTGGTTGGGCCCCTGACAGTCGATGCTGTCCCCCCGGCCCGAGTGATGTCGTGACCTTAGGAGTTACGCTCCGTGTTCGTCAAGGGCTCAATGAACCTCGGTGGCTACTCCGTGTGTCAGGAGCTGCAACCGGTCGGTCAGGCCTGCCTTGGTGAAGGTCTCCGCGAAGTGCTCGGGCCCTTCGGTGAAGTGCGCCCAGCCCTCGGTGTGCACCGGGACGATCGTCGCCGGCGCCAGCAGGTGAGCGGCCTCGACCGCCTCGTCGGAGGTCAGGGTGAGGTTGGCGCCGTCCATCAGCACGGTCCGGGCGCCACCGGCGAACAGGATGGCGACATCGATCTGCGGGAAGCGGTCGGCGATCTGCTTGACCAGGTCGACCGATGCGTTGTCGCCGGAGACATAGACGGTCGGTAGGTCCTTGCCTTGCAGCACGAAGCCGGTGACGACACCCAGTACGGCGTCCGCGCCTTCCGGGCCGTGGAGAGCCGGTACGGCGGTCACCGTGATGCCGTCCAGTTCGAACGTCTCCCAGCTGTCGAGGCCGTGGACGCCCTCGATCCGAGTGGCCGCGCCGGGCGTCGACAGGATGGTCGGGATCGACGGCAGGAGCGCGCGGCCGGACTCGTCGAGGTTGTCGTAGTGCTCGTCATGCGAGAGCAGGACGACGTCGACCGGGCCGAGCTCAGCCGCCGAGATCGCCGGGCCGACCAGCTTGGTCATCACCCGGCCGCCCGGCATCGCGTACTCGCGCGGTGCGTCGAAGGCCGGATCGGTCAGGAACGTGCGGCCGCCGTACGTGAACGAGGCGGTCGGTCCACCAATGTGCGTGATCTTCATAGTGACGATCTTCCGCCGCTTGATGACGCCTCACCATTGGCCCGCGAGCCATAGTTCCTTAAGATCGGGCCATGCGTACTGTCGCCGTGCTCGCCTTCGACGGGATGAGCCCCTTCCACCTGTCCGTCCCGTGCCTCGTCCTCGGCGACCCGTGGAGTGGGACGGGCCGGTACGACGTCCGCGTGTGCGCCGAGGAGCCGGGGCACCTCCGGACGAACGCCGGATTCGGGATCACCGTCGACCACGATCTGTCCGCGATGGAGACGGCCGACGTGGTGATCCTGCCGACCTGGGAGCCGTTCCGGGAGCCGTCCGAGGCGCTGCTGACCGCGATCCGGCAGGCGCACGCTCGCGGGGCAACCGTGCTCGGGCTCTGCATCGGCGCGTTCCTGGTCGCTGCGAGCGGAATCGCCAACGGGCGCGAGGTGGTGACGCACTGGCGATGGGCGGCCGAACTGCAAGCACAGCAGCCGGAGGTCGTCGTACGGGCTGATGTTTTGTGGTCTGACCTGGGCGACGTGATGACCTCAGCCGGTACGGCGGCCTCTCTCGACTGCTGCCTGCATCTCGTGCGCAGCCAGTACGGCGTGGAGGCGGCGGAGGAGTTGGCCCGCAGCCTCGTGATCGCGCCGCACCGGAGTGGTTCGCAGGCGCAGTACATCCCGGTGCCGGTGCCGCCGGACCCGGGGGATGACGTGATCGAGAAGGCGATGGTGTGGGCGCGGGCGCGGCTCGACCAGCCGGTGTCGCTCGATGAGTGGGCTGCTGCGGTGGCGCTGTCGCGGCGCACCTTCACGCGGCAGTTCCGCGCGCGGACGGGCAGCTCGGGGCAGGCATGGCTCTTGCAGCAGCGGTTGGACCGCGCGCGACTGTTGCTGGAGACTACCGACCACCCGGTCGAACTCGTCGCCTCCGCCAGCGGCTTCGGAAGCAGCGCAGCCCTCCGCCACCACTTCCACGCCGTCCTCGGCACCACCCCACAACGGCACCGCCAGGATTTCGCTCTCGCCTAAAGCAGCCAGAACAAGGTGTAGATCGCCGGCGCCGCAAACGTCACCAGCAAGATCCAGGCCATCAGCCGATGCCCGGTCTTCCCCCGATCCAGCCCCGAAGCGAAGGACAACACGGCACCTTCTTCGGTGTGCCGGCTCAGCCCCATCCGCTTGGCTTCCTCAGGCCGCCGGTCGGGTCGCTCGTCGGCCAACGCATCCGGCGGAATCCCGAAATGCGCAGGCCGCTCCGGCTCCAGGTCCCCACGGTCACGTTCCCAGAACATGCGCCCTCCCACCGTCGCCTGGACCCATGGTCCCACCAACCACCGACAAACACCCGGCAGTTGGAGAGTTGGGGGTGGGCTCAGTCGAAGTCGGCGACCCAGCTGACCCGGGTCTTCCACCCACTGAGGCAGACCCCGAGCACGGGGAGCGATCCGCAGTACCGCTGTGTTTCGCGGCCAACCCCGAGGGTGTCCAGCCCGCAGTTGAGGACGGTGTCCCTGCTCTCGCGCATCATCCGATCGAATGCCTCGTCCGACGACCAGTTGTCACCGCCGGCCGCGGACCACGAGGCGCCGTGGGCCTCGACCTCTCCCGACTCGCTTCGACGATCCGCTTCGTTGCGGGCGCCGTAGGTCACCGGCGCATCCTGCTCGAGCGGTGCGCAGCCCTTGCTCTTGCGGGCGCTGTCGATCCGGTTGAACAAGTCCAGCTCGTCACCGGTCATGTCGCCGTCGGCCTCCGGCGGAGGCGGCGGCTGCGGGGGATTGGTGGGCTTGCCGGTGGGGGTCTTGGTCGGCTCCGGGTCGCCTGGAGGACCCGGCACGGTCGGCGTGCTGGTTGGGTTC
>NZ_SMKX01000037.1 GCF_004349055.1 Kribbella antibiotica
CCGAACCTGGAAGTTAAGCCCTTCAGCGCCGATGGTACTGCGACCGGGAGGTCGTGGGAGAGTAGGACGCCGCCGGACATTCACACTGTTAAGGGCCACCCCACTGGGGTGGCCCTTAACATTTGTCCAGACACAAAATTGCCCAGACACAAGGTGTCTGGGCTTTCGCTATTTCTGAGGACTTCTGAGCGGCAGGTCAGGCTTCCGGAGCGATGCCCACCAGGGCCGCCGCGGCGCAGATATGCACCGGCGTGAGCTCTGCAGGCGAGACCGGCGCCTGAAGCAACGTGCCGCGTTCGAATGGCGTGAGCTGGATATCGATGCCGTGTGCGCCGGCCACCATGCCACGGACGTACGTGAGCCACCCCATCATCGGAATGCCACGCCGGAACACCCCCGCAGCGGCCGCGAGCTCCGTATTGGCGATGCTGGCCCACTCAGGCTCCCAAATGGACACGACTGCCCGTAGGACCTGAGCAAAGCGATCGGACTGCACAAGCGCCTCATCGTCGCTCCAGTGCAGCGTGACCTGGTCCGACACCGTTGTGAGCGTTCCGCCCATCGACAGATCGAACAGCCACGGCAGGTCGCCAGTGCTCTGGAGATGCAGCCGAGTTGTGCTGGAGCCGTTGGCGAGGACCTTCGTGGTCGCCTCGACCATCTCCTCCAGCGGAACCGAGCCATCCGCTTCCAGGACGTGGTATCCCCAGCGTTCGTCCTGAGTCCAGGCATGGACGTCGGGAAATGCCACAGCGACCGCGGTCAGCGTGCGATCAACCCGTAGCGCGCGCTGCTCCACGGTTTCGTCACGGTGAGCCCACTGAGCGCGCAGCAGCCATGATGCCATCACGCCCTCCGATCGTGAGCCGGCCGATCCTGCGCAGCAGACGGTACGCCGATGGTCGGATGGTTGGCCAGAGTTCCGGCTACTCGGCGTGAAGCGCCGGTGCGGTTCCCTGGAAGTTCCACCCGACCAGTCTGCGGCACCGGTGGGTCGAGGGTGCCCACCGGGGTCCGGTTTTGGTAAATAAGCGTCCGAAGTACCTCAGCTTTTCGGCGTCGCTGCCAGCAGTCCGCCGAGCCCACTCGCCTGGGTCCGCCAATCCCGGACACCGCCGGCGGCCCACCGCTGCCCGAGCCGGTTGAGCGAGTCCCGGTCGTTCTGCCAGATCGAGTCCGCCTGCCGCTGCGCATAAGTCTTGTACGCAGCGTCGCCGGTGCTGTCGGCCAGATCCATCCAGTAGCGCATGAAGATGCCCTTGAACTGCTTCTGGTTGTCATCACAGTTGCCTGCGGCATCGCATGACTCGGTGAGAATCCCGCTCGGACTCAGCACCGTCGACGACATTGCCGCATCGCCCAGCTGCCGAGCCTTTGCCAGTACGGCGCTGTCTCCGGTCGCACGCCACAGTTCGAGCGCACCCCCGATCGCCAGGCCTTGGTTGTACGTCCAGACCGTCTGCCCGTTGTTCGTACAGGACCCAGTCAGACCGTCGTTCACCAGACCGGCCGAGTTGATCATCCCGCTGTTCGTGAACCAGTTCCAGCTGGTGGTCGCACGCTGTAGCCAGATCGAGTCGCCAGGCAGTCGATTGTGCAGGGCAGCGGTCATCCGGACATACAGCCCGATCGTGACTGCGTTCTTGTAGGTCCGCTCGCGGTCCCACCACACGCCGCCTCCACACGAACCGGTGTCCCAGTAGCCGTGGACGTAGTTCGCGATGGTGACTGCCATGTCCAGGTACTTCCGGTCGCCGGTCAGGTCGTACGCCTGGATCCACGCGATCGCCCACCACTCGGTGTCGTCGATCGCCCGGCTGATGAAGTTGCCCTCGAGCGCATCGCCGCTCTTCACACCGGCCGGGAAGACGCCCTTGTTCTTGTCGAACATCTCGTTCACGATCCAGCGCTGATCAGTACGATGGGTCCGCTGCTGGTAGTCCATCACCGTGGTCAGCGCGACCGCCGAGTTCCACCAGCTCGACAGCCACCAGGCGGTATAGGGCTGGTACGAATACATCAGCGCGTCGGCCGCGGCGGCGGTTCGATCTGACGCCGGCCGCGCCCACGCCGTACAGGCTCCGTTTTGGCCTTCGGTGGCTCGGCCGCAGGCGCGGACGACGCCGCCGGACAGCTTGGAGCGTGGATCGGTGGTGGCGAAGAGTTTCGTCTTCGCTGTGGTGGTGCCCGAGCCGGCGGCAACGCGGCCGAGTGAAGAGCCGCCGGGCCAGGAGGCGCCTTCGCTCCAGGAGCGGTCGAGCCAGACCTCGTCGCCGGCGCGGCCGGTGTCGATCGTGCCCCATGCCATCCCGCGGTTGTCGAAATGCACCTTGATACTGCGCCCGGACAGCGTCGCGGACGGTACCGGCTGGTTGTCACCGGACGGGCCGTCGCTGCCGTCACAGGCTGCAGCGCAGACAGACGAGTAGGCCCAAGCGGTGCAATCGACCCCAGCCGCGTCGCCGCAGGCGCGGATCATCCCGCGGCGGTGACCGCCTGGATCGGCCAGGTTGTACATGAGCGTCCGGGTGCCGGTCCAGCCTCCGGGGACCGACGCCTTGCCGAGCAGCCCCTCCCAGGTCGCCCCGCCGTCCCAGCTCCGATCGAGCCAGACGGCGTCGTTGGTGACGCCGTTGTCGATGCTGCCCCAAGCCATCGAGTCCTTGTCTGACACGTGCAGTACGACGCGACGCCCGTTGATCACCTTCTCCGGTACCGGGAAGGTCTCCTGCTGAGCTCGCGACGGATCGAGTGTGTCGCAGGCGACCGCGCAGACCTGCGCCAGCGGGGCTTGAGCCAGTGGGACCGGCGCAGCCTGAGCAGACACCGGTACGGCGAGCGTCGTACTCAGCAGCGCGAATGCGATGAGCAGTGAGCGCATCTCAGCCTCCCAGTCCGGACTGGTTCGTCCAGGTCGCGTCGGCGTTGTAGCTGCCACCACCGTCCCAAGCGTTCGCCCCACTGGCCGTTGCGATATACACCAGCTCACTGGAGTGCCGCACGTAGTAGCTGGGGTAGTTGATCGACTGCAGCGACACGTTCCCCGCACCACCAGCCAGTGGCGGCTGTGCACAGAACGTCGCATCCCGTCGGAACGTATCGCTACCGTCGCTGGTCGCCTTCTGCAGCCGGTAGTTGCTGTGCCGCAGGTACTGACCAGGGAAGTTCACAGACTCGAGCGAGTAACAGGTGCTCTCCGCCAACCCAGCCCGTACGACGAATGTGGAGTCCTGGCGGTCAGCCAGCGCAGAGCCCGCGTCCACCACATCAGTTTGCGCCAGGCTCTCGCGGTGTCGCAGTACTCGGTTGGTATAGCCGGCGGTGGTCACGCGGAACGTACGAGCCTGACCGACCCCTAGATCCGCACCGCTCTTCCACCATGCCGGTATGAGGTTCCACGTCGAGTCATCGCGGAAGGAGCCGCCAGTGTCGCCGTCGATCCACACTTCGGAGTTCCGGTGCCGCAGGTACTGGCCGGGTCGCGCTGCCGATTCCAGCGACGTACCGCCACCGCTGAGACCAGGGCGAGTGCAGAAGGTCGCATCGGCCGCGAAGGTGCCGCCGGTGTTGGCCTCCTTATAGACCCGCTGATCGCGCTGGCGCAGGTACTGGCCCGGGAAGTTCCGCGACTCGAAGGAGAAGCAACTGCTGTTCGACAACCCGGAGCGGACCCAGAAGGAGGCGTCCTGCTTCAGGCTTTGGCTGCTACCGGAGTCGACCACCTCAGTGTTCGCGACTCCACCGGTGTGGCGCAGGTAGCGGTTGGTGTAGTTCGGCGTGGTGACGCGGAAAGACACCAGCTTCCCGGTCGGTAGCGCCGTACCGTTCGCGGCCGCGAGGACCTGTTGATGGACGGCACGCACTCGGGCGAAGTCCATCTTCTGCACTTGGCGGTCATAGGTGAAGAAGCCGTTGATCTCGTCTTCCACGTCGGTCGGCTCGGTGTAGACCGATCCCGACAGCCCGGAGCCGTTGATCAGATCCGGTAGCTGGCTGGTGATCTGGACATACCGGTTCGTCAGGGCATCACTGGTCGGCAGCATCTCGTAGGCGAAGCTGTTCCCGCTCGGCCACTCGTGACCGGGGACGTGCAGGCCGAGCCCGCCGTACTCGCCGAGCTGCAGCACCCGGGTACTCGATGGAGCCCGGGCGATCCCAGGACCGACGTACATATGGTCGTCGATGACGTCGCCGTTGCCGGGGTCGGGATCGGAGTCGCAGCAGTTCGACCCGGAGTTGTGGTTGACGAGTCGGGTCGGGTCGAGGCTCTTGACCAGGTCGGCGATCCGGCCGGCCTGGAACTCACCCCAGCCCTCGTTGAACGGAATCCACTGCACGATCGAGGTGATCTGCTTGTGGTTGTCGATCATCCGGCGCAGCTCAGTCTCGTACCGCGCTTCACCAGTCGCGGATGCATTGCGTCCAGCGACCAGTGACGGCATGTCCTGCCACACCATCAGACCGAGCTTGTCGGCCCAGTAGAACCAGCGGGCCGACTCGACCTTGATGTGTTTGCGGACCATGTTGAAGCCGAGTGACTTCTGCTGTTCGAGATCGAAGCGCAGCGCGGCATCGGTCGGCGCGGTGTAGAGGCCGTCCGGCCAGTAGCCCTGATCGAGAGTGCCGAGCTGGAAAACGAACTTGCCGTTCAGCGTCGGCCGCATGAAGCCGCCGATCATCGCCTTGCCGACCGACCGCATCCCGAAGTACCCGCCGACCGCATCGCTGCCGAGCGTGACCTTGAGGTCGTAGAGGAATGGATCGTCGGGGGACCAGAGCCGAGCGTTCGGGACCGGGACGCGGAATGACGTACCGCTGACACCGGTTGCTTCGCCGACGACCTGACCGCCGGACAACACCTGCGCGCGGACCGATTGTCCGGCGGACGACGCTTGGACGTTCAGGTCGAGTCCGCCGGCGGCGACGTTCGGGGTGGTGTCGAGGCGGGTGATCCAGGTGGCCTGCGTCGGCTCGAGCCAGACGGTCTGCCAGATGCCGGACGACGGGGTGTACCAAATACCGCCGCGGTTCAGCCGTTGCTTGCCGGAGGGAATGTCTTCGGCGTCGACCGGCGCCCAGACGCCGACGATGATCTCGTTGTTTCCCGCGCGCAGGGCCGAGGTGACGTCGTACGAGAAGGCGTCATACCCGCCTTCGTGGGTGCCGAGCAGTACGCCGTTCACCCAGACCTTCGACTGCCACATGACCGCGCCGAAGTTCAGCTGCACGTGTCGCCCGGACCAGCCGGCCGGGACGGTGAAGTTCCGCTTGTAGTACATGCGGTTCTCGTGGCGCATGATGCCGGACAACGCGGACTCGATCGGGTACGGGACCAGCACCTCCTCGGCGAGCGTGCCGCCGATCGGCGGGTTGTTGAGGTTGCTGGTCGGCGCGAACTGCCAGGTGCCGTTGAGGCTCTGCCACTCGGTCCGGGTCAGCTGCGGCCGCGGATACTCCGGGAGTGGATTGGTGACCGAGACCTGATTGGTCCACGGCGTGGTCAACGGTGGTGGCTTCGGGGCGAAGGCCTCGGCAGGCGCCGAGACCAGCGCACTGCTGAGGATCGCGAGAACGATCAGCAGAGTGAGCCGAACGGAGGCATGACGAAGCAGGCCGGAGGTCATCTGTGGTCTCCTCGGGGCGGTAGGAGAGAGCGCTCTCACCCGTCAGTATGAAGGCTCAAGCGACTTAATCAAGAGTGTGGATGATTGTTTCTGTCGGAAAGCGTTTGTCTACGTGAGGGTAGGTGAAGCCATCTCGAGCGTCGGGGTCTTGCCTCGGTAGGACTCGAGCCACGAGCGCAGCAGCTCCACCCGGGCGGAGTACTCCTCGTTGCCCTTGACCACCGGCGCCTGGTTGTAGGCCATGGTGTCCGAGCTGCGGCGCAGCTTCACATACAGCCGCGATGAAGCGAGGGCATACCGCTCCATGTCGTCCTGCAGCGCGCCGATGACCGTGATGTTGCGGTCGCGACCGATCTGCTCGAACAGCGCCACGGCCTCCCGGCGGTGCTGCGACCCGAGGTTGCGGCCGAGCTCGTCGAGGATCAGCAGCAGCGGCCGGTCGGATCCGCCGGCCAGCGCCGCGGCGCAGACCAGCTTGACGGCCTTCTCGTCCATCTGCGCGGTGTTGCCCTTGACGTTGAACGCCGAGAACGGTCCGCCCTCGGAACGGCGCCACTTCGGCGTGACCGTCCAGCGCCACGGCTTGTCCGGCTCGGAGGGCGGGTCGGGCTCGGGGAATTCGAGCTTCGCACCGTATCCGCCGTACTGCTGGTCGAGGCGGTCGAACTCCTGCGACACCAGCCGCAGCCGCGCCTTGATGCCGTCAGCCAGGGACGCGCGGTGGGCGCGAGCCGTGCTCTCGGCCTCGCCGAGACCCTCGCGGGCCCGCTCCAACGCGGCGTTGCGCTCGGCGCGCTGGTTGGCGATCTGCTGTTGCTGCAGGCTGTCGAAGGTTTCGTGCTGCGCGAGGTGACTGCTGAGCGTCCGCTGCAGCGCCGGCACCAGGCCGACCCGGGTGCTGAGCGTGCCGTTCGACCAGCCCTCCGAACCGTTGAGGATCTCCCAGAGCTCGGCCGGGATCTCCTCGCGGGAACGGGCGTTCGGGAAACAGCGGCGGATCACGTCGTCGAGCTGCGTGCAGGCCAGGTGATTCCAGTCGGCCGTGGTCCGGCGCTGGGCGTCGTCGGCGAGTCCTAGCAGGAATTCCTCGGCCTCGGCCGGCGTCGTGCCCCAGGCTGTGATTCGGCTGGTCAGGTCGAGCCCGGTCTGCTCCTCGAGCAGCCGCAACCGGCGGCCAGCGAGGTCGTCGAGGACGCGATCATGATCGCGCCGGGTCGACTCGAGGTTCTTGAGCCGCTCGTCGCGCACCAACTGCTGGCCGGCCGCGGCCTCCGCGGATTCCTTGGCTGCTTGGAGTTGTGGGGCGAGCGAGTCACGATCGGTCTCGTGGCGGTCGATCGTTTCGCGGAGCGCGAGCATCTGCTCCTGCACCGACTCGGCATCGGCGAGAGCGCGGGCGGCCGCCGTACGGCGCTCTGCTTGGTCGACGCGTGCGCGCGCCTGATCGAGTGCCGCCGATGCTGCGCCGCGCGCTTCGGCTGCGGCCTCGACGCGGCGGCGCGCTGCCTCGATGCGCGCGGTCCGCCCGGTCAGTGGCTCGTCGAACTGGCCGACCGCCACGACACCGGCGGCGTCGTCGATGTTCTCCTTCGTGGCACGCTCGGCGAGCGTGGTGAAGAAGGCGTCCAGAGTGAAGCGCTTGTCGGCCGAGGTCGGAACACCCTTGGCCGGTTTGGCTCCGGGCCGATTCGCCAGCACCAGCAGGAATCCGGCGTACCCGGCGTCAGCCAGCGCAGCCGAAGCAACGGCCGCGTCACCGGCGTCGATGACCACAGCCTCCCGGTACGGCGCCAGTCGCGGCTCCCACTCGGAACGAGCCGCTGCTGGCAGGTCGGTGATGTCGGTGAGCGCGCCGCACTCGAGCCCGGCGTTCTCCAGGACTTGCTGCTGAGCGGCGGAAACGGTCTGCCCGCTCTCAGCCTCACGCAGCTCGGCACTCGCGACATCGACTGCGGATCGAGCCGCATGGTCGCGCCCGATGTGCTCTTCCAGCGACTCGCGCGCTTCGGCCTGCTCTTCACCAGCGGCCACCAGGTCGCGACCGTCCGCGGAGCGCCCCGCGTCCAGCAACTTGCGATGCTCTTGACCGAGCCGCTCCAACTGCTCGCGCACTGAGCGCTGCGCCAGATCGAGATCGCGGTCGCGGGCATCCAGCTTGTCTCGCTCCTGGCGGGTCAGCTGGACATCGCGGAGCAACACCTCTTCGTTGCCGAAGGCATCGATCGCGGCATCGACCGCCTCCCGGCGGGCCTCCTGCTCGGCGACCTTCAGCTCGAGCTCACCGAGCTCGTGCTGGATCTCGCCGTTGCGAGCATCACCATCGATCAGGTGCCGCGCGTTGCGGGCCTGCCAGGACTCCTTCGCTGCGGAGAGCGCCTCGCGCGCCGCACCACGCTGCAGGATTCCGGCCTCGACCGCGGCCATCTCCTGCTCCCAACGCTGCAGGTCGGCCGCTGCTTGTTTGGTCGCCTCGCGCTGGGTGTGCTCGGCCGATCGGTGCGCCTGCTCCTGCTCGAGCTCATGATCGAGGCCGGTCAGGGTGGCGATCGCGTTGAAGATCCGGGCCGGGCCGAGCTCGTTGAGCGGCTCGGCGAGCAGGTTCGCTGTCGGGCTCGAGCGGACCGAGGTCGACAAGAACGAGACGCAGCGGACCTGGCCGCCGTACAGGACTGAGGAGAGTTTGTTGGCGTGGAAGTCGGTGCGGCCGTTGGAGTGCGGAAGCGCGGCCCACAAGGCGTCCGCTCCGGCAGCACGCTCGGCCTCGGTCACGCCGTACGGGACGTGGAGGCCGCTCTTCCAGCGCAGGTCGAGATACGACGCCTTGCGGTTGATGCGGATCCAGACGGTGATCGCGGCCGCCTCGATCTCGTCGAGCTCGGTCAGGTCGGGGTCGGAGAAGACACCGACGATGTAGCCGCGGTCGACGTTCGACCAGTTGCCTTCCTGGCCGGCCGCTTCGGCGGTGAACAGGAGCTCGGCCGCGCCCGGGGCGCCGCTGGTGAGCCGCCACTGGTCATCCGCGTGCAGCAGGCTGAGGGCTGCGATCCACGACGACTTGCCGGCGCCGTTCGAGTCGGTCGGGCCTTGGCCGGCCACCGTGACGAGCCCCTGGCCGACCATCGGGATCGGGTGCGTGGAGAGCCGGGACAGGTCGACGACCTGGACACCGAGCAGCACCTTCGACCCGAGGATGTCGAACGGACCGTCCTCCACCGTGCTGCTCATGCCACTCCTTCTTCTTGCTCGGCCCTGCTGTGTTCTGCACTGCTCGATGCGTCGTCCAGCGGGGTCGCCGTCCCGTTGCGGGCCCGGATGGCTTCGGCGATCGGACTGGCTGGGGCTGCGGCCAGGATGAGTTGGTCCTGCAGCCGGCGCCGCGCGGCGGGAGTCAGCCGTTGCAGTTGCGGGCCGGGGATGTAGCTCGGGCCGCCGGAGTGGTCGCCGGACAGCTGGATCAGCCCGGCGGCGCGCAGCCGTTGCAATGCGAGCCGACGCTCTTCACCGCTGATCTTGGTGGTCCGCAGCTCGTCCACTGTCGTTGGCCGGGCCGACTTCCAGCTGTCGCCGGTGAGGATGCCTTCGCTGCGGGGGATTGCGACGGAGTGGATCAGCACGAGAACCAGTACGGCGCGGTCGACGACCGACAACGGCTGCCAGCCCTGCGCGGTGAGCGCTGCGGCGATGTCGTCGGCATACCCGGACGTCCAGTGCGTGCCCTCCACCTGCACGAGCACGCGCCCGATCAGCTTCAGCATCTTCTGCACCTGCCGCCGCAGCGTCACATCCCGCAGCCCGGCCAGCTGCACCTCAGCCACCGGATGCGCCGCATACTGCACCGCACTGAACGCAGCCAGCACCTCGTCGCGCGCCCGGTCGCTCAGATCCTGCAACAACGGATCAAACAACGCATGCTGCAGCTCACTCATCCCCAGCCTCCTGTCCGTCGTCGGAGGCAGGAAGCGGCTCGGCTTCCGACTCGTCGGCTGCTGTGGTGAGGACGGCTGCTGGTGGGTCGGGGAGGTGGCGGCAGAGGTCTCGGAGAGTGGCTTGGTCGGCGGCGGTCCAGTTGATGACGCGGGGACCGAGGCGGACTTCGCCGGCCTTCTCGTTCCAGCGGATCCAGTGGGTCGCGTGCAACCGACGCAGGCTGCCGATGATGAGGGTCAGGTCGCTCGACTGCTCGGCCCGGCCGCGCATTCCGGCGTACACGGCTCTGACCTGCGTCAACGTGCCGATCGCACCCGGCCAGGCGGTACCACTGCGGTCGGTCCAGCAGCAGGCCACGACGATCGACAGCACACGGGCAGTTTCGTTCGGCTGCTCGACAGCGACCGGGGGAGTCCCAAGCTCATCCAGTACGGCGTGGCCTGCGCCCGAGGGCATGGTCGGCACGAGCCAGACCGTGGAACCGTCCGGCTCAGCCGCGCGAGTCAGACCAGCAACCGCAGGCGTATCCGACTCGACCGCGAGTGGACCGGCAGACTGCACCTTGGCCCACCACAGCGCGTTGTAGAGCCGCCGCTCGACAGCCTCCGACGGTTGCGTGCTCATCGGCTCACCTTCCGGAAGACGCCTTCAGTCGCCCAGGGCGTCCCGGCCGACGGGTCGATCCGCATGCCGTCCGACCACACCAGCTCGTAGTCCAGCTCGTCATGCAGATGCGCAGCCGTCAGCTCCGCCAGCACTCGGCGTGCGGTCACCCAGTCGCCCGCATCGTCCACGACCTCGACGATCTCCACCGACGGCCGCCCGGCGAGCACCCGCTCAGCCTCGGCCCGAAGCTCCTCACGATCAGTCGCTGCGGCTGACTCCGGCGCCTCCACGTCCGAAGTCGGCCGGGGCGGCGCCATCCGCGCCGTACCGGATCGGCGGCCGGTCTCGACCGCCTCGACCATGGTCTGCGGTGAAAAGTCCGGCGAGGCTGCGTCGAACAGCAGCCCGTCCAGCACTGCGGCCAGCACATCCGGCTCACTGCCTCGCGTGAACGTCACCCAGGTCTCGCTCGGCAGCAGCCCGAGCGCACGCGTCGTACCGGCTCGCTCCACGAGCCGACCCGCGGCCAGCTGGACAGCATCGGCGTACGCCGCGAGTGACATCCGCAGCGACGTGCACGCTCGGTGCAGCGTCGGCCAGCGGTCGAGAACGATCCGGTGGACCTTCTCAGCCTGCTCGATCAGCCGCTCGTTACCCCAGGCGAGCTGTGCGTTCTCCCGGAGCTGAGCGGTCGTGCTCGTCGACACCAGGATGGCCAACTCGTTTCCGAGCAGCCGGAACACCTTCGTCAGCCGTTGGAGCGACGCAAGCCCCTGGTCCTCGGTCGCCTTCGGGTCGCTGACGCTGTGTGCCTCCAGCGTCAGCAACTGGTGCAGTTCACCCTGACCGCCCTGCACCGACATCCGGCGCAGGAACATCAACATCACGTACGGCGCGAACGCGGCCCGGTGGCGCAACTCGTTCGGACGGTCGACCAGCTTGGTGATGGCGCCGTACTGCCGGAGGACCTCGAAGCGGCGGACGATCACGTCGTGCGGGTAGGAGCGGCAGGCGAGCGTCGCCTGCTCGACGGTCAAGCCGTCGCTCCCGGCCTCCGCGAAGGCGTCCAGGATCGCCTGATCGGCGTCCAGCAGCTCCGGATCGACGATCATCGCCCCGGCCTCGCGGGCGAGCACGGCGAACACCTGCCGGTAGACGCGCAGCACGGCCGCTTCGGCCTCGGCGTCCAGCAATGTCGCGTCCATGCGTACTCCTCCCGTGTGGCGCCGCCCCCGCGAGCGAGCAGCAACCAGAAAAAGGACTCTAGCCATCCACCCCGACAGACCAAAACCGGGCCCGCCGAGCCTGTGGAAAACCTGATGACGACCGTGGCCGGAGCTGCCTACGATCGCGAACATGAAGCAGCATCACCTTGGCTGACGCGGTCCAGGTAGACCGCGTCAGGACCACAACGCCGGAATAGCGGCGTTCACACACCGGTGCGCGACCCACGACAGGGTCCCCGGTGCGCTGCTCAGTTCTCCAGTACGGAGTCCCGCACATGACTGTGCATCCCGCTGCGTCGGCTATTGGCGCTCAGCACCCCGCCGTCCGTGACCTGCTCACCGTCCGCAAGGACGCCGCTCCAGGCCGCATCCTCATCGAAGGCGCGTGGGAACACGACCGACTACTCGCCACTGACACCCAGCTAGAGGCGTTCTTCTGGTGCCCCGAAGCCGGTACGACGTATCCGGTCGACCGGATCGCCGCCCGAGCCACCGACGTCTACCGGATCTCGCCCAAGCTGCTCGACCGCCTGTCCCGCAGGACACGCTCCGACGGTCTGCTCTCGATCGCGCGCCTCCCAGTCTGGGAACCAGACGAACTCCACCTCACCGAGCAGTCACTGGTCCTAGTCGCAGACGGCGTCGAGTACGCCGGCAATCTCGGCACTCTGATCCGGACTGTCGACGCCGCCGACGCGGACTGCTTGGTTCTGACCAGCCGGCGAGCCAGACCGAGCCATCCGGCGGTCTACTCGGCCAGTCGGGGCACCGTTCTGTCCACTCCGGTCGTGGAGTTCGAGGAGATCGCCACTGCGGCGGGCTGGTTGCGCCAGCACGGCTTCAGCGTGCATCTGGCCGATCCGGCGGCACAGGGGAGCTACCGCGAGCCCCAGTACGACGGACCGACGGCGTTCGTGGTCGGGTCGGAGGGCTCGGGGCTGTCGGCTGAGTGGCACGCCCAGGGCTTTGGCGGGGTGTCGATCCCCATGCTCGGCCAGGCCGACTCTCTGAACGTCGCACTGTCCGCCGGGATCCTCCTGTTCGAGGCGCGGGCCTATAAGAACGGGTGGTGAAAGAATGGCGGCCGCAACCGACTAGCAAGGAGTGCAGACGTGCCGTTCGAGCCGGGTGAAGTTGTAGCTCCGTCAGACCCGCGGATCGTGCTGGAGGGCCAGTGGGGTCACCAGCCGGGTGTCGCGATCACCGTGAACTCCGGGTCGCGGATCTCGTTCTCCTTCGCGGGGGAGTGGGTGCAGCTGCTCTTCGACACGACTGGTCTGACGGTCGCACCGCACCTGTGGATCACACTGGACGACGGCGAACCGACTCTGTACCTGGTGGAGGACGCGGTGATCGACCTGTCCGCACCGACTGGTCGCCACAGCGTTGAGGTGGTCGTGAAGGACGTCAACGAGCACGCCAACCGCTGGAACCCGCCGTTCGAGAGCGCAGTGGTCTTCGCCGGTCTGGTGCTCGACGTGAACTCCCGGTTGCGACTCAGCGGCCGCCCGGGCGGACCGCGGCTGGAGTTCTACGGCGACTCGATCACCCAGGGCGTGCGCGCGATCGGCCCGGAGATCGAGTCGGAGGGTGCGGACGGTGCGGTGTCGTACGCGTACCTGACCGCCCGCGCCTTCGGAGCGACGTCGTACCAGGTCGGTTTCGGCCGCCAGGGCATCGTGAGGCCGGGGAACGGCGAGGTGCCGTCGGGCCTGGAGTCCTTCGGCTGGAACTTCGCCGGCTCGCCCGCTGAGCGCGTCGAGGCGCCCGACGTGGTGGTCGTCAACCTCGGGGTCAACGACGAGACGCTGACACCGGAGCAGTACGCCGAGTACGTCGGTCGGGTGCGAACGGCGTACCCGTCGACGACGGTGGTTGCGCTCACCCCGTTCAACGGTAAGCACGCCGACGTGATCGGCTCGGCGGTGAAGTCGCTCGACGACGAGAACGTCGTACTGATCGACTCCACCGGTTGGATCACCGAGGACGATTGCACCGACACCGTCCACCCCTCAGTCGCCGGCCACGCCAAAATCGCTGACCACCTGGTGCCCGCCTTGGAAGCTGGTACGTCGCTGCGCCGCCGCGCGTGATCACGGCCGACGACCTCGACACCGCAGTCACCTGCGTCGTCGACGCTCTACGCTCCACCATCGACCAGGACTGGTCAGCCTCCGCCGGCTCCCTCGACTGGAGCTGCCGCACCACCGCGGAGCACGTCGGCCAAGCCCACCTGCACTGGGCAACCCAACTAGCAGTCGCTGCTCCAACGCAGTACGTCCGCTGGTCAGCCACCGCCCAAGAGCTGGCCCCACCCGCCGGTGTCCTCGACTTCCTCGAAGCCGCCGGCCGCATCCTCGCCCTAGTCGTCCGCTCCACCCCACCGACAGTCCGCGCCTACCACCCCTGGGGCATCGGCGACCCCGAAGGCTTCACCGCCATGGCCTGTGTCGAGTCGCTCCTACACGGCCACGACCTCACATCGACCCTCGGCGAACCCCTCGTCCCGCCTGCCGACCTCTGCGCCCGCCTCCTAGAACGAGCCTTCCCCCACGAGCCCCACCCCACCAACGACCCCTGGCTGAACCTCCGCTGGCTCACCGGCCGCACCCAGATCCCCGGCTCTCCCACACCAGACACTTGGCGCTGGCGCCCAACCCCGTTGGACGAGCACTGGGACCGCTCACCCCAACCAGCCCCCATGCCGTTCACTCCGCTGACCTCGTAGCCCCCTGCGTCGAACTGCGGCGGGTGGGTACCGGTGCGAACCGATCCGAAGGAGGCGACCCCATGGGCGCCGCACTGGCCGTCCCACTCCTGGTAGTCGTCGTACTCGCTGTCGTCTATGTCCTCTGGTCGCTGCTCGCCGCAGCCCGCGGCGCAGCCTCAGTAGCCAAAGACGAGACCACTGGCGAGACCGCCGCTCACCACAATCCCGGCGACCCGGACCACGTCAGCACCACCCCGCCCGACCTCGACCAGAACTAACGCCGGTACGACGGGGTCATCGCCCGCCCCAGCTCGACAAGTGCCGGTCCGCTGTTCTTCCTGGTGGTGTAGCCGGCGACATAGGCGTTCCCGACCCGGAAGGCGAGGTAGATGCCGTCGGTCTGCAGCCAGCCTTCGTCGCCGACCTTCACGGCCCTCGCGGAGGAATTCGGATAGTCCGCGAAGGTGAAGGCCTGATCGGATCCTTGGCCACCGCCCCGAACCAAGATGGTGTCGGTGACCGAGCCCCACTGGCAGTAGAGGTAGCCATCCATCGTTCCGCCGCGGCGGATGACGGCCTTGGCGCCGAGAATCTTCGCTGCTGCAGCGGCGCCGGGTGCGCAGCCCGGCTCGTCGATGGCAGCTGGGTCCGTCGGTAGGCCGTTGGGAAGTTCGGTGATGACCTTGGCCATCTCTTGAAGCTCCGCGAGGGTCGAGCGGTCGCTGCGGTAGGAGGCGCCGTACTCGGTGTCTCCGCGAAGCAGGACCAGACGGTCACCAGTCCGGAAGCCGAGCTGGGGCGCAGCCGCCACAGGATCGAGCGTCCAGGAGCCTTCGCCGAGGTCGCCGTCCATCAGCTTGGTGGCGACGTGGTCACGGCGGTTGTCAGCCTCCTCCTGCTTCCGCAGCCGGACGGCGTCCGCGGCGCTTACTGGCAAGACCGAGAGCGATACGCGGATCATGTGCTGCGGCGCTTCGGTGTCGATCAGTCGGCAACTGTCCGTCAGCGGCACTGCCCCGGACGGCCCCGCTGGTGCGACCTTCCACTGGCCCGCGAGCTTGGGCAGCATGCGTTCGCAGAGGTTGCCGGTGGCTACTACTGGTGTGGGCTCGGGCTTCTTCTCCGCCTGGCACGCGGTCAGGAGCAGTACGAGCGTGCACACCGCTGTGAGAGTTCGACGCATCAGGATTCCAGGAGTTCTTGTGGGTTCGGCGAGGGTGGGCGGCTGAGGGTCCAGTCGCCGAAGTGTTGGTCGAAGCGGTACCAGAGGTTGTCGGGGCCGAGGCGGAGTTGGCGTTTGCCGGCGGTGACTCGGTTGGCTTCGATCGTGGCTTGAGGGAGTAGAGCGGCTGCTTCGGCTAGGGCTTCGGGGTCTGGGGTGGTGGGGGAGTCGGTGGCTGCGGCTAGGCCGCCGGGGCCGGCTTGGCGCCAGGCGGCGGCCCAGCTGGTGAGTTGACGAGCCGGTACGCCGGATCGGTGCGCGAGCTCGGCCAGGTCCGCCGTACTGAGGGTTGCGGCTCGGCGGGCCAGGTCTTGGTCGAAGGTGAGCTCGGGCATGCCGTCGCCGGAGGCTAGCTCCCAGGCGCGTTGGGCGGCGTCGGTTGCTAAGGCGACCAGATCGCCTACGTCGATCTCCGATGAGCGAGGTGGGTCCAGCGCCTGCACTGCCGCCGGTAGTCGCGCGGATCGCAACGGCCGTGGCACGACTGGCAGTGCGCCAACCCGAGCGGCGTACGCAGCACGGGCCGGGATGCCTGGGGGAGCGGCCTTGACCACTGGCGCTGCTGACGACGTGCCGCGGCGGGCGCGGAGCGCGGCTAGCAGATCGTCTTTGGACCGGCCGCGAAGCAGCAGCAACGCAAACGGATCACTGTCGAGCGCGTCGGTGATCACGTAGCAAACAGCTGCCGAGTGCTTGCACGGTACGGCGAAGTCGGGGCAGTTGCAGTGTGTCTTGATCTCGCCCGCACCGGGCAGCAGATCCAGGCCGGTGGCGCGGACGTCGTCGACCACCTCCGGCGGCAGTTCGCCGTCCAGCAGCGCGGCGACTCGCCCGATCTGCGCCGACACGACATCGAGCACGGCATCCCACTCCGCACTTGAGAACGCCTGGATCCGCACGGCCACCTGGTACGGCGTCGTGCGGCTGCCCTGCACGACAGCGTCGACCTCGCCCGGTGTGACCGTCAGCTCCAGCACGCTGCCGCGTCGCGCGTAGGAGCGCCCGCGTGCCAGCCGGTTCGGATCCAGCCGCGCCCGTTGCTCCAACGCCTCCAACCAGGCGCGTCCCCACCACGTCGCACCGAACGGCCGTCGACTACCCGGCCCGCGGGCTGCAGGTAGCCCGGCGTCCTCGCCCTTGTCCCGCCAGCCTCGCCATGGTGTGCGCTCATTCACGGCCGTGCCCTCCCAACAGCAGAAGGGTTGTAGCCACTGGCAGAGCCCGAGCGCGCCGGCCCGGTCGACAATTCGACAAGCTCGGACAGTTCCGCGTTGGAGAGCTCACTCAGCCAAGCTTCGCCCGAGCCAACCACCGCATCGGCCAGCTCACGCTTCGCCGCGATGACCGCGGAGATCCGATCCTCCAACGTGTTCTCCGTGACGAGCCGATGCACCTGGACCGGCCGATCCTGCCCGATCCGGTACGCCCGGTCGGTCGCCTGATCCTCGACTGCCGGATTCCACCAGCGGTCGTAGTGCACGACATGTGTCGCCTGCGTCAAGGTCAGCCCGACACCGCCCGCCTTGAGCGAGAGCAGGAACACCGGCGACTCACCTGCCTGGAACTGCTCGACCATCTGCTCGCGCTTGCGCACCCCGATCCCACCGTGCAGGAACAGCGGCTGCACACCACGCGTCGCCAGATGCGCTTCGATCAGCCGGCACATCTCGACGTACTGGCTGAAGATCAGGACCGACTCGCCTTCGGCCAGGATGACGTCGAGGAGCTCGTCGAGCGCAGCCAGCTTGCCGGACCGCCGCTCCAGCGGACCAGGCTGATGCAGGAACTGCGCCGGATGGTTGCAGATCTGCTTGAGCTGCGTGAGCAGACTGAGCACCAGCCCGCGCCGCTCGATCCCCTCCGAGGACTCGATCTTGGCCAGCGTCTCGGTAGCCACCGCCTGATAGAGCGTCGCTTGCTCAACCGTCAGCGGTACGACGACGTCCTGCTCGGTCTTCGGCGGCAACTCCGGCGCGATCCCGGGGTCGATCTTGCGCCGCCGCAACAGGAACGGCCGCGTGACCCGCGCCAGCCGGGACGTCGCCTCTTCGTCGTGATACCGCTCCACCGGTACGGCGATGTCCTGCCGGAACCGCTCGAGGGTTCCGAGCAACCCCGGCGCTGCCCAGTCCAGAATCGACCAGAGTTCCGACAACCGGTTCTCCACCGGCGTCCCGGTCAGCGCGATTCTGGTTGCCGACGGCAACGTTCGCAGTGCGCGAGCTGTCCGAGACAACGGGTTCTTGGCGTGCTGCGCCTCATCCGCGACGGCCAGCCCCCACTGAACCTCGCCAAGAACGTGATGATCCTGCCGCACCACGCCGTACGTGGTCAGCACCACCTCGTCCGGAGCGAGATCACTCAACGACCGCCCGGCACCATGGAACCGCCGAGTCGGCACATCCGGCGCGAACTTGGCGAACTCGCGCTCCCACGTGCCCAGCAGCGTCGACGGACACACCACCAACGTCGGCCCATGCCCACGACCACGCCGTACTAGATGCAGCGCGATGACCTGAATCGTCTTGCCAAGCCCCATATCGTCGGCAAGGCAACCACCGAGGCCGAGGTCGGTCAGTTGCGCCATCCACGCCACCCCGCGGCGCTGGTAGTCCCGCAGCGTCGCCTGCAGCCCCATCGGTTCTTCGAACGGCGCAGTGTCGTCACCCGAGCGGAGCCGGCTCAGCATGTCGGCCAGCGAACCGACGGCGTCAAAGGCGACCAGCTCACCGCCGACCACGATCGTCCCGGTCAGTGCGGCGCCGAGCGCCTCGGCACCGGTCAGCTTGTGCGTGCCGCCGCGGCGCAGCTTGCGCACGAGGTCGTGATCGACGCGCACCCAGCGCCCGCGCATCCGGATCATCGGCCGCTTCGCCTCGGCGAGCGCAGCGACCTCTTCTTCGGTCAGCTCCTCCCCATCCAGCATCGGCCGCCAGCGGAACGCGACCAGCTCGGTCAAGCTGAAGTCAGGCCCAGTCACAGCTCCCGGTGTGGGGGTCGCGACCGTCCCGCGCACACTCAGCCCACTCGTGAACAGCTCAGCCGGCCAGAGCACCTCAATACCCGCGCCCTCCAACGCAGTGCTGCCCTCAGCCAACTCCTCCAGTGCGTCATCATCAACATCAACCGCTGCGGGTGCAGCGTCTCGCAAGGCTGCTGACAGCGGCGGCCACACCCGAGCCCCGCGCCGCAGTGCCAACAGCAGGTCAGTCTCAGCTCGCTCGCCGAGTGCGGCGAGCACTGCGGCCGGTGCGGTCCACACCTCGGCCACATCGACCAGCAGACTGGGATCCAGCTCGCTGCGAAGCTGCAACACAGCCTGGAAGTCAGAGAGTTCCTCGGCCGGCGGCTCGATCCGCAGGACCAGCCGAGCACCGGCGTCCTCGCTCTGTGCCGTTTCGGCCAGCCACTCAGTCGGTCCGGCGACCTCTAGCGGCTCCACGGCCGCAAACGCCGCTGCACCCGGCCGAGCTGCGACAGCAGCAGCGGGCGTCCGCACCAGCGTGTCCGCGATCGCATCCCAGAACGCTCGCACCAACTGCTCTGGATCGACCAACCGCACCGGCCGCGATCCCTCAAGCGGCAACGCATGCCCGTACGGCGGCATCGCGGCAACCAGCTGTTTCAGCCACCCGCGATCCGGCGGATCCAGTGGGGCTACCCGCCAGCCGCCGTACCCATTGGGGGTGAGGTCGGGCACGAGTCGGCCGCGCGCGATCAGCCCGAGCCCGGCCAATGCAGCCGCTCGCCAGGCCTCCCAACTCGCGGCGCCCGGCACCGGCGACGAGGCCAGCTCGAGCGCCTCTGGAATGGTCAGCAGCCGCGCCCGGACCGTCGTCCGCCGAACCTGCGATCCCTGTGGGAGCACGAGAGTGACGCTTTCGTCGGCACCCTCGACTTCGCCGTACAACGCCAATCGGCCCGCGCGTGGCGGGTCGGCTGGCACGAAGACGGCGTTGAACATGCCCAGCACAGTACGCCGGACGACCGACAACTTTCATGTCGCCGAAGCAAGCCTGTGGACAACTCGGATCGGCTTGACCTCAACCGAGGTTCAGGGACGAGGCTGGGGCCACTCGACGATGAAGGAGCAGGACATGCGTGCAGCAGTGGTGACCGAGTTCGGCGAACCCTCGGTGATCCGGATCCAGGAGTGGCCCGACCCGGTTCCGGCGGAAGGACAGGTCCTGGTCGAGGTCGAGGTGGCCGACATGATCTTCGTGGATGCAGCGATTCGCCGTGGCCACCATGGCGGCTACTTCGACGTCACACCGCCGTTCGTGCCCGGCAGTCGCTTCGGTGGCCGCGTCCGGGCGACAGGCCCCGGGGTATCCGACACGTGGATCGGAAAGACCGTTGTCGGGCGCAGCGTGGACTTCGCCGCCCACGCGGAGCTGGTTGTGGCGGCATCCGACTCACTGACTGAGACCGATCTGAATCTTGAGACCGCGGTCGCTGTGACCGGGGACGGCTTCACGACGCTACTGCTCGAACAGCTGGCCCCAGACCTGCAGGGCAAGGACGTACTGATCACTGCGTCGGCAGGCGGCATGGGACTGCTGCTGATCCAGCTAGCGCATCGCGCCGGCGCACGTGTCATCGCTGCCGCGCGCGGTCAGGCCAAGCTCGACCTCAGCCAGGCACAGGGCGCCGACGTGGTGATCGACTACTCGCAGCCGGGCTGGGAGAAGTCGGTGCTGGAGGCAACCGGTGGCCGCGGCGCCGACGTGGTCTTCGAAGGTGCCGGTGGCGAGCTGGGCACGACAGCCTTCGGTGTGGTCAAGGACGGTGGCTGGTTCTCGGCGCATGGTGCGCCGAGCGGGACCTTTGCCACCTACGACCCGGCTGAGGCCGACCGTCGAGGCATCACGGTGAAGGGGATCGAAGACCTCCGCGTCGACCTCGTCGCCACGACGGTTACCGATGCGGCGGTGCTGCAACGAGCCGCGGCCGGCGACCTGGTCCCGGTGGTCGACCGCGTGTTCGACCTGGATCACGTGGCCGAGGCCCACACAGCCCTCGAGCAGCGCGTACTGCTCGGCAAAGCTCTGATCAGGGTTCGACCGGCTGGTCTGCGTGGTCAGTAACAGCAGGTGGATTCGGCCGGGCCGCGACAATGCGGTTCCGGCCGTCCTGCTTTGCAGTGAGCAAGGCGTTGTCAGCGGCGAGCACTAGCTGGTCCATGGTGTTCGCAACGTCCGGATACACCGCCACACCGATGGAGGCCGGCACACCGGTGATCACCGCGGTCCGATCGGCCGCAGTGTCGACCGACACGTTCAGTGCGCTCAGGCGGTCCCGGATTCGCTCCGCGACCTCGAGTACCTCGGTCTCGGAAGCGCCAGGCAGCAGGACTGCCAGCTCGTCGCCACCGACCCGTGCGACCAGATCGCCCTGCCTGACCTCTGCCCGAACGCTCTGCCCGACAGCTTTCAGCGCTTGATCGCCGGCCGGGTGACCATAGGTGTCGTTGATCTCCTTGAACCTGTCCAGGTCCAGCATCAACAGACCGACCGTGCTGCGCAGCGTCTCCGCCCGCGCCAACTCCACCGGTACGGCGTTCGCCCAGTACGCCGGTGTGGCCAGCCCGGTCTTCACGTCCGTCCCAGCAGCACGCTGGAACTGCGGTAGCAGCAGATCGCGATGCAGCGTCAGCACCGTCACCATCAGGATCGGCACCACCCACGGGTACGACGCCTGCAGCGCACCGACCGCCACACCAAGCCCCAGCCCCGCGACCACCACCAGTTGATCGGAGAGGTCGCCGAGGGCGCTACGAGCCGTGGCGTCCGGGGACGACAGCAGAATCGCGCCGATCACCAGGGCGAAGTTCACCAGCCACCAGGTAGTCGCAGTGCCCAGCACAACAAGCAGTGAGAACGGGCCGGTCGGCACCCGCGGCTCAGCGATCAGCCCGCCACCACGCAGTACGGCGGCAGCCGCGGCGCTGGCCAGGATGAACGTGCTCGCGGAGAACACCTTCCGGTGCGCGATCGTCCGGCCGTAGACGCGAATCCAGGAGTACCCGTACGAGACGACGATCAGTGCGATCACCAGGCTCAGCGGGAGCAGCAGCAGACCGGCGAAGACCCAGAGGCTCTTCAGGTTCGTGTAGGGCGAACTGTTAGCCGCCATCTCGCGTCGCCGTTCGATTCCGCGGGCAGACTCCAGATGCAGGACCGAGGCGGCCGTCAGTACGGCGAAGGCGACCCACTCCGACGGCCTGACGCCGGCTCGGGCGCCGGAGATCGTCGAGGCCAGAGCCAAGGCGGTGATCGCGATCGCGACAGCATCGACACCGAGCACATAGCTCAGCGCCGGGCGTGGCAACGACCAGAGCTTCCATTGGCGGGGTGGCACCCACTTGCTCCGACCGATCAGAATCATGGTGGCCTCACACGGATAGACCTGAGCGGTTATTCCTGAATAGTAACTGCCTGTTCACGCGAGGTCATCCCGGACCGCGCGTTATTCCATCTGGCGGATGGCGAAGGAAGGATCCCCACCATGTCCAAGATCAGCACCGGCAACGAGTGGTTCCACGGCTCAAACAAGCGTTCGGCAGGCGCCGGAAACGAGTGGCTGCACGGCGGGAACGAGTGGTTCCACGGCGGGAACGAGTGGTTCACGCAGAGTGGCAACGAGTGGCTGCACCGGCCCGCCGGGGGCGGCAACGAATGGTTCACCAACGGTAACGAGTGGTGATCCACCGAACCTCCCGGCAATTTCTTTACGAATACTTTACCAAGAGCCTTCCGGGGGTAATTCCCTGAATCCCCGGCCGGCTCGTGAAATACGGCGTACGCCGTATTTGTGCAGGAAATCAGGCAAGGACCGTTGCGGCGGCTTCCGGCCCGGGGCGGCGGGCTCGCGACCAGGCGGTGCCCGCCGCCGCGGCGGCAATCAGACCGACAGTGCCCATCACCCCCAGGGCGAACGACGGTGTCGAGCCTTGCGCGATGAGACCGGCCAGCAGGATGCCGAGGCCCTGACTGCTTCTGAGTGCTGTGCTGGCGACTCCGAACGCCTGACCGCGCTGTGAGTCCGGCACGGCCTGAACGAACGCCGCACTGGTCGGCAGGTGGTACGCAGACGCCATCCCTGACATGCCCCACAGCAGCACTGTCGGCAGCAGGCCAGGGGTGAGGAAGCTCAGTGCCAAGGGGACGCAGGCGAGGGCGGCCAGTGGCCCAAGCAGCCGCATGCGACGTTCTGGAGGCCAGAGGGTGATCAGCCACATCCCGAGAACTGCACCGGCCGGGCTGGCGGCCAGGAGGAGCCCCGCTGCGGTTGGTCCCTGACCGATCTCATGGGCATAGGGGACCGCGAGGCCCTCCACGGTGACGTAGAAGCCGGCGATGGTCGCCAGGAGGACCAGCGTCCGCAGCTTCGGCGTACGGGCGACCAGTGAGAGGCCTGCGGACAGGTCTTGGAAGTAGCCCCGGCGTGGCGCATCAGTGCCACTTGTCGGAGCTGGCCGGCTACGCACTCCGACGGCAATGAGTCCGGCGGAGAGCAAGAAGGTTGCAGAGTCGAGCAGGAGGCCGCCGGATGTGCCGACAGCCACCACGATCGCGCCACCGGCACCGAAGCCGAGCACCTGACTGAACTGCACAACCATGTCGTTGGCGGCCTTGCCGAGCACGTAATGATCCCCGGGCAGTACGGCGGGCAGGGTCGCTGCACGCGCTGCGTTGAACGGCGCCCCGAAGGCCTGCAGTCCGAGCAGAAGCAGGATCACGACCAGTAGTGGTAGCGCCTGAATCGCCATAGCAGCAACGAGAATCGCCCTCGCCAGGTCGGTGATGATCAGCACCGCACGGCGCGGATAGCGGTCCGCGAAGCCCGCGAGCAGCGGACCGAAGAGCAGATCAGGGATGTAGGTCAGCGCATACGTCAGTGCGGTCAGTCCGGCCGACTTCGTCCGGTCGAAAACCAGTACTGACAGCGCCACCCGTGCGAGCTGGTCACCGGCGACGGAGAGCACTCCGGCCAGGAACAACGCCCGGAACTCGGCATGCCCGAAGACATCCCGCCAGCGCGCGCGCCCGACCACCTCGCCCTCCATGGTCGGATCATCACCACTATCCGTAGCCCCACACCTTCTGCGCGTGATCAGAAGGGTTTTCCCGCACGAAACAGGCGTGGTTCAAAGGTTTGCTCGCGGCGCATCAGTGCCACTTTCTGCCCAAAACGGCTACCCAGTGGCGTGAGGTTTGATCAAAGGTTCTATTCTGTAGTTGTTCCGATGCTGGGGTCTGGGCGGGGCGGCCCCGACCCTGGCATCGGACTCTTCTTTGTCCGGGCGGAACCGACAGAAACTGTCGGTGGAGCCCGGTAGCGTTCTTCTTGCCAGGGGCGGCTCCTGGACGTGCTTCCTTCTCCTCACTCCAGGCAAGTAGCGCGTCCGCTCTCCGCCCCTGGCGCCTATGTCTATGACGCCGCCATCCATGACGCAGTGGCTGCGGCGTCCTGCGGGGAGGACGCGATGCAGGAAGTTGCTGCCGTGCTGTTGCGGCGCCGCCGGTTGGTCGATGCAACAACGCTGACCCCGCCCGTGCGCCGGTCGGCCTGGCAATGGGTGCGGCGCCCGCTGACGATCCAGGCGGGCCTGTCCGCGTTGCAGGCCGACCTCATCCAGCGCGGGTTTCTGCTGTCGGTGGGCCTCTACCGGCACTGTGCCGGGTTGTCGGCTCCCGCACTGGCCGGTCTGGGCAACGCACTGCTCGACCTGCTGGACGCTGAGTCCGGTCACGACACCGAGCACGTCCCACTGTTCCGTGGCTTCCCGGACACGGTCCCGGCCGATACCGAAGCCTTCTACATCAACCGCGTCTTCGCCCGGCTGCTCCAGGAGCCGCAGCAGCCCTGTGTGCTGTGCGGGGACACCAAGTCGGTGCATCCGGTCTCGCCCTGCGCGCATCTGGTCTGCCGCCAGTGTTGGGACGGCGAAGACCTCAGCGCCTGCCCGCTGTGCCTGCAGCAGATCGATCCGAGCGACCCGTTCCTGCAGCCGGGGTTCGACGGAGTGCCGCAAGAGCAGGTTCGTTCCGATCGGCTTCGCCTGCTGTCGCTGGCCGGTCCGGACGCGGTGCGCGCCACAGTCGACTCACTGCTGCTCCGCCGGACGCCGCCATCGGCCATGGATCGTTTCGACCTGCAGGTGCTGTTGCCCCTGGCCGAGCTGTCCTGGCTGCCGAATGACATCCCGGTCCGCGAGATCCGAGCTGTGGTGCTCGCACACTTCCTCGCAGAAGAGCCAGCCGTGATCGACCGGGCAACTACGGCGACCGACGTACTGCGGCTGCTCTACGCGCTCATGAACGCCGATCCTGGCCTGCGGACACCACCTGTCCGCCGGACGTCGCTGCCCCGCGCCACACGGCGGCTGGTGCTGGCGCGACTAGACCGGCTGCCGGCCGAGACGCTGATCGAGGACATGCTGCGACACGAGCGCGCGTGGAAGCGCATGGGCGAGGTGCTGCACCCGTTCGAGTTCGCGACGAGGCATCCGCGGGCGGCCCTCGCCTTCGCCGTACTGCGCCGTACCGATCTCGAGGCGGGTACGGCGGCCGGTCGGGCGGTGCTGGGCGAGGCGGCACAGCATCCGTTCGTGCGGTTGGAGGGCGGCCGGCTGGTCATGCGCACGTTCGCGACGCGCGTCGAGGGCGCGTTCGTGGAGGGTCGTCCCGGGCTCGCCCTCGATCTGCTGCGGCAGCGGCCGGGAGAGCTGCTCCGGAGGCTGGTGCAACTCGCCCGCGAGCTACCGGCCGATCAGCACGGCGATCTGCTCGCAGCAGTCGCCGTCGCTATCTCGGATGTGTCGCCGGTGGTCATCACTGCGGCGCTTGGGCAGGTGCGGACGCCACCCGGTGACCTGCGGCTGTTCTTCCCCCGTGGCGGCAGCACCCGGGTCTGGACCACGGTCGACCACAGGGAGCCGCTGCCGTCCCAGCTTGCCGCCGCGCTGTCCGGCGTACTGGTTGGTGAGATGTTGCGGCGGGCCAGTGATCTGCCGCGGTGGCGTCGGGCCTTCCTGGACGAGAACCTTGTCAGGCTGGCTGCTCCGGGCTCGGAGCGCGGTTCGTCTGGCTCACTGCGCCGGATGACGCGGGGGAGCGCCGTGGCGATCCCGCCGGAGGAGTCGCTGCGGTTGTTCCTGCACTGGGTCGAGCCGGAGGGGCAGCGGGTCGACCTGGACCTGTCGGTCGCCGTGTTCGGCGAGGAGTGGGACTTCGTTGGGCTCTGTGACTACACCCGTCTGCGCTTCGACCAGGAGGCGCTGGTGCACTCGGGAGATCTGACGTCCGCTCCGGGGCCTGGCGGCTCAACGGAGTTCGTCGATCTCGACCTGCGTCAGCTCCGCCGCGTCGGCGGGCGGTATGTGCTGCCGGTGGTGTTCAGCTACAACGACGTCCCGTTCGACCGGCTGGAGCGCGGTTTCGTCGGAGTGATGCGGCAGCCCGTCGGACTGTTCGACCCGGCCGCGGTCGAGGAGCGGTTCGACCTGTCCGGCGCGGAGAAGATCCTGATGCCGTTCGGCATCGACCTGCACACCAAGGAACTGCGCTGGTACGACATCAACCTCAGCGCCGCCGGCTACGCGCACGACATCGCGCGGTACGGCGGTCACCTGGCGCTGATGTCGGCCGCCCTTGAGGACGTGTACGGCTCGGGTGATCGGGTCAGCCTCTGGGAGATCTGCTGCTGGCACGCCGCTGCCCGCGCGGACGAGATCGCGGTCAGGTGTGACGACGGATCGGTCGTCGGCTATCTGCGTGATCCCGCCGAGGACGTGACGACGTTCGCCAAGCGACTTATCGCCCGCCTGGAGCCGGACCGGGTGTGGGACGAGGATGCGGCATCGCGAGCAGATTTCGTCGGGGTGCTCAATGGAGACCTCACGCCACGCCCCGGCACGGAGGTCTTCGCGCTGCATCCACGCCTGCTCGACGCCACCACCCTCGCGCTGGTGGACGCGTCGTGGCTGCTGAGTTCGCTGGCTCCGGACAGTCGGGCGCACGCTCCGGTCAACCTGTGAGGTTCCTGAGAGCAGTTTGATAATTCCGTGACGACGGCGCGCCAGATACTACGGACTGGTCGCCAGCAGGAGTACAACAGAAAGTGACTGCGAAGGGAGCCACGAATGACCTACGACGTGGTGGTGCTCATCGAGCGAGAGATGAGTGAGGGCGACGCGCGCCGCGTTGCCGCCCTGCACGCAAGGCACGAAGAAGCCGTCAACTATCACCTACTGGTCTCCAGTCATCCGGAGCGCGGTTTCGGTGGTCCGATGGCCCTACTGGGTACGACGTTCGCCGATGTGGCCGGTATGACCGGTCCACCGGGGAGCGCCCCTGCGGGAACGGCTCTGGCCACCCTCGCCGATCCGGACCTCGACATGGCCTCGGTCATCGAACACAGCGCACGCCAGCTCCGCGGAGCCAGCCGCTATCCAGTGCACGTCTCTATCACCCACGGCGAGGTGCTGCTCGCCCTGAAAACGCTGGTGATGCGCAGCGGCGGTCAAGAGGTCGTGGTGGTCGCCTGGCCAGAGACCGCGGCCAGCTTCCTCTGCTCCGACTGGGCCGCCAAGGCCCGCAAAATTCTCAAGGTACCGAGAGTTCGCATCCTCGAACACGACAGCTAGTCGGTGAGTGCCCGGAGCGCGTCACGTTCGCCTTCGGGCACATAGCCTGCGTAGTAGTCGTACATGTTCTGGCGGGCGATCCGGGCGGCGGCATGTCCGTCGCCGGCGCGGATGGCTTCGACGACCTCGGCGTGGTGCTGCAGCGACTCCAGCATCAGTGCGCGGCTGTTCGGTGCGTGCGCGATCTTGTCGGAGATCAGGCTGAGAACGACGCCGCGCACGACCTCGTTGCACGTCTCAATGAGTGAGTTCCGCGCGATCCGCGCGATCACGTCGTGGAAGGTCAGGTCGGCCTCGCTGAAGGCGGCGAAGTCGACGTCGATCGCGTTCTGCATCGCGACCAGCGTGCCCTCGAGCTCGGCGAGCTGCTCCGGCGTGCGCAGCCGCGACGCGACCTGGATCGCGGCGCCGTCCATGATCATCCGGAAGCTGATCAACTCGGCCAGCGTCAGTTGGTCCACCCGCGCGAGCCGAACCACCTGCTTGCGCAACGCAACCGACGAGAACGGCAGGATCTCGGGCCCATTCGGGTCGCCGGGCCGTGACCGTACGACGCCGTTGCTCTCCAGCACGCGGAGTGCCTCGCGGACTGTCGACCGGCTGACCGCGAACTGTGTGACGAGCTCCCGCTCACTCGGCAGCCGCTGACCGGGCGTGAGATCGCCCCGGGCAAGCGCTTCCTCGACCTGCTCGACGATCCGCTGGTAGGCGCGCACGGGCTGAACCGGCTGGAACCGCGGACCTTCAACCATCCGGCCTCCTCCCATCGACAGAGCCCATTTCGCCTTGACAGACCCTTGCGTAGCGACAAACCTAGTGGCCGACCGATACCTAGTCCACTGGTCAGACCAGTCACAGCTGAACGGCGAAGCCCGCCGTACAGCGTGCCCGGGTCCGGCCGGCGCGGGCCGGGTCGGCAGAATGCGGCGAGAGTCCGGTGATCTGGAGGAGTTCGCGTGAAGTCGTACACCACTCGAGCGGTCGCGTTCGTCGCCTCCGCCGCCCTGCTGGCCCTGACCGCCTGTTCGGCCGGTTCGAGTACGTCGGGTGGTCCGTCCGCCGGCGGTGATCAGTCGCTGTCGCTCGGCCTGGTCGCGGAGCCGGCCAGCCTCGACTTCACCACGACCGACGGTGCGGCGATCCCGCAGGCGCTGCTCGGCAACGTCTACGAGAGCCTGGTCAAGCAGGACGAATCCGGCAAGATCGTGCCGGCGCTGGCGAAGTCGTGGACGGTCTCGCCGGACCGCAAGACCTACACGTTCGACCTGGTCGACAACGCGAAGTTCAGCAACGACAAGCCGTTCACCGCGGCCGATGCGGTCTTCAGCATCAACCGGGTGAAGACGGCGTGGACGACCTCGCTGAAGGCCGCGATGGACGTCGTCCAGGAGGCCAAGGCGCTGTCGCCCACGCAGCTGCAGGTGACGCTGACCAAGCCGAGCAACGGCTGGCTGTTCCGGATGACGACCCGGATCGGTGCGATGTTCTCCGAGACCGGGGTGAGCGCGCTGGCCACGGAGCCGATCGGCACCGGGCCGTACAAGTTCTCGAAGTGGAACCGCGGCGACTCGATCGTGCTGCAGCGCAACGACGCCTACTGGGGGACCAAGCCGTACTTCCAGCAGATCACGCTGAAGTACTTCAAGGACCCGACCGCGCTGAACAACGCGCTGCTCACCGGCACGATCAATGTGATCACCACGGTGCAGGCGCCCGAGGCGCTCACGCAGTTCACCAGCAACGAGAAGTATCAGGTGATCGAGGGGACGACGAACGGCGAGGTGCTGCTGTCGTTCAACAACTCCAAGCCGGTCTTCCGTGACATCCGCACCCGGCAGGCGATCCGGCAGGCGATCGACCACAAGGCCTTGCTGGACACGTGTTTCGCGGGTCGCGGCAAGCTGATCGGGTCCATGGTTCCGCCGACCGATCCGTGGTACGAGGACCTGACCGGCGTCGCGCCGTACGACCTGGCCAAGGCGAAGTCGTTGCTGCAGGCATCTGGCGCGGCCGGCGCCACACTGCGGTTGCGGCTGCCCACTCTGCCGTATGCGACCTCATGTGGTCAGGTGGTGAAGAGCCAGCTGGAGCAGGCCGGGCTGAAGGTGCAGATCGACCAGCTCGAGTTCCCGGCGGCGTGGCTGACCACAGTCCTCAAGAACGCCGACTACGACATGTCGATCATCGCGCACGTTGAGCCGCGCGACCTCGGGTCCGTCTTCAGCCCGACGTACTACACGCGCTACAACGACCCGGAGCTGCAGCAACTGCTGGCCGCAGCCGATGCGGGCGACGAGAAGGCGCAGCTCGACAACATGCGCAAGGCGGGCCGGCGGCTGTCCGAGCAGGCGGCGAGTGACTGGCTGTTCCTGCTGCCGAACCTGATCGTCGCGGACAAGAACCTGACCGGTCTGCCGCAGAACGCGATCACCGAGAACTTCGACCTGTCCCGTCTGGCCCGGTCGTGACACCGTGATTCTTCGCCTGGTCGAGCGCACTGCTGTGCTCTTGGTCAGTCTTGGAGTCAGCTCGGTGCTGGTGTTCGGCTTCCTGGCTGTGCTGCCAGGTGACCCAGCACGGGTCGCTCTGGGCGTGAACGCGTCAGATGAGGCAGTGGCCGAGCTGCGGCGCCAGTTCGGCCTCGACCGGTCCCTACCTGTGCAGTACGTCGACTGGCTCGGCGGACTGCTCCGGGGAGACCTCGGTACGTCGTATGTGTCCAAGGCGGCGATCGGACCCCAGGTGTTCGACCGCCTCCAGGTCACGCTCATCCTGGTCGTGGCCGCGATGGCCATCGCGCTAGTGCTCGCCGTACCGGCTGGGACTGTGATGGCTGCGCGGCATCGGCGGTTGTCTGGGGTGGCGCTCTCTGCGCTGTCGCAGGTGGGTGTCGCTGTACCTGCGTTCCTGGCGGGCATTCTGCTGATCATGGTGTTCGCGGTGAAGCTTGGCTGGCTCCCCGCGAACGGGTGGACTCCACCGGCTCAGGACCCGGCTATGTTCCTGCGACAGCTCGTGCTGCCGGCCCTGTCGCTCGGGCTGGTGCAAGGCGCCGTACTGACTCGGTACGTGCGCAGTGCGGTGTTGGACGTCTTGCGAGAGGACTACCTCCGTACGGCGCGCGCCAAGGGGCTGCGGCCGTTTCCGGCACTGTGGCGACACGGTCTGCGTAACGCCGCCGTACCGGTGGTGACTGTGCTCGGTCTGCAGCTCGCAACACTGCTCATCGGCGCAGTGGTCGTGGAACGCGTTTTCGTCATCCCCGGGCTTGGCAGCCTGCTCCTGGATGGGGTGTCGCAGCGGGACCTGATTCTGGTGCAGGACGTCGTCATGGTGCTGGTTGTCGCCGTACTGCTGGTCAACTTCCTCGTAGACCTCCTGTACGTCGCTCTGGACCCCCGACTGCGGACGGGGACGCGATGAGGCGGCTGAACCCGAGTCTGGTTGCAGGTGGCGTGATCGTCGGCGTGATCGTCGCTACGGCGCTCCTGTCCTTCGTCTGGACCCCGTACGACGCCACGTTCGTCGACCCGTCGGTGCGGTTGGCGACACCGTCCTGGGCGCACTGGTTCGGGACGGACAAGTTCGGACGGGATGTGCTCAGCCAGATCATGGTCGGGTCGCGGACCACTCTGTTCGTCGGTGTGGTCGCAGTGGGCGTGGCCGCGGTGATCGGCGTACCGCTGGGCGTGCTGGCTGCTATGACTCCACGCTGGCCGAGTGAGCTGATCATGCGGACCAACGACTTGCTGCTGGCGTTTCCGGCGCTGTTGCTGGCCATCATGTTCGGTGCGGTGTTCGGGGCGAGCACGCTGACGGCAATGGTTGCCATCGGTATCGCCTCGGTGCCGAGTTTTGCGCGGGTGATCCGGAGCGGTGCTTTGCAGGTGATGCGGACCGAGTACGTGCTGGCCGCGCGAGCTGCCGGCCGCAAGCCCTTCCCGATCGCGCTGCGGCACGTGCTGCCGAATGTGACCAGCCTGGTGACGGTGCAGGCCTCGGTGTCGTTCGCGATCGCCGTTCTCGCCGAGGCAGCGCTCTCTTTCCTCGGCTACGGCACTCCGCCGCCGACGCCGTCATGGGGGCGGATGCTTCAGGAGAGCCAGGAGTTCCTGTTCAGTGCGCCTCGACTGGCGGTCTTCCCTGGCATCGCCATCGCCCTTGCTGTGCTGGGTTTCAACCTTCTCGGTGACGGTCTGCGCGACCGCTTCGACCCGAAGCTCGAGGACCGCCGATGAACGTACTCGAAGTCGCCGGCCTCAACGTGTCCGTCCGCGACACCACCCTGGTCTCCGACGTCGACCTGACGGTCGGGCCGGGGGAGCGGGTCGGCCTGATCGGCGAGTCTGGCTCCGGGAAGTCGCTGACCGCGTTGAGCATTCTTGGTCTGCTTCCCGAAGACGTCGTACCGTCCGGGTCGGTTCGGTTGAGCGGTGTCGACCACGATCTGATCGGCGCTGACGAGAGAGCGCTATCTCGGATCCGCGGTCGCGATCTCGCCATGGTCTTCCAGGAACCGATGACCGCGCTCAACCCGACCATGCGCATCGGCGACCAGATCGCCGAGACGATGCTGATTCACCACACCCATCCCACTCGGAGCGCGGCCCGCGCTGCCGCTGCCGACCTGCTCGACCGCGTGCAACTCCCGGCGGATCTCCTGCGCGCCTACCCGCATCAGCTCTCCGGCGGGCAACGTCAACGCGTCGTCCTCGCGATCGCGCTCTCCAACGATCCCGCGCTGCTGATCTGCGACGAGCCCACCACCGCCCTGGACGTCACCGTCCAAGCGCTGGTCCTCGATCTGATCGTCCAAGGCGTGGTCGCCCGTTCGTCGGCACTGCTCTTCATCACCCACGACTTGGCGGTCGTTGCGACCGTCTGCGAACGGGTCCTGGTCATGTACGGCGGCCGCGTCGTCGAGTCCGGCCCGGTCCACGAAGTCTTCACCAACCCTCGGCACCGCTACACCCAAGGCCTCCTAGCCGCGTCAAACCTAGAAGCGGCAGGTAGTCGCCTCACCACTATCCCGGGCACCGTTCCGGCGGCCGGCCACTTCCCCTCCGGCTGCGTCTTCCGCAACCGCTGTGCCCACGCCACCGACCTCTGCGCCACCACCCCCGCTTGGTCCGGCACCTCCACCACCGGCTACGCCTGCCACCACCCCGCCGGAGCCCCGCATGCCTAACGAACCCGCGCCCAATCACCCCGCCGTCCAGGTGATCGACGTGGTGCGCGACTACCCACGCCCCCGTACGTCGCTCCTCGGCCCGACGCCCGTGGTCCACGCGCTCCGTGGTGTCAGCCTGGAGGTCAAGCAGGGCGAGCGCTTCGGCATCGTCGGCGAATCCGGCTGTGGCAAGTCGACTCTGCTCCGACTCATCGCCGCCCTCGACCGCCCCACCGCGGGGCAAGTAGTTGTCGAAGGCACCGACATCACGACGCTCCCCGAACGTCGCCTGCGCTTCCTCCGAGAGAATCTCCAGCTCGTCTTCCAGGACCCGATGAGCTCCCTCGACCCCCGCATGCGCGTCCGCGACATCATCGCCGAACCCCTCGTCGTACAAGGTCATCCGGCCTCGGGAGAGCGCGTTCGCGAATTGCTGGAAGCGGTCGGTCTGTCCGCCGACGCAGGAGACCGCTACCCGCACCAGTTCTCCGGCGGCCAGCGTCAGCGCATCTCCATCGCCCGCGCCTTGGCTCCGCGCCCCCGCATCCTGATCGCCGACGAACCAGTGAGCGCTCTCGACGTTTCTGTCCGCGCTCAGGTTCTCAACCTGATCTCCGACCTCGTCGACGAACTCAACCTCACCCTGATCTTCGTCTCCCACGACCTCTCCGTGGTCAAACACGTCTGCGACCGCGTCGCCGTCATGAACGCCGGCCAGATCGTCGAAACCGGCCCCACCGCCGACGTGTACGCCGCTCCCCAGCACCCGTACACCCAGCGCCTGGTCTCCGCCATTCCCACCCTGGAAAGAGCGCTCTCCGGCGCTACGACGACCGACCTCCTGCCCTCGAAGGGAGAGACCGCGTGAAGTTCCCGTCCGGCCTGCCGATCGGCGACTCCTGGATCGAAACCCCGACAACCGCCCCGGTGACCTTCCCGTACGACGGTTCCACCGTCGCGGAAGGCCCAGTCGGCACCACCGACCTCGCTCGCCAGGCCCTCGACCACGCCGTCGCCGTCCGCGAATCAGTCGGCCGCCTCCCGTCGCACATCCGCCGAAACGTCTTACAGGCAACACATTCCGCAGTCCGCGCCGAACGCGATGCCTTCATCGATCTACTCGTCCTGGAGACCGGCAAACCCCTCGTCGATTGTCGCGTCGAGATCGACCGCACCCTGCTCACGCTGGAAACTGCGGCGGAAGAAGTGGCCCGTCTTCACGGCGAAACCGTCCCGCTGGATCTTCTGCCCAGCGGCGAAGGACTGCTCGGCTTCTGGGTCCGCAAACCGATCGGCGTCGTTGTCGGCATCACCGGCTTCAACTATCCGCTGCTCCTCGCCGCCCACAAGATCGCCCCAGCCTTCGCCGCCGGCTGCCCGATCATCGTGAAGCCCGCGCCCCAGACACCGCTCGCAACGCTCTGGCTCGTCCATCTCATGCGCACCGCGCTGAACGCCGCGGGAGCACCAGAGAGCGCTCTCCAGTTACTCACCGGCGGCGCCGACGTCGGCGCAACGCTCACCACCGACAGCCGCATTGGAGCCGTCTCCTTCACCGGCTCGGCCACCGTCGGCCACCAGATCGCCCGCGACGCAGCTCCCACCAAAGTCCTCCTCGAACTAGGCTCGAACTCGGCTCTCGTCGTAGCCGAAGACGCAGACCTCGACGCGGCCGCCGACGCCATCATCCGCGGCGGGTACTACGCCTCCGGCCAGGCCTGCATCTCGGTCCAGCGTGTCCTCGCCGTCGAGTCGATTCGCCAACCCCTGCTAGAGAAACTCGGCGACCGCCTCCCGACGATTGTCGTCGGCGACCCTCGCGATCCGGCGACCCGAGTATCTGCGCTCATCGACCCGCGCTCGACCGCTCGCGTCCGCGACTGGGTCGACGACGCGGTCCACGCCGGCGCGACGATCGCCTACGCCGCCGAGGGCGACATCCTCGGTCCGATCGTGCTGACCGACGTACCGGATGGTCAGCAGGCATGGGACGAGGAGATTTTCGGCCCAGTCATCGCCGTGCGATCCGTTCCCGATCTAGAGAGCGCTTTCGCGACCGTGAACGCCTCGCGCTACGGCCTGCATGCCAGCGTCTTCACCGCCGCCCTCGACACGGCCTTCACCGCCATCGACCAGCTCGACGTCGGGGGAGTGGTGATCAACGAGGTCCCCGGCTTCCGCTCCGACGTGATGCCGTACGGCGGCGTCAAGGATTCCGGCATCGGTCGCGAGGGCCCACGCTTCGCGATCGAGGAATTAACCACCACCCGAATGGCGATCATCCGCCCCCGTCCCTGAGAGGTGAACCGGCTGTGACGGACTATGCGAAGCTCTTCCGCCTCGACGGCAAGCACGCGCTGGTGATCGGCGCTGGCAGCGGCATCGGCCGAGAAAGCGCTCTAGCCCTCTCTGCGCATGGCGCCCAAGTCACCTGCGCAGACCGCGATCTCGCCGCGGCCGAATCCACCGCCTCGACCCGAGACCTCACGATCGCCGGCGAACTCGGTGCTCCGGACATCTCGGCGTACCAGCTGGATATCCTCGACGACGACGCGATCATCCGCGCAGCCGCCGAACTCGACCCCGTCGATGTGCTCGTCTTCACCGCGGCGACGAACGTGCGCAAGCGCATCCTCGACTACACGAACGACGAGTTCGACCGCGTCGTGTCACTCAATCTGCGGGCGTCGTTCCAGCTGATCCGTGCCTTCGGCAAGCAGATGGCGGAGCGGGGGAGTGGCAGCATCATCGGCTTCAGCTCGATCCGCGGTACGACGGTCGAGCCCGGGCAATCGGTCTACGCCGCCACCAAGGCCGGTCTCGTCCAACTTCTCCGGACAGCTGCTGCCGAGCTAGGCCCCTCCGGCGTCCGCGCGAACGCGATCGCCCCCGGCGTGGTCGAGACCCCGCTCACCGCACAGATCAAGGCAAACCCCGCCTGGTACGACGCCTATGCGCAGAAGGGAGCGCTCTCTCGCTGGGCGCAACCGAGCGAACTCGCCGGTGCTGTCGTGTACCTAGCCTCGGACGCGTCCAGCTTCGTCACCGGCAGCGTCCTCGCGGTCGACGGCGGCTGGACCGCAGTCGACGGCCGCTTCGACCCGCCCAACTGATCCCACCGAGCTAACCCCCGCCGAGCTGATCCCCGAGTGCCAGGAGCGTCCATGAGTCTCGCCGACCTGACAGCGACCGAGCTGCTGATCCGCTTCCGAGAGCGCTCTCTGTCGCCGGTCGAAGTAATCGAGGACGTCCTCACCCGAGTCGACGAGCTCGAACCCCACCTCCGCGCCACCTACGCCCTCGACCCCGCGGCGGCCCGCATCGCAGCCCGCGAGTCCGAGGCCCGCTGGCGCGATGGCACGGCCGGCGCACTGGACGGCGTACCGGTCACGATCAAAGAGAACATCGCGACCCGCGGAACCCCAGTCCCACAAGGCACTGCGGCCACTGAACTGATCCCCGCCACCGAAGATGCACCGGCGGCCGCTCGCCTACGCGAGGCCGGCGCGGTCATCTTCAGCAAGACGACCATGCCGGAGTACGGGATGCTCTCGTCCGGTGTCTCGACCTTCCACCACCTGACCCGCAATCCTTGGGACGTCTCGAAGACCGCAGGCGGTTCGAGCGCCGGAGCTGCGGCCGCTGCGGCGGCTGGGTATGGCCCGATCCACCTCGGTACCGACATCGGCGGCTCGATCCGTCTGCCCGCCGGATGGTGCGGTCTCGTCGGACTGAAGCCCACCCATGGCCGCATCGCGGTCGGAAATCCCTACCCAGGAAGGGCAATCGGCCCGCTCACCCGCACCGCCGCCGACGCCGCGCTCGCCCTGTCGGTCATGTCCGGCTACGACCCCCGCGACCACACGTCGTACCCGCCGGCGCCCGATAACGCGGTGAGAACACTAGAGAGCGCTCTCCGTCCCGGTCTCCGCGTTGCTCTCCTCCTGGACGCCGGATTCGGCCTTCCCGTCGACCCGGAGGTCAGCGCCGCCGTCTCCGCAGTTGCCGCTCTCCTCGAGAAGGAAGGCGCAATCGTCGAACCGATCGCCCCGATCATCACCCGCGAGATGCTCGACGGTCTCGACCGGTTCTGGCGGATCCGCTCCGCCACCGACATCGCGGCCCTGCCCGAAGAACGCCGGGCCAAGGTTCTCCCGCAGATCCGCGATTGGGTCGCCACCGCCGGCGAACTCACCGGCTCCGACGTCTTCCACGGCTACACCCAGATGGGTGCGATGGCCGCCGCCGTCACCAAGGTCTTCACCTCGTACGACGTCATCCTGTCGCCCGTCGCACCGATTACCGCGTTCCCGGCCGAGCTCGCCTATCCCACCGACGATCCGGCCAAGCCCTTCGAGCACATCGCCTTCACGGTCCCGTACAACATGTCCGCCCACCCGGCGACCACCTTCAACGCCGGTTGGTCGCCGATCGGACTCCCAATCGGCGCCCAGATCGCCGTACCGCATCACCAGGACATGACCGCCCTGGCCTTGGCCGAGAGACTAGATAGCGCTCTCCCCGCCCACCGCCCCTGGCCGACCTCGTTCTAGCGCGGGCTGCGGATGCCGTCGATGATCCGCGTCCAGTTGTCGCCGCCGTGGCCGTCCTCGATCGCCCGGAGGTAGTGCGCCTGCACCGCACGCGGTAGCGCGAGGTCGATTCCGGCCGCCTCGCTCGCGCCGACGATGTGATCAGCGGTCGCGCCCATCATGGTGATCGTGCTCAGGTCCCCAGGATGCTTGCCGGCATCGATGTCCGCGCCGGGGTTCTCGGCGCCTGCCTCCAGCATCGCCGGGATCCCTCGGACCGATCCGAGCAGCTCCGGCAAGGCCTCGGCCGCGGTCACGCCCGCCGTACCGAGGAGTGCGGTTGCGTGCATCAGCGACGACAGCGTGGTCAGGAAGACGTCGAGCTGAGCCTGGTACATCAGCTGCGCGAGACCCGGGTCCGCGCCGAGGAAACGCGGCGTACCGATCAGAGAGAGCGCGCTCCGATGCTGCTCGAAGACCGCAGGAGCGCCGCTGTAGTAGACGTAGGCCTCGTCGGTGCCGACCATCGGGGCGGGGACCATCACCCCGCCGGTCAGAAACGTCGCGCCGTGCTCGGCAGCCCACTCCGCCGCCGAGCGAGTGCGGTCGGGGGTGTCGGAGCTGAGGTTGACGACGGTGCGACCCGCCAACGAACCGACGGCCGGCCCCAGCACGTCGTACATGGCCTGGTAGTCAGTGAGGCTCAGGATGACGAGCCCGCCGGCCTCGATGGCGGCCGCCGGGCTCGCCGCGAGTACGGCGCCGTCGGCCACGACGCCGGTGGCGCGGGCAGGGGTCCGGTTCCAGACAGTCACCGGGTTCCCGGCCGCGAGCAAGGTGCGGGTCATCGCTTGTCCCATCGGGCCAAGGCCGATGATCGTGACGGAGGTGCGGTCGGGCATGAGGCTCCTTGTTTCGTTCGGGTGGTCGCCTCCATGCTCTGCTGTCGCCTAAGCTTCCGGGAAGTACGCACTATTTACTGGGGTACTTACCTTTAGGTTAGTGGGGTTCGGATGACGAAGTCGGCGCGGCAAGGCCCGTACATCTGCGGTATCGACGCGGCACTCGACGTCGTGAGCGGCAAGTGGAAGGGCCTGATCCTCTGGGAGCTCGACGAGCACGGTATCCGCCGGTTCGCTGAGCTGCGGCGCGGGCTGCCCGGCGTGAGCGAGAAGATGCTGACCCAGCACCTGCGCGAGATGGAGCACGACGGCCTCGTCGTACGGACCGTGTACGCCGAAGTCCCGCCCCGCGTGGAGTATTCGCTCACCGACGAGGGCCGCGCGCTGAACGCCGCCCTCGCGCCGCTCGGCCAATGGGGATCATCGCGGATCCGCCGCCAGCAGATCCAGATGGTTGATCACCAGGACGCCGCAGCAATGCCCCGGCCCTGACGCAGGATGGACCTCTATCGTTTCGAGCCGGCCGGCGGCATCATCACGCCGCTCGGACCAGCCGTCACCGGCACTCCACTCACCGGCGCGGCGAACGACGGCCCCGCCCTGGGCTACGTGGTCACCCGTGGCCTCGCACCATGCTCCGTGGCGGAGGTCGAGCTGCAGGGTGAGCCCCGCGTACGGCGGCGAGTGAGCCTGCCGAGCGGCCATGGCGGCTGGGGGATCGCGGCGTCCGGCTCGGCGGTGTTCGTGGGGACTTATCCGACGGCGTCCGTGCATCGCTGGGATCTGCGCTCCGGTGCCGTCACCACCTTCGGCCGACTCGGCGCGGAGGACTTCGTCTTCACGCTGGCCTTGGGTTCCGGCCCCCGCCTCTACGCGGGAACCTATCCCGGTGGAAAGGTGTACGAGCTCGACGACGAGACCGGGATGATCCGCGACCTGGGCTCTCCGTTGCCTTCAGCAACCTATGTCCGCGCGCTCGCGGCCGACGGGGAGCTGATCCACGTCGGGACCGGCTGCCCGGCACGCCTTCTGACGCTGACGCCGGCCACAGGGGAGACGCAGGAAGTACCGATCCCCGAACTGTCCGCCGAGGATTTCGTCTACTCGCTCGCGATCACCGGCGATACCGTTGCCCTGGGCACTGAACCCGGCGGTCTACTGATAGTCCTCGACCGCGGATCGTCGTACCGGGTGATCGAAACCCACGAACGGACGATCGACACGATCGCCATCGACGGTCCCGTGGTCTGGTGCACCGGCAGGCCGAGCGGTTCCCTCTTCCGTTACGACACCACGACTGGGCAGCTCGATCGGGTCTGGACACCGCTGCCGGGGCAAGAGACCCGGAGCCTGGCGGTAACCGCCGACGGCGTGTCCGGAATCTCCGGCGGCGGACAGGCCTGGCGATGGACGGGCCACAGCGCGACAGTCGTCGACCTAGGTCGGCAAGGACTCCCCGCCCATGTCGAGCCGCCGCAATCCCTGTGCACACTGGGGGATGAGGTCCTGGTCGGCGGCAACTTCGGGCTCTGCGTCCATCGGCCGGCCGAGCAGAGCATGCGCCGGTACGTCGTCGATGGCGAACCCAAGGCCATGGTGTCGACCGGTGACGCTGCCTACCTCGCGCTGTATCCCGGTGCCGCAATCTGTCGCTACGACCCCGAGGCCCAGCAGATCAGTCACGTCGGCAAGATCGGTGGCCTCTCGAACCGGCCCCGCGACATCGCCTGGTCACCCGCCCACGACGTCGTACTGGTCGTCACCCGGAACCAGTACGGCCATCGTGGCGGAGCGCTGGCCGTCGTCACGCCGGCGACCGGCGCGATCGAACGGTACGACGACCTCCTCGGCGATCACGCTCTCGCCTGTCTCGCCCTTCGTGATGGCGTCAGCACTGTGATCGTCGGAAGCGAGACGATTGCGGACGGGCTGGACGAGGGGAGCGGGAACGCGCTGATCGCAGGATTCGACCTGGTCGAGCGACGCCTCCTCTGGACCTGGCGCCCACTCGACGACGTAACGCAGTACACAAGTCTCGCCTGGCACCGAGACCTCCTGTACGGCGTAACCCGCGACGGGCGACTGTTCGCGGCCGCACCGGAAGCGCAGCACCTCGTTGCCGTCGGACACGTCGATGCGTCCGAGCCGGGCCGCCTGCTATCGGTCGACGGTCAGCTGTATCTGGCGACGGAGGACGCAGTCCTGCAGATCGAAGCGGACCTGTCGACCTCGACGATCCTTACTGGCCTGGCCAGCGAGTGGCACAACGCACCGCAAATCGCCGCGAACCCAAGCACCGGAGATCTTTACACCTGCGGTCGGTCCGGATCTGGATAGCGCTCTCCCAGCGCACCGACCCACAGCTAATTGCCATCGGCATCGATCAACCCTGGTCAGTACTGGCTTTCGTCTGATAGGAAGCTTTCCTAACAGATGATGTAACCGCTCTCAGAGGGAGACTCCAGTGCGTACCCGCCCCGTATCTGCAGCCTTGGCTGCTGTCGCTCTACTGGCCACCGGCCTGACCGCCTCCGATGTCTTCACACCGGCCGCGCCCAGTGCGCCGGCCTCACCGACTTCGGTGAACGGCGCCGCTGCCCTGGCCGGGCTGGACGACCCAGCCAAGAAGGACATCGCTATGCAGTTGGTGTCCAGCGCGGAGAACTCCTCGCTGGACTGGCGAGCGCAGTACAAGTACATCGAGGACATCCATGACGGCCGGGGTTACACGGGCGGCATCATCGGCTTCACCTCAGGCACCGGCGACATGCTGGAACTGGTCCAGCTCTACACGAACCGCAAGCCCAACAACCCCTTGGCCGGCTATCTGCCCGCGCTGCGCGCAGTGAACGGCAGCGACTCGCTTGAGGGTCTCGATGGGTTCCCGCAGGCGTGGGAAGAGGCGGCGCAGGACCAGGCCTTCCAGCAAGCACAGAACGACGAGCGCGACCGGGGCTACTTCAACCCGGCAGTGCAGGCCGGAAACTCGGACGGCGTCGGCACGCTCGGGCAGTTCATCTACTACGACGCCCTCGTGGTGCACGGCGACGGCAGCGACCCGACCACGTTCAGCTCGATCCGCAACCGCGCCCGCGCCCGGGCCGCGACACCTGCTGATGGTGGGGACGAAACGACGTACCTGCATGCGTTCCTGGACGAGCGGGTGTGGGCGATGAAGCAGGAGCCGGCGCATGAGGACACCAGCCGCATCGACACCGCGCAGCGTGTCTTCCTCAACAACGGCAACTTGAACCTGAACACGCCGCTCGACTGGCACGTCTACGGATCGCCGTACCACATTTCCTGACTGAAATAAGGGCAGGCTAACCTTGCCTCATGCGTAATCTTCGGCCTCAGGGTCTGATTGGTACGGCGGTTGTTCTCGCGCTGGCGGTGGTCGGGCTGGCGGGCTGTGGCGGAGGCGACAAGGATGGCGTCTCCGGCGCGGCATTCTCGAAGGTCGACACCAAGTTCGGCGAGGTGACGATCCCGAGCGAGCCGAAGCGCGTTGTCGCGCTGGGTTGGGGCGATGCCGAGACTGCCTTGGCGCTCGGCGTGCAGCCGGTGGGTGCCAGCGACTGGCTCGCGTTCGGTGGCGAGGGCCTCGGGCCGTGGGTGACCGTGAAATACCAGCAGGCGCCGCAGAAGATCGGGACGCTGGAGCCGGAGTTCGAGAAGATCGCTGCGTTGAAGCCGGACCTCATCCTGGACACGAAGTCGAGTGGCGACCAGGAGCGGTACGACACGTTGAAGGCGATCGCCCCGACTGTCGGCGTACCGACTGGTGGGGACGCCTACAAGGTGTCGTGGGAGAAGCAGACTGAGATGGTCGCCGCGGCGCTGGGTCGGGTGGATCAGGGCAAGCAGCTGATCGCCGACACCAAGACGCGGTTCGCCAAGACTGTTGCCGAGCACCCCGAGTTCAAGGGCAAGACGATCACCCTCGGCTCGCGGACCAGCGATGGGTACGGCGCGTACACCGCCGGGACCGGTCGGGTCGACTTCGTTCAGCGGCTGGGATTCACGAACAACCCGAAGGTGGAGGCCAAGGCCACCGAGGGGTTCTCGATCAAGGTGTCGCAGGAGCAGCTCGATCTGCTGGACGCCGATCTCACCGTGATGGCGCCGATCGGCGTCGATGCCAGCAAAATCACCGATGACCCGCTGTTTCAGAAGGTCCCGTCGGTGAAGGCCGGCCACGTCGTCGTCTTCAACGACAAGACCCTGAGCAGCGCCTTCGCGACCGACTCGATCCTGTCGATCGGCTACGCGCTGGACAAGGTCGTTCCGCTGTTCGCGGCCGCCCTGCGCTAGCCTCGCGCCGCCTCGTCCTGCAGGCCGAGTGCGGTGCTAAGTGTGTTGGCCCACCAGGTTCGCTGGGGGCCAGGTCGCTTTGCTGCGGCCTCGCTGACTCCTGCGCTGCGGCGGAAGGCAGCGCCGTACGTGGCGTCGAGTGCGAGTGCCTGGTGGAGTGCGGCCACGGCCAGGCGGGTGTCACTCAGTGGTGCCGGCCGGCCGGCCCGAGTCCGGGCAGCGTGCAGGATCTGGACGACCGGCTCCAGGAATCCGACGCCCGGGTCTTCCCAGCCGGCTGCGTGGAGTGCGACGGCGAGTTCGGCGTAACCCTGGTCGTAGACGCGGGCGATGGTCCGGATCAGGTCGTTGATGTCGGCCTGGCCGTCTGCCCAGCTGGCAACCGCCTGTTCGACTGCATCGCGGATCCGGCGACCGCCATGGCGTAGGAGTGCGACGAGCAGGTCCTGGCGGCTGCCGAAATGGTGCGCGACGCCGGCGTCGGTCATGCCGATCCGCTTGCCGACGGCGCGGACGCTGACGGCCTCGAGCCCGCCGTCGATGAGGAGTTCCTCGGCTGCTTGCAGGATTGCCCGGCGTGACTCCTCCGGGGCTCTGCGAATTCGAGTGGACGCCATAGACCAGAGATCCTAGTTGCTGTGTCTGGGCTTGCCCGCTAGTCCTTGCGGCCGGTGCCGGCGAGGCCCAGACCAAGTCCGATCACGGCTGTCAGCTGTATTCGTACTTGCCGTACACGGAGACCGTCGTACCGATCGGGGTGTCGGCGAAGATCTGGTTGATCTGGGGTCGCAGGACGCGCACGCAGCGGTGACTTGCCGGGTACGGCTTGATCAGCGAGTTGACGCGCGATCCGTGCAGCGCGATCCCCGGACGATCCTTGAGGAAGTAGATCGAGTCGTACATGTAGGCGTCGTCGTACAGGCTGCTCTCGTGCGCACCGGCCCACTTGCGCCAGACCTTGCCGGTGCGGTTCGGGGTGTCGTACCCGGGAGCGCCGGTCGAGATCCAGACGATCCGCTTGTACTGCTTGTTGACGATTTGGTACAGGATCTGGCAGGTCTTGTTGACGTAGATCCCGTCCGCGCGGGTCGGTGTCGGCTTCGCGGTCGCGTTGATGACCGAGTAGGCCTCGTCCAGCGTCAGACCCTTGCGGGTGATCGGCATGCCGTTCGTCTCGCGCCAAGCACACAACGCCTGCCGGGCTCGCACGGTTATGTCGCCGTCGGGATCGCCGACCGGGTAGCCGAGCTTGTCCAGCTTCTGCTCCACCTTCAACGCGTAGTACTGCGCGTTGTGCGGATTCGTCGGCCTGGTCGTGGGCTTCGTCGTGGGCTTGGCGGTAGGTGTCGTCGTCGGCTTGATCGTTGGCGGCGCGGTCGGTTGCGCGGTCGGCTTGGAGGTTGCTGACGGAGTGCCGGCCGGGGGAGTGCTGGTGCTCGGCGTGCTGGGAGTGGTGCTGGTCGTCGGCGTCCCCGACGGGCTCGACTCGCTGGCCGCCACATCGGAACACCCGGCAACCAGCAGCGACACCACAACGGCAGCAGCCACGACACCATGTCGACGAGACATGATTCCCCTCTCCCTCGAGCACCTCAACGGTCGCAGAGACACGCCCAGTGAGCGCGCAGCGACCCGCCGAGACTAAGGCTGCGGGGGAGTCAACCTCATACCCTGACCGGTCCCGTCACCGAACCGTTGTCAAGCGCCGTCAGAGACCGAGGTCGCGCAGAAACTCCGGCTTGTAGGCCTGCAGGACGACGTACCGGGGGTCCGGCACCTCCATGCCCGCGTTCTTCGCCTCGTCACTGGCCTCGTCGTGCGCACCCACCGGCACGCTCGGATCCGTCCACTCCTGCTCGGAGGCATTCCACCGAGTCACCGTGTACGTCGCCGTCAGATTGTCCCCGGCAACAAGCTCCTTGGCGGTCCGCTCAGCCTCCTGCGCATCCGCAAGCGTCTGCGTGTACAGCAGCATCCGGTTCCCGTCGCGCGTCACCGTGACCTGGCTCCCGAGCCGCTTGCGCGCATCGTCATCCAGATCCAGCGCCCGCACCCGATCCCAGAACGTCAACCCGTGCTCGTCATTGCCCAGCACGACCTCAACCCGAAACTCATCCGCCATGCTCACACCCTACAGACAGCCAGCTCTGCTCCTTCCCGCAACCGGGCAGGCCCCCAAGCCAAACTGCCCTCCGCCAACACCTCCCCACCACAACACCGCTTGTATCGCACGCCTGAGTCACACCAGCACCCCTGATTACGGGCAGGCGGCCAAGCAACCGTCGTCGCGCCGCCGTCCGTGCACTCCAAAGTCCGCTGCACGACGGCGACGCCGCCGCCCCCGCACGTGCGCAAAGCGCGCTCCACCTCTCGGTAGTAGTCGGCGATGCTGTCGGAGGTGATGCGCTGAGGCCATCGTTCCAGCGCGAGCAGCAGTTCCGACCGGCTCCAAACCTCAACCTGTCCTTCTTCCACCTTCGGGGCTCGCAACGCATCGAGAACATCGAAGTACCGATCGACTCGCTCGACCGCCCCGGCCACCGCCAACCGGTCGGTGCTGTCCAACGCGATCCCCAGCGCCCACCTTGCCCGGCGCCGACCGCTCACGAGCACCGATCCCCAGAACGAACAGATCTCCTCCGGGCTCAGCCCGTCGAGCGCACGGGTGTACGAGATCAGTGCCCCCATGTGGTCGCCGCGCTCCTCATGTCGCACGGAAGGTCGCCACCGATCAAGCGCAGGCTCCAAGGCAAGCATCCGCTGGAACGTGCGCAGTTCCTCATCCTCGTCGTAGCAGTCGAAGTCGTCGTCTGTCTGTAAGTCATCCATGCCTGGAACATATGGAGATCACCACCCCGTCCAGCCGATGAGTTTGAACCTGTGGATAACTCCAGCGACAATCTGCACAGGAGAATCTGCTTGTATCGATCGACTAGAGTTCTTAGTCATGGAGCTCAGGCACTTGGAACACTTCGTGGCCGTCGCCGAGCAGAAGCACTTCACGCGGGCGGCTGAGGCGATGTCCATCTCGCAGTCGGGCCTGTCCGCGTCGATCCGGGCGCTCGAGCGTGAGCTCCGGGCCTCCCTCTTCGTTCGCAACACCCGCAGCGTCGAGCTCACCGAGGCGGGACGCGCGCTCCTGTGCGAAGGCCGCCGTACCCTCGCTGCCGCCGAAGCCGCTCGTGACGCGGTCGCCGCCGTACAGGGTCTGCTCCGCGGCCACCTCAGCGTCGGGCTCGAACAGTGCCTCGGCGTCGTCGACGTACCCGCCGTACTGGCGAAGTTCCGCTCCGCCTACCCGGGCGTCGAGATCGAGGTCCGTCAAGGCGGCTCAACCCCCATGCTCGACGAGCTAGCCTCCGGCCGCCTCGACCTGGCCTTCGTCGCCACCTCCGGCGACCCCGTCGACGGCCTGGACCTCCGCCCGCTCTCCCGCGAGCCCATGGTCGTCGTCTGTGCCCCGGATCACCGCCTGGCCAACGGCAAGCCGGTCTCCCTGGACGATCTGGCAGGCGAATCCTTCGTCGACTTCGACCCGACCTGGGGCGCCCGCACCATCTCCGACCGAGCCTTCGCGGCCGCCGGCGTCGCTCATCCGGTCACGATCGAGGTGAACGACGTACACACCCTCTTGGCACTGGTCGCCCACAACCTGGGCGTAGCGCTGGTCCCCGAGCGCATTGCGGCCAAGCGCGGCGACCATGTCACGGTCCCGCTCACCCCAGGCAGCGCCGCCGACTGGCAGGTCTCGGTAGCCGTCCCCACCGGCACCGCCGCCTCCCTGGCCGCCGACGCCCTCCTCGGCATGCTCCCCACCACTGCAGTCCACGCCTGAACGGTCGGCGCTAGGGTTTCAGGGTGGCATCCAACCCTGATCCTCGGCCGGTGTCGGCCATCCCGACTGCTCTGATGGACGAGTTCATGGGCCGTGAGGAGCCACCCCCGTCCCGGCGCGGCCCACGCCGCGACGACGCGGTCACTTATCAGGTGCGGGTTGAGCTCGACGAGACTGAGCCGCTGTTGTGGCGGCGGCTGGAGCTCGCCTCCGACCTCTACTTGAACGAGATCCACGACATCATCCAGACCGCGTTCGGCTGGACCGACAGTCATCTGCACGAGTTCGCCTCAGGTGCGGCTTACTACGATCGGACGAGCGAGCACTACCTGTGCCCGTTCCAGGTCGAGGAAGGCGAGACCGGCGTACCGGAGAACGAGGTGCGCCTCGACGAGGTCCTGGCTCAGCCGGGCGACGAACTCTTCTACCTGTACGACTTCGGCGACGACTGGTTGCACAACCTCAAGCTCGAGTCCGTTCAGCCGCGGGATGAGTCCGCTCCGCGGGCTATTTGCGTCGGCGGCGAGCTTCCGGGGCCGGGCGAGGATTGCGGCGGGGTAGGCGGCTACGAGCTAATCCGTGCTGCCATCGATCCGGATCACCCAGATCACGTTGCGGCGGTCGCCGAGTACGTCAGCAGGTACGGCGATGATGCCGATCCGCGCCCCTACGCCCCGACTCCGTTCGATGCCAAGAGCATCAATCGACAGCTGGTTGCACTCAGCAACAAAGCGGATCTCCCCGGACCGCTCGAAGCCTTCGTCGAAGCGATCCGGCCGCCTTCCAGCCAACGCGAGTTCGAGCAGTTGCTCGCGGGCGCCGAACTGCACGCACCGATCGAGATCGATGATGAAACGGCAACCCGGATGGTCGCGCCGTACACGTGGCTGTTGAACCGCGTCGGTGTGGAGGGTCTCAAGCTGACCAGCGCCGGCTATCTGCAGCCTGAACATGTGAAAGCAGCTATGGCCGAGCTCCATCTGGGAGACGAGTGGATCGGCATGGGCAACCGTGAGGCCCGGACCCCACCGGTCCTGACGCTGCGGGAGACTGCGCAGGCGATGGGATTGCTGCGCAAACACAAGGGTTCGCTCGTCCTCACGCCGCGAGGCCGTGTGCTCCGCCAAGACCCCGTCGCTCTGTGGTGGCACCTGGCCGAGCACATGCCAGTGACATCCAAAGACGCCTATGACGTCCAGGCCGGGCTGATTGCCCTGACTGCGGTCGCCGCGCAATCAACCGGCGACCTGGATCAGATCGTCGCGGACTTGCTCAACGCGATTGGCTGGCGAGCCGAAGATCTGACTCCGGTCACTGTGTCGATGGCGCGAGCGAGCCTCTGGGACACTCTGGCTGTGCTTCGCCGCACCGGAACTCTGGTCCACAAGGGCCGACTCCTCAGCGGGCCTGAAGTGCTGACACCGCAAGGCGTCACGTTCGCAAGAGCCGCGCTGCGCACCTGGCCGCGCGCGACCTGATACGAACCGCCGGTACGCCGACTGTCGGCGTACCGGCGAGGGGCTTCACCAGGCGTAGTCCTCGGGCGCCGTCTTGTAGCCCGGGAAGATCTCGTCGAGCCGCGCCAGCGCCTTCTCGTCGAGCTTCACATCAACAGCCCGTACGGCGGACTCCAGCTGCTCCATCGTTCGCGGCCCCACGATCGGTCCGGTCACGGCCGGCTGGTGCAGCAGCCACGCGAGCGCGACATCGCCCGGCTCATGCCCGAGCTCATCCGCAAACGCCTCGTACTGCTCGATCTGCGGCCGCAGCTTCTCGAGCGCCTCTTTCGAGCGCCCCTCGAGCCGCCGTACCCCCTGGTTTTCCTTGCGCACAACGCCACCCAGCAGTCCACCCTGCAACGGCGACCACGGAATCACGCCAATCCCATACTCCTGCGCCGCCGGCAAAACCTCACGCTCGACATCGCGCGTGATCAGGTTGTAGATCGACTGCTCGCTGACCAGCCCGATGTAGTTCCGCTTGGCCGCGGCCGCCTGCGCCTGCGCGATGTGCCAACCAGCGAAGTTGCTGCTCCCGGCGTACAGGATCTTGCCCTGCTGTACGGCGACCTCGATCGCCTGCCAGATCTCTTCCCACGGCGTCGCCCGGTCGATGTGGTGGAACTGGTACAGGTCGACATAGTCGGTCTGCAACCGCTTCAGACTCGCGTCCAGCGAGCGTCGAATATTGAGCGCCGACAACCGACTCGTGTTCGGCCAGTCCGACTCCATGTCGCCGTACACCTTCGTCGCGAGCACCGTCTTCTCACGGTTCTGCGGGTCCTTCGCAAACCACTCGCCGACGATTTCTTCAGTCCGCCCCGGGTAGATCGACCGCCCGTACCCGTTCGCAGTGTCGAAGAAGTTGATGCCCTTGTCGTGCGCGGCATCCATGATCGCGTGCGAGTCCTCCACGCTCGTGTGCGGCCCGAAGTTCATCGTCCCCAATACGATCCGGCTGACCTTCAGTCCCGTCCGTCCAAGCTGAGTAAAGTCCATACCTCCAACCTCCTCCTCGTTGGCTGACCTGTCCAACAGGAGAATGCACTCAGTTCGATCACCACACGTTCTAAGTGCGCTACTTCCCCGGGGCGAAGACGGGGTGCTTGTCCGTGCTCGCCGTCAACTCATCGTCCGGTACGCCGATGTTCTGGGCGGCCGTCAGCAGCCACTTGCCGTCCTCCTTGGCCAGGATCCACAACGGCGAGCCCACGTCCGGCCCGTCGGGCGTTTGGTAGATCTGACGCAACTTGACGGCGGCAACGTCAGGGCGGATGAACATCAGGTGCTCGAGCTCGAACCTGACCGTCGTGTCCTTCATCGCCCCTGGCAGCACCTGGCGGGTGAAGTCCGAGATCGCGTCGCGGCCGTACAGGCGCTTCCCCCCGCCTGTCGTCCAGATCGCGTCAGACCGGAACAGGTTGAGGAACTCCTCGGGAAGCTCGTTGTTCTGGGCGTGCTCGACCGTGTCGATCACCTGCATGATCGCTTCGATTTCTGTCTCTGTTGTGCTCACCAGCCCACCTTCGTACCTCAACCACGCTTGAGATCAAGAGAGCGCAGTGACCGCCGCGGCTAGGCTCGTCGCCATGGCGATCACCAGGTTCGACGTCGGCGGCTACAAGCTCGCAGCTGAGATCTCGGGGGAGGGCTCGCCAACGGTCGTCTTCATCTCCGGGGCCGGCGGTGGCAAAGACTCCTGGACCGCAGCCATCGCGGCCCTTCAGTCTTCGACAACTCTTCTGACCTACGACCGCGCCGGAATCGGCGACAGCGAAACCCCGGCCGACTCCGCGACGCGCAAACTCGGCGCCTCAGCAGACGAGCTCCACCGCCTACTCGCGGCCACCAACCTCACCGGCCCGTTCATCCTGGTCGGCCACTCGTTCGGCGGACTGATCGCCCTGATCTACGCCGCCCAGCGGCCAGAGAACATCGCCGGCCTGATCCTCGTCGATGCCTCCGACGTCCACCTGAGCCTCGACATGGACGAACCCCACCTCACCGCCGCCGACGGTGACCGCGAAGACCACCTCACGTACGACGTAGTCGCCAGCGTGGACGAAGTCGACAGGAGCAGACGCACCCTCGTCGTACCAACTGTCGTCATCGCCAGCCGCGTAGACCGCTGGCTCGAAGAAGACATCGACCTAGACCGCTGGAAACCCTTCGCCCTCACCGAACTCGACGCCCGCTGGCAACGCCACCACGAATCCCTAGCCACCGACCTCGGCGCCACCCACAAAGTCGCCCGCCAAGGCGGCCACAACATCCAAGCCGACGATCCCACCATCGTCGCTGAATCCATCGACGACGTCATCGCCGCCGCCCGGCTAGTCCATCAAACCGCGCCGCTTGCTCCAGGCAACGACTAGAAGCGGTACCTGCGTAACGCCGTACAGCATGTGAAAAACATAGTGCCGCAACGTTTGCTCCGGGTCGAACGGCAGGAACGGCACACTCACGATCTCTCCACCGATCAGATTCAGCTCGCCCCAGAGCAACGTTGCCCAACAGCCAATCGTCGGTCGGGACCCGCCCTCAGCGTCCTTGGCTGGCCGAGTTGCCATGGCGCGTGGGAACCGATGAGCGCCTAGGGTCGAGGCTGTGAACACGAACTGGTCGAAGTGGCACGACGCCTATGCCAACCCGGGCTCAGGACTGGGAGACCGACTCGCCGCTGTCCGAGCTCAGATTGACCGCCGTCTAGACGAGACCGCCCCGAATCCCGTGCGCGTGGTCAGCGCTTGCGCCGGCGACGGGCGCGACCTGCTCGGTGTTTTGGCCGGGCGCTCGGATGCCGACCGGGTCACCGCCCTCCTGGTCGAGTACGACGCCGAACTGGCCGCCTGCGCCCGAGAGGATGCCAAGGCATCGCCTGCGCGGATCGACGTCCGACAGGCCGATGCGGCGCAGAGCGAGGTTTACTCGGACGCCGGCCAGGCCGATCTCGTACTGCTGTGCGGCATCTTCGGCAACGTGAGCGACGTCGACATCCAGGCGACCGTCGAGGCAGCACCACAGCTCTGCGCGCCAGGGGCCGAAGTCGTCTGGACCCGCCACCGCAACGATCCCGACCTCACCCCTTCCATTCGTGGCTGGTTCGCTGACGCCGGCTTCGAGGAGGTCGCCTTCGTCGCGCCGGACGAGGACCAGTGGTCGGTGGGCGTCCACCGCCTCGCCGCCGCCCCCCGTCCCCTTGAGCTCGGCCGGCACTGGTTCACCTTTATTCGATGACCGCCACTTGTGTTCTTAGTGCAGGGCAACTGACCGATCCGATCGCCGCCCGAAAGTGGAGCTATTTCTCATGGACAAGTGGAGCTGGTTCTCACGGCTAAAACCAGACGCCCAACTGATCTGGGACTACCACCAGATGCATCACGAGCTGCGTCCCACGGATGTGGGAATCGGCCTCGGCAGCCACGACCTAGGCGTCGCAACATTCGCCGCCCACCTCTACAAACAGCGCCTCTTTCCGACCCTGGTCTTCACCGGAGCCAACAGCCGAACGACCCTCACGCGCTTTCCCCGCGGCGAGGCAATCCACTACCGCGAGCACGCAATCACCCTCGGCGTACCCGAGTCCGACGTACTGATTGAGCCCCGCGCAACGAACACAGGCCAGAACATCGCCTTCACTCGCGAGTTGCTAGCCGCAGAGCCCATCGAATCAGTGCTACTGATCTCCAAGCCCTACATGGAACGCCGAGCCTTCGCCACCTGCCAGAAGCTATGGCCAGATGTCGAGGTGACCTGCGCCTCGGAACCCATTGAGCTCGCCGACTACATCGCCAACATCGGCGACCCGAAACTAGTTCTCGACATGCTCGTCGGCGACCTGCAACGAATCATCGAGTACCCCGCACTCGGCTTCGCTATCGAGCAGGAGGTGCCGGACGAAGTACACGTCGCCTACGAACGCCTGATCCAGGCCGGCTACACCAGCCGCCTGACAATCTGACCGCTGAAAGTTTCACGGCCGTTCGAAGGGAACCTCGGTAGTCATGGCGAATCCTCACGAAGAGGCGGCAATGCGTCGGGCCGTTGCGTTGTCAGCCTTGGGGCTCGGCTCAACGAGTCCCAATCCGCCGGTCGGCTGTGTCGTGCTTGATGTCGACGGCAACGTGGTCGGTGAGGGTTACCACCGCCGAAAGGGCGAGGCTCACGCAGAGGTGAATGCGCTGGCAGCGGCGGGGGAGCAGGCACGCGGTGGTACGGCGGTCGTCACCTTGGAGCCATGCAATCACCAGGGACGAACCCCGCCCTGTCGACAAGCACTCATCGACGCCGGCATCGCCCGTGTAGCCATCTCGCTGATCGACCCGACATCGCGTGAAGAGGGCGGAGCGGCGCGGCTCAGAGCGGCGGGGGTAGATGTCGAGCTTGACGTCCTGAGTGACGAAGCCCGCCTGGTCATCGGGCCATGGCTCGAAGCGCTTGCTTCTGGAGTCCCGCACGTCCACTGGGCATACGTGGTCGACAGCGAGGCGCGCGCTGTCGGAGAGACCATCGCGGAAGTGGCAACGTTGCGGGCCGAGTTCGACGCAGTTCTGACTTCTGCCGGTCGGCTTGAGGAGGGAGTCCCTGGCGCGCATTCGCCGAACGAATTCCGGGACGCCGTCCAGCCCGCTGGATATAATTCAGCCACGTCGACGACGAACGTGAGGCGGGTACGGCGCTCAACCGGCGCCGCCTCGCGCAGCGGCGCGAAGGCTTGAAGTCCGCTCATGACTACAAGGAGCATCACGTTGCCGAACGAGCAGGGCCAAGTCTTCCGCGAAGCGTGGATCGCTGGCGTCAAGAAGTACTACCCCGGTGAGCCCAAGCCTGGCTACATCACCCCATGGGACGAAACCCCGGACTGGGAACGCGCCAGCGCTGCCGCCGTCCATGACCAGGTCCGCGCCTTCGTCGTCGCCTCAGACGGCCGCACCAGCAAGCTCACCCGAGCCCAGAAGGGCCGCTTCGTAGCCCTCTGCTGGATCGGCCAGATCTACAAGCACATCCCAGACCCCAAGCCTGCCTACGTAGCCGACTGGGATGACCTCCCCGACTGGCAGCAACAAACCGACGCCGACATCTTCGAGCACATCGAGAGCCTGCGCTAAGGATCAGAGCACGCTCAAGTTGCCGGTGAAATAGTCGCGTAAGCGCAACTGCTGCGTCGGGTGCAGCGACAGTTTCTCGATCTCGGCTGGGAAGAAGTACTCGACGGATGTGGATTCTGAGTCGCCAACCCTGGCCTCGCCGGCGGTTCGGCGTGCGGTGAGGCAGACGTTGAACTGCTGCCGAACCTCACCGTCGGAGTACTGGATGACGTGATTGGGGTCGCTGTAGATGCCCACAATGCCGGTGACCTCCACCGCGATCCCGGTCTCCTCCAGGACCTCCCTACGTACACATGCCGCCAGTGATTCACCAAGCTCCATCTGCCCGCCCGGAAGCGCCCAGTTCCCCGAGTCCAAACGGCGAACCATGAGAACTTTCCCCGACTCCTCGACAACAGCAGATGCGGCCACGACCAGCGAGTTCGGCGTCGGGGCGTCCGGGTCGTTGTAGAAGTCTGTTCTCATGCTTCCTTCACTGCCTTTCTAGGCGCCCCAGCGGTATAGCCACTAGGACGTCGCCGTGGTCGGCGCGCTGGTCGATATCGGGACCTCACCCGTCGATCAGGTAGTTCGGTATGCGATGACGTGTAGCAGACCGACAAGGGATGCGGCGCCGACAATCTCACCGTCGCTGATGCGCCGACGAATCGAGTCGAGTCCGATCCACTCGACTCGCTGCGCCTCGTTGATGTCCTCGGGATCGCCGATGTGGTCGGCGCCATGCGAGACGAACAGCAAGTTCTCGGCGTCCGTCGTACCCACAGATGGTTGGAGTGAGACTAGAGGCTCGACGTTCCTCGGACGCCAACCCGTCTCTTCCTCCACCTCGCGCGCAGCCGTGATGGCCGGGTCTTCATCAGGGTCGACATAGCCGCCTGGCAACTCCCAAACCCAACGGTCAATGATGAAGCGATGCCGCCACAACATGAGCACGTTCTCTTGCTTGTCATCGAGCACGACCATCATCGCGGCCTTAGGCATCCGCAGCACGTACTGCTCGAACTGCACGCCATCAGGCAGCTCAACCGACGCGATGCTCAGCCGCAGGCGGCGGGTCTCGTCGACCACGCGCTCGCCGTGAATCGTCCACTGCGTCGCCTGCTTCTCGCCCTCGGATGTCACGGCAAGACACTACCGATGCACGAGTACTGCCTTCGACTTCCACTCGCGTGAGCCTCTGCAGGGCACTCGGTGTCTGCCGTACGATTGGCGCCATGTCGGCCACCCAAATCGACGTCGGCGGCTACAAGCTGGCAGCAGAGATCACTGGCGATGGCGCACCAACTGTGGTGTTCAGCTCTGGGCTGGGCGACGCGGGTGAAGCCTGGGAAGCGACCATCGCGGCACTGAAATCCTCCGTTCAACTCGTGACATATGCGCGTGCTGGCATCGGCGACAGCGACTCGCTGGCGGATTCGACGCCACGGTCGTTCGGAGCGGTCGCCGAAGAGCTGCATCGGCTGCTGGCGGCAGCAGATATCACGGGTCCCTATGTAGTTGTCGGTCACTCGATTGGTGCCGCGATCGCACAGGTCTTCGCCGCCCAGTGGCCGCAGGAGGTTGCCGGGCTGGTGCTTGTCGATCCGAGCGATGTCCAGTTGTACCTGGACATCGAGAAGCCAAAACTTGTTATGCCTGATGGCGACCGCGACGACCATGCCTCGTTCGATGTGAAGCTCGGCGCTGAAGACGCCGCGGCCAGCAGGCGCTCGCTCAACATGCCGAGTGTCGTTGTCACGAGTCGTGTCGGTCGTTGGCTGGAGTCGAAGACCCCGGATCTCTGGCGACCGTTCAGCCTGGATGCTGTGGACAAGCGCTGGCAAAGCGGGCACCAGGCTCTCGCCGCCGATCTGGGCGCGATGCAGAAGGTGGCCGAGGTAGGCGGACACTACGTGCAGAACGATCAGCCGGAGCTCGTCGCGGCGGCGATCGATGAGGTTGTCCAGCTTGCTGCCAGGCCCAGCCTGTAGCGCGGCAGCAAGTGGGGGCACGGTCGAAAGCTCAGCACATGCTGACGACTAGGCGCGATGCAGTCTTCTCGATCACCTCATGACTCATTGCTGGGTCAAACGAGATGGCCGATGTGGAGGCGTTGGATAAGTATGCCCGCACGGTTGGCTTGGCGCTGCGGTCTTGATTCCAGGCCTCGATCGCCTCGCAGAGCTGTCCGGCGAGATGTCCGCCGTACGGTCCATTTCCGATAGCGCCGAGCTCGAATCTGCCCTCTTGGATCTTTCTGAAAACGAGGTAGGCGAGGCTGCCGTCTTCGGCCAGCGCTGGGCTGCGGGCGGGGATCGCGGGAGTGCACAGGCCGGCGTCGACAGCGGCGCGGTCAGCGGAGATACGGCAGATGCGGCTGTCATGGGCAGTGAGCCGGAGCCAGATGCCGTCGAAGGGTTCCTGAGGCCCAACCAGCACCTCGGACCAGACGGCTTCTTTAGGCTGGTCGAGGACACCGCTCAGTTTTGCCGCGTCGATTGCCTGGTCGCCGTCCCAGTACAAGGTGACCAGACCATCGGCGTCGATGGCGCCGCTGCGCTCACCTTCTTGCCCGATCATGGGCACGAAGCCGCAAAGCTCCATCGAGTCCGATACGAGGGCGTCGCCATCTCGGACGAATGCCACGCTCCGGGTCTGGCCTCGCCAGCGCAGCGGCACAACCAGACGACCGTCGGGAGCCAACTGCTCCCAGAACGCCGGCGTCAGGTCCCAGGCGCCGACAGTGAAGATGATGCGGTCGTACGGCGCGTTCTCGGGCCCCCCGAGTGACCCGTTGCAGGTGATGACCTCGACGTGTTCGTTGCCGGTCGCGTCCAGTCCGCGACGCGCGCCAGCGGTGACCTCGGGATCGATGTCCACCGTCGTGACAGATCCGCCGGGGCCGGTCAGCTGAGCGAGAAGAGCGGCGTTGTAGCCGGTGCCCGCGCCGATTTCGAGGATGCGGTTGCCGGGCTTGACCTGGAGTTGGTCCAGCATCATGGCGACGATGATGGGCGCGGAGGCGCAGCTCAGCGCCGAACCATCGCTAGCACTCTTGGTGATGACCGCGATGTCGGCGTACGCGTCGTCAATGCTGGCTTCGGGAACGAAGTCGTGCCGCGGAACAGTGCGCATGGCCCGTTCGACTGTTGGGTTCGTGGCATGGCCGGCTGCCTTGATGTGGTCGACCATGGCCGCGCGCAGGGCCTCCGGTGAGTTGGTGACGATGATCATTGGTTCCTTTCGCGATACCCAGGCCTTCGTTGGGCGGCAGGCTGATCGTATTTGGGCGGACAGACAGTTTTCGGAGACAGCGATCAGCCGCTACTGCGGGAGATCTACTACTGTCCGGCCATCGGCCGTGACCATGACAATCCACTCCGACAGGTCCGGCTGCCCCGCGTTCAGCCATCGCTCGTGCGCCTGCTCCGCCTCGGCCCAAAGATCACGGGGGCCGATCATGCTCACCGTTCCGTCGTCGACCTGTGCCCAGGACCCATCGGGAGCGTTGAGGTTGATGCTTTCGTCCTGGCTCCACCACCACACGTCGATGCTCTGCCGCCAGAAGTACAGGCGGAATGCCTCATCCTGAAAGACGACAGGTGACAGGCCGGTTTCGCGATCCTCCATCAGGTCGGCTCGGGCTTGGTGCTCCTCAAGGGTCAGCTCGGGAAGCTGGTGCCCGATGTCCGCGAAGTCGGCCACCTTGCGAGCGCTCATGAAGTACCCGCGAGGCGGCATCAGCTTGCCGCTAGCGGTCGTCCCGTCCGCGTCTACGGTGAGCTTGACCCATGCGCCTAGCTCGCTGTTCGACGGTGGCCGCAGATCGGTGAGGATCACTGCGCCCGGCCTGCTCCAACGAATCCAGTCGTACGGCACGTGATCGACAGCGTGAGTCGCAAGTACCCGGTCATGGCGCCGACCGGCCGCGTTCGTCGCCGGGTGATACCCGAGGCTGTCCAGTCGCTCCAGCGCTTCTCGGAGCAGATCCGGGTCGATCTCGACGGTAGTCACCGCATCATCGCCCAGGAGGTGGCAGAGGATCGCAGCGTGGTAGCCAGTGCCGGTGCCGCTCTCCAAGATCGACATACCCGGCTGGACGTCCAGCTCCTCGATCATGTCGGCCATCACAGACGGCATCGAGGAGGACGAAGTCCACACATAGCTGTCCGGCTGGCCCTCAACCGGTTTCGTCTGGGTGATCAGCGGCTGATCGGTGTAGACAGCATCAAGGTAATCGGAATCGGTCCGATCCATTTTGCCGTCCATAACCGCGAATCCGTCGCTGTTCAGCTCGATCCGCAGAAAGTACGGCACGAAGACATGCCGAGGTACGTCGGCGAACGCGGCCTGGAGGCGCGGGTCTGACAGGTGTCCCTTTTCCTTGACCTCGGCAACCATCTCGCGGACCTGACGTTGCCAGGCTTCCGGCTCTACCTCATTGGTTGTCATCTGATCTCCAGAAGGTCTGCCAGAGCCGCCGTCATCGGCAGCCCGGTCTCAAGTTCGAGCCAGTGCCACTGCCCGCCCGTGTTGCACTCATACCAAACCCACGAACCGTCGTGCGCGATGCCGAAGTCAAAGGCTCCGAACAGCAAGCCGAACCTACCGAGGTAACGGTGACAAGCCTCCACAACGTACGACGGCGTGTCGACCACCGCGTATGTCACCTGGTCGTAGTCCCGGCGCCAGTCCAGGTGAGGCGACTGGACCCGCACACTGAATACCTGGTCCCCGATGACGGTCGTTCGGACATCTGCCACCTTGTCTACTCGCGTCTGGAACAGGTGCAGGGCGAGCGAGACCGATTCGTCCAGCTCGACCGGCCGGACCTCATCAGCCCACACCATCAGGGCATTGCCATCGGGACTCGTCAGGTTCGTGTTCTGCAACGGCTTGTAGATGATCGGGTCGTGCTCCTTGGCGAACTGACGCGCCTCGTCCAGGCTGTTGGTGATGAGAGTTGCCGGTACGGAGAAGCCGACCTCGCTCGCTACCGCGAGGTGGGTCGGTTTGAACTCCGCTTCGATGGCCCGCCAAAGGTGGTTGACCCACCGGCCTCGGATGTTCGCCAGGATTCCGCCCATGCCGTGCTTGGCCTGCTCTTTGGTGATGTACGGCTTCGCTGATTCACCCGAATCGCAGGCTGTCAGCGACTACGGCGAGCCTCGGGGCTTGCTTCTCGTGGGCTACAAGCCGAGTGGTGAGCCGGTGGGATGCGGCGGCTATCGAACCTACGATCGACAAGAGCGATTGGTCGAGGTACGGAAGATGTTCGTGTCGCCGGACAACCGTGGCCAAGGTCTCGGGCGGAGGATCCTGGATCACCTGGAACAGCACGCGGCTACTCACGGCGCTCGCGGGATCCTACTGGAGACTGGCTCGCTCAACCGAGCGGCCATCCGTCTCTACTCAGGTGCCGGCTACCAGCCCATTCCTTCCTACGTGCCGGGACGTTGCGAGCTCAATCGTGCGTTCGCCAAATCCCTGAACTAAGGTCAGGTCGTTCGGAACGCGAGCACATGCAGCAAGCCCACAAGAAACGCTGCGCCGGCGTCGATGCGGTCGCGGATCGAATCCAGACTGGTCCAGTCGACGCGCTGGGCCTCGTTGATGTCTGCAGGTTCCCGATGTGGTCGGCGCGAGACCAGCGGCTTCACGTTCCGTGGGCGCCAGCCTGTTTCCTCCTCAACCTCACGAGCTGCGTTGAGGACCGGGTCTTCGCTGGGATCGACGTAGTCACCCGGCAGTTCCCAGACTCAGCGATCAATGATGAAACGGTGCCTCCAGATCATCAGCACATGCTGTCGCCCGTCGTCGAGCACGGCACCATCGCGGCCTTGGATATCCGAAGAACGTACTGCTCGAACTGCACACCATCAGGGAGCTCGACCGACGCGATGCTTAGCCGCAGACGCCGGGAGTCGTCGACCAGGCGCTCGCCGCGGATCTTCCATAAGGTGGATCCGTCGCCACCCTCAGTCGTCACGCGATGACGGTACCGAACGCCTGCTGACTGGTGGTGATCGGGTAGTTGTGAGGGTGGCGCTAGCTAGGGAGTGAAATTGCTCGGTGGCCAGAGAGGCCCCAGACGGTAGTCATCGACGAGCCTGTCGGACCAGGCGACTTGCAGCGGCTAAGCTCTGCCTGTTCGGTCCCCTGGCAGAGCGGATTCTTTCGGCATGACCTGCGCCGCGACGCATCAGTTGGACGCTTCCCCGCGATCTGATGCATGGCTGCCTTGCCCGAGCGTCTCTAGCTGTCAGCGCGATTTGACCCTCAGTGAAGAAGGTCACTACACTCGAACAAATGTTCGAATTGCGGGGAGGTCTCGTGAAACAATTGCGAGTAGTTGAGATTTGCGCGGGGGCCGGCGGCCAAGCCTTGGGCCTTGAGATGGCAGGATTCGAGCACGCGCTTGCGGTCGAGCTCGATGCCACCGCAGCTGACACTCTCAGATTCAACCGCCCCGATTGGGATGTCCGAACAGGCGATGTCGCTGACGAAGCGGTCTGGAAGCCTGAGGACTTCGTCGGCGTCGACCTCCTTGCAGGTGGCGTGCCCTGCCCGCCGTTCTCCATTGCCGGCAAGCAGCTCGGAGCAAATGATGAGCGTGATCTCTTCGCATGGGCAGTTGAGCTATGCGGTGTCGTTCGTCCCCGAGCCCTGATGCTTGAGAATGTGCGAGGACTCTCTGCGCCCCGATTCTCGGCCTATCGGCAGCATGTTCTCGATCGCCTCAGCGAACTTGGCTACGTTGCGGACTGGAGATTGCTCCAAGCCTCAGATTTCGGTGTCGCGCAGCTGCGACCACGTTTCGTCCTAGTCGCGCTGCGCGAAGAGGACGCTCGCTACTTCAGCTGGCCCGAGGCTGCCTCGACTCAGCCGACGGTGGGCGAGGTCCTTCGTGACCTTATGGAAGCAAACGGCTGGAATGCGGATGCATGGACGCAGGCAGCCAACAAGGTTGGTCCCACCATCGTCGGCGGCTCGAAGAAGCATGGCGGCGCCGACCTAGGCCCAACCCGTGCAAAGCGGGCCTGGGCGGAGTTGGGCGTAGATGGCATGGGCGTCGCGAACGAAGCGCCGTCGGCCGAGAAAGATCCGGATTTCAAGCCCAAGCTCACCGTTGAAATGGTTGCGCGGCTCCAGGGCTGGGATGAGACGGAATGGACCTTCACCGGTAAGAAGACATCCCGTTATCGCCAAGTAGGCAACGCTTTTCCGCCGCCTGTAGCGAGGGCAATTGGCCTTCAGATTGTCGCGGCGCTCAACCACGACGGTGAGCCGCGGCTGACGACCGAGTCTGTGACGCATGATGAGATCTATCGCGCGTTGCGCGCTGCCGATGAGCCGCTCACGATCGCAGAGATCCAGGGCCGCGTCGATGATGCGCTCACTGCCGACGAGATCAAGATCCGGGTGAAGAACCTGAAGCGTGACTTCGATGTGCACGAAGGTGAAGACGCCGCAGGCGAGACCACCTACAAGCTGGGAACCTTCAGAGCGTTTGTCGGTCAGGATGAGCACATCCGCCACGAGTACCTGGCGCAGATGCGCTCCAAGGTGAGCTAGTCGCGGCCGCTCTCGCCCAGTGCGCGAATCACCGTGGCGAGAGCAGTACCGATCTCTTCGTGCTCCCAGACCCGCACGACGGTCCAGCCATCCTGTTGCAGCGCAGTGTCCGCGAGCCTGTCTCGCTCGACGTTGCGCTGCAGCTTTGGCGACCAATAACCCGAATTCACTGACGGCTTCCGTCCGTGTTCGGGACAGCAGTGCCAGAAGCATCCGTCGACGAAGACCGCCACCTTGCGTGCTGTGAAGACGACATCGGGCCGGACCCTCCGTGTCGTTGTGTAGATGCTCAGGTCTTTCCGAAACCTGTAACCCTGCCGATGCAGTGCTGACCTCAACTCGACCTCGGGCTTCGTGTTCGCGCGCCGGATCGCTCGCATGTTCCGTGACCGGCCCGGCGTTGTCGGCGTCTCGCCGTACGACGGGATCGGCCGAGCCGCTGACGTTTGTGCCTGCGTGCGGCGAGGGTTCATATCAGAAGGTCGCTCTCCGGCGGCGCAACCGTATCCGGCTTAGCCTTCTTGGTACTGGGTAACTTAGGTGCTGGCTCGCGGCACTCCTCGTCCTCGCGTGCGAGTCGCCAGTGCCTTCCGTCGAGCTCGGTCGTCCATGGGCTGGCTTCGTCAGCCGGCACCACACGCAGACTCACGACCTCGCCAGGCTCCGGGACCGATGCGCCAAGCTGACGGGCCACCTTCCTGTGCACTTCGTAGTCGCCGCCCGGGATGAGGTAGCCGAGCTTCCTGAGGGTCGACCGAGCACCATTGCCGTTGTCCCTGAGACGCGCCATGTAGTCGTCCTGCTGGGCGAGAGTGGCGATGGTGTTCCGTCCGATGCGCAGGTTGGTAACCCGCTGCAGGAGCTCGGTGACACGCTTCTGGCCGCTCTTCGGCGCAAGAACGGCCTCTACTGTGATCGGGTCGAGCCCCAGCAGGATGTTGGGCGGAAGACTGGCCTCAATGTGCAGCCAAGCGATCTGGGCACGGCCACGCATGCTCAAGCTAGCCTTGGCATCACGGTTCTGTCCCTTGTTGCGGTTCTCGTCGCTCGCTCGCACCACCCCGAGACTCCAGACGCCACGTGCGTCGTCCGCAGTCGCCACCAAGAGCAGCTGGCCGAAGCACTCAGGCGGCAGCATCCAGCCACCATTGCGCTGCGAATACTTGCAATCGACATCGTGCCCGCGAACCTTGTAGTCGAGCGGATCACCAGCCGCAGGCTCGTCGATGACATCGTCGAAAGCCCTCCGGATGTTGATCTCGACCAGCGTTCCGAAGTGGGTCTTCTCGGTCTTGAACAACTGATCCCACCGGTAGCGTCCAGTGTGCTGCCCGTCATACAGCTGATCAAACGTCGCCCGAAAGATTGCGGCTGCCCGCTTTCCGTCCGGGTCAGCCGTCCTGAACGCAGCCACGACATCATCCCGCGCGGCATCCGGATCCGGTTCCTTGAACGGCATATCAGGCAGCATCGAGTTGCTCACAGGGCATGACGATAGACGATGTAGAGGATCGCTTGCGGCGCGGAGACAGCTCGTGCTGCGTTGTCCGGAGATCCGTTGTGCGGGGGTAACCAAACGCGATCTGGGGCGGGTCGTCAGCTCTTGCCAGAGGTGGCATCCTGCGAGAGATCCGGAGCCGGTTCGGGAGGGTCGGAGTCCTTCGCGAGTGTCCACCACGCACCGTCGGCTTCGAATGCGTCCGGAAGGTGGGTCCGTGCCCGCTTCACTCGGACCGCAATCCATTCGCCTTTGATCGGTGCCGTCAAGCCCAATGCGCTTGCGATCATGGAGTGTTCCTTCTGATGGCCGAGCACGATGACGCCTTCGTCCCGTAGCCGGAGGCGCGCATCGCGCGCTCGCTTGGGTGCGTCGTCCTGCTGGGCGACGGTCAGCACGGTTTGTCTTCCGACGATGCGTCCCTGGACCTCGCGGAAGAGTTGGTCCACTCGCTTCTGGCCAGACTTCGGGAACGCGAAGATCCGTGATCGTGCGTCGTCAGGAAGATTGCGAATGTGGTTTCTTGGCAGATCAGTTTGAAGGCCGCCCCACAGCCAGTGGATGCCACCGGCGTGGTCGGGATCGATCTTCCGCTTGTTGTCGCGGTTGTACGCGCGTGCTCGTACTTGGGGGCCTTTAGCGGGCTTCCAGCGGAGCCGTTCGTCCGAGATGGTGACGATGCCAGCAGCCCACTCACTAGCGTCGTCATTGAACCAAACCAGCAGTGCAGGGTGGTCGGCGATGCCTGACCGTTCGCCATGGTCTGCGCAGACGTACATCTCCATCGGAATTTCCCAGCCTCCTAGGTCCTTCGAGAACTTGCAGTCCACGTCCACGTTCGCGATACGCCAGTCGAGGTCGGTACCGTTCTCGATCTCGAACTCTTTGGTCAGGTTCACCTCAACTGCTGTACCGAGATAGGTCTTCTCGGTCTTCGTGAGGTGCTGATAGCACCACCGGCCCGTCCGCTGGCCATCCAGCAACTCATCGAGGGAGTCGCGCAGCGCCCATCGAAAGCGGTCCCGCGCGTCGACCTGTTTTTCGAACCAGGTAACTAGGGGTACAACCTCAGGCGGTATCGGCTGGGTTATATCGCTGGCCAGCTGCCATGCTTTCGCGGACTTCGACATGGGCCCAGCTGGGGGTGAATAGGTACGGAAGATATTGCGTCGGCGACGAACCGCCCGACTCCGGCTGTCCTGCATGTTTTGGGTTGCACTATTTCCGGATGGAGGCTGAGCGCCGGTCTGGATACTCACCTGCGCAGTCTGTCAGCTGAGGTCTGGCCATGCTGCAACGCTGGTTGGTGTGTCTGAGTCTCCTGCCCCATTCGGCGGTAGACGTACAGTGGTTCAGTTGCAGGTGCCGCTCAGTCCTGTAGTCCCCCTCCGCCAGGTAGCCTGCGATGGTGAGTATCGGCCCCATCTTTTCGTTTGAGGATCTCAAGTCCGCGGACCTGATCGTCGATGCCGTCTACGCCGGTGGCACAGCCGGATCGGCGGCAGACGACGCACTCGCGCGGCTCCTGCCGGTTGGCAACCAGGGCGGCTTCAGGCCGAGGGGATCGGTGCGCTCAGAGTCGGTACGCCTCGTGGCGCTGTACACGTCTGGAACCGAAGCTGACTGGCCAGATGTCCTGGATACTCAGACTGGTGTCTTTACCTACTTTGGTGACAACCGGCGGCCGGGACGTGAGCTTCACGAGACGCAGCGCGATGGGAATCTTTTGCTCCGGGATGTCTTCGCGTTTGGTCACGGCACCTTTGTGGACCGGCGGAAAGTGCCCCCGTTTCTGCTCTTCCATAAGGCGATCCCCGGTCGGAGCGTTGCGTTCATTGGTCTGCTGGTCCCGGGTGCAGAGTCGCTGCCGAGTGACGATGATCTAGTCGCGGTCTGGCGCACGACAGGTGGGCGGCGCTTTCAGAACTACCGTGCACGATTCACGGTCCTGGACGTAGGCCGGGTGACCAGGGCTTGGATCAACGACGTGATCGCTGGCAACGGCTACGAGAGTGTGCACTGTCCTGCCGTGTGGAAGGCATGGGTGGACGAACGGGTATACACGCCGTTGGAGGCGCCGTCGACAACGATCGTGAGATCCAAAGCAGCGCAACTGCCGGAGGGTCCGGTCGAGCGGGAGATGCTGACGGTGATTCGCGATCACTTCCGCGGCCGGGAGCATGACTTCGAGCCGATAGCCGTCGATTTGTGGAGGCTCATTGCTCCTGCCACTGGACGTTGCGATGTCACGCGTCCGAGCCGCGACGGCGGCCGGGACGCGGTCGGTGAGTACAGCCTCGGTCCGCCGTCTGATCGGATAACCATCGACTTCGCTCTTGAGGCGAAGTGCTACGCACCTACTACATCGGTGGGGGTTCGGGACATCGCCCGGCTGATATCCCGCATCCGGCATCGTGAGTTCGGCGTCTTTGTCACCACGTCGTACTTCGGCACGCAGGCCTACACGGAAGTCCGTACCGATGGCCATCCGATCGCGCTGATCTGCGGTCAAGACATCGTCGACGCGTTAAAGGCGCATGGTCACACCAATGCTGCGAGCGTGCGCGCATGGCTCGCGGCGAAGTCGGTGCCCGAGGTTGAGCCCTCAGTTGGTCGCTAGGCGGGCTCGCTCAGACCGTTGCTGCCTCAGGCTGAGTCGTAGGCGCTGGCGATTTCTGGGGTTACCGGGGTGAGGATGTAGCCGGTTTCGGGGTTGCCCATGGCTCGGACGGCGGTGGGGTTGGCTACGGCGTAGGCGGCGATGTAGGCGCAGACGATTCCGTCGATCGAGTCTTCGATTCGGCCGAGGTCGGCTTTTCGTTCGGCCTGGGTGGTTGCTTGCCTGATGCGGTGCCAGTCGGGGCAGGTATCGAGCAGGAGGGGTGGGGATGCCTCGCGGAGAGTCTCGAGGTGGTCCAAGAGGCTGAGGAGTTCGCGACGGAGGTGCTCTAGGTCGCGGCCGGGCTTGTTCTTGTAGGTGAGGATGTACGGCAGGTCGAAGAGGACGACGATCGCTGGGTGCGGATAGACCTCGACCGCGCGGCGTTCGGACTGATCACGCGGGTCGACAGCTAGGCCGAGCTTGTCGGTGAGGCGGAGGGCGCGGGTCCCATCGGCGAAATGCGGTTTTGAGAGGTTGGCCGAGTGGCAGGAGGCGCCGTACCGGCCGAAGTGTCTACTGACCAGGCTCTCGCAGGGGCGGTTTCCGGTGGGGTTGGTGACGATGATCGGGGCGTCGATCGCGACCAGGCACGGGCCGGTGGTCCACGGTGTCAGCCAGTCGATGATTTCGTCGTCGGTCTTCCGCTGGGTGGCGGCTAGCAAGTGTCCGGATGCGTCGATGGCCGCGAGGCCTGTCATGTTCTTTTGGCCCCAGGCGAGGTCTACCCCGATGTAGTACACGTGCTCAGGCCAGCCGTCCTGCTTCGTTGATCGAGGCGACAGTCTCTGTGATCAGCGCTGTCAATTGGGTCTCGCCGGCGACGACTGCTGACGGATCGAAGGTGGCTCCCACGATCAGTTTGATTCTGGGCGATTTGCCGCCTGGCAGGGCGTGGACGTCCTCGCCGTACTGTTCGATCCGGGTCTTGACGGAAGGTCTGCTGGCCAGGCTTTGCTTGTCGTAGCCGAGGGTGAGGTGGGACAGCCCGGACCAGTTGCCGGTGCTGTCCGGAGGAAAGATCCACGCGATCGACAGCGGCTCGGCACGGTCCTGCGTCGGGAGCCTGATCGACGCGCCTTTCGTTCCCCAATCGAACCTCAGACCGACTCCACGGCAGGCGTCGAAGATCCGCTCTAGAGCCAGGCGGTATTCGTTGTCGGTGATGGAGTCGAGAAGGTCGGCCTCGCCGATATGGGCCGACGGGCCGACGGGCCGGCGTTCCGGCCGGGCAACGATCTGGCAGGCGTAGGCGCTGATGGTCTTCTGATCGGGCATGGGGAGGAACGTCGATTGGTACCGGATCAACTCTGCGAGGTAGAAGCTTCCTCGCTTCATCGACTGATTCAGGTAGCGAACCGAGTTCTCCATCGACGTGGTGAAACGCTGTGCCACCGCGACGAAATGGAAGTCACCTGTTTCAAGTGTCTCGGTGACGCGGGCTCGGAACTGGCTGGCCTCAGAGTCGGACATCTCGGGCCAGGCTCGGGCCCGGGCATCCTCGAGTGACCGGGCGCCAACCATGTTCGGATCGGTGCAGTACTTGCTGGCGAGATAACGCCGTACGACGGTGTTGTCGAATTCGTCGAGGGATTGTTCCCAGAGGTCACTTCCGTAGTCGACGAGCTGCGCGAGTACGTGGCGGAAATCCGGATTCTGAGGGCCGGTCTTGAACTCGACGAGCAGGATGTCGCCGCCTCGGGCAAGGCCGACAAGGTCGATCCGCCCGGACGCGAGACTCACCTCCTGCCCAACGACGAGTAGCGGTCCGTCAAGGTCGAGGTCCTCGATCGGCAGCAGGCCGGGGGACAGGCGAAGGCGGTCGTGGAGGTTCTGTTCGTCCGGGGCGAGGATCTCCTCGAGGACGGCTTCGGATCCGTCGTCGCGCAACACAACGAGCTTGCGGCCCATGGTTCCCTCCGTGTCCAGGTCGAGCTGCGACGCTATCGGTTGGGGTGCTCGGGCAACAGCCCCCCGGGTGGCAGATTCGGCGATGTGAGGTGGGCGTGGCGATTGAGTTCGAGGCAAAGGTGTTGGGAGTCGAGCCGGATGTGCTGGCGGCCAAGATCCTCAGGCTGAGTGGGCGGCGGATCGCTGAGCGGTTGATGCGGCGGTATGTCTATGACATCGAGGCTGGGGATGAGTCTCGGTGGGTTCGGTTGCGGGATACGGGGAGCGAGGTGACGCTGGCGGTTAAGGAGATTGCGCACGACGGGATTGACGGTACGACGGAGACTGAGGTGGTGGTTGGGGACTTCGAGACGGCCAATCAGTTGCTCGGGCGGATGGGGTTTGTGGCGAAGTCTTATCAGGAGAATCGGCGGGTGAGTTTCGAGCTGCTGGGGGCGCAGTTGGAGATCGACTCTTGGCCGTTGATTCCGCCGTACCTGGAAATCGAGGGGCGGTCGCGGGAGCACGTCGTACAGGTGGGGGCTGCGTTGGGGGTCGCGGAGATGGAGCTGACGGGGGAGAACACTACGAAGGTTTATGCGCGGTACGGGATCGAGTTGGCGGGGATTCGGGAGCTGCGGTTTTAGGGCGCCGTACGGCGTGTTGGGGATCGCGGCGGCGGTCGATCGGGGTCAGGCTGGGGGTATGGGCGAAGGTCGTTGGGTGTTGGTGCGGGCCGGGGATGGGT
>NZ_SMKX01000345.1 GCF_004349055.1 Kribbella antibiotica
CTTGTGCACGACCCCCAACTTTGAGCACCCACCAACCACTCCGCCCCCGCCAGAACGGTTGGCAGCCCCCCAAAGACGCGACCCGCGCCCAAAGATGCACCGCGCGCCCAAAGGTGGGTTGGCGGTTCTTTGGGCATCCACCTCGACCTTGGGCGCGCGGCTCCACCTTGAGCACCTACCAACCACATCTCGGCCGAAAAAATGGTTGGTGGGTTCCCAAAGATGCGGCCCGCGCCCAAAGGTGGGTTGGCGGTTCTTTGGGCATCGACCTCGACCTTGGGCGCGCGGCTCCACCTTGAGCACCTACCAACCACATCTCGGCCGGAAAATTGGTTGGTGGGTGCTCAAAGATGCGGGCGGGGTACGCCCCGGGCGACTCGGTGCGGGGTGCGGGGTGTGGTTAGGGG
>NZ_SMKX01000346.1 GCF_004349055.1 Kribbella antibiotica
AGCCGATCGCGCACCGGCTGCCGTTTCCCTTTACCCACCTCAGCAAACTACCGACGATTCGTCACCGCAAGCGCCGCCCGGCAGGTTCCTGTCACTCGGGCGATGCTGCAGCGCCAACATGAGGGTTGGCGCGGTCGCGGCCACTCGTTGGGAGATCCGCCGCCGGGATGACGTTCCGGTCCGTCAGGAACGCGAGGAGGGGTTGAGAAGCGTTCGATCGGACGGCTGTCGGCCGCTCATGATTGCTGCACGGGTTTCCTCAGACCATTGGGCAGCTGGCCCGCACTCTAGTTGCCGAAAGCCACCATCGCGCCGCATTGACGTGTGGTCGTTCACTGGGTGAAGCGATCTCTCACTGAGCCTGTTGCAGAATCGGCGCGGCTGGGGGAGGTCTGAGTACCTGGG
>NZ_SMKX01000038.1 GCF_004349055.1 Kribbella antibiotica
GAGGGTGGGGGTGATCAACTAGCTGAGGGGAAATTGATGGGTGTCGAGGTGCTTTCCGTGGTGGCGGGCGAGCGGGTTGTGGAGACGGTACGGCGTACTGAGTCGACGAACCCGGCGCGGTTGAGCGATGTCGTCGGGACAGTGGGCAGCGCGGGCCCCGAGGTGTTTGTGCGGGCGGCTGAGGCGGCTCGCTCGGCGCAGGGCGCGTGGGCGGCGACGCCGGCACCGCAGCGCGGTCAGGTGATCGCGAACGTCGGCCGGCTGATGACCGCCAACAAGGAGCGTCTGGCTCAACTCGTCACGCGGGAGATCGGGAAGCCGATCGCCGAGGCACGCGGCGAGGTCCAGGAGATCATCGACACCTGCGACTTCTTCATCGGCGAGGGGCGTCGCCTGTACGGGCAGACGGTTCCGTCCGAGATGCCGGACAAGCAGCTGTTCACCTTCCGCCGCCCGATCGGGACGGTGGCGATCATCACCGCCGGCAACTTCCCGGTCGCCGTACCGTCCTGGTACATCGTCCCGGCGCTGCTCTGCGGCAACACGGTCGTCTGGAAGCCTGCCGAGTACTCCGCGATCATGTCCGACGCGTTCTACGAGCTGTTCGCCCATGCCGGCGTACCGAACGGCGTCTTCAACGTCGTGTACGCCGACGGTCCGGACACGTTCGCGGGTTTGGAGCAGTCGCTGCAAGCGGGGCTGATCGACAAGGTCGGCTTCACCGGATCGAGCGCGGTCGGAACCCAGATCGGCGAGCTCTGCGGCCGGCACCTGCAGACGCCGTGCCTGGAGCTCGGCGGCAAGAACCCGATGGTGATCAGCGCGAGCGCCGACCTCGACCTGGCCGTCGAAGGCGCACTGTTCTCCGGCTTCGGCACTGCAGGACAACGCTGTACGTCGCTCGGCACGGTGATCGTGCATGAGTCCATCCACGATGCTTTCGTGGAGCGGTTCACGGCTGCGGTTGCGGGCGCGGCGATGGGCGATCCCACGCAGGACGTGTTGTTCGGGCCGTTGCTGGACGAGAAATTCGCGGCTGGCTTCGAGAAGTCGCTGGGCTGGATCGCTGCGCATCACACCGTGATCGGCGCGACCGGCCGGGTCGGCGCGGACAACCCACGGGAAGGGTTTGTTGGCGACCCCGAAGCCGGGTTGTTCTACCACCCGGTGGTCGTCGACGGGGTGCGCTCCGACGACGAACTGTTCCTGAACGAGACCTTCGGTCCGATCGTCGGCATCACGACGTACTCGACCTTGCCCGAGGCGATTGCCTTGGGCAACAAGCCGGGGTACGGGTTGTCCAGCTCGATCTACACGACCGACCCGAACGAGGCGTTCCGGTTCGCGCAGGGGATCTCAGCCGGCATGGTCAGCGTCAACAACTCGACTTCCGGTGCCGAGGCGCACCTACCCTTCGGCGGGAACGGCAAGTCTGGCAACGGTTCGCGGCAGAGCGGGATCTGGGTGCTCGACCAGTTCACCCGCTGGCAGTCGATGAACTGGGACTACTCCGGCAAGCTGCAGAAGGCCCAGATGGATACCGAGACCGTCGAAGCCGATTTGGACTACTTGCTGCCATGAACAACGCACTGCCGGAAGCCGCCGACGTGGTGATCGTCGGCGGCGGGGTGATGGGGACGAGTATCGCGTTCCACCTGGCCGAAGCCGGGGTCGAGCGCGTACTGCTGCTTGAGCGGAATGCGCTCGGATCCGGCTCGACGTCAAAGGCAGCCGGCGGCGTACGGGCGAACTTTTCCGACGACCTGAACATCGCGCTCGGCGCCCGCAGTCTCGAGGCGTTCGCGAACTTCGCGCAACGCCCCGGTCAGGAGATCGACCTGCATCGGGTCGGCTATCTCTTCCTGCTGGAGAACGATGATCAGCTCGAACTCTTCCGCGAGAGCACGATCCGCCAACGCGCAGTCGGCCTGCCGACCCGCATGGTCGGGCTCGACGAGACCATGGCGCTGGCACCGATCCTCGCGCCGGACGGCCTGGCCGGCGGCTGCTTCTCGCCGACAGACGGCTACTGCACGCCAGAGTCCGTCGTACTGGGGTATGCAACGGCAGCCCGTCGCCTCGGCGCCACTCTTGTCACCAGCTGCGACGTCCTCGGCATCGATGCCACCGGTAACAACATCACCTCGGTCCGCACCAGCCTCGGCGCTGTCCGTACCAGCACGGTGATCTGCGCCGCGGGCGCCTGGTCACAGGCCTTGGCCGAGCCCCTGGGCCTCAACCTCCCCGTCACCCCGATCCGCCGCCAGATCGTGGTCACCGAGGCGATCCCCAACCTCCCGCCCACCATGCCGATGACCATCGACTTCACCAGCACCCTCTACTTCCACCACGAGGGCCCCGGTCTCCTGATCGGCATGTCCGACCCCGACGAACTCCCGGGCTTCAACCTCGACCGCACCGACGCCTGGCTCCCCCGCCTCACGACCGCCATGGAACGCCGAGCCCCCGCACTCCTGGACGTCGGCCTCACCGGCGGCTGGGCCGGCCTCTATGAGGTCACCCCCGACCACGACGCCCTCATCGGCGAAGCCGACAACCTCTCCCGTTTCCTCTACGCCACCGGCTTCTCCGGCCACGGCTTCCTGCAAGGCCCCGCCATCGGCGAAATCATCCGAGACCTCTACCTGGGCCACAAACCCTTCGTGGACATCAGTCCCATGAGCGCCAACCGCTTCGCCACCGACCTCCACCGCACCGAACGCAACGTCGTCTAGCCCACCCCGTACCAACCAACGGCCGGGCGGATCAGCGCTCGGCGGGGTCTTCGCTGGGGACGCACCACTCCGGGGGCCAGCCGCGGTCGGTGCAGTACTTGCGGAGGATCTCGTCACGAGTCGGCGGCCGGCTCGTGGCCGGGCGGGTCGGCTTGACCGTTTTGGTCGTCTTCGGAGTGGTCGCCGGCTTGACGTCTTCGGGCTTCTTCGTGGTCTTGGTCCTGGTCGGCCGCAGCGACGGCTCGACGAGAATCTTGGTCGGCGTCGGCGTCGCGGTCGGGCGGCGGCTCGGCGTCAGGGACGGCACGCGCGGCGGTACGACGGGAGTTTCGGAGGCCAAAGGTGTCTGCGACGTCTCGGCGAGGTGCGCTGAACCGGCGTCCTCGGCGCCACCGCCGAAGAGGCCGACCGCGGACAACGCCCAGAAGACAGTGCCGAGCGCGAGAACACCCGCACCGGCGCCCGCATACACGGTGCGCTGCGAAGGTCCGGCGTACCGGCCGATCGGACCGCGGACCGGCTGGCCTTTGCCGTCGACCCAGAACTGCCAGTCGTCCGGGGCGGGCGGCCACGAGGGGTCAGGGTGCCAGGTTTTGGGTGGAACCCAACTGCGGCGCGGCGGCGACGGCCAGTCCGGTGGGACGACGAACCGCTTCAACGACTTCCTCCAGATCGGCCGCACGCGCGTCAGGCTACTGGATACAACCAGTGACCTGATACCCCCACGGGGTGAGCTTTACCTTCGCAACGACACAGGAGGGGTGCGGGCTACTTACGACTCGATAGCAGCCCGCGTGTCGCGCTGGATTTCTTAACGAGACTTACTCCTGGACGGCGGCCGGGTGAGGTTAGGCTGCCCTTATGAAGTCGCTTCGTGTCCGAGCCGCTGCGCTCGTCGTCCTGACCCTGGCCAGTCTCACCGCGTGCGGTCAGGACAAGACCCCGGAGCCCAGCGCCGGCGCGAACACCGCGGGCTTCCCCGTGACGATCAGCCATCTCTTCGGCGAGACCACGATCAAAGCGAAGCCACAGCGCGTGGTCGCGATCGGCGGCGGTGACATGGAGGCGGCGATCTCGCTCGGCGTCGTCCCAGTCGGCGGCGCGGACTGGTTCGGCAACACCGAGACGCGCGGCTGGGTGAAAGCAGCGCTCGGCGACAAGCCGGCGCCGAAGCTGGTGAAGTCGTTCGAGCCGAAGTTCGAGGAGATCGCGGCCCTCCAACCGGACCTGATCCTCTATGTGAACTCGATCAACGACCAGAAGGAGTTCGAGACCTTCAACGCGATCGCGCCGACCATCGCGGCCCCGGCCGGGACCAAGAACGTGTATGGCGTGAAGTGGCAGGACCAGGTCGCCGAGATCGCCAAGGCCACCGGTACGTCGACCGAGGGCAGCGAGGTGATCAAGCAGACCGAGGCGCTGATCACCGACGCCGCCAAGGCGAACCCGGAGTTCGCCGGGAAGACGATCACGGCCGGCGTCTACTCCAACGCGACTGTCAACGCCTGGCTGCCGTCCGACCCGCGGATGCACCTGCTCACTTCGCTCGGCTTCAAGACCAACCCACAAATCGACGCGATGGAGAACGGTGACTTCTATGTCGCGATCCCGGCCGAGCAGACCTCGAAGGCGAACGCGGACATCATCTACATGGCCGCCCTCGACACCGCCGGCAAACTCGACGCCGGACTCGAGAAGAACCAGCTGTACAACGCACTTCCGGCCGTCAAGGGCAAACACGTCGCCTATTTCGGCGGCGCCCCGGTGATCAACACCCCGTCCGCGAGCGGCGAGTTCTCCAGCGCGTTCTCGATCGGCGGCCCGCTCGGCATCAAGTTCATCCTGCCCGAGCTGGTTGCCCAGCTGAAGAAGGCAGTCTCTGGTCAGGGCTGAAGCACGGTCTCCAGCAACCGCGTCAGATCCTCCCCGAACGGTCGATCACCCTCAATCGCCAGTACGACGTCCGCTACCGCCCGCAGGCTTGGCGGTAACGGTCGTTTCGCCAACAGGTGCGCCTGATAGACCGCGAGTAGTTCGCAGGCGGTCACCTCGCGGGTCAGCCGCAGCGCCTCCGCGAGGTTGCCAACGGCCTCCCACGAGAAGGTCTGGACATCCTCCTGCCCATTCGACGTCTCCGCCGTACCGATTGCCGTAGGCAACGTCAGCCGTCGCAACCGATGCGTCGTGGCCACCGCCCGCTTGTGCACCGCCACCAACCCCGCCTGCGGCCCCGGCTCCTGCGCGAGCTGAGCCGGCAACCCGGTCACGGCTGGATCCAGCAACCGATGCAATCGGGCCGCCGAAACCTCCGCCGCATGCGCCAACGCCGCGACGAGATGGTCGCAATAGGCCGTCAGGTCGATCCCGTGGAAGCCGGCCGTCCCCACAAGCTCCCCACCGAGATACGCCGGCGAATCCGTCACCCCATCGAACGCCCGCCCGACGGCCGCATCCAGATCGTCGATCGAGCGCCGTACGTGCGCAATCACCTGCCCAGCAACCCGAAACGACACCGGCGCCTGCAAACTCCGCGGCTCCGGCTCCGGTCCTGCCAACTCCAGCAACCGGCTGAGCTCGCCTGCCAGTACGTCATCCCCGCGCCCCACCAACACCTGGTACGGCGCTCTGTTAGCCCCCACCACCGCGATCGCCCCCGCAGCAACCGCGGTGAGGTGGTCACCCAACCGCCGAGCGCGTGCGACGTGAAGCGCAGCCCGCCCGGTCGCCCCAGGGATCCCGGCCAGCAAAGCGATCCCTTCCTTGGGACCTGGTTCGAAGCCTGCAAAGGCATGAGCCAACGGGATGATCTCGCCGGCTGATCCGGCACCCTCGGCGGGGATCCGCGGCAGGTCACCACCGTTGAGCCGGGCCACCAAATTCTGCACCAGCTCAACCGACACACCCGAGTCGCCGTTCAGGAAAGTGCGGAGGCGGCCGAGGAGCACAGCCCGGGTCTCGTCGGGCGGGAGCCAGGGAGGTCCGCCGACTGCTCGCCCGAGGAGGAGGTTGCGTTGGTGAATGCGCTGCTCGGCTTCGGTCAACCGAACCTTGCTCATGGCACCCATGCCGGTATTCACCCCGTAGACGGGATCACCAGATGCCAACGCAGCAAGCACTTCAGCACGGATCGCGGCCAACTGGTCAAGCAGCGGCTGAGCGATCTCGACCGGCTCCACACTCGCCGGGTCGACGTCGGAGGCTCGCACAATCAGCATGTCAGTGGAACCGCAGCATCGTGCCGATATCCGCAACTTCGGCCTTCTGCAGGATCAAGTACGCGATCGCCACATCGAGCAACGACAACCCCCGATGCCAGAAAAGGTTGCGCTCAGCACCATTCTCACGCCCCGGCTTCTGTCCCGACACGATCTCTCCCAACTCGCCGTACAAGGTCTCCGGCGACAACCGACCGCTGTCCACATGCCGCCGCAGCGCTCCGAACCGCCCCGACTGCGCCTCGCGCCAATCGTCCACGACAACCTTGTCCATCACATCCAGCAGATCCAGCTCCACCGCGCTGACCGTCCCATAAGGCACCACAAACGCCCCAGGCTTCACTGCAGCAGTCCGCAGCAACGGCTCCGGCTCCATCAGCCGAGTCGCCTCGACGAGCACATCAGCCCCGTCGAACGCTTCCTCAGCGGTAGCGAACACCCGTACCGGCGTAGACAGCTCCTCCGACAACTCAGCCGCAAACTTCTCCCGCGATTCGGGCCTCCGAGACGTCACCCGGATCTCGTCGAGCTCAAACAGATCGTCGAGCATCGTCACGTTCCACCAAGCGGTCCCGCGCGCCCCCGCATGCGCCAGGATCTTGCTGTCCGGCCGCGCCAAATACCGCGCCCCGACAGTAGTCATCGCCCCAGTCCGAGCCGCGGTAATAAACGTCGCATCCAGCACAGCAAGCGGCATACCGGTCGTCGGATCGAACAACGTGGCCATCGCCAACTCACTGGGCAGCCCCCGCTGGTAGTTGGGCACGAAGTCGCCCACCACCTTCACCCCGCTGATCCCGTGCTCGCCCAACCCGTCCAGGTGCCCGCGCAGCACGTTGAAGTGACCGCTCCCGCCGTTCGACGGCATCAGATGCACCCGTGGCTCGAACGAAGTCCGCCCGAGTCCGTGCTCCCGGACAGCCCCCTCGACCGCGTCCACGATCTCGGTCCGGGTCAGCCCCAGCGAGTCGATGTCGGGGCCGCTCAGAAAGCGCAGCCAGATGCCCTCGGTCACCAAGTCTCCTTCAGTCGTCGTGCTTCGATACTAAAGTTCCGCCCGCAAACGCTAGTTTCGAAGCATGCAGAGCAAGACAGTGATCGGGCACTCGGTCACCGACAAAGCCATCCTGTACGGCGCCCTGCCGCTGGCCGGCGTGGTCCTCGGCTTCTTCATCCCCCGGATCGCCGACTGGGCGACCGGGCTGCGCTGGTTCCCGTGGCAGCGGCTCCTCGAGGTGCTCGCGACCTGGAACTCCTGGTGGGTCGGCGGAGTCTGCATGCTGATCGGCCTGCTGGGCGGGTTACTGCTCGGCGCGATGGCGCTCGACGACACCCTCAAGGTGACGATCACCAACGAGTCGGTGGAGTTCCTGAAGAACGAGAAGACCGTGGCCGTGCCGCGGAACAAGGTCGTCACCGCGTTCCTCGACGGCAAAGAGATCGTCCTGCTGGACGCGACGACGCGGGAGCTGGCGCGCGAGAAGCACGACCAGCTGAAGAGTGAGGCCCACAAGATCCCGCCGGCGTTCCGCGCGCACGGCTATCCGTGGTCGGACGGCGGCGATCCGTACGAAGCCCGGTTCCGGCGCTGGGTCGAGGACGAGCCCGAGCTACCGCCGGGAGCGAACGCCGTACTGAAGGCACGGGCGAAGAGTTTCGACGACGGCGACAAGGGCAAGGCCGACCTGCGCGAGCTCCGTGACGAGGTCGCCAAACTCGGCTACACCGTGAAGGACAAGGACAAGAAGCAGTACTGGCGGCCGAACACCCTGCGCTGATTCACGCTGCGAGCAGATGCAGTACGGCGTTCGCGTACGCCTGCTCGGCGTCGTCGGCGGAATGCGTCGACCCGGTCAGCTCGACGGCGTACCCGTCCGCGACGGCCTCCAGCCGGCGGAAGTGTGGGCCCAGCAGAGCGCGCAGCTGCTCCTCACGGGGAAGCCAGATCACCTCGCGTTGCTCAATGCTGTCCAGGGCCCACTCGGTCGTGCCGTTGAACCCGATCACCTTGCTGCCCTGATAGTCGTGCACCTCGACGGTCATGTCGCTCACCACGAACACGTCGTCGTCCATCTCCCGGTCCGGGACCATGAACCGGTCGCCGGCCGCGGGTGTCCACAGGACACCCGCCTTACGTAACCGTGCTGCCTGCTCCAGGGTGATCACACATTCAAGTGTTACCGCTCCAGCGCTGTACGCAACTCGGCCGCCCGCAGAGCGATGCGGTCCCGGCACTCGGTGGTGAGCGGCAGGTCGAGCAGGGCCGTCGCCTGCAGGTGGGTCATCCCCAGCTCCGCGCGCAACCGTCGTACGGCGGTCGGACGGTCCGCTGCGGCCCCCAGGACCGCAGCGACCTCGTCCCGGCGCTCGAAAGCAGCCAGTACACCGTCATAGATCTCCAGCTGCGTGTACACCGACCGGTCCGGCTCGGGCATGCTCTGCTCGCTCCCCTTAACCACCTGGCGCCACAGGGCAGGGACGGTGAGCCGGGCGCGGGTGTAGCGCATGGGCATCGGCTGTGCGTAAGTCATCGTCATGATCGGCTCCCGAGTGCTGTTCTGTGGACTATTTTTGGGCCGCTGCGCGGACTGCACGTGGCGGGCATTGAGTACCTGGCGCGGTCAACGCTTCGAAATGCCAGGGCTCGTTCTCGTAGGGACGGCAGAGGCCGTAGCGCCAGCCGTTCTTCTCCAGCCACGACGCGGTGGCCGAGGCCAGCAACCGCTGTTGCTCGGCGGTCGGCTTGGTCGGGGCCTGCGTGGGCTTGCTCGCCTGGAGGGTGGCGGGTGGGCCGGAGACCCCCGAGATCACCGGTTCCTTGTCAGCCTCCGACGAGAAGAACTCGCCCAGCTGCGTGTGCCAGATCAGAACCGACCCGACCACCGTCACCAGCACGGCCACTCCAGTCACCGACAGCAACCTGGACCGCACGGTACGGCGCGGCCGCGGCAGAAGCTGTTCGGTCATGGGTAGAGCCTCTCGGATTTCCTTGGATGCCACATCGGCCCCAGGGACCGTCCTCCGAGCCCACGAGTAGGCCCTGAGTACCACATCGGACGCACGGACTCCTCCGAAAGTTGGAGACTTTCCGACCGCAGTGACGAAGCGTTACTCATAGTCGACTGACTACTGTGGGCAACATGACCGCTTGGCGACGCCTGTCGCAGTTCCAGCAGGATGTGCTGGTGGCTGCCGTTGTCGGCATCGTCTGGTTCGTCGGGCTCGCGTCGATCGACGACAGCTGGCTCCGGCCGCGCAACCCGATGGTGTCGGCGGTGACCGGCGTTTTCCTGATCGCCACCATCGCCTTCGGCCGCCGGAGCCCGCGGACGACCCTGATCACCGTCGCAATCCTCTACCCCCTCGTGTACGCCGCGGTCGGCACCGGCCTGGCCGCCCAGCTCGGGCTGACCATGTTCGGCCAGCCGAGGATCGCCGACGCCGCCCTGCAGTCCGAGATCCACCTGGCCCCGCTGCTGGTGGCCGGCTACATCGCCGCCTCGAACGGCGTCCGTCGCCTGGTCAGCGGCTTCTTCGCGATGGGCAGCCTGGCCGGGCTGATGATCGGCCTGCCGACCGTGGTCGCGATCGTGCTGAGCAATGTCGACCGCGCGGTCCTGTACGGCAAGCGGTACGCGACCCTTCCGAGAGATCTGCAGAGCCTCTACAGCTACGTCAACATCTCCCTGTTCGTCTTCGCCGAGGCCCTGATCTGCGGCATGGTGCTGCTCGGCGCCGACGCCCGCCGGCGCCGCAAGAACCTGGCGGTCCTGGAGCAGCGCAACGCCGAGCTGGTCCGCCTGCGTGCAGCCGCAGCGGAGCAGGCCGCAGTCGCCGAACGCACCCGGATCGCTCGCGACCTGCACGACGTCATCTCCCACCACGTCAGCGCAGTGGTGATCCGGGCCCAGGCCGCGGACCGGGTCGCCGACCAACGACCCGAGGTCCTGCGCGAGGCGATCCGCTGGATCATTGCCAGCGGCAAGGAAGCGCTGACCGCGATGCGCGAGACAGTCCGGGTCCTCAACGCCGGGCCGGGGACCGAGCCGAACGACTCCGGCGGCGGTACGGCGCCAGTTCCCGATCTGGAGGACGTGGCGCGGATGGGCGAGCGGCTCAAGGCAGTCGGGATCGACGTCGCGATGTTCCTGCCGACCCGGCAGCGGCAGCTCACCACGGCCACCGATCTGACCGCCGTACGGATCATTCAGGAGGCATTGACCAACGTGATGGTGCATGCAAAGGCCACTGCAGCTCGGGTGACCTGGCAGAGTAGTCCGCAGGGCGAGCTCCTCACCATCGACGACAACGGCAGCGGTGGCCCACCACCGGTGAACGTGCTGGAGACCGCCCGGCGAAGCGAGAGCGGCCGTGGGAACGGGCTGATCGGGATGCGCGAACGGGCCACAGCGGTCGGCGGCACACTGGCCGTCGCAGCGGGCCCCTTGGGTGGATGGAGAGTGCAGGCATGGCTGCCGCCGCAGAACTGACAGATCAAATCCGGATCCTGGTCGTCGACGACCAGGGCGTGATCCGGATGGGGCTGGCGATGATCCTCGACCACGAGCCCGACCTGACCACGGTCGCGCAGGCCGGTGACGGCGCCGAGGCGCTGCGGATGATCGAGCAGTACGACCCCGACGTCGTACTGATGGACATCCGGATGCCGGTGATGGACGGACTGGTCGCGACCGAGCGCATCACGGCCGCGAACAAGGCGGCTGGGCGGTCGAAGCCCGCCGTACTGGTGCTGACGACGTTCGACGACGAGGCTTATGTGCTGAGTGCGGTGCGGGCCGGGGCGTCCGGATTCCTGCTCAAGGACACCGATCCGGACCTGCTCGTGGCAGCCGTCCGCGCTGTGCACCGCGGCGACTCACTGGTCGACCCCGCGTCGACGCGCGTCCTGCTGGAGCGATGCGTCGAGCTCGAACGACAGGTCGGTACGACGTCCTCCGCGCCTGCGCAGCCGGATGCGCGCTGGGCCGGCATGCTCAGCCAGCTGAGCGAGCGTGAGCGGGAGATCCTGGTCTGGATGGCCCGCGGCCTGTCGAACCGCGACCTGGCCAGCAAGCTGTTCGTGAGCGAGACGACGGTGAAGACCCACGTCAGCAGCGTGCTGTCCAAGCTCGGCCTGTCGAGTCGCGTCCAGGCCGTCGTCGTCGCCTACGAGGCCGGAGTGGTCCGGCCGGGCGAGGCGGAAGTGCGCTGGGAGTCCTAGTCCGTCACAAGAACAGATAGGCAGCGAGAGCCGCCACACCAAGCAGTAGTACAACGGTGAGTGATTGGCTGAGCACTGAAGCCTTACGGCGTTCAGGTAAGAAGTCCCCGGTCATATCTTCAAGGATGCTTGGCGAATCGCCGTCACCCATCGGCCGACAGGATGGTCTTGCCGTCATCCTGAAGGACTAGTCGACCGGGCACCAGCTCGGCGATTCGGACTTCGCACCACAGACGATGGTTGCCTTGGGCACAGGTTTTCCACGCTGGAACGTGACGATCGCCACCGGCTTGTTCACCGGCACCCGGCGGCTGACGCTGCCCCCGAAATCGATCCGCCCGGTCACCCCCTGGAAGCCGCGTTTGGCGCCGTCCGCGTCGGTGATCGACTGCAGCGCGGACCAGACCGTCCCGCCGTTCACCGCGATACTGTCGCGCCGCAAGAAACTGGTCGCGAGCACCACGGCGTACGCCGCGTCGTAGCTCAGCGCAGCGTGACCGTCCAGACTGCGGCCTCGATCGTCGGTCTCGTACTGGAACATCTCCTCCAGCCGGCCGTAGAAGTCGGCCGACTCCGACGTCGCGTTCTCCAGCAGATCGGGGGCCAGCGACAGCGCGAGGTACTGGAACGGGATCGACTGGTTCAGCCGGCTCGTCGCGCGGTCGGCGACGTACTTGGTGACGTCGTCACCACCGATCAGATACGGCGGCTGGGTCCGGCACCGATCCTGCAGACCACCCACGAACGCCTGGAAGTCCACCTGACCGCGGCCGGCGAAGAACACGATCTCGCCCCGATGGTCGCAGGCGTCCTGACCGGCTTGTGCAGCGTTCAAACCGGTTCCCTGCGAGCTGTAGGAGACAGCTTCACCAGGGATCCCGACGGCCTGGAACTCCTGCACCAGGTCCTTGGCCAGGTTCTGGCTGTAGGTGTCGGCCGGGTCGTCGGACTTGTAGACGGTCAGCTTGCGGGCCAGCGCGCGACCGAACGGGTCCTTGCCGGTCTTCTTCAGCCGGTCGTTCACGTAGGCCGCCGCGACGGCAGCCTCGCGCCGGTTCTGCGGGCTGATCTGCACGTACATCCGGCTGACGTCGACCATCTGGTCCGCGGTCAGCGTGGCAGCAACGGTCGGCAACCCGACCGCGGCCAGCTTCCGGATCATCGACTGCGTCGACTCGCGGCTCTCATCCAGCCCGACCACCGCCACAATCGACGGATCCTTCGCCGCCAGCGCGCCGAGCTGCTGGGCCACCCGATCCGCGTGCCGGAACTGCGGCCCGGCGTTCGCGATCAGGACCCGCACGATCGGCTCGTACCGCTGGGCCGGCTTCTCGAGCTGCACCTTCTGCGCGACCGCCAGCCCGGCCAATTGCTCCCGCTCCGCGGTGAGACCGCCCGCACTCAGCAGCCGGTCGTTCGCCGACGTCATGAAGACCAGTGTGATCACCGGCCGCTCCGGCTGCCGCTTACTCAGCTCGACCGTCTGCCAGTTCTGCTCCAGAATCTTGTCCCCGACCGGCCCGAACGACAGACTCGGATAGAGCAGCGCATTGGTCCCGTCGGTCACCCCCACGCAGTCCCCGTCGACCTTCGCCACCGATGTGTCCACGGCCTCGAAGAAGAGCCACCGGAAGCCGTCCCCGCCACAATGCCGCCGATCATCCAGCACGCCGAACCCGGCGTACGTCGCTGCCAGCACAGCCAGCACGGCCCCGATGATCAACCACCCACCAGTACGCCGCCGCCACAGCGGCCCCCGCAGCCGCGCGAACTCCGGGCGCTTCTCCGCTTCCATCTTCTGCGGGATCGCCGCGGTGGCGCGCCGGCCGACCGCTCGCGGCACCGCTGGGACAGCCTTGCCTGCGATGGGGAAGACCAGCAGCCAGGCGCCGATCCAGCGCCGCAGGCTCTGCTCCATGTGCCGCGTCCGCCAGGCCGCGATGTCCCGGTCGACTTTGACCTCGCGGGTCTCGATCGCACGCGGCGGAACCTTGCGTCCGATCGTCACCAGCACCAGCGGGTCGAACCGCAGGGTGTCGTTCCGGACCTCTGCGACCATTCGCACGAGCAGATAGCCGCCGTTGATCCTGCTGATCGGTCCGACCAGCACGATCGGATGGGTGGCCCGGTGCTTGTGGATCCATTCGACCCGCCGGAAGCCGGACCGCAGGTCCTCCAGGAACGCGTTCACCAGCAGTCCGGCCAACCGCTCCGGGTCTTGCTGGTTCCGCTTGTCCTCGGTGAGCCGCAGCGCCAGTTCGAACAGGTTGTCGTCGCCGCGTGCCAAGTAAGACTGGTTCCGCAGCCAGCGGTACTGGCCGGACAGCTTCGGCACCCGACCGCTGTGCCGCAGCCAGAAGTAGGTCGGCAGCAGCCACAGCGTGAGCACCTGAAGCCAGGACGGCAACTGCTGCTGGACACGCCCCCACAGGCTGTCTGCGGAGGCTGATCCACCGACAGCCCTCCGATACATCGCCTGGCGCAGATTGCCCTGCTTGAGGGACATCAGCCAGCGCACCAGGTCGTACCGGGGAAAGTCGTAGCCGCCCGCGTGATTGTCCTTCAGCCCGGCCGTCGCCTGATCGAGGAGTTTGACCAGCTCGCCGACCTCCGCCGTCGACACCGGCTGGAGCTCCTTGTCCGGCCCCTCGCCCGGCGACTTGTCCACCAGACCGACCAGCACATGCGGCACCTGCAGCTCCGGCGACTTCGCGCCGCCGGGCCGGAGCCGGTCCGACAACATCCGCAGGACGGCCGGGACCGCCGGCTTGTCCGGCTCTTCCTGCGTCTCCAGGTCGAGCTCGTCCTGGATGCAGGCAAAGATCGGCTGCGACTCGTCGCCTTTGCGCTGCAGGCTTCCCCTCAGATACACCTGAAACAACGACGCAGCCAGGCGGTTGAACCCGTCCGGCACCTGCACGGCCATGTCCGCTCCCCCAGATCCTCACGGTCGAGGGGACAACGTACCCATTCCGCTGCGCTCCGTCACCGGTACGCAGGTCAGAGGTTCGCGAAGAACTCCGTGCGGACCTTTTTCGGAACGCACAGCGACCACGCGTCGAGGACCAGCTCCCGCAGCTCGTCGTACTCGATCGCTTCCAGCCGTACGACGATCCACTGGTATCTCTCGTCGGACTTGCTCGGCGGCAGGAACTTGTCCGGCTCAGACGCCAGCGCGGCGGCCCGTTCCTCGCGCGGGAAGCCGATGCCGATCGTCTGCTCGTCCGGCGCGACCGCCAGATACACGATGCGGCCGACGCGGAACTTGATCCGGTCCCGCACCAGCGCCTCGTAGCTGCGCGGCAGGTCGGCTGTCGCTGCCCTGATATCCGTGAGATCCACCACCTGCCCACGATAAGCCGCTATGGCTGACACCTGATGTCAGTGTTTCCACCGGTACCGTGTGCGGATGTCCAGCGTGGTGAGTGCCGTTGAAGGGGCTGAGGTGGTGTTCCGCCTCAGCGATCCGGCGCATGCGTTCACGGGGGTGCGGCTGTGGCAGGAGCTGGGCCTGGCCGCCGAACTGCTGGAGTTCAAGCCAGTCGAGTACGGCTGGGAGCTGCGGCTGGCGCGCCCGTCGGTGCACCGGATGGAGTACCTGTTCGACATCGCCGACCAGGGGATGCGCACTGACCCGGCCAACCCCCGGGTGGTCGGTGGCGCGTTCGGGGAGCACTCGTGGCTGCCGCTGCCGGGTTACGTCGAGCCTGCGTGGATCCACGTCGAGCCGGTCGCGTCCACGCTGACCCCGCTGGTAGTCGACTCCCCAGTCGGACCGATCGACGTACAGGTGTGGGCGCCCGAGGGGATCACACCAGCTTTTGAGCTACCGCTGTTGCTGTCGCATGACGGTCCTGAGTTCGCCATGTACGCCGGTCTGACGCACTACGCCGGCGCGATGGTCGCATCGTCCGAGCTGCCGCCGTTCCGGCTCGCACTGATCCGGCCGACCACGCGGAACCTCTGGTACGCCGCCAATCCGCAGTACGCCGAGGCTCTGACGCAACTGGTGCTTCCGACTGTCCAGGCGCAGTACAAGAGCAAGCAGCCGGTGCTGATGGGTGCGAGCCTGGGCGCACTGGCCGCCCTGTACGCCGAGTGGCACCACCCGGGCACGTTCGAGGGGCTGTTCCTCCAGTCCGGGTCGTTCTTCACGCTGGACACCGACCCGCAGGAGGAGTCGCGGTTCGAGTTCTACGCGCAGGTGACCGGCTTCGTCCGCGAGGTGCTCGCCGCTGGTGCTGCGCCGAGCACACCGGCCGTCGCGATGACTGCGGGCGCCACTGAGGAGAACGTGCACAACAACCGCGTGATGGCTGCACGCCTGGCCGAGCTCGGACTCCCAGTCGAGTTCGACGAGACCCCGGACATGCACAACTTCACCGCATGGCGTGACGTCCTGGATCCGGACCTGACAGGACTGCTGAACCGCGTCTGGGCCTAGTGTCGAGCGGGTGGTTAAAACACTCGCTGGGTTCGGAGCGTTCGGTCTGTTCTGGGGTGCATGGGGTGCTGCGCTGCCCGCTGTGAAGGCTGAGGCTGGTGTCACCGACGCTCAGTTGGGCGGTGCGCTGCTGATGGTCGGACTGGGTGCGCTGTGCTCGATGCGGTTCACCGGCTATCTGATCGACCGCTTCGGCGGAGTGGTGCTCCCAGTGACCGTGCTGCTGTTCGCAGCGTGCGGTGTGCTGCCCGCACTCGCCGGATCGGCCGTCGCCCTCGGCGCTGCGCTCTTTCTGCTCGGCGCTACCTCGGGGGCCACCGATGTGGCCGTCAACGCCACCGGGTCCGCGGCTGAGGCCTCGAGCGGCAAACCGCTGATGAACCTCGCTCACGGGCTGTTCTCAATCGCAGTAGTGGTCTCAAGCCTCGGTACGGCGGGCCTGCGCGCGGCAGGTGCCGGTGCGTTACCAGTGCTCGGCGGAGTCGCCGTACTGATCGCCGTACTGGTCGCTGTGGTCTTGGCGCCGGGTTCCACGCGCATCAAGCCGGTGGTGGCTCAGAAGGCCCCTCGCAGGCTTGAGCCCGCGCTGATGGTGTTCGGCGGTCTCTGCGCCCTCGCCTTCGTCGTCGAGAACGCCTGGCAGAGCTGGAGCGCCGTACACCTCGACACCACTCTCGGCGCTGCACCTGCTCTCGCCTCCAGCGCACCGGCTGTTTTCGCCGCCGCTGCGGCCACCGGACGGATCAGCGGCAACGCTCTGCTGCGCCTCCTCAAGCCCGCGCAGCTCCTGGTCGCCGGAGGCCTCATCGCCGCCCTCGGCAGCGCCCTGGCCGCTCTCGCCGGCAGCCCCTGGCTCGCCCTGGTCGGTATCGCCATCGCAGGCCTCGGTACGTCGGTCTGTGCGCCAACCATCATCAGCATGGCCGGCGCCTGGGCCGGACCTGAGCGCCGCGCGAGCGCGATCTCCACCGTCACCACCATCGCGTACCTGGGCTTCCTCCTCGGCCCCGCACTGGTCGGCGCCGCATCCAGCGTCTGGTCGTTGCCAACGGCACTCGCTGGAGTCGCCGTACTGGCTGTAGTCGTCGCAGCGCTCGGTCCGGTGGCAGGACGCGCTGAGACAAAGCATGCGAGGTAAAGACATGGCAGGGTGGCTGGCGGGACACTCTCAGAACACTTAAGCGGGGGTGAGTGCGCGTGGAGCGTGAGCAGGTCGAGCTAGAGGCTCCGGGACTTGACCGAAAAGGGACCCTGATCCGGTACGGGCACTATGGCCGTCCTGTGCTGGTGTTCCCAAGTGAGCAGGGTCGTGCCTGGGACTACGAGAACAACGGCATGGTGGGCGCGGTCGCCGACCTGATCGAGGCCGGCCGGGTGAAGCTGTACTGCGTCGACTCGTTCGACGACCTCAGCTGGTCCGACCGCAGCCTGCCGCTGGAAGAGCGGGCCCGCCGGCACAACGCGTACGAGTCCTGGATCCTGGACCAGGTCGTCCCCGCGATCGGTGCGGACACGCCTGGCGCCACCGACATGATCACCACCGGCTGCAGCCTGGGCGCCTTCCATGCGCTCAACTTCGCCTTCAAGCGCGCCGACCTCTTCCCGGTCGCGATCTGCCAGTCCGGCAACTACGACGCCGCGAGCTGGCACGCCTGGGGCGAGCGCGGCGAGGCGACGTACTTCAACAACCCGGCCGACTACCTGCCGAACCTCGAGGGTGAACATCTGGACTGGCTGCGCCGCCGCCTGTTCCTCGTGCTCACCGTCGGTCAGGGCGACTGGGAAACCCACCCGACCGGTTCGTTGCCGTCGGCCCGCGCGATCGACGCCGTACTGAATGCCAAGGGCATCCCGCATGAGCTCGACCAGTGGGGGTACGACGTAGCCCATGACTGGCCGTGGTGGCGCAAGCAGATCGCCCACCACCTGCCCCGATTTGTTTGAGGAGAACCTGTGGCTGACAACTCTCGGCACCTGATCGGGCTGCTACTGGGCGCCGAGGAGGACTGGCCGCAGGCGTTCGAGGCGCTGCTCCGGCGGGTCGGCTCGGTGACGGCCGGTGGCAAGACACATGAGTTCGAGACCGAGCGGCTGACCATCGAGCCGTTCGACCTGAACGACCCGGTCAAGGTCGAACTCGTCATCGACCGGCTCGCGTACTGGTACTACCACCCGCGCGAGTGGCTGAAGAAGGCCGCGCTGATGAACGGCACCTACCTGCTGAACTCGCCGTTCACGTTCCAGGCGATGGAGAAGCACTCGGCGTACTGCGCGATGCTCCGGCTCGGGCTGAAGATCCCGAAGACCGTCCTGGTGCCGTACAAGAACCCGGTCGACAACGTCCGCTGGGCCTACACCTCGGCGAAGTACAACAAGACCTTCGACCTGGACGCGATCGCCGAGGACCTCGGCTACCCGCTGTACATGAAGCCGTTCGACGGCGGCGGCTGGCGCGGCGTCTCCCGGATCAACGACAACGACGACCTGCACCGCGCGTACGACGAATCCGGCGAGATGCTGATGCACCTACAGGCGACGGTCGAGTACGACAAGTTCGCCCGCGCGCTGTCGATCGGCGCCGAGACCATGGTGATGGACTTCCGCCCCGAAGAGCCGATGCACAACCGGTACGCCGTCTCGCACGGATTCCTCTCGCAGTCCGCCGGACACCAGACGGTCGCGATCAGCCGGATCGTGAACGCGTTCTTCGGCTGGGAGTTCAACTCCTGCGAGATGCTCGTCCGCGGCGATTCGGTGCACCCGATCGACTACGCCAACGCCTGCCCCGACGTCGCAGTCACCTCACTGCACTACTACTTCCCCTGGGCGATCAGCGCGCTGGTGAAGTGGTCTGTCTTCAGCCTCGCCACCGGCCGGCGCAGCTCGGTCGACCTCCAGACCGACAAGTACTTCGCCATCGCCGACGACGAGTCGCTCGACTACGACGCCAAGATCGAGGCCTACCTCGCGCTCGCCGACGCCCACTTCGACACCGTCCGGTATCACGAGTGGTGCGCCGAGAACCTGCCCGACTTCGACGCCCGGGTGCGCGACTGGTTCAGCGGATCCGAGTTCACCGACATCCTCCGCGAGACGGTCGTGGCGACGTACCCGACCGACGAGCAGGAGAAGTTCCAGGCGCACTTCCAAGGCCTGATCAACCTCTGGCTGGCGGACCAGTCCGAGCGGTAGTTCTAGGCTGGGCGGTGTGCTCCTCGACGAAGAAGTCCCTGCCTGGTGGGCAGGACTGGGCCTGGACGGCCTGATCGACGTCCACGTCCACTTCCTGCCCGACCCCGTGATGAACGCGGTCTGGAAATACTTCGACGCCGCCGTCGAGCACTACGGAACCCCCTGGCCGATCACGTACCGGACGTCTGTCTCCGAGCGCCTCAAAACCCTTGATTCGCTGGGAGTTCGGGCCTTCCCGGCCTTGGTCTACCCGCACAAACCCGACATGGCCGCCTGGCTCAACACCTGGGCCCGCGACTTCGCCGCCGCGACGCCCGGCTGTGCCGTGAGCGGCACGTTCTACCCCGAAGCCTCCGCCTCTTCCTACGTTCGCGAAGCCCTCGACCAAGGCACCCGCATCTTCAAAGTCCACCTTCAAGTAGGCGACTACGACCCCCGAGACCCCGTCCTCGACGACGTCTGGGGCCAACTAGCCGAAGCCGGTACGCCGGTAGTCGCCCACTGCGGCTCCGGCCCCATCCCCGGCCGCCACACCGGCCCTGGTCCCATCGGCGAGGTCCTCCGCCGCCACCCCCTGTTGACGGTGGTCGTGGCTCACCTCGGCATGCCCGAATACGCCGAGCACCTGGACCTCACGTCGTACCGGAACGTCCACCTGGACACGACCATGGCCCTAACGCCCTTCACCGAATCCCTGATGCCCTTCCCCCGCTCGCTGGTTCCGCGCTTGGGTGACCTGGCCGACCGCATCGTCCTGGGCACCGACTTCCCCAACATCCCCTACCCCTACGCCACCCAACTCCAGGCCTTAGCCGACCTCGGCTTAGGCGACGCCTGGCTCCGAGCCGTCTGCCACGACAACGGCGCCCGCCTCCTAGGCCTCTGAATTCAGCCTTCGCGGAGCTGACGGGCGAACGTGCGGGATTCGGCTTCGTGTTCGGCTCGGCTGATCGCGAGGTTCACGCGAACGTCGTCGTCCGTCTTCGATCCCGTGTCCAGCTCAAGCAAACAGGTGGCTGCGGCCCGCAGGTCTGCGAGGCTCTGATCGTCCAGGTGGCTGCCGTGGAGGTTGAGTTCCCACAGGGCAGGCAGGGCGGCCCAGGCAGTCAGCGCCTTCGCGGACCTGATGGTGTTGTCTGCCAGGTTGAGGCTGTCGAGATCCGCGGTTGCCGTGGTGAGACTGATCAGGTCCTCGTCGTTCAGCGCACAGGCGGCGAGGTCCAGGCTCCGGCCGGGGAGTCGCTCGGCCAACGGCCAGCCAGTCAGTTGGTTGTAGGAGAGATCGAGGATCTCGAGCTCGCCGGTGTTCAGGAGCTCGGGAACAGCGACCGCCGTGAGACCGGTCGCGGCCAAGTGGAGTTCGGCGAGGTTGATCGCGTTGTGGGACGAGGCCCAAGCCACCGCACCGGCGTCGCCGATCGGCTGGATCTCCGAGCGCTTGCCGGACAGATCGAGCCGCTCCAACGCCGGCAGGTCGACGTCGTGCGCCAAGTGCTGGGCACCGGACTCGGTCAGGTAGTTCTGCCGAAGGTCCAGAGTGCGAAGGGCCGAGTACGTGCCGGTGAAACCCTCCGCGGCCACGTCCGAAAGGGCGATGTTCTGCAGGCTGACGCTGTCGAGACTGTCGTGGTCGAGCACGGCGAGTACATCGATCATCGCGGCGTCGCCGAGCGGAAGGTCCTTGATCGTCAGGGCAGTCAGTCGAGAAAAGATGCCACTGGCAACAATTCCGGCCAGTCCCGCAGGACCGAATCCCTGCCGATCACGGCCGGCCGGGAACCCGAGCAGACCGAACTCACGCAGGGCAGACAACGTCGCGGCCGCGAAGAACGTCGTACAGGCTGCGTCGTCCTCGGCGACGACCTCGCCGACGGAGAGACCGGCCGAGCTGGGCACACCATTCCGGCTGCAGCGGAAGCCGATCGTCAACTGCTCGAGCTGCGCGAGCTCGGGGCGAGCCGCGAGGGCTCGGGCTTCATCCAAGCTGTGGACGAGCACTGTGGCGGAACGCAGTTTGCGGGCAACCCCTGCGCGCAGAAGATCGGTCAAATCAGGAGCGAGCAGGCTGACATGACGCAACCGGAGTGGACGGTCGGCCGGCGGGCGGAACGGCTGCGTCGTTCCGCCGCCACTGATCAGATCAAGCGACTCCAACTGACTCAAGGCCGGGTTGGCCGCTAGACCCACAGCATCCCGGGTCCTGAGCACGCGCAGGTGTTCCCACCCTTGCAGATCCATGCCGAACTGCTCCGTCGACAACGACCGAGCCAGCCGCCAACCCGCCCCGCCAGCACCGAAAGCCTCTCGAGCCTCATAGGGCCAATCCGCAAGACCCTCCTCACAAAGCGCTACCAGCTCCTCCGGGCTCCCTGCTCGATCCACCGCGGCACACAGCACCCGAAACGCCAACGCACTCGGCGGGCCGCTGAGAACCCGCCCAATCTCCCCCACACCATCGATCACGGCCGCCACCCTACGGGGCAGCCCGCCACGCGCCGCCTTGAGCACGGTTCAGGCGTTTCGAGGGGCGTCTGATGACTGATCGGAGCTCAAGGAGCGGCTGGCGGGATCTACCCGTTGCCGGGTCGATTCCAACGTTGTACTGTCTTCTGGACCTCGCCTTCTCTTCCTTCGGGAGCTACCTATGACACAGCCTCGTGCCGAGTACCCGCGTCCGCAGTTCGTGCGGAACGAGTGGGTGAATCTGAACGGTGAGTGGCAGTTCGAGATCGATCGGTCGGACAGTGGGCTGGAGCGGGGGGTGCGGGAGCGGGAGCTGGCGCAGAAGATCACCGTGCCGTTCGCGCCCGAGTCGCAGCTGTCCGGGGTCGAGGACGTCGATTTCATGGAGGCGGTCTGGTATCGGACCACCGTCACGATCCCCCAGGAATGGGAAGGCAAGGAAGCCGTCCTGCACTTCCAGGCGGTCGATCATGACGCGACGGTCTGGGTGAACGGGACCGAGGTGGTTCGCCATCGGGGTGGGTTCACGCCGTTCAGCGCCAACCTCAGCAAGGTTGCCAAGCCGGGCGACGAGGCGACGATCGTGGTGCGGGCCCGGGATACGCACAAGGGGCCCCAGGCGCGCGGTAAGCAGAGCCAGTTGTATTTCAACCACGCCTGCCTCTACACGCGCACGACCGGGATCTGGCAGACGGTCTGGCTCGAGGCGGTGCCGACAGTGCACCTGAAGCGGCCACGGATCACGCCGGATGTCGCCGGCTCCAGTTTCCACCTGGCGGTGCCGGTTTCGGCCAACAAGCCGGGCCACAAGATCCGCGCGACCCTCAAGGATGCCGATGGCGAGGTGACAACCGCCGAGGTCCGCGCCGACCTCGACTTCGCACCGCGGCTGACCCTGCAGGTCCCGGCCGACCGCGTCAGGCTCTGGGACACCACAGACCCCCACCTGTACGACGTCCTCCTCGAACTGATCGATGCCGACGGCAACGTTATTGACACCGCCGACAGCTATGCCGGACTGCGGTCGATATCGGTCAACGGCCAGGCGATCCTCATCAACGGCAAGCACGTGTTCCAGCGACTCGTGCTCGACCAGGGATACTGGCCGGAGAGCCTGATGACGGCGCCCACCGAGGAAGCCCTGATCAAGGACATCGAGCTCAGCATCGCGGCCGGGTTCAACGGCGCGCGCCTGCACCAGAAGGTTTTCGAGGAGCGCTTCCTCTACCACGCGGACCGTCTCGGCTACCTGGTTTGGGGCGAGTTCGGCGACTGGGGTTCCGGTGTCGGGCACACCGGCGACGACAACCAGCAGCCGACAGCGTCGTACGTCGCGCAGTGGCTCGAGGCGGTCGAGCGCGACTACAGCCACCCGAGCATCGTCGGTTGGTGCCCGCTGAACGAGACGCACCAACTCCTGCACGACCGCATCACCCAGCTGGACGATGTCACCCGCGCGATGTTCCTTGCCACCAAGGCGGCTGACTCGACCCGGCCGGTCCTCGACTCGTCCGGGTACTCGCACCGCGTTCCCGAGACCGACGTCTGGGACTCACACAACTACACGCAGGACCCGGCCGAGTTCGCGCAGGAAATGGCGGGCCTGAAGGACGGAACGCCGTACGGGAATCTCGGCGGGCCGGAGGGTCGGCCGATCTCCCAGGCCTACAACGGGCTGCCGTATTTCTGCAGTGAGTTCGGCGGCATCTGGTGGCACGCGGAGAAGGCGGCCGCCGGCAAGAGCGGCAACAGCGAGGACTCGTGGGGCTACGGCCAGCGGGTTGCCGATGAGGAGGACTTCTATGTTCGCTTCACCGGTCTGGTCGACGCGCTGCTCGATGACCCGCTGATGTTCGGCTACTGCTACACGCAGCTCACCGACGTCTTCCAGGAAGAGAACGGGATCTACAACTTCGACCGCAGCAGCAAGCTCGACGTACCGCGGATCCAGGCGGCGCAGACCCGCCCGGCCGCCTACGAGAAGAAGGACTGAAGGACTAGCGAACCAACCGCGACCAGGATCCAGAGAATCGCTCCGAGCAGGAGCGGCCTGGGTCCTGCGTCGCGCAGTTCCCGCGGCCGCAACGACAAGCCGATCGCAGTCAGCGCGGCAGTAATCAGGCAAGTACCGATCAGGCTCAACGTCGGCAGCCACCCATCCGGCACGGCGCCCGCCGAGCGCAGCCCAGCCGCCGCGATGAACCCGAGAAGGAACAGCGGCACCAGCTTCTTCCACGGCAGCGGACCCCGAGTCGACGCCGTCGACCCGTCATACGAAGCGCCCTGCACGTCGAGGGCCCGCGCCGCCCGGTTCTCCCGGCGAACCTTCAAGGCGACCAGGGTCAGCACGATCGGGATCAACGTGAGCGACCGAGTCAGCTTCACGACGATCGCCTGATCACCTGCACTCTGGCTGTACGCATATCCGGCCGCAACCACCGATGACGTGTCGTTGATCGCCGTCCCGGCCCACAACCCGAACGCTTCCGGACTCATCCCGAGCAGATGCCCGAGTGGCGGAAACGCCAGCACCGCAACGATGTTGAAGGTGAAGATCGTCGCCATCGCATAAGCGACCGACGACCGCCGCGCCCCGATCGCCGCCGTCGCGGCCGCGATCGCCGAACCGCCACAGATCGCCGTCCCGACACCGATCAAGATCTGCGTGTCATCACGCACCCCGAGCAGCCGCCCGAACAACCACGCGCCCCCCAAAGCAAGGGCGAGCGTGCCCAGCATCACCGGCAACGACGACAGCCCGACCTGAGCGACCTGCTGCAAGGACAGCCCGGTCCCCAGCACGACGATCGACAGCTGCAGCAGATTCTTCGACGCGAAGTCGATCCCCGGCCGGAACACCTCGGAGCGCACCCGCGGGAAGGCCAGACCGGCCAGCACCCCGAACACGATCCCGAACACCGGCCCACCCACGACCGGCACCAGCCGGCCTAGCGGAACGGCCACGGCCGCGATGGCCAGCACGACAATCAGCCCCGGCACCGGCCCACGCCTCGGAAGCAACCGCCGAAAGGAGAAGGAGGCAGTGCGCAGTGGCCTAATCTCAACCTGCACCATCAGCCCGGCCCCTCTCCGCCACGACGTACGCCGAAGATGTACGTACATTTAAGCTAAGAGATGACCGGACATTTGGCAAATCGGAGGACAGATGCCAGCGCTGGACCGGACAGGCGGCGAACCGCTGTGGAAACAACTCCAAGCGGACCTCGTGCGGCGCATGCGTGCCGGCGAGTTCGACGCTGCCTTCCCCGGTGAGATGACGCTGGTCGAGATGTACGCGGTCAGCCGTCACACCGTCCGCCAGGCCCTCAGCCAGTTGCGGTCCGACGGCCTGATCGTGGCCGAGCGCGGCCGCCAGCCCAGGGTCGCCACGGTCCCCGAGATCCAGCAGCCCATGGGCGCCCTCTACAGCCTGTTTTCCTCCGTCGAAGCCTCAGGCCTCGACCAGCACAGCGTCGTCCGCGCGCTCGACATCCGCGCCGACGGAGTCATCGCCGCCCGCCTAGAGCTCGAGGCTTCCATTCCCCTGCTCTACCTGGAGCGCCTCCGCTACGCAGGCGATGAGCCGCTCGCCCTAGACCGCGTCTGGCTGCCAGCCGAGATAGCTGCACCGCTCCTGGACGCCGACTTCACCCACACCAGCCTCTACAACGAGCTCTCCGAGCGCACCGGCCTCCGGCTGGACCACGGCCGCGAAGACATCCGCGCGGTCGCCCCAACCGCCGCTGAGCGCGCCCTGCTGCACTGCCCAGCCGACGCCGCGGTCTTCTCGATCATCCGCCAGAGCACCGCGCAGAACCGCCCAGTCGAGTGGCGGCACACGGTAGTCCGCGGCGACCGCTTCGCGCTCTCGGCCGTCTTCTCCGAGAACACCGGCTACCGCCTGACGGCAGCCCAAGCTCACGGCTGGTAGGTCAACGCCCCCGGCCGGAACGGATCGTCCCCCGGCAACCAGTACGGCGCCGCTCCGAAGTCCACGACCACATCCCGCGTCAACGCCTCCACTGCGGCAAGGACGGCCGGCGAAGCCTCGTCCCACCGCGACACCAACGACCACGTCCACATCGGCACCGGATCAACCACCGGCCGCCGCGTGATCCCGCTCGGCCACGGCGTCGCGTCCCGCTTCGGCGAACTCAGCACCGGCCGCCCCAGCCGCCGTACATGGTCGAAGAACGCCGGTCCGGTGATGCCGTGGTCGTCGATCCGCTCGACGGAAGCGCCGGTCGAACGCGCGAACTCCAGCGCATAGATGTTCCACGACGACCAGGTCGCCGTATCCGCATCGACGAGCACCACGGTGTCCTGAGCCCGAACAGACGACTCATAGCCGACCGAGACGGCGTACAGCTGATCCACACCAACCAACCGCCCGGCGAGCTGCTGCTCAGCCAGATCGGTCGCACGCACCCAGCAGATCGCCAGGTCAATACTCCCGTCCGCGACCCGCGCGGCCTGGGTGTGCGACGGCATCACCCAGGCATCGACCAGCAGCCGCGCAACCCCGGACACGCGTTCCTCGAGGTCCGCCGGTCGCCAGCTCACGTAGCCCAGTCGCACCGGCTCACTCACCGCAAAGCCACGCGCCGTACGGCGTAAGTCGTCGGCCTGCTCGAGTAGCGCCCGCGTCCGCGGCAGGAGCGTCTCCCCATAGGCCGTGAGGGCCACCGTCCGCCGATCGCGCTCGAACAGCCGGACACCAAGGTCCCGCTCCAGCGACTTGATCTGCTGCGACAGCGACGGGCTCGCGATGTGCAGGCGCGCCGCCGCCCGCCCGAAGTTGAGCTCTTCGGCCACCGCCACGAAGTACCGCAACTGCCGAAGCTCCACCCTCCGAAGAGTAGTAGGCGCAGCCTCCCAGCTGGGAGGAGACCTGTCCTGGAAAAGCCCGGGAGGTTGGACAAGTATCAAATTAAGCCAACTCACGAAAGCAGGAAATATGAGCACCCAGAAAGTCGCCGTCGTCACCGGAGCGTCCCAGGGCATCGGCGCCGGGCTCGTCACGGCCTACCGCAAGCTCGGGTACGCCGTCGTCGCGAATTCGCGCACCATCGCCGGATCGGACGACCCGTTCATCCTGACGGTCCCCGGCGACATTGCCGAGGCCGGCGTCGGTATCCAGGTGATCGAGAAGGGCCTCGAAGCGTTCGGCCGAATCGATGCCTTGGTCAACAATGCCGGCGTCTTCACCGCCAAGCCCTTCACCGAGTACACCGACGCGGACTACGCGCAGGTCGTCGGCGTCAACCTGAACGGGTTCTTCGAAACCACGCGCCGCGCCGTCGCAGCAATGCTCGAAAATGAGACTGGCGGCCACGTCGTCAGCATCACCACCACCTTCGCAGAGCACGCCTTGAGCGAAGTACCGGCCGCACTCGCCGCACTCACCAAGGGCGGCCTCAACTCCGCCACCAGGTCGCTCGCGATCGAGTACGCCGCGCGCAACATCCGCTTCAACGCCGTCTCCCCCGGCGTCATCAAGACACCGATGCACCCGGCGGAGAACCACGCGTTCCTCGCCGCTCTGCACCCGGTCGGCCGGCTCGGCGAGATCGAGGAGATCGTCGACGCGGTCACCTACCTGGAGAACGCGAAGTTCGTCACCGGCGAGATCCTGCACGTCGACGGCGGCCAGCAGGCAGGCCACTGATCATGAACGAAACGCTTGACCGATGGGCGGCCGGTATCGCCGCCCACGACCCGAAGGCGGTCGCCGCCCTCTTCACCGAGGACGCGATCTTCCAAGGCCTGCACCCGTACGGCGTCGGCCGCGACGCGGTCGCCGAGTACTACGACTCGCAGCCGCTCGGCCTCACCGCGACATACGACGTACTGGAGACCCGGCACCTGAGCGACGAGCTCACGCTCCTCTATCTGACCGTGGACTTCGCGTTCACCGATCGTCCGACGATCACCGTCAACCTCAGCATCCTGTTGCACCAGGGCCTGATCGCTCACTATCAGGTCTCGCGCTTGTAGATACTGGCGGGCATGGGAGTCAAAGAACTGCGGTTGGTGGTCACGGCGGACGACTACGACGAGGCGGTGACCTTCTACCGCGATGTGCTCGGCTTGCCCGAGCGCGCGTCGTACTCGTCGGAGAACGGGCGGGTGGTGATTCTCGAGGTCGAGCGCGCGACCCTCGAGATCGCCGATCCGGGGCAGGCCGACTTCATCGACGATATTGAGGTCGGCCGCCGGGTCGCCGGGAAGTACCGGCTCGCTTTCGAGGTCGACGACGCGGCGGCGATCACCCGAACGCTTGCCGGCGCGGGCGCGACGGTGATCGCCGAGCCGACCGTCACCCCGTGGAACTCGCTGAACGCCCGTCTCGAAACGCCCGGCGGTATTCAGCTCACCTTGTTCTCCGAGCTTGACCTCAAGAGCACTTGAAGTGCTGAGGTAGGTGGCATGTGGAACATCGAGGCTCTCGACCTGGCCGCCTACCTGGAGCGCATCGGGCATCCGCACGTCGCGCCGTCCGTCGACAGCTTGTCGAGTCTGCACCGCGCGCATGTGCTGGCGATCCCGTTCGAGAACATCGACGTCGTCCTCGGCACTCACCCCGGTCTCACCCTCGAAGCAATCCAGAACAAGCTGGTACGACGTCAACGCGGCGGCTACTGCTATGAGCACACACTGCTCTTCGGCGCAGCGCTCGAACGTCTCGGCTTCGAGGTGGATCGTCGAGTGGCCAGAGTCCAACCTCACAAGGCAGGACCGCGCACGCACGCCCTACTCAAAGTCGGGGTGGACGGACAGGAATTCCTGGCCGATGTGGGATTCGGCGCCGGCCAGCTCTACCCGACACCGCTCAAGGACGGCGTCATCGTCGACCAAGGCGGCTGGGATCATCAGCTGACTCTCGAAAATGACGTGTGGACGTTAGCCAAACGCACACCTGACGGGTGGATTCCGCAGCATGCCTCGAACGACGAACCGGTCCGGCCGATCGACTATGAGGTCTACCACCACTACGTTTCCACGCATCCCAACTCCCCGTTCACCGGTCGGCCGGTGGTGATGCGGGTCGCCGACGGCGTCGTACGGAGGCTGGTCGGGAACGAGCTCACCACCGAGTACGCCGACGGGAGGTCGACGACTCGCACCGTACCCAGGAATGACCTGGCAGAAACCCTTGCTGCCTTGGATGTTGTGCTCAGCGACGAAGAGATCGATCGCTTGAACATTGACTGAGAGATCTGTGAGAAGACACGCACTCGGCAGGCAAGGGCGGCGAAAAGCGCTTATCCTACGGCCATGAACGAGTTCGAGCCCGGCGCCGATCTGGTGTCCCGACTCCCGCTTCCCGGCCATGTGGTCGTGCTAGCCGACGGCCAGTGGCGCCGCGGCTGGCTGATCGGCCGTGAGCACGAGGAGACGGGATGGACCGGTCTGGTGCAGTACGAGGACGACGAGGGTACGGAGCGGACGGAACGCCTGCCGGCGGACCAGATCTCCCTGGCCGAGCCGGCCGGACCCACTGAGCAAGCCTCGTAAGAGGCTGCAGAAATGAGAAAGCCCCCGGGATGCGAGTCAACCGGGGGCTTTCTGCTGTAACGCCGGGCCGGGGCGCCTAGTCGGCGGACGAGGTTCCCGTCCCAGGCCCTTCGGGCGGTTGACCTGGGACGGGATCCTCAAGGCGTTACACACGGTGTATCGCTGGTGACGGCGCGAGTGTTACAGGAATCAGGGAAATTTCTTCCGGGTCTTTCGGCACAGCCGTTCTAGACCAGTTGGAGCAAGGGTCGGCCCCGGTGCACTCATCCCTGAACACCGGGGCCTGGACCGTCGGCCGCGCGCGCGATCGGCGATCCGTGCCCCTCAGGTGCCCCGGCTGTACGGCGTCATGCGCGCAGCGGCGATCGAATGCTCAGAAATGCACGGCGAGCAGGATCCGCCCCGTCTCGGAGCTGCGAATATCAAGCGCGCGAATCTCGCCACGCTGCAACTTCGTGGTCGCGGCCGGCTTCACCGTCGTACCGGGTGCGGCCGTCCAGGTCGCCAGCAACTGCGCCTTTCCGGAGTCGTCGGTCAGGTAGAGCTCGTAGCCTCGGGCGCGCTCACTCGGGGTCGCGAGCTCGTCGTACCGGCAGCTGATCTCGATCGTCGTCCCCCAGCGCTCCGGCACCAGCCGGGCATCCGCGGACAGCTTGCTCTCGACGGTCTGCGCGAGCACGACATAGTCGCCCTGCGGCTGGTCCTGCACCAACGGCACCGCGATCACCGCGCCGATCCCGATCGACACTGCCGCCACGGCCGCGACCATCCCACCGACGCGGAACCGCCGGCGCTTCTGATCCTCGCGCACTCTGCGCGCCAACCCGGGCAGCAGGTTCGGCGCTCTGGTCTGCACCGTCACCAACGCCTGGTCGCTCGGCAGCACAGCCAAAGCAGCCGGTACGGCGGTCAGCGACGCCACCGCCGCCGAACACTCGGCGCAGGTCGCGAGGTGTCCCTCGTACTCCCGCCGGTCCGTGGCCGGTAGCGCACCCACCAGATACGCCGCATCCCAGTCCCGGTACTGATCACTCACTGACTCGTCACCCCCTTCTCCTGCAACGCGAGCTTCAACGCCCGCAACCCATAGTGCAGCCGCGATTTCACGGTGCCCGACGGGATGTCCAACTCCTCGGCGATGTCGGTGACCGTCCGGCGTCCGTAGTACGCGCGGACGATCACCTGCCGATGATCCTCCGACAACTGGGCCAGCGACTCGGCCACCAGCCAGGCATCCAGTACGGCGTTCGCATGGTCCGTACTGGGTTTCTCCGGCAGGTCGTCGCTGGCCACCTCGCGGTTGACCCGGGCACTACGCCGATCGTCGATGACGAGATTGCGCGCCACCGTGAACAGCCAGGCCCGGGCACCCGCTTCGTCCTCGGTCAGGATCTGCGGCCTTCGCCATGCCCGGAGCAGGGTTTCCTGGACGACGTCCTCGGCCAGTCGGTCGTCGCCGGTCAGCCGCACCACGAACCGCCACAGCGCGGGAGCGTGCACATCGTGCAGCTCGCGCAGCATCGCGGCCCGGTCGTCGGCCATCGGGGCTCCTGCTCTGTCGGGCATGGTCTAAAGGCTCACTCGGTCGCCACCGCTGCCGTCTGCCGCTGCTGGAACGACGCGCTCGACCCCAGCGCCCAGGCGCCGTTCCCGAGGAACGCGATCAGCAGGAAGGCGAAGCAGAACAGCGCCGCTTTCTCGCCACCATTCTGCACGGGCAGCAAAGCATCCACCTGGTGGACGGTGAAGTAGGCGAACGCCATCGACCCCGACGACAGCAAAGCGGCGTACCGGGTACCGAACCCGATCGCCACCAGCGCACCGCCGACCATCTGGATCAAGGCGGCCCACCAGGACGGCCAGACGAACGCCTCGGCCTGCTTGGACCCGAGGACACCGAACAACGACGCAGCACCGTGACACGCGAACAGGAATCCGACGACGATCCGGAAGATTCCGATGACCTGTGACTGATAACGCTCCAGGACCTGCATGAGCCTCACTCCTCAAAGGGGCGGTTTTGGGGACTTGTTCTTGCGAACGGATCCTGGGCTCATCTGGTTCAACTGAAAGTGACCTTTATGTCACGAGCTGAAACGGTTGCACTGAACCGATCTAGTGTTGTAGAGCTCTCAACGACCGCACGAAGGCGTCGCGGTCGGCGGCCGGGAGCTGGCTGAGCAGCTCATCCTCGTAGGCCCGGATGCTCTTGCGGACCGTACGGCGAACGCGGCGTCCCTTGGCGGTGATCGACAGCAGCCGGACCCGGCGGTCGTCGGGATCCGGCGTCCGATCGATCAGGCCGGACAGCTGCAGTTCGTCCAGCGTGCCGATGATCCGCGACTTGTCCGCGCCGATCGCCGCGGCCAGCGCCGCCTGGGTGCGAACCGGCGTTTCGTCCAACGCGGTAAGGACCGAATAGCCCCACATCGAGACGTCGTGGGCGGCGAGGATCGGCGTCTCGGCCGCGATCAGCACCCGCACGAGCGGATACAGCAGCGCGGCCAGATCCGGGCGTTCGTCCATGAACCGGAAGATAGCACTGGCGCAATCATATGCAGGCGCTTATCGTCTACTCATGTCTACTATCGATTTCGTCGCTCTCGACCGCCGAGCCGTGACCGCCAGCATCGAGCTGGCCACTCGCGTCACCGCCGCCGATCTGACCAAGCCGACACCCTGCCGGGCCTGGACCGTCTACGGCCTGCTCGCTCACATGACCACGCAACACTACGGTTTTGCCACAGCCTCCCGCGGCGACGGCGACCCCGAGAGCTGGAAGCTCCGCGACCTCGGAGAGAACGCCGTACAGGCCTATATCGAGTCGGCCGAGCACGTCCTCGCAGCCTTCGCCGAGGATGGTGTGACCGAGCGAATCTTCCCGCTGCCGGAGTTCGGTCCGGACGTGAAGGTGCCCGGCCATCAGGCGATCAGCTTCCACTTCATCGACTACGTCGTCCACAGCTGGGACCTGGCCAAAGCGCTCGGAACCACCGTCGATTTCACCCCGGACGTCCTCGACGCAGCCTGGACCGTGGCCCAGATCGTCCCGGTAGGCGAGGCCCGACTGACCCCGGGCGCCGCCTTCGGTCCGGACATCAACTACACCGGCACCGAGCACCTCGACCGCATCGTCGCGCTCCTCGGCCGCTCCCCCGAGTGGCCGGCAACCTAGCCAGTCGCCCCCCGAAGACGTTCCAGTACAGGCCGGAAATAGTCGAAGCCGGGGGTCTCCAGCTCGGGGTCCTTGGCCTCGTCGTCCCAGCGACGAAGGGCCACAGCGTCTGCGTAGTAGGGCTCTGCTTCGAAGCGTTCGACCTGCTCCGGAGTCATCGGTCCCCCCTGGACCTCCAGCGTGAAGACCGAGGCCTCCGACAACTTCGCGAAGTACTCCGGTTCGGCCGCACACAGATAGCGCTTGGCGGCCACGTGCAGCCGGACGGGCTCCGTGACTGCGGGGCCGAACCACTGACCCAGCCAGTCGGATCCGCTGTGGCTGTGCCGATTGTCCGTGCCCTGCATGAGCTCGTCACCGCTCACAGCACCGTGGAAGTGGCCGACGTCGTGCAGCAACGCGGCCGCGATCAACGCGTCGGAGGCACCGGCCCGCTGTGCAAGGAAGCCGGCCTGGTACATGTGCTCGGCCTGGGTGACTGCCTCGCCGAAGTAGTCCTCAGCGCCCTGACCGGCAAACAACTCGGCGATCTCGTCGAGCGGGTTCATCCCTGCGCCTCCAGCGTGACCAGCGTGCTCAGCAGGCTCAGCAGGCTGTCGAGATCGGCATAACAACCCTGCAGGTGCCGCGAACCCGACTCAGCGAACGCCGTCCGTGCGTGCAGCAGCCGGGTGTTGTCGAAGATGACGCAATCGCCGGCCTCGAGCCGGAAGGTGAACAGCAACTCGGGTCGCAGAACGATCTCCGCAAAGGCCCGGTACGCCGTGTAGAACGCCTCGGACTGCGCAGTCGTCAGCCGCAGTGCCTGCATCGAGCGGTTGTTGAACCGGATCTCGCGCACCGCACCAGTGGCGTCGACCTCGATCAACGGCCGATCGGCGCGCAGACTCGCCGTGTCGTCCGACCAGGCAAAGGGCACCGGGATCGACGTCAGGATCGCAAAGGACTCAGGGTCCTCACGACGCAGCAGGGCGGCCGCCTGGAAACCGTCGACGAGACCGGACTCGCCACCGTCGACCGCATTGTCGAGACAGTGCAGCAACTGCAGCGTCGGGACCGGATCGCGGTACGGGTTGTCGGTGTGCGGCGCAATCGCCAGGCCGGTGAAGGCAAGGTTGTTCGGGTTCGCCTCAACACGAACGTCGAACAGCCTGCCATAGTTGGTCTCGCGGGGATATCCGAAGGTCTCGGCGATCGCCAGCACGGTCTCCTCGACCACCGGCGTCCCGCGCAGCAACGCAAACCCGAGGTCGCGGACGCCGCGCAGAATCCGGGCCCGCGTCGCGACATCATCGCCGTACGACGCCCAGGTCGCGGTAGGCACCAGGTCGGCAACTTCAGTTGCCGACCACAACCGCTTGGCCCGCTCGGTGCGGCCGTCACCGTGGTCGGCGACCCGCTGAGCGTCCAGCCAGCTCCGGGAGAAGTCCGCCCGGTGACCGTCCGGAGCGAACGTCACCGACACGGTCTGGTCCGATGTCGTGACGTCGAGCAGCTCCAGGTCAGCGGGTAGATCGGTGATACCGAACAACTTCTGCCCGTTCCGGGGGTCCTTGCACTGCGCGCACGGGCAGTTGTCGCGCAGCCAGATCGGCGGGAACGGCAGCAGGGCGGTGGACACGACAGCATCCTCTCGTCAGCAACTTGTCTAGCCAAGTTGTAACACGAGAAAATGAACGGAGGCCAAGCGTCAGCTGACTTCTGGCCCGGAATGCCAACGGGACAAGGCATTTCGGTTCACCGAGTTCCGCACCGTGAAGGCAACCTCCTGCCCCAGGTAACGGTCTTCCGACCACTCCAGCGGCACTCCGGACGGATCCGTCGTACGACGGCGCTCCCGCAGCAGCGGTGCCCGCGACCGGACCGCGAGTAGCCGCGCATCCTCGGCGGTCGCCGGCACGGCGTCGATGGTGTGCTCGGCATCCGCGAAGATCAGCCCGAGCTCTTCCAGCCGCTCGGTGATCGACCCACTCGGATCGATCCCGACGACGAGCTCGCCGACCGGCTCGGGATAGGCCGTGCGCTCGATCATCACCGGGCGGCCGTCGAGCATCCGGACCCGCGTGAGGTGGTAAACGTTCGCGCCTTCCGCCAGCGCCAATTGCTCTGCCTCCACCAAGGTCGCCGCGCGATGCTCCAAGCGGGCAACGCGTCCGCTCGGCTCCTCACCGACCGACCGGGCCCAGCGGGAGAAGCTCACCAAGTCGGCGAAGCTCTGCAACCGCGGCCCGCCCAGCACGGTTCGGCGCGCGCCCCGGCGGGACGAAATGACGCCGTCGGCAACCAATGCGGCGAAGGCCTGCCGGATGGTTCCCCGTGAGGCGTCATACTGGTCGGCGAGCTCACTCTCCGAAGGCAGTCGAGCACCGGGCGCATAGACTCCAGCCCGGATCGCCGCCTTCAGTTCGTCGGCGATCGAGCGGTACAGCGAGGCGTTGTCGGGGGCGGTCATACCGATCAGGTTAACGATCGGAGCGGCCAAACATGGCTGTACATCTTCTTGTACAGCCAAGTTCAGCTCCGCGTCGCCGAAGCGACCGCTTGGTTCCCGACTCTCCGGGAAGGCACGGCGACCGGCCGGGCCGATCTCGTTCGGTGGAGGATCCATGCGTTCACGTCCGACCCTGCTCGTCGCAGGCGCAATCGCGCTCGCTCTGAGCGCCACTGCCTGCGGAGCGTCCGCCGACGCCGACGCAAAGAAGCCGTCCGCCGCGGCGAGCGCGGCCTCGGCCGAGGCTGCCGGTGGGATGGACGCGCTGGTGGCGGCCGCGAAAGCCGAGGGCCAGCTCAACGTCATCGCGCTACCCCGCAACTGGGCCAACTACGGCGCCTCGATCGACAAGTTCAAGGCGAAGTACGGGATCAAGGTCGTCGAGGCGAACCCGGAGGGGTCCAGCCAGGACGAGATCACCGCGGTCAAGCAGCTCAAGGGCCAGGACCGCGCTCCCGACGTACTGGACATCGGCGGCGCCTTCGCGATCCAGGCGGCCAAGGACGGCCTGCTCGCGCCGTACAAGGTGGCGACCTGGGCCGATATCCCGGACGGCCAGAAGGAGAGCGACGGCAAGTACGTCCAGGACTACGGCGGCCTGATCTCGATCGGGTACGACGCGGCCAAGGTGAGCCCGGCGCCGACGTCGTTCGCCGATCTGACCAAGCCGGAGTACAAGGGCAAGGTCGCTCTGAACGGCGACCCGAACAAGGCGGGCGCGGCCTTCGCCGGCGTCCAGGCCGCGTCGCTGGCCGCCGGTGGCAGCCTCGATGACATTGCCCCCGGCATCGAGTTCTTCGGCAAGCTGAAGAAATCCGGCAACTTCCTGCCGGTCGCCGCCAGCCCGGCCACCATCCAGTCCGGCCAGACGCCGATCGTGATCGACTGGGACTACACGAACCTGTCGGCCGCGAACGAGCTCAAGGGCAAGGTCGACTGGAAGATCGCGTTGCCGTCGGACAGCAAGTACGCGACCTACTACAACCAGGCCATCAACGCGAACGCCCCGCACCCGGCGGCGGCCCGCCTGTGGCAGGAGTGGCTGTTCTCCGACGAGGGCCAGAATCTGTTCCTGCAGGGCTCGGCCCGTCCGGTCCGGCTCGACGCGATGACCAAGGCCGGCACGATCGACAAGACCGCCGCGGCCGCACTGCCGAAGGTCGAGGGCACCGTCGAGTTCCCGACCCAGGAGCAGGTCGACAAGGCCAAGACCACGCTGACCCAGAACTGGGCCAAGTCCGTTGGCTGACCGGCGGCGCTGGGCCGACCTGGCCGGGCTGTCGCCGTTCCTCCTGTACGTCGCGATCTTCCTGGGCGCACCGACCGTCGTACTGGCGGTTGGTGCGTTCCGGGGACCTGACGGCTGGACGCTGGAGAACCTGCACGCCGCATTCACCGGCGTGTACGGCGATGCGTTCGTGGTCAGCACCGAGTTGTCCCTGATCAGTGCGGTCATCTCGGCGGTCGTCGGGCTCGCGGTGGCGTTCGTGATCGCGGCGGCACCCGAGGAGGGTCCACTGCGACAGGTCGTGTCGACGGCGTCCGGCGTACTGGCGAACTTTGGTGGCGTACCGCTTGCGTTCGCGTTCATCGCGGCGTTCGGGCCGGTCGGCATGGTGACTCGCTGGCTGAGCACCAACGGTGTCGACATCAGTAGCTTCAGCCTGCACCTGTTCGATCTGAGCGGGCTGGTTGTCGTCTACCTGTACTTCCAGATTCCCCTGATGGTGCTGGTGATTCTGCCTGCGCTGGAAGGCCTGCGGCCGCAGTGGGTCGAGGCGGCTCGCAGCCTCGGTTCGAGCCGCTGGCAGTACTGGCGACTGGTAGGTGGACCGCTACTCTTCCCGCCGTTCGCCGGTGCGCTGCTGCTGCTCTTCGCCAACAGCTTCGCTTCTTATGCGACGGCCGCGGCGCTGACCAGCGGGTCGATTCCGCTGGTCCCGATCCAGATCGGTCAGGTCATGTCCGGGAACGTCGCTGCCGGCCAGGAGAACGTCGGTAAGGCGCTCGGCCTCGGCGCGATCGTCCTGGTCGCGCTGGCGATGGGCGGCTACGGCTGGGCTCAGCGCAAGACCACGAGGTGGCTGCGATGACGCGCCGCAAGGTCTTCGGCGGAGTCTTCCTGGCGCTGGTCGGGCTGTACTTCCTGCTGCCGCTGGCCGCCGCGATCGAGTTCAGCCTGCGTGATGTCGGGGACACCCACAGCCTCGAGGTGTGGAAGACGCTCTTCCAGCAGGACGGTTTCGTCACCAACCTGCTGACCTCGCTGAAGCTTGCCCTCGGCACCGTTGCGCTGACGCTGCTGATCATGGTCCCGACGGTGACCCTGATCCATCTCCGGATGCCGCAGTTCCGCCGGACGATGGAGGCGATCTGCGTGCTTCCGCTCGCGATTCCCGCCGTCGTACTGGCCAACGGCGTGTTTGTTGCGTTCCAGGGTGCACCGCCGTGGCTGAACGGTACGCCGGTCATCCTCTGCCTGGAGTACGTCGTACTGAGTCTGCCGTTCACGTATCGCGCCCTCGATGCGGGGCTGTCGGCCATCCCCGTGGTCGCCCTGGTCGAGGCCTCCCGGACGCTGGGCGGCGGCTGGGCAACCGCGCTGCTGCGGGTCGTCGTACCGAACCTGCGCACCGCGATCCTGAACGTCTCGATTCTGGCGGCCGCGCTCGCCCTCGGCGAGTTCACGCTCGCCAGTCTGCTCCTGATGGACACCCTGCCGGTCTGGACGGTCTCGGCCGGTCAGTCGAACGGCGCGGTCGCGACCGCCGCCTCGATGCTGATCCTGATCGTGTCCTGGGTGCTGCTCCTCGTGATGTCGGTGCTCAGCCGCCGTCGCTCCCGAACTCCGCGGAGGTCCCGATGACTGTGTTAATTAATGAGAAGGCTGCAAGTATCAGTCTGACCGGGATCACCCGCAGCTACGGCGCCGTCCGGGCCGTCGACGGGCTCGATCTCGAGATCGCGTCTGGCGAGCTGATCAGCCTGCTCGGACCATCTGGCTGCGGCAAGACAACTGCGCTCCGGATCATCGCCGGTCTCGAGCAGACCGACAGCGGCACGGTCGTTGTCGGCGGCAAGGACATCACCCGGACGCCGGCCAACAAGCGTGACATGAGCATGGTGTTCCAGTCCTACAGTCTGTTCCCGCATCTGAGCGCGGCCGACAACGTCGCGTTCGGACTGCGGCTGCGCGGCGTCAAACCCGCCGTACGGCGTCGTCGCGCCATCGAACTGCTGGAGTTGGTGTCGCTCGATCACCATGCGGATCGGTATCCGTCCGAGCTGTCCGGCGGCCAGCAGCAACGCGTGGCGCTCGCCCGCGCCTTGGCCGTGGAGCCCAAGGTGCTGCTGCTCGACGAACCACTGTCCGCACTGGACGCCAAGGTCCGCATCCAGCTCCGCGACGAGATCCGCACCCTGCAACGCCGCCTCGGCATCACCACGGTCTTCGTCACCCACGACCAAGAGGAGGCGCTGAGCATGTCCGACCGGATCGCGGTGATGAGCAACGGCCGCCTCGAACAATGTGGCTCACCGGCCGAGATCTACTCCCGCCCGGCGACCCCGTTCGTTGCTGAGTTCATCGGCTCGATGAACCACGTCCCCGGGATCGCCGACGGCGCCACGGTCACCGTGAGCGGCAGCCGGCTCCCGCTGAGCGTGCCCGGTTCGGGTGCCGTCACGGTTCTGATCCGCCCCGAGGCCGTTCGGCTGACCGACGATCCCAACGGGAATACGACCATCACCACGATCAGCTTCCGCGGTCCGGTCACTCGAGTTATAGGACGGCTGGACGACGGCACCCCCATCACAGCCGATCTCCCCAGCGTGCAGGCGGCCTCCTTTGCTGAAGGTGGCCGCGTCCACGTCACGTACGCCGAGGAGCCGGTCCTCACCAAGGCCGCTGACTAGCCTCAGCGTCAGCCGCGTATACACGGTTTCGATCTCGGTTCTGGTGTGATGTTTCCCCTTGTGGATAAGGAATGTGAGGCTTCGGTCGATTTGATCTGCTGTTTGTGATTGCTTACAGTAGAACGCATGTTCGATGATGATCTGACCTCGCTCTCGACGACCGACTTGCTGGAGTCGTCCGTCGAGCAGCGCGCGTCGGCCAACCGGGCCGAGGTGCGTGCCCTCGAACATGCCCAGGTCTATGCGGACCGTTTCCATCCCGACGCCTGCACTCCACGGCCCGGGCTACGTTCCATCGAAGGCCGTGAAGGCACGGTGGTTCTGGGCGGTGAGGGTTGCCCGCCGATGGCTGAGTTCGCGATTGCCGAGTATGCGGTCGTGCACGGCGTCTCGCACCAGACCGGAGCCAAGATGATCGGTGACGCGTTGGCGTTGCGGCACCGGTTCCCGCTCACCTGGGCGCGTGTTTTGTCCGGTGAGGCGACGCCGTGGAAGGCGTGCCGGCTTGTGCGTGATTGTGTGGACCTGTCCGCGGAGGCTGCCGCGTACGTCGATGGCAAGGTTGCGACGCTGATCGACACGATCACCCCGTACCGGCTGGACAAGATCGTCAAGGCAGCCAAGATGTATGCCGATCCCGAAGGCGCTCGCGCCGAAGCGGCCGCGAAGGTCCGCGAGCGTGGTGTGTTCATCGGCCGCTCCGACGAGCACGGAACCAAGACCATTTACATCCGTACGTCGTGTGGTGCCGCAAGCCGGTTCAACGCCACGATCGGCGCGCTGGGGGATGCACAGCAGGTCTTCGGCGACACCCGCCCAGTTCAGGAGCGTCGCGCTGATGCGATCGGCATCATCGCCGACCCGGTGTTCGCCCAAGAACTCCTGGACCAGGCCCGCAGTCATCCCCAGATGTCCACTCCGCCCACCACCACCGACGACACCAAGCCAGACGTGCCGGCGCCGCCGACGTCCCCACCGGGCACTACCGTCCCGGGCGCTGCAGCCGCGGGGGCCACCCCGGACACGACTGCTCCGGGTTCTGCGGTGGAGGAGTGGGATGGGGGCTGTGGTGTTGAAGAGCCTGGGGTCGATGACGAGGCAGACCGCGATGCACCGCACCCGGGCAGCAGTAACCTGCCCGATCCTCTCGACCACCCTGACCGTCGCGGAACCCGGCTAGGCGAGCCGTTCGACCCTGCCACCTGCCGTCAACCCGACGACGGCCACGCCATGGACCCGGAAGCACAACACGCACTCGCCAGACGGCTGGCGCAGATCAAACAAGCTGCCTATGCCCGCCTCGCCACCGCCACCGGTGCGACGGCGGCGGGCAACGCGGCACGCCCACGTTCCTCAGGTGCAGCTGCACGCCCGGGTAAGACCGAGATCTACGTCCACCTGACCGACCACACCCTCGCCGCAGGCGCTGGTGCTGGTAGCGGTGATGGTGTGGTGCGGGTCGAAGGAATCGGGCCGCTGCTCACCAGCCAACTCGCCGAACTGATCGGCTACGGCCCCTACACCGTCAAGCCAGTCATCGACCTCAACGACGCCATCTCGGTCAACTGCTACGAGGCCACCGACCGCATCCGCGAACGCATCAAACTCACCCACCCCGTCGAACTCTTCCCATACGGGACTCGTGAAACCAGCAGAACCATCGACCTAGACCACATCGACCCCTACGACCCCCTCGGTCCACCGGGTCAGACGAGCACGTCAAATCTCGCGCCGTTGAGCCGCTTCGGTCACCGGGTGAAGACCCATGCGCGCGGATGGACTGCGCGCCGGATCGACCAGAAGACCCTCGAATGGAGGACACCCCATGGATTCGTCTTCCACGTCGGCCCCACCGGCACCCGCCGCATCATCACCGAACCCCAGGACTAGCCGGCCCGGAGTTCCGTTCGAGGGTGGCCTACTCCGGCGGGATCGTCTCGTGGGTGACCGGGCTGGGGATACCGCGGCGGAAGGGCCGGGGGACATAGGTTGCCGGCTTGTCCGACGGCAGGAGCGGGAGGTCGAACGAGGTGGTGTTGGGGTCCAGGTAGGCGGCGACGTCGGTGGCTTGCGCCGTACGGCGGCGTTCGAGGAGATATCCGTCTTCGTCCGAGGCGGAGTCGGTCCAGGTGAGCTGGATCTCCTTGGCGCCTGGACGGGCGGTCGCGGGCCGGCCCTCGGGTGCGGTCAACGGCGTGACGCGGTAATAGAAGGTTGCCTCAGGCATCAAGTCGGGGTGCTCGAACTCATGCTTGTCCGGAGGCAGGAAACCCAGGATCGTGTACTCGCCGTTCGGCTCGGTCGCGTATTCGACCATCAAGTAGGCGGCGTCGACGGGCGCGCCCGACCACCGCAGGGTCACGTCATCCGTGACGAGGCTGGCGGTGAGCTGGAACGTCTGGTGCACCGGAGGCTGGTCGGCGGGGGCGCAGCCGACCAGCGTCAGGAGGGCGCACAGGACGGCGCCGACGACCTTCATTTCACTTGCGCCAGAACTGGACGCCGCTCCAGGTGGCCTGGATGGGACCGGAGCCGCTGTCGGTCCGGTAGGTGCCGAACTTGTCGTAGAAGCTGCCGCCGGGGCTCGACATGGAATGCTTCAGCGAACCGTTGATGTAGGTGCGGTGCTGGCTGCCGACCACGTGCACGGTGTTGACCCGCACGGTGGTTCCAACCGTCGCGCCGCCGGCGATCGTGTCGCCGCCGACTCGATAGAGGCGACCACCGTTCTCCACGGCCAGCATGAAGAACGGGCCGGAGCCGCTTTCGTTGAACGTCTGCTTGAGGCTGATCCGGCTGCCGGTCATCGACGTGATCCGGAAGGACCCTTCGAACTGCCGGGTCCCACTCGAGTACGTCGCATACCGGCGCTCGGCCCGCTGGTCACCGCTGCCGGTGGAGCAGGTCAGCCGGAAGTTCAGGCCGTCGATCTGACCGCAGCCGCGTTCCTGTTCGGAGAACGTCGGCGAATAGGAGGTCCAGCCACCGGGCTCGACCTGGGCGTAGGCCGCAGCCGGCGCCAACAGGCCCAAAGCGGCGGCAGTGCACAGAGTGCGCAGAATTCTCATCGCTATACCTCATCGGAAAGTCGGGGGCGGTAACTGTCCGCGTACGCGAGCCCACCGTAGGGCAACCGCTTACCCGTCAGCTAGTGGCTGGCATGGGACTTTTCGCACCCAAGTTCCACACAAGGTCGACCAGGCAACTACCGGATCCGGCGGACCAGCCGGGTGGCGAGGAGCTCAAGGCTCAGTACGACGGCGAACAGCAGAAGCAGAATCATCGTGACGACGGCATACTCGCGGGTGCGCATGGCCTGCAGCAGGTAGAGGCCGATGCCTCCGCCGCCGACGATGCCCAACAACGTGGCGGCGCGCAGGTTGGAGTCGAGTTGGTAGAGCAGGTTGCTGACAAGGTCCGGGACGCCTTGCCGGAAGGTCGCACCAAAGAACGTCTGCAGACGGGATGCCCCCACACTCCGCAGCGCCAAGGCAGGCGACGGTGGGAGCTGTTCGGTGGAGTCGGCAACAAGTTTGCCGAGCAGCCCGGAGGCGCCGACGGCTAACGCAAGGGTGGCCGCGACTGGGCCGGGACCGGCGATCAGTAGGAACAGTACGGCGAGAACGAGCTCGGGAATGCTCCGCACGATCAACACCACCGCCCGGGAAACGAAGTACACGAAGCGATTCGGTGCAACGTTGCTAGCAGCCACTGATCCCAGCGGTACGGCGACCAGCGCGCCCAGGGCCGTCGCCGCCAACGCGACCTGGACAGTCGTCAGCAAGGCGGTCCCCAGTTCAGCACCCGCCGTCGTCGGCGGCCAGAAGAGAGTCAATGTCTCTAGCCAGTTGCCGGCAAGATCAACCTCGAGGACCCCGCTAGCCACGATCGCCCAGCCGACGGCCAACACACCACCGACCGCCACGACCTTGCACAGCCGCGCAGGTATTCCGTGCCGACGGATCGCTCCCGAGCTGATCTCGGTCAGCGCACACAGCACGAACAAGACGACGGCCCACGCCATCCCCCGCTGGTAGTCGAGCCGCCCGAAGGCCATCGCCAGCTCGGTCCCGATCCCCGTGCTGCCGACATACCCGAGGATCGCGGAGATCCGGAGGTTGATATCCAAGCGGTACAACGCGATCGAGAGAAACGACGGCGCGACCTGCGGAAGGACCGCCGTGCAGAAGGTCTGGATCCGGCCAGCCCCGACAGCCCGCAGCGCCTCCTGTGGCCCACGATCAGCCTGTTCAACCGCGGCCGCATACAACCGCCCGACCATGCCAGCCGAATGCAACCCCATCGCCAGCACTGCAGGCAACGCCCCCAGCCCGAAGAACCGAATGAAGATCACCGCCAGTACGACGTCCGGCAGCGCCCGGGCCGCGGTGAGCGCAACCCGCGAGGCCCCGGCGGTGAATCGGCGCCCAACTGTGGCTGCAACCGCCAGCGCACCCCCAAGCAGCACCGACACCAAGGTGGCGAGCAGCACTACCGCCATGGTCCGGCCCACCTGCGTGAGGATCTCGCCCAGCGGCGGGAAGTCCAACGGCCAGGCCCGCCGCAAGAATCCCCCGGCCTGCCCAATCCCGCCAAGTGATGGCCCAGCCTTGAGCGTCAGATCAGCAAGCGCCCAGAACCCGAGCGCCGCAAGGGCAATCAGGGCAAAGCGGGCTCTCACTCGGCGGCGCCATATACCCGGGCCAGCGTCTCCTCATCAACCTCGGACACCTGCTGATCACTGAACACTCGACCGCTCCGCAACCCAACGACGCGAGTGGCGAACGACAACGCCGGTGCGACCTGATGCAGGCTGCAGATGACCGTCAGCTGTTCCTCGCGGGCGATGCCGCGCAGCAACTCGAGTACGGTCGTAGCCGAAGACGGATCGAGCGCAGCCACCGGCTCATCCGCGAGCAGGATCTGAGGTTGCTGAACCAACGCCCGAGCGATCGCAACCCGCTGCTGCTCACCACCCGACAAGGTGTCGGCCCGCTGATACGCCTGCGCAGACAACCCGACCCGATCCAATTGCTCAGCCGCCAGCCGCCTGACAGCTCGCGGATAGGTGGCGAGGCCCAACCGTGGACCGGCCAGCCGCCCGAGCGCCCCGCTGCAGGCGTTCTCCAGCGCCGATAACCGCCCAACCAGCTGAAAACCCTGGAAAACAAAGCCAATCCGACGCCGCAACCGCCGAAGCTCACGCTCTCGAGCAGTCGAGACCTCAGTCCCGAGCACAGTCAATCCACCCGACGTGGCCTGCTGAAGACCAGCGACGTGCCGCAACAACGTGGACTTCCCGGCCCCCGACCGCCCCAGCAGTACGACGACTTCCCCTCGCCGTACCTCGAGTTCGACTTCGTCGAGAGCGCGCGCCGATCCGAACATCTTGGTCACCGCCCGCAGGCTGACGACGGGCGACTCAGCCGCCACAGACCTTCACCTTGGTCGCCGCGCACGCCTCCCGAACGGAGTCGTAGAGGGAGTCGGACACCGGCGCAAACCCCCAGACCCCAGCCACGTCCGGTACGCCAAGTGCGTCAGCGTTCCCCTCCGAGATCACCGCGTCGGCCAACGTCTTCCGCAGTCCAGGGTTCAGCTTCGTGGACACAGCCAGCGGCCCGTTGACGATCGGCCCCGACGTCCAGATCTTCTGAAAGTCCTTCTGGGCAATGCGTCCCTCACTCGGCAGCGCCTCGTCGAACAACCGATCCTGGACGGCGCCCGCGTCGCAATCCCCGTCGCGTACCCCGAGCACAGTCGCGTCGTGCCCACCGGCGTACCGAGCGGTGTAGTCGCCCGAACCGATGCCCTCGGCAAGTAATGCCGCCACCGGATACAGGTAGCCCGAGGTCGAGTTCGGATCGACGAAACAGACCCGTTTGCCGCGCAGATCGCCCAGCGACCGGATCGGCGAACCAGCTTTGGTGACCAGATACGACCGGTACTCCGGCTTCGCGCCCTTACGCATGATCTCGACCCCCAACGGCTCGACCCCGGCGCCCGTATCGTGCGCAAGCACATACGACAGCGATCCGTAGACCGCGAGCTGGATGACACCGGCTCGCTGACCTTCGATCAGGGCCGCGTAGTCGGTGAGCACCTTGAGCTCGACCGGCTTCCCGCTCGCCTTCTCGAGCATCGCCACGAACGGCTTCCAGTCGTCGGTGACCGACTGCGAGTTCTCGTACGGAATGACCCCCAGCACCAGCCGCGGCGGATCGGCCGGATCGGCCCCCGCACCACACCCGGCCACGGCGGCCAGCACCGTCGCGACCAGCAGCGCCAACAGCGCACGCGCTCGCCTCACTACCCTCACCACTCCCCCAGGTCCGGCTTCCGAGCCCGAGGGTAGCTCTGAGATCCCGCTGCCGCCGCAGCCTGCGCGGCGAATTCACCCGCCGCTCACCTGATCTCCATGGCTGCTTGGCGGTTCGATGCCCGGCGACGGTCGCCGGATTTCTTTTCCGATATTCACGACCGAGCATTCCTGATATTGTTGGAAACAATGCAATCGCCCCTTCTGACGGAGGTTCGTGTGAGTTCGATCGACACCACCAGACCGACCTCGGCCCGCATATATGACTACATGCTCGGCGGCACCCAGAATTTCGAGGCCGACCGCGCCGTCGCCGACCGGCTCAACAGTGTTGCGCCGTTCCGCCGGATGGCCTTGCTGAACCGGGAGTTCCTGGTCAAGGCAGTGCGCGTGATGGTGCAGTCGGGGGTGACTCAGTTCCTCGACATCGGCTCCGGGATTCCCACGGCAGGCAGTGTTCATGAGACTGCAAGGGCGCTCGATCCGGCCGCCCGAGTGGTGTACGTCGACAACGATCCGACCGCCGTCGAGCACAGCCGGCAACTCCTCGCCGGCGCCGATGGGATTGCCGTGGTGGAGGCCGATCTCACCACCCCGGCAAGCGTTCTCGACCACCCCGAAACTAATGCGGTGATCGATTTCGATCAACCGGTCGGATTGCTTTTCCTCGGCGTTGTTCAATACCTTCCGGAAAGCCTCGAACCAGCCACTCTGATCAATCGCTACTTGACCGCTCTCGCACCCGGCAGCCAGCTCGCGCTGACGCATTTCACGGCCGATAATTTCGAGACTGAGATGGCCGCCGCGGTCGAGTTCTTCGCCAGCACCGCCGCCCCGATGTTCCCGCGCGACCGAGCCGCCGTCACCGCCCTGTTCGGAGACCTCGAGCTGGTCGACCCGGGCGTAGTCTTCACCGCCCGCTGGCGCCCCGAGCCCGATGGTGTCGGCGCCGACGACCCCGACCGCTCCGGCCACTACGCCGGCATCGGCCGCAAGGTCTGAACCCAAGCCGCCGAGGCCGTCAACCGGCCTCGGCAGCTTGATCATCGCGCCCGCACCACCATCGGTAGCCGGTCCGGATGCAGGGTGGTGGCGGCTACCGGTACGACGCGATCGCCGGAGCCGATCAACCGCCACTTCGACAGCAGGCCGGCGGCGACGATCATCGCTTCTGAGAACGCGAAGTTGGCGCCGACACAGGTTCGGGCGCCTTCGCCGAAAGGCAGGTAGGCGTCGCGCGGGATTCCCGAGGCACGCTCGGCGGACCAGCGATCGGGGTCGAAGCGGTCGGGATCGGCAAACGACGCCGGGTCCCGATGCAACGCGTACGGGCTGTAGAAGACGTTCGCGCCGGCCGGCACCAGGTATCCCGCGATGACCAGGTCCTCCTGGGGAATCCGCGGGAACAACCAACCGGGTGGATACATCCGCAACGCCTCGTGGACGACCTGCCGTAGATACGTCATCTGCTGCACGTCCTGCACCCGCTCGAGCTCCGCCTCGAGCTTCCCCGCGACCTCCGGGTTCCGGTCCAGCAGGTGGAAGATCCAGCCGAACGCCGCCGCCGACGCCTCGGTGCCGACGAAGAACATCGTCATCACCTCGTCGTGGATCTGCGCATGCGTCAACGGCTCCTGCGTCTCTTCATCCCGCGCCGCCAGCAATGCCGCCAGCAGACCGGTCCCGTCCGACGTCTGCCGGCACTCCTCGATGATCTCGTCGACCAACGCGTGCAGCCGCCGGTTGGACTCCGCAAAGCGCCGGTTCTCCGGAGTCGGTACGGCGAAGATCAGGTCGGTCGGCGCATAAGCCCGCTTCGCGACTCCGCGGAACACGGTAGGCAGGTCCCGCGCGGCCCGAGCGGCTGCCGCAATTCCGCCACCACCCGGGAACAGGCTGCGTACGACGATCGCCGCGGCCATCTCGTGCAGGTCCTCATCCAGCCGGATCCGCTGACCATCGGTCCACGAGGCGGCCTTCTCCGCGGCCACGGTCGCCGCGACTTCGGCGTACCGCTTGGCTTGTTGCTGCCCGAAGAGCGGCGTGAGCAACCGGCGCCGACGCCGATGCGGCGTGCCGTAGATGCTGCCGATGCCGTCCCCGCCGAGGATCTTCAGCTTCTCGAACAGTACGCCGTTCGCCGTCACCTGGCTGTGGTTCACCAGCAGTTCGCGAACGCCGGCCGGAGACGTGACCAGGTACGCCGCTTTGGGGCCCAACCGCAGTTCGACCACGTCGCCGTACGTGCGTGCGCCGGCGATGAAGTCGAGCGGCGAGCGCTGCATCATCAGCCCGTGGCCGAGCAGTGGCACCGCGCCAGGCAGCCGCCGCGGTGTGCGGGCAGTCGGAGTCGAGGTCAGCATTCCGGCACCGGCCAGGCAGCGTAGTTCCGCAGGCCGTAGAGCAGCGGCCGCTTCTCGTCCGGGTGGTTGCCTACCTGGCTAACCTCGCCGAACACCACGGCGTGGTCGCCGATGAAGGCTGTCTGCCGAACGACGCAGTCACCGATGACATGCGCGTCGTCGACGAGATGCGGCCCGCCGTACGACGGGGTGTGTCGCCAGCGCACGAGGTCGAAGCGGTCCTCCCGGCCGGACGCGAACAGCTCGGCCTTGGAGCGCGAGCCGTCGTGCAGCAGGTTGACCGCGAACGAGCCGCGGGCGAGAACGGCCGCCAGCGTCGGACTCTCCCGGCGCAGGCAGACGATCAGCGTCGGCGGTGCGACCGAGACGCTGCAGACCGACGAGCAGGTCATGCCGATCGGCGCACCGCCCGGGCCGATGGCCGTCACGATCGAGACGCCGGTCGGGAAGTTCGCCATCAGCATCCGGAAATCTTCTGGTGGGACCGGCGGAGCAGCGGGCTCCCCGGACATCAGCTTCAACTGTGCAGACATTACGAACTCCCTAGGATCCAGCGGTCTAAGTGACCGGTGAGGGCGGTGAGCAGCGAGTCACGTTCGTCACGCAGAAAGAAGTGGCCGGAGCCGATCTCGACCTGGTCGAAGCCGGCTGCGGCGTACTGCCGCCACTCGGCCAGGTCCACCGCAGTCGCGTCGGGGTCTCCCGCGCCGCCGATCGCCAGCACCGGGCATCGCAACCGCTCGGGCAACACCGCCGGGTAGTCGCGGCGGATGCGCAGGGTGACGCGGAGATCTTCGGCGAGCCAGCGGGCGAATCGCTCGTCGGCAAGCAGTTCCGGGTCGGTGCCGTTCGCGCTGCGGGCCCAGGCCAGCAAGGTCTCGTCGTCATCATTGGTGACCGGCAGCCGGGTCGCTTGCAGATGCGGTACGACGGTCGACGCCACCGCCAACCCGGCAACCTCCAGCCGGCGCGCCACCTCATAGGCGATCAACGCACCGAAGCTGTGGCCGAACAAGACCACCGGCGGACCGTCCTGCTGAAGCTCCTCGGCCAGTGGATCGGCCAGCTCGGCCATGGTCTTCGCCGGCGCCTCCCGAATCCGCCGCTCGCGCCCCGGCAACTGCGCGGCCCACACCTCCACCCACTCCGGCAACCCGTGATGCCACGTGGCGAACTCGGTCGACCCCGTGCCCGCGCCGCCCAGACAGACCAGCCGAACCCGAGCATCGGTACGGCGAGCAATCCGCGGAAACCAGGCTGTCATGGCGCAGCTCGTAACTGCTCGACAACCTCAGCGAGCTCGGCCACCGTCGGGTGCTCGAACACATCCACCGGACTGAGCTGGACGTCGAATTCCGCCTCGGCCCGGCGAATCAGCCGCGCCACCAGGATCGACGTCAGACCGAGCAGGAACAGATCCTCGTCGTACTGGTCGATGCCGAGGGCAACCACCCCGAGCAGTTCGCCGACAGCAGCGGCCAGGGCGGTCTGGACCGCCGTACCGCCGGTTGGGCCGGTGCTCAACGGGGCCGGCTCCGGCAGGGCTTGCAGATCAACCTTGCCCCAGGCAGTCCGTGGCAGCTCATCGAGCACGAGATAGCGCGACGGCACGAGATAGACAGGCAGGCGCTCGGCAAGCCAATCGCGCAACTCAGCCGGAACCACCCGACCCTGCGGTACGACGTATGCGATCAGCCGCTCATCGCGAGCAATCACCGCGCAGTCGTGGACGGCCGGATGCGTGTGCAGCATCGCCCGCACCTCACCGGGCTCGACCCGGAAGCCGCCCAGTTGCACCTGCGCGTCTTGCCTGCCGACGAAATACAGCAGGTCGTCTTCTTCCAGGACTGCGAAGTCGCCGGTCCGATACATCCGGGCGCCATCCACCTCGACGAAGCGTTCGGCCGTGAGCTCGGGTCGGTTCAGATAGGCCGCCGCGACTCCCGCGCCACCGAGGAAGAGCTCACCCGGCACCCCTGTGGGCACCGGCTGACCATCCGCATCCAGCAACAGCACGCTGTTGTGCGCGATCGGCCGCCCGATCGACACCCGCCGTACGTCGGCTGGGACGATCGTGAACGTACTTGCGATCGTCGCCTCGCTGACGCCGTAGCTGTTGATCAGGCGCCGGCCGTCCGCCCAGCGCTGGGCCAGCTCGAGCGGCAGGTCCTCGCCTGCGCTGATCACGACCCGCAAAGCGGGCAGGAGCGCCGGATCGAGGTCGCCCAGGCGGGTCGGCGTACCGACCAGGACTGTGACTTCCTGGGTCCTGAGGAACTTGGTCAGGTCGGCAGCGCTCTGCCGTTCCTCGACACTCGGGATGTGCAGGCTGCCGCCGATCGCGAGCGCGGCCAGCAATTCGAACACCACGCCCTCGACATGGAACGGCGCCAGCATCGCGACCCGGTCGGTGTCGAGCAGACCGAACCCCTCGATCGCCATCTCCACAATGGGCGGCAGGGAGGCATGCCGGCACAGCACGCCCTTCGGCGTACCGGTCGAGCCTGACGTGTAGACGACGTAGGCGAGGTCGTCGACGCGGACCGGCGAGTGGTTGCGGAGGACAGTGAGAGCCGGTACGCCGTCCTCGACGCCGAGGCGGATTCGGACGCGCGCGTCTTTCAGCAGCTCCTGTCGCCGGAGCTCTGGTTGCATCTGATCGAAGAGCAGGAAGCCCGCCCCTGCCCGCCAGACGGCCAGGGCCAGGCAGACGCCCAGCGTCGACCGGGGCGCGTCGACCGCGACGATCTCACCGGGCTCGACGCCCGCATCGGCGAGTCGCCTGGCCACAGCGGTGGTCAGCTCGTCGACCTGCCGGTAGCTGAGGTCGCCGTCCGGGCCGCTGAGACACAGCTGGTCCGGGGTGCGCCAGATCCGGTCCTCGATGAGGGCCGGGATCGTCCCGGCATGTGTCCTGATCATGAGGTTCCTTTCGGCAGGCCGCCGAGCAGGTGGTGGACCGCCTGCCGGACGCGGTGGGTGATCGCAGTCAGAACGGTCGTCTCGACGTACAACTCGCCGCCGGCAAGCTCGCCGAGTACGTAGAGGCCAGGCGCAGCGGCGCAGGTCTCGACATCAAGCCGCAGTCCACCCAGCGGATGGGAAGTGACCAGGCCGGCAGCTGTCAGGCTGGTGAGGAGGTCCGCAGCCCGCCGGGGCAGATGCACGGGCTGCGGACGAACAGTGTTGACCACGTACGACGTCTCGAAGTCGCCTTGAGTCGTGGTCACGGTGTAACCGCTGTGGTGCGGGCGGATTGCGGTAAGCCCGCCCGAGATCCGCAGCAGGCCGGTGTCGAGGAGCGCGACCAGCCGTTCGGCCGTCGCTACCGGCATGGGCGCGCACAACGTGCTGACGAGCCCGTGCCAGCGCTGGAGGAAGACCGTGCGGGTGGTGTCGTCAAACAGTTGCCACGCCTGGCTTTCCAGCAGCAAGCCAGCGACAGTCAAGAAGGTCGGCAGGGCCGGATCGCCAGCCTGCACTTGCTGCAGCTGACGGCGCAACCGCTCTGCCGGTCGTTCGTCAGCGCGGAACTCACGCCACAGGTCTGCAAGCTGGATGCCTTGGGCAACAAATTCTTCGGCGAGGATCCGGTGCAGATCCAGCAGACGCAGGCTGCCCGCCAGCCCCTTGACGCGACCGCCATCGGCCCGCTGCAACACCACGGTCGACGCCGTGTCCCGCACCCCCGGTAGGTAGCCGCTGCGGGAGACGACCCGGATACGTCCCTTATGACCGCGCCGCTCCAGCTCCAGGACGGCGTCAACCGCGGACAGTCCGGCGCCGACCACGGTGACCGATGCCTCCGTGGGCAACGTCAGTTCGGAGAGCGGATACGGGTCCGGCACGAAGGCCGCCGTACCGGAGAGGTTGTAGACGTCGGCTGGGCCCGCGTTGCCGACGCAGAGGAATATCGCGTCGAATGCGAACCGGGCTCGCTCGGTGAACACGACGTACCCGTCTGCGTGCCGCTCGATGGCGACGACATCCTCGGAGATTGTCGTGGCTGCGGTCCGGCCCGCTGCCTTCTCGAAGACCTCGGTCAGATAATCGCCGTAGAGCTCGCGACTGACGAACTCCGGTTGCCCCTCGCCGAGCCAGTCGGCGAAGTGTCGCGGGTTTTCCGGGCGTAGCGACATCTTGGATGCGGGCAGGTTCACCAATGCCGCCGTACTGCCCGGACGGTAGGCCCGGCCGGGGCCGAAGCCTGGGCCACCATCGAAGACAGTGACGTCGACCCGGTCCGGGGTCAGCGTGTCGAGCACGCTGGTCCCGGCGGCGCCGGCGCCGATGATCCCGACCCGCACCCGGCTACTCATTTACCGTGGAAGTGGGTCAGGTATTCATACGTGGACGGCAGCGACTCGACCAACGCCTCCTGCTTGCGACGCAGCTCCGCGAACAGCGGCTCTGCTCCGGCGACCGACTCCGGCCGGTAAGCCAACGCGGGCATCGGACGGTCCGGCAACACGCCGAGCCCGGCCAGGACGCAGTAGTAGTTGTTGTTGGTCCAGAAGTTCCGGAACTCGGCCTCGAAGTTCTTGTAGTAGCCGCCCTCTTCCATGATCGGCATGTTCACGACCATGCCGGACTTGTACATCGCCACCTTCTCCTGGAAGCCCTCGGCCAGGTAGAGCTCCTTGTTGGCCTGCCAGAACGGGGTATCGGTGCGCGGCGAGTAGTAGAAGTGCGCCTGGATGAAGTCGCGGGTGTCGTCGAACATCGTCTCGATCTCGGCGTTGAACTGCTTGATCAGCACCGGGTCGAAGTCGAGGTTCGGGAAGTTCTTCGCCAGCTGGAACAGGGCGCCGGTGATGAAGTAGATGCCGGTCGACTCCAGCGGCTCGACGAAGCAGGAGGCGAGGCCGACGCTGACCACGTTCTTCACCCAGGCGCGTTCGTTGCGGCCGACGCGGAACCGGATCTTGTTGAAGTCGGTGTTCTTCGGGTCGAGTCCCCACATCTTGCTGAACTCCGCGGTCGCGTCGTCCTCACTGGCGAACTTCGAGGAGTACACGTAGCCGGTGCCGAAGCGCCCGAGCATCGGGATCTTCCAGGTCCAGCCCGCCGACATCGCGATCGCCGAGGTGAACGGCTCGACCCCGTTGGCTGCGTCGTCATGCGGAATCTGGGTGGCGACTGCGCTGTCGTTGAGCAGGTGGTCGCTCATGTCGATGAACGGCTCGGCCATCGCCTTGTTGATCAGCAGGCCGCGGAAGCCCGAGCAGTCGACGAACAGGTCGCCCTCGACGGTCCGGCCGTCCTTGGTCTTCAGGGCGGTGACGAAACCACGCTCGTCCTGAACAGCCTCGGTCATCTGGTCACTGATGTGTACGACGCCCTGCTTCTCGACGGCGAACTTGCAGAGGAACGCGGCGACCAGGTTGGCATCGAAATGCCAGGCATAGCTGGCGACCCGGGTTCCGTCGAGGCGTCGCGGCGACTTGTGCGCGTCCATGGCCGGCGTGACCGGGTAGCAGGCAAAGGCGAAGTCGCGGTCGGTGCGGCCGTTGACGTGGTCGTTGTACCAGTAGTGCGACAGCGGTATGCCGTCATGGTTCGGGAGCTGCCCGAACGCGTGGTAAAAGTAGTCCGGCTTGCCGTCGGCGCGCAGCCGCGGAGTGGATTCGCCGGCACCCGGGGTGCTCCAGTTGACGAACTTGATCGACTCCTTGAAGCTCGCGTTGCACTCGCGCATCCACTCCTCCTCGGGGATGCCGAGGAAGTCGAAGAAGGCCGACTGCAGGTTCGGAATGGTCGCTTCACCGACCCCGATCCGCGGTACGGCGGGCGCCTCCAGCACCGTGATCGTCGTGGTGCCCTGCAGCGCCTTGCCCAGGTAGGCGGCTGTCATCCAGCCCGCTGTTCCGCCGCCGAGAATGACGACGTTCTTGATCCGGTTGTCAGTGGTTTCCACGATTGCAATCCTCCGAGGTCTGGACGTGCTCGGGCAGTTCGATCAGTTGACTGGTGAGTGCGGGGAGATTCACATCGGTGTTGAGAGTCGGCGTACCGTGACCGGAAACCGGGCAGACGGCAGCGAACTGGTCGAACATCACGGCAGCTTCCAGCTCGGCCATCGCGGCGCCCGCACAGCGGTGCCGGCCGTGACCGAAAGCCAAGTGCCGTAACGGTTTTCCGGGTTCGGCCGGAGGTAGCGACCAGTTCGCCGAAGCCAGCAGGACGACGACCGCGTCGCCGGGCTCGAGCAGGCATCCACCGAGTTCGACCTGCTCGGTGACGACCCGGCCGACGAAACGCGATGGGGTCACGTGAGCCATTGCCTCGGGCACCGAACGAAGCCCGTTCTCGAACGAGTCCTGCAAGGACAACGTGAGAAAGCCCGGCAGCGTCTGGTGGCCAGAAGCGATCAGCATGACGAGGTTGGCCGCGATGTCCTCATCGCCGAAACCGCCTGCTGCGTCCGCAGCGACCACGAAGTCGCTCGTGCCGTCATCACGTGGATTGGCGCGGCGGTCGGCGATCAGGTCGAGCGCATAGTCGTGCAGGCGGCGGGCCTTGCGGTGGACGTCTTCGTCCAGCGTCGGGTTCAGACCGCCGACGATCTCAGTCATTGCGTCGGAACCGGCGAGCACCATCGGGAGATCGCCGGCCGGAATGCCGAGCAGTTTCGCCAGCACCTGCAGGGGAAAGTCTCTCGCTACAGTTCCGGCGAAGTCCATCGGTCCGGAGCCGGCGGGAAGCAGTTCAGCGGCGAGCTCGCGCATCCACGGCTCGAGGGCCTTAACTCTGCGCGGTGACAGCACAGCTTGTACGACGCGCTTCAGGCGCAGGTGCTCCTCGCCGTCCTTCAGCAGCAGCATCCGGGCCGCGACCGCGTTCAGGTCGACTTCACCGTCGGCGGGAGATTCGCCTTGGGTATAGGCCGAGCGGTACGACGAGAACCGGTCGTCAGCGAGTGCGGTCGTCACTTCGGCGACACCGCAGATCAGCCAGGCGGCGACGTACGGGTCCCAGTGCACCGGGCCGCGGTCGGCGAGCGCCTGGAAGAGCTCCCGGGCACGGCCGGCGCCGTTCCCGGTGGTGAGTGAGTAGATGCTGAGTTCGCGGGGGCAGGCAGCGGACCGTTTGTCCCGCGGCGCACGTGTCTCGAGAGAAGTCATAACGGCCTCATTCGAAGGCAATTCTGGGGCGGCGATTCTGGGGGGCGGCTTTTCCGCACTGTGGAATTCCACGATGCGAAAAGAAGGTGTTGCAATGAATCGATCCTTGCCGATTCGCTCGCCCGCCGGTATCGACCAAGCGGCTACGCCGTTACGAAACCTGCCGCACGGAGGTGTACCAAACCGCTATCTGGGTCCGGGATCGCAGCTCGAGCTTGTTCCGGATGCCGGCCAGGTGGGTCTTCACCGTGCTGGCGGAGATCCGCAGGCGGCTGGCGATCTGCGGGTTCGTCATCCCGGCCGCGACCAGCGCGACGATCTGCAGTTCGCGATCGGTCAGCGGGTTGCCGAGGAGTTCGGGAACATCCGTCGAGACCTCGGCCTCGTGATGCCGGCGCAGTGCGTAGGCGACCAGGTGGTCGAGCTTCAGGTCCGTGCCGTAGGCGACCGCGGATTCGGTTCGAGTCCGACCGAGAGCGGCCGCGACCAGCCCGGCGGCGGTATCGAGCCGGCGCTGCCAAGCCGGTTCTGGATCCAGGCCGAGCCGCTCACGGGTTGCTGCGGCCCCGGCGAACAGGATGGACGCGCGATAGCTGTCGCCCTGCCGACCGGCCACCAGTGCCATCGCCTCGATCGAGTAGGTCGCGTAGTAGCTGTGCGCCGCAGTGGCTTTCAGCGAGGCAGCGAACGTCCGGTCGGCGGCGGCAACGTCGTCCGCCGCCAACTGGAGCAGGCCGGACGTGTGCATCAACGCACCTCGCATCCGCAACGACAGGACGACCGAATCGTCCGCGGCGGCCTGCGCCATGATCACCTCGGCCTCATCCACATCGCCTGCCAGCACTAACGCCCAGGACAGGTTCCGCAGACACATCGGTCGGTAGTCAGCATCGGCGTACCGGACGCAGCCTCGGTATGCCTCGACGGCCTGCGCGAACTCGTCGCGGAAGAGGTGGATTCGCCCGAGCACGTCCAGCGCTCGCGTGAGCTGCGCCGGTACGTCGCGTCGTGCGGCGAGCCCGACGGCTTCGATCGCCAACTGGAACGCCGCGGCGTAATCGCGGTTGAGCGCAGTGAGCCAAGCGAGCGTCGACAACAGATCGCAGTGATGCGCCGTACGGCGGTCTGGGTCGAGCGCGATCGCCCGCCGGAGCAGGTCGCTGCCGGCCGAGGTCTGCTGCAGGTGCCAGGACATCCGCGCGAGTGCGACCGCCAGCACGGTGTGCCGCTCGTCGGCGCCATCCGCGGTGTGCTCGGCCGCGGCGACCAGGTTGTCGCGCTCCTGCACGATCTCCTCGGAACCCGAACCGCCGAAGAAGAGACTGCTGACCGTCGGTGCAGCGACCCGCGCCAAGCGGTCGGCGAGGCGGTCCCGGGTATCCATCAGTTCGCCGTCGGCGGTCAGCCGCTCCAGGCCGTAGTTCCTGACGGTGTTGAGCAACCGGAACCGCGGTCGGTCCTGCTCGGCCGGGATGACGCGCTGGACCAGCGACTTCGCCTCAAGAGACCACAGCACCCGCTGAGTCGCCACGACCGGACCGACAACATCCGCAGCAGCCTGTACGTCGAACTCGCTCTCCAGCACGCAGATCCGGCGGAAGACCAGCCGCTCGTTGTCGCTCAGCAGGCGGTAGCTCCAGGCGATCGCGGCCCGCAGCTCGCGGTGCCGCAGCGGACCGGTCCGGATGCCGTCGGTGAGGAGGCCGAGCTGGTCGGTGAGACCGGCCAGCACTTCGTCCAGCGGGACTGAGCTGACCCGGCGCGCGGCCAGCTCGATCGCCAGCGGCAGGCCGTCGACACGACAGCAGATCTGTGCGATCAGAGGTGCGTTCCGCTCGGTGACCACGAACTCGGGATCACTCGCCACGGCCCGATCGACGAACAGCCGGGCCGCATCGGTCGCGAGCACCTTGTCCTTGGCGACCGACTGTCCTTCCTTGGGCAGCGGCAGGACGCCGAGGCGGACGACCATCTCGCCGCGGGCGCGCAGCGGCTCGCGACTGGTGGTGAGGACGCGCAGGCGCGGACAGCGGTTGAGGAGGCGTTCGATCAGCTCGGCGCAGGCCTCTGGGAGGTGCTCACAGTTGTCGAGGACGAGCAGGCTCCGGTTCACCGAGAGCTGCTCGACGACCGCCTCCAGCGTGGTCTGCCGACGTCCGTCGACGCCGAGCGTCGCGGCTACCGCGGCCAGCACCTGGGCCGGTTGGCTGACCGAATCCAGCGCCACGATGTACCGCGGTACGGCGCCGAGCGAGGCGACGAACTCCCGCGCCGTACGGGTCTTGCCGACGCCCGCGGGGCCGGTCAGGGTCACCAGTCTGCTCGCTCGCAGCTGCTGGCCGAGCAGGTTCAGCTCGCGGCGGCGACCGACGAAACGATCGCCTGGCTGCCCATCCCAGCGGCTAGCCCCGGATCCGGAACCGGTCCGATGCCGGAAGGCGCGCTGGCGACAGGCGTTGGAGCAGTACTGCGCCGGGCGGCCTGCCCGCGGCCCGTTCTGACGGGCAACAGGCAGCGGGCCACCACACATCTGGCACGTCTGGTCGCTCTCCGCTTCTGGGCCCACTCGACCAGTGTCACTCGCTCTCCAGGCGGCGGCGAGCCGGAACGGGCAGTCCTGACCGAATTACACATGGCGTCACTCGCCCGGAATTGAAACGTCATACGGTTTTCACCGGATCCGCTGGACAGCCGATCAGCGACCGGATGGGGGAATTACGTAACGCGATACTTTTCTCCGTCAACCATGTGCCTGCTTAGGCTGCTGAACGCCCGTACTTAGCGGACCACCCGATCCCGTCCAGGGAATTTCCCAGAAATTTCCGAGTTTGTCACCCAAGGATGGTTGAGGCACGTGACGACGCATCAGGCCTACTTTCTCCTCGTCGATCTGGCGCTGATCCTGCTGGCCACGCGGCTGGCCGGAAGCTTGGCCGAGCGCCTCCGGCAGCCCCGCGTCATCGGTGAGATGGCGGCCGGCATCCTGCTCGGCCCGACGCTGTTCCACGGTGGGCTGTCGAAGGCGCTCTTCCCGGCCGACACCCGGCCGCTGCTGTCCGCGCTGGCCAACCTCGGCGTCGCGGTGTTCATGTTCCTGGTCGGCCTCGAACTCGACCACCGCAAGGTCCGCGGCAACTCGACCGCCGCGCTGACCACCTCGATCGGCGCGATCGTGCTGCCGTTCGGGATCGGCTTCGGGATCGCGTTCGTCCTGCGGGAGCCGGACAGCTCGATGCCCGGTTTCGCCCTCTACATCGGTACGGCGCTGTCGATCACCGCGTTCCCGGTCCTGGCCAGGATTCTGCGCGACCGCAACCTGCATCGCACTGAGATCGGTGGACTCGCGCTGACCTGTGCGGCACTGGCTGACCTCGCCGCGTGGACGATTCTCGCCGGCGTGATCGCCACGCTTGGCGCGTCGCAACACCAGTGGCGACTGATCCTGGTCGTGCCCTACCTGCTCGTCATGCTGTTCGTGGTCCGGCCGCTGCTGCGTCGGCTGGCTCTCCGAGAGCCGAGCCTGACCGGCATCGTGACCGTGATCGCCGGCCTGCTGCTCTCCGCCGCGTGCACAGAGTGGCTCGGGCTGCACTTCATCTTCGGTGCGTTCTTCTTCGGCGTCCTGATGCCGCGGGCCGGCGCGGAGCGGCTCACCCACGTCATCCACGAGCGCGTCGACACCTTCAGCACCACGCTGCTGCTGCCGATCTTCTTCGTGATGGCAGGTCTCCAGGTCAACCTCTCCGGCCTGACCGCCGCCGGCCTCGGCGAACTCGCACTGATCCTGGCTGCCGCCATCGTCGGCAAACTGGGTGGCGCCTATCTCGGCGCCCGACTCGGCCGAAAGCCACACCGCGAGGCCGCCGTACTGGCCAGCTTGATGAACACCCGGGGCCTGACCGAACTCATCGTGCTCAGTCTTGGCCTGCAGCTCGGGATCATCGACGGCTATCTCTACTCGTTGCTGGTCGTGATGGCACTCGTCACCACCGCCATGACCGGGCCGCTGCTGACACTGCTGCTAGGCACCACGGGACTCGGCGACGCGACGAAGCCAGTACCGGAACCAGGCCGGGCCGTAGGGCACGTAGACGCGGGTAGCGATCTCACGCTCGTGCAGTTGGGCGAGCACCTCGGGCCGAATCCCGAGCAACTGTTCGACGGGGACGTTGCCCAGGGCAAGCAGAACGGCCTCCCGCAAGCGCCCGTCGTGCGTCGCGAGTGACCAGTCGGCACCCCGCTCGGCGAGCTGATGGGCCAGTCGCAAATACGCGACGTCCGTCGCTTCGCCGTACGGGTGGGCTCCGGCCGGCTCGACATACGCACCCTTCACCAACCGGACCTGTACGCCGGCCTCGGCCAGTGCGTCGATGTCATCGGGCGACCGTTTCAGGTTGGCCTGGACGGTCGCGCCGAGCTGGTCACCCAGTCCGCGACCGGCAACCGTGAGAACGCAATCGCGGATCCTGTCCGTGCGGCCGATGTCCTCGGCGCCGATCTGCAGCCTGCGACCGGCGGGCAGCGCCTCGGCAATCCGCACCACCCGATCGGCCGCTCCCGCCGGGTCCACGTCGACCGCAAGATGCGAAAGGTCGAGCGACAACCAGGCCGTCGTCAGCTTGGCCAGCTCCAGGTATTCGTCCACGACCCGATCCGCGTCCGCCGCGTCGATCGACAGCTCACCGAACAGGTCGATACTCACGCCATGACCGAGAGCTTGCTGCGCCTCGGCCACCTGCAACGCCTCGTCTCGCGTCCGACCGGCGACGTACCGTGAGGCTGCTCGCCAGGCTTGCTCCTCGCCGCCTGGCAGTTCCTTGACTATCTGCTCCAGTCGCTCATTCGTCGCCAGCTTGAACAGCACCGCTCGGTCCCATCGCATGTTCCCGAGTCTGCCAGCACCTACAGACATTTCCGGGCGTCGCGTCTCATTCTCTAGCCGTTCGGTCCAGATTGACCGCCCGTCCGGCTAGCCTCGCAGGATGCCAGCCGAACTCTCCGAAGCCGCCCGCAGCCTCCTCGACGACACCAATGTCGGAGTGCTCACGACCCTCACCGCCTCCGGTGCGCCGTTGAACACGGTCGTCTGGGTCGGCCGCGAGGACAACGACGTCGTGATCTCCTCCGACGCCGTCCGCCTCAAGACCCGCAACCTGCTCGCCGATCCCCGCACCAGCATCTTGGTCGTCGACAAGGCCGACGCAGGCCGCTGGGTCGAGGTCCGCGGCAAGGCCGCCATCACTCCCGACACGGACCGCCAACTGGCCCAAACCCTCGCCATCAAGTACGACGGTCCGGCGGCCGCTGAGGAGTACGTCGCCCTACCGCCCGAGATCGAGCGAGTCGTCATCCGCATCACGCCGGAGCGGATCCAGGATCACACCTGAGGTAGCACGAGCGTGAAGCGCGCTCCGCCGCTGGGTGCCTCGGCTGCGGTCAGGGTGCCGTGGTGACGGAGCGCGATCTCCCGGGCGATCGCGAGGCCGAGCCCCGCACCACCCGCATCACGGCTGCGGGCTTCGTCCAGGCGGGTGAACCGCTCGAAGACTCGCTCCCGCTCGGGTTCCGGGATCCCAGCGCCGTCGTCGTCGACCTGCAGTACGACGTTGCCGTGTAACTGTTCGATGCTGACGGCAACCATGGTGCGGGTGTGCCGGATCGCGTTGTCCACCAGATTGCGGACGAGCCGATCCAGCTGCCCGGCATCACCGGTCACAAGGACAGAGTCCGCTGCCTCGAAGCTGAGGGTGGGCCCCTCGTCCACGCGCGCTGCGAGTTGCCGCCGTACCAGCTCGGCCAGGTCCACGGACTGCGTGTTCGTGCGGGGCTCAGCGTCGAGCTTGGCGACCAGCAACAAGTCGTCGGCCAGTTTCTGCAGACGCTTGGTCTCTTCGATGGCCGTGCCACTCACCTGGGGCCAGTCGGCCCGCTCCGGATGCTCGTTGGCGACCTCGAGAATCGCGCGCAGACTGGCGATCGGACTGCGGAGCTCATGAGCCGCGTCGGCGACAAAGCCGCGCTGCTGCTCGGCGGCAGTTTCCAGTCGCGCCAGCGTCTCGTTCAACGTGGTCGCCAACCGCGCCACCACATCACCGGTCGGCGGCACCGGGACCCGCTCGTGCAGGTTGCGTTGACTGATCGCCGCCGCCTGCGCCCGCATCCGCTCCACCGGCCGCAGCGCAGTCCGCGTCCCGACGTACGCGCCCAGCATGATCAGCACAACAGCCACCGGCAGCGCCGACTGCAGCACTTGGTCCACCTCGGCGACTGCGTCCTCGGCCTCGAACGGCACAATGAAGACGGTCACCGCCAGGGTTCCACGGAGGCGCCCTTTGACAGCACTCTGGTCGACCCGCGACGCCTGCTGGATCGGCAGTACCCTGCGATAGATCTTGACCTGGCGACCGGACAGTCTGCTCTCGGTCTGACATTCCGAAGTCGGCTGTCCCAGCGCCGGATCGCAGGCCTTCTGCAGCGCCTCCGGGTCGGGCGCGCCGAAAGTCAGGGAGCCACTCTGACTCGACTGCCCCTCGACATCCCCGGCACAGCCTGCAGCGGGCGGCCTTTCTGAAACGCTCGCACCTCAGTGGAGACGTCCAGCCTCCGTCCATAGCTGTCGACCACCTCGTACAGCTCTTCGGTGCGGGGGAAGGAAAGCAGCGGCGGCTTGTCGGGCGCGGCGGACACGATCCAGATATTGGAGATGATCAGCTCGCCCGCTGCTCGCGCTCGCTCTTGCAGGACGTCGTAGCGCGAGCTGTAGACCTCGTGACGGATCCAGAACGCGAAACCCTCCGCGAGGAGGGTCGCGACCAGTCCGGCGACGATGGCCACCCGGGCCGCGGTCGAGATCCTAAACACTCGCACTGCCCGTCAGCCGGTAGCCCATGCCGCGGACGGTCTCGAGGGTCTTGCGACCGAAGGGCTGATCGATCTTGCGGCGTAAGGCGCTGATGTGGACCTCGACCACGTTCACGTCGCCGTCGTAGTTCGCGTCCCACACCTGCTCGAGGATCTCGCGTTTCGTCACGACCACGTCGCGACGCCGGACCAGGCATTCCAGGATGCCGAACTCGCGCGCGGTCAGCTCGATCGCGGTCTCTCCCCGCCGGCAACTGCGGGCAGCCGGATCGATCACCAGGTCGCCGACCTCGAGCTCGGCCCGGACCGAACCGCTGCGCCGTAACAGCGCCCGGATCCGCGCGACCAGAACGACGTACGAGAAAGGCTTGGTCAGGTAGTCGTCGGCACCGGTGTCCAGCCCTTCGGCCTGGTCGTACTCGCCGTCCTTGGCGGTCAGCATCATGATCGGAGTCGTGATGCCGGTACGGCGCAGGCTCGCGCAAACGCGGAATCCGTTCAGCCCGGGCAGCATCACGTCGAGGATGATCGCCGCGTACTCGTTCTCCTCGGCGGCCCAGAGCGCGTCCGGACCTGTGTGCACGACATCCACGGTGAAGCCGTGGGACTCCAGTCCCCACTTCACCGCCGCTGCGAGTCGTTGCTCGTCTTCCACCACCAGTAGCCGCACGAGTCCAGGTTCGCACCTTCCCAGGCTCCTGCTGAAGAAATCTTCAGCTTGCTTCAGGTTGCCTTGGGCAACACTTTCCCATACTCCGGGACATGATGCTGCTCCGAGCCGACCGCTTCGCCCGTGTCGCCGTCCCGATCGTGGGACGACGCGCGCAGCCGTGGCCGGCCGCGGTACTGGCCAGTGGGTTCGCGGCCTTCTACACCTGGTTCGTGCTGCTGCAGCACTGGTCCTACCGGACCGGCGCCTTCGATCTCGGCATCTTCGACCAGGCGGTGCACAGCTACGCGCACGGCCACCTTCCGGTCTCGACGATCCGGGATCCCAACATGATCCTGCTCGGCGATCACTTTCACCCGATCCTGGCCGTGCTGGCGCCGTTCCATCGCATCTTCCCGATGGCCGAGACGCTGCTGGTCGCCCAGGCGCTGCTCTTCGCCGCCTCGGTCTACCCGATCACACGACTCGCCTGTACGACGCTCGGCGCCAAGATCGGCGTGGTGATCGGGATCTGTTACGGCTTCTCCTGGGGACTGCTCCACGGGCTCGTGTTCGACTTCCACGAGATCGCGTTCGCCATGCCGCTGCTGGCCTTCGCAATGGTTGAGTTTCTGCACGGTCGCGCGGGGCGGGCGGTTGCGATTGCGGCGCCGTTGGTGCTGGTCAAGGAGGACCTCGGGCTGACGCTCGCCGTACTGGGGTTTCTGATCGCACTGCGTCCGGAGACCCGGCGGCTCGGGGTTTTCACTGCGATTGGCGGGACGGCGGCGTCCCTGCTCAGTGTGTTGGTGATCGTTCCGGCGTTCAGTCCCTACAACAACTATCGCTACTTCGGGAAGGGCGGGCTCGAGGGAGCGGCGCCTGGGTTGAACGGTGCGCTGTTCTCGACGGACAAGCTGTGGCTGGTCGGAATGATCTTGCTGCCAACGCTTTTCGTGGCCTTGCGGTCGCCGCTGATACTGCTGCTGCTGCCGACGCTGGGCTGGCGATTGGGTGGCACGAACGTGCTCTACTGGCTTCCGAACTACCACTATGACGCCGTGCTGATGCCGATCGTGTTCTGCGCAATGATCCACGGGCTTGTTCTGCTTCGGCCTTATTGGGTGGGGCGCCGGCGTCGTTTGTTACTGCCGCTCTTCGCTGCCGGGCTCTCGGTCGTCTGTTTCACCTATTTCATGCAGTCCTCGATTCCCAACGGGCCGGGGAAGCCGGCGGAGTTCGCGGCGGCTGCGAACCGGCTGGTGGATCGCATCCCGCGCAACGTGACCGTCAGCACGACCGGCACCATCGCTCCGCATCTGACGTCGAAGGCCGATGTCTACCAGTTGCACGACAACCAGCCGACGGAATGGACACTGGCGCCGTACGACGATCCTGAGCTCAAGCACCGCCCGACCGACCTGGTCATCCGTGATGGCGACCTGGTGCTCATGCATCACCCGGGGCCGACCTTGCCGCCCCTGCGGGAGCGCTGAGTTGGTGGTCGTTGCGTGGGTGGGCAACTACGTTCGGTGCGACTAGGGTCGCGGTAGCTACCTGCCGGACCGCCCCCTGGAGGAACGCACATGCGCCGTCGTACCGTGCTGGGCTCGATCGTCGCTGCGCCGCTGAGCGCCGCCGTACTGGGACAGACCTCACCCGCGGCGGCCGCAGCCGCGACGATCGACCCGCGCGTCGACTGGGGCGCGTGGGAGGGGTTGTCTCTT
>NZ_SMKX01000039.1 GCF_004349055.1 Kribbella antibiotica
CCCTCAACCCCGCAGCCCTCACCAAAACCTTCCTGGCGGCCTACTAAGCCTTCGGCCCCACCAGCTCGTCGAGCCGAGCAACCCCTTCCCGCCGAGCCACCGACAAGGGGCTCAGGAAAGTTGCTCGAGTTCGCGCCTGACTTTGGCAGCGTCGGCTTCGAGTTTGTTGAGTCGGCGGGTAAGTAGTTCACGTTTGGATGGCTTCGGCTTCTGTCGTGGCACCAGCCAGCCCAGGCTGTGATAGCCGACGATCCAGCGAGCGTAGGAGCAGGCCCAGCAGCGCGCCTCCGGGTCCGGAACTGGAAAGCCGTCGTTCAGCCTTCGGTGCCAGTGATCGCGTTCCAGTTGCTCCTGGGCATCGGGGTCCGGCTCCGACGCCCAGGAGGTTTCAGCCTCATCGATCATTTCGCGCTGATGCTCTGGTGTCGCCAATCGACGGGGCTCGTCGCCCGGCTTCCACTCCAGGGGTGTGGTCACCTCAGTCTGGTGATCGCAGGACAGGTGCACAGTCCACCGGGCGCAGATGTGTTCGTGGTCGTTCCGGAAGACTTGCCAGAGTTCAGGCTCGAAATTGTATTTCGGTTCGACCGGATCGGGCGGGAAGGTGACCACGCGACGCTCAAGCCACTCGTCGATGGCCCTGAAGGGTGTTGGCTGGTGGTCATGCTTCAAGCAGAGTCGTTGCCCGGGGGGCAGCGTGCCGCCGTGGAGAAAGTTTCGCAATGGGCGTTCGGAAGGTACTTCACCGTGGGTCAGACGCTCCTCAACACATCCGCAGTCAAGCTTGCTCTGCCACCTCCACAGCCTGTTCCGGTCGTACTTATAGCCGAGCTGGGACGACGGCGCAATCCGCTCGCTGAACTCATCGGCTCCTCTGAGAACCTCTGCGCGGGGGCGAGCAATGCCGGAGATATGCACCTTCCGTGCGACTACGGGTATGTCCGGTTCGGTCTCACTGGCCATGGGGATTTACACTCCCTTCCTTACGCCGTTGAGTGACGGATTCGTATCTCGGTGTAGTTTATCGAGGCTGTGCGCCGCGCGAGAACAACAGTGCTCCTGCGGAGGGACCGTAGAGAACGCCGAGAGGCGTGATCGGGGTGTCCCCCTTCGGAGTTGTTGCCCGATGCCCATGTTGGACGGTTGTCAATAGTGCGCTCTGCGCTTTCGAAGGCGAGGAAATAGTGTGGTTCTGAGAATTCTTAGCGCGTGCGCGTTGGTGCTTGTGCCTGTCGGGTCCTGCGCTGCATTCCGGTACGGGCTGCATGCATGGCCGCTGCCGTTGGCCGATCGTTGGTACCGGCGACGGGTCGTTGGCGCGCCTCGAAACCTCGCTGCGTACGTCACCTTCACCTGGTGGGCGGTGACAGGAACGATCCTCATGATGTACGTCGTCGTCGTTTCGAGCTTGCGGTTGACCAACGGAATCTATGGTTTGGCGTTCGCGATCTGCGTGGTCGTATCGCTGGCAACGATGGTGTTCTGCATGTGCGTTGGCGTCAGGACGCATCTCAGCCCAGGCCGCGTCAGGTGGGTGTGCGGGTTGAAGCCGGACGAAGTGCGGGACGGCCTTCGACTTCTGGCGCGATGGGATCTGTGGACGGCGCTGTGCGGCGTGAGCTTGTTCGACGCGATCATGATGTGGTTCGCTGTGACTGCCATCCGGGGAGCCGATCCTTCTGGTGCGATTGGTGGTGGCCTGGCGGCCGTGCTGGTGGTGTCCGTGGGTGTCGGAGCGATGAGATATCTCGATCGGCGAATGGCGGACGCCCGGTTCCTCGTCGGTGTCGCCATCGCCCTGGGGCGCGGTGCAGGGCAGCCGCTTCGTGGGCTTGTCCAGCGGGTGGTTCCAACGCGGTACTCACTGCACCTCGGCCCGGGCGGCGCAGATCTCCTGGACGCGTTGCCATACCTGCAGGTTTCGCTCGCCGGGACTCTCGGCGCGACGCCTGCCGTCGACCCGAACGCGGGGCTGAAGGCGGCTGACTCCCTATTTGCCGCTCTGCGTGAGCAGGCGGTTTCCGGCTCCGCTGTCGTTGCAACTGCGGAGCTCAAGCAGGCGATTCGTGCAGTCCTCGGGCGGCTCGATCCTGAGTGGGTGCAACTCCGCGAGGTCGCGGCCACGACCGAATGGATTCGTGCTGGCAAGATCTCGTCACCTGCCCGGAGGATGGTCAAGGTCATGACGGCGGCGGTTGCGGCAGTCACTGCGATCACGGGCCTTCTGCAGGCACTGAAGTGAGAAACCTCGATCTGAGGAGCTGACCGAAATGGGCTGCACCCTCGCGGCGGAACTGCGGCACCCGCATCATCGTCCGTAGCCGGTCGAGCCGGGCAACTGGAGACTGCTGAGCCCTGTCAGGGGAGCTGCTCGAGTTCGCGCCTGAGTTCGGCTGCGTCGGCTTCGAGCTTGTTGAGCCGGTTGGTGAGCAATTCGCGTTTGGGTGGCCTCGGATTCGGTGGCTTCGGACGCGGCACCAGCCAATCCAGACTCTGATATCCGACGATCCAGCGGGCGTACGAGCATGTCGAGCACTGTGCCTCTGGGCTTGGACTCGGCCAGCCGTCATTCAGCATGCGCCTCAGATGGTCGCGGATCATCTGCTCCTCGACATCGGGTTCCGGATTCAGCAGCCGGTCGGCTTCGTTTTCCTCCAGCATTTCGCGCTGACGCTCTGCCGTGGTCCTAGGTTCGTCGCCCGGTCTCCAGCCCAGGTCCGTGACCACCTTGGTTTGGTGACTGCAGGACAGTTTGACGGTCCAGTAGGCGACAGTGCGCTCGTAGTCCTTTCGCATGAGTTGCCAGATTCCGGGCGCAAGATCGTATTTCGGTTCGACCGGATCAGGAGGGAAGATAACCTCGCTGCGTTCAAGCCAATCGTCGATAGTCCTGTACGGCGCAGGCCCGGCAGCATGGCTCTTGCAAAGTCGCTGTCCGAGAGGCAGGGGAACGCCCGTGAGGGTATCCCGCATCGGACATTTGTTGGGAGGTTCACCGTAGGTCAGGCATTCCTCGACGGATCCGCAGTCAAGCTTGATCCGCCATCTGTGCAGCTTGTTCGGGTCGTGACCATAGAAGATCTTGAACGGTGCTCGGATTCCGTTGTTGAATGCTTGCACCTCTCTGAGGACCTCTGCGTGAGGACGTGCGGTGCCAGGGATCCGCATCCTTCGCGCGACGACGGGTGCACCCGGCTGAGACTCGCTGACCATGAGACTGGAACCTCCCCCTCGTGTCTGCTGAGTGATGGAATGGCATCAATGACAACGTGCAGATGCCGGCACAGTCACGCGGCTCAGAGCGATTCATCTGTGAACATTGACGTTTATGTACACAGCTGTTGCCCGGGTGGCCTCTATGCAGTAGCGTTCCCTTGGGTGAGCTCGAACCGGTCCGATGTGCTGAGCGCCGCCGCGATTGCTCGGATGACCAACGTCGGTCGTGCCGCTGTATCCAATTGGCGTGCTCGGTACCCGGATTTCCCTCAGCCTGTTGGGGGAACCGAGCTTAGGCCGACGTTCTCCCGGGCGGAGGTCGAAGCGTGGCTGGTCTCGACAGGCAAGGCCGATCAGCTTGCGACTTCGGGTTACACGGGAACCGGAACGCGCATCCTTGGTCATGTCGATCCGGCGGGTGCGTCGGTGGTAGACCTGACCGCCGGGGAGTTGCTCGCCAAGGTCATGGTCTCCTTGCTGCCGCATTTGGGTGCGGACGTTCTCCCGCCGGGTGCTGAGGCGGAACCCGGCGATGCTGCTGACCTGCCTGTGATCGTGGACCCGGCATGCGCGGATGGGACGCTGTTGATCGCTGTCGCCGACCGTTTTGGTGACCAGGTCCGTCTCGCTGGTCAGGAGATGATCGAGGCGGCCGCCACGCTCGGCGCATCGCGGCTGCGAGGCCACTTCAGTGCTCCTCTGTACGAGCTACACATCGGCGACTCGCTGCGTACCGACTGGTTTCGTGAGTACCGGGGAACCGCTGCAGCAGTCGTGTGCAAGCCGCCGTCGGGCCGGCAGCCGCTCGCGCCTGTGAAGGAAGCAGATGCCCGGGGAGAGGTCGGGATTCCGAGACCTGGCGACGCAGAGTTGGCTTGGGTGCAGCACTGTTACTCACTCTTGCGTCCGAACGGCGTGGCGGTGATCGCGGTCTCTCCGCGTACCGGTGTCCAGCCGTCCGGTCGGAGGGTTCGCGCTGAGTTGGTGCGTTCGGGTGCCCTTCGCGATGTCGTCGCCTTGCCGAAGGGGATGGGAACGGCGGTCCGCTCAGATGTCTGCCTCTGGGTTTTGCGGCGTCCGGTTGGCGCGCGAGCGCTGCGATCCGTCCGGATGACTGACTTGTCTGGTATTCCGGATGCGGCGGAGATTCCGCAAGAATACGAGGGCTGGCAGCAGTTGAGAGCGGATGGCGGTTCGGCCGCCTGCCGCCTTGTTCCGCGGAGCGAGTTGGTCGACGGCGATGCAGAACTGTTGCCGGGCCACCATGTCGCCGGACCCGCGGATGTGACGGCTGGCGACCTAGAGCGGGTCACCGAACGCCTGCAGGGTCTATACGCTCTGCTCGGCACGGGAATGCCCCGATTCGGTGCTTCCGAACTGCAGACTAGACGCGAGTCTGTGACGCTGGCGGACCTGGAACGCAGTGGTGCGTTGACAATCCTGTCCAGAGGCTCGACACCTCGAGAAGGTGATCTGCTCCTGCTCACGATGGGGCGCCCACCGGTTGTCGCGACCGGTACCGATGCCGACGACGCCGGAATCGCGCAGGTCATCGAACTGGATGCGGCACGGCTGGACGGATACTTCCTCGCGACGTTTGTATGGGCCGATGCCGCGTCGCTGCCGGTAGCCAGTATGGTCGGTGGGCTCAGCCGTGACGATCTCCGTCGCTGCCGAATCCCGCGCATGACGATCGACGAACAGCGCAGCTACGGAGCGGCTTTTCGACGCCTGCGGGGGTTGGAAGAGGTGCTGAATTCGCTCGCCAAGCTGAGCGCGAGCATCGTCAACGAAACCGTTCGCGGGCTGACAGCCGGTGTGCTATCGCCGGACTCGCTGGCCGCGAAGAACCATAGTGCCCCGATCGAAGGCGAGACGAGAGAGCTGTGACCTCAGGACCTACGCATACCCAGATGGCAAACCACATCTGGTCTGTCGCCGATCTGCTGCGCGGAGACTACAAACGCCACGAGTACGGGCAGGTCATCCTGCCGTTCACATTGCTCCGTCGCCTGGACGCTGTGATGGAGCCGACGCGCGACGCAGTACGGGATCGTGACGCAGACCTTGACATGCAGAACAAGCGGCATCTGCTGGAGAGCGCTGCAAAGCTGCCGTTCTACAACACATCAGCACAGGACTTCGAGTCGATCGCAGCCGATTCGACGACCGTCACCAGGAATCTCCGCGACTACATCAACGGTTTCTCGGTGAATGTCCGGCAAATCCTGGATCGCTTCGACCTGGATAATCAGATTACCCGGCTAGTGAATGCGAAGCTGCTCTACCGCGTTGTTGGCAGCTTTGCCGGAATGCGTGATCTGGATAAGCTCACAAATCATGATATGGGGTACGTTTACGAGCACCTGATCCGCAGATTCGCTGAGGATTCGAACGAGACCGCCGGCGAGCACTTCACCCCGCGCGAAGTTATCAAACTGATGGTGAACCTGGTTATCGCCCCGGATTATGACACGATCATAGGTGAGGGTCAGGTAATCAACATCCTGGATCCCGCGTGTGGCACCGGCGGCATCCTGACTGCGGCTGAGGAGCACATCAAGTCGATCAACCCGAAAGCCGAGGTGTACCTCTTCGGGCAGGAGATCAACGGAGAGGCGTGGGCCATGTGCCAAGCCGACATGCTAATGCGTCACCAGCGTGGCAACATCGCATTCGGAAACTCGTTCTCCGAAGACGCGTATGCCGATCGCAAGTTCGACTACATGTTAACCAATCCGCCGTTCGGCGTAGAGTGGAAGAAGGTCAAGGAGTTCGTCGAAGACGAGGCCGAGCTCGGGGAGTACGGTCGCTTCGGTGCCGGGCTCCCGCGAATCAATGACGGATCATTCCTGTTCCTGCAGAACATGATCGACAAGATGGAGGCGGTCGAGGGTAAAGGAGCTCGGACGGCGATCGTTTTCAATGGGTCGCCGCTCTTTACCGGTGCGGCAGAGTCTGGCGAGTCGAACATCCGTAAGTGGATCCTGGAAGAGGACCTGCTTGAAGGCGTCGTTGCGCTGCCGGATCAGTTGTTCTACAACACGGGTATTTCATCGTACTTTTGGGTGCTGTCCAATCGCAAGGACCAACGGCTACGAGATCAAGTGGTCTTGCTCGATGCGCGCGATCAGTGGGAGAAGATGCCCAAGTCGCTGGGTGACAAACGCAAACGAATCAGTGACGCCCAGATCGACCACATCACGAAGCTATATGTTGATGCTGTTCAGGTTGCGGCCGACGCCAGCCACCCCGATCACGGCAAACTGAAAATCATCCGGTCCCAGGATTTCGGATACCGCCGGATCACTGTCGAGCGGCCACTCAAGCAACGGTTCGAGGTGACGGCGGACACCCTCGAGTCGCTTGAGATCTCGAAGAAGTTGGAGAAGTGGGACGGGCGAGACGCCCTGGTCGATGTACTGCGCGGCTCGGTTGGCTCGGTGTGGTGGACAAAGAAGGACGCGGCCGCTGTCCTGCGTCGGACGATTAGGGAGGCCGGCGCGTCATGGCCGAGCAAAGCGGCACTGTTGAAGGGCTTCTGGGCCGCCGTCGCCGTAGCGGACCCTAAAGGCGAGGTTCAGTTGGACAACGACGGTGGGGTGCTCCCGGACCCGGACCTGCGTGACTACGAGAATGTCCCGCTGGATGAGGATATCAACGTCTACTTCGCCCGCGAGGTCACGCCGCATTGTCCCGGATGCCTGGATCGACTACGAAAAAACAAAGGTCGGCTACGAAGTACCGTTCACCCGCTATTTCCACGTCTATACGCCGCCGCGTCCGCTAGCTGAGATCGACGCTGAGTTGCGTGAGTTGGAAGATCAGATCCAAAAACTCCTCGGTGAGGTGGCGCGTTGAGTCAGACCGTTGAGTGGCGGGAGCTTAGGCTCAAGGACCTATTCTCGTCCGTTAGAAACGGGATATGGGGGGATGATCCTCAGGGTGACGGAAACGTTTTTTGTGCTCGCGGCACAGACTTTGATCGAGGTACCAATCGGATCAGTAGCGACAAACTTCCACGCAGAAGCGTCGAGGCAGTCGCGCTAAGAGTTCATCGGCTGAAGCCCGGCGATCTGGTTCTCGAAAAGTCCGGAGGTAGTGCGGACCAGCCTGTAGGGAGTGTTGCGCGCTTCGATCTTGAAGTTGATGCGGTCTGTTCGAATTTTTGTGCGCGTCTGCAGGTGAACAGTTCCGTCGAATCCCGATTCGTTTGCTACCTCATGAATAGCCTGTACTCGTCGGGGGTAACTCGCCGATTCGTCAAACAGGCGACCGGAATCCAGAACCTCGATGCGGAGGCTCTTCTTACATGGCGCTGCTTCCTCCCGCCGCCTGACGAGCAACGGCGTATCGCCGACCTTCTCGACGCAGAGACGGCCTGGATTGATCAGATGATGAACCGGCGTGATGAGCAAGTTAAAGCAATGGCTGAGATGGTTCAGAGTGCGATAGATGATTCGCTTCGACGCGCGAGTGGATACGCGCGTGTTCGGCTCGGCTATCTTGTCAATGTGCAGACAGGTGTCACGGTCGATGCGAATCGTTCGTCTGGCGGCGAGGTCGTTACTGTGCCTTACCTGCGGGTGGCGAATGTGCAAGCCGGACATGTGGATCTCTCGAAAGTTACAGAGATTACTGTGTCGCGAAGTGTTGCCGCGGCCAGTCGGCTGAAGTACGGGGACGTGTTGATGACCGAGGGTGGCGATCTCGATAAGTTAGGTCGCGGGACAGTGTGGACCGGCGAGATCGATCCTTGTTTGCACCAGAACCATGTTTTTGCCGTCCGTCCTAACCTGACAAAACTCCTTCCGGAGTATCTTTCGGTCTTGACTCGGGCGTCAATAGGTCGAAGTTACTTTGAAAGCACTGGTAGTCGAACGACAAATCTTGCGTCCACGAGCAGTAGTAAGATTCGCGATTTTCGTGTGCCTCTTGTGCAAATAGATATGCAGCGGATAATTGTCGAGGAGGTGGCCGAGCGAATCCAGGCCATCGACCGGCTCAAGCAGGCTGTTGACCGCCAGATCGAGTTGCTTGCTGAGCGGCGCAGGGCCTTGGTTACGGCGGCGGTTACTGGGCAGATTGATGTCGCTACCGCTCGAGGGGGTGCGGTATGAGTCCTGGGCTTCTCACTGAACTTTCCTTTGAGGTGCGAGTCGAGGAAGAGATGCTTGCGTATGGGTGGCAGCGCGCGCAGGGGACGTTCGATGCCGAGTTGGGACTCGATCCGGGGGAGATGTACCGGTTTATCGGTGCGACGCAGATCGAGAGCTGGGATCGGCTCATCGAGCTCTATGGTGGCGATCAGGCGACCGCGCAGCGGCTGTTTGCGCAGCGTGTCGCTGCCGAGGTTGACTCGCGAGGGGTACTTGATGTGCTGCGTCGGGGGGTTCGTGACCGCGGAGTACAGATCGAGCTGGCCTATTTCCGGCCTGGCCACACCCTGGCAGTGGATGCTCTGGCGGAGTACCGGCAGAACGTACTTTCCCTTGCGCGGCAGGTTCGTTTCAGCGCACGCGACCCGAAGCTGTCGGTCGATATGGCGCTCTTCGTCAACGGGCTGCCGGTGGCCACAGTCGAACTCAAGAACCCAAACTCCGGAACGAACGCCGATGACGCCATCGCACAGTACCGCCGCCGCGACCCTAACGAGCTCTTCTTTGCCAAGCGGGCACTGGTGTACTTCGCGGTGGATCCCGATCGTGCGTTTGTCGCCACGCGGCTGACTGGGAAGGACACGCAGTTCCTGCCGTTCAACACTGGTTCCAACGGCCCGGGTGCTTCGGGTGCGTGGGGCAATCCGGCGGCGCTTCCCGACTCCTACAGCGTTTTCTACCTCTGGGAGCAGATTTGGCAGCGGGATAACTGGCTGGAGATTCTGCAGCGGTTCATGCACATCGCGGCTCCTGAGAAGAACGCCACGAAGGTGAATCCGCACACGGCGCCGCGCGTCTTCCCGAGGTATCACCAATGGCATGCGGTCCAGCAGATGGTCGAGCATGCGCGGTTGCACGGATCCGGGCACAGCTATTTGGTTCAGCATTCGGCGGGGTCGGGCAAGTCGAACACGATCTCGTGGCTCGCCCACCGGCTGTCGAACCTCTTCGATGTCGACAACCGGGCGGTGTTCCACAAGACGATCGTGATCACCGACCGCGTGGTTCTTGACCGGCAACTGCAGAAGACGATCTACCAGTTCGATCACACCCCAGGCGTGGTGAAGAAGATCGACATGGACTCCTCTCAACTGGCCGCCGCGCTCGATGATGCGACGTCGAAGATCATCATCAGCACGTTGCAGATGTATCCGTTCGTGCTGCAGAAGATCGCCGACCTGAAGCTGGCCGGCAAGAGGTATGCCGTGATCATCGACGAGGCGCATTCCTCACAGGGTGGTGACGCGGCGTTCCGGCTCAAGCAGGCACTCGGCTCCAACGCGGTCAGGCAGGAGGACGAGGACGAAGTCGAATACATGACGCGGGTGCGGGGCAAGCAGTCGAACCTGTCGTACTTCGCGTTCACTGCGACCCCGAAATCCCCGACGCTGAAGTTGTTCGGCACCTTCGACGAAGACCGTGTGAACCCCCGGACGGGGGAGCAGGGCATGTATGTCCCGTTCCACATTTACTCGATGCGGCAGGCGATCGAGGAGGGCTTCATCCTCGACGTGCTGGCCAACTACCTCACCTATGTGACCAAGTGGAGGTTGCGCAATGCTGCGGTCGAGCAGGTCGAGTCGCGTATCTCCAACCCCGAGGTTGACGCGAAAAAGGCGAGGGCGAGGCTGGTCCGGTTCGCTGAGCAGCACCCGAAGTCGCTGGAGCAGAAGGCCAAGCTCATCGTCGATGACTTCCGGGACAACGTTGCCGGTCGGATGGGTGGCCGGGCGAAGGCAATGGTTGTCACTCCCAGCCGACAGCACGCCGTCGATCTTTATCAGGCGATCCGGAGCTACGTCCAGTTGCGCGGATACACCGACTGTGGCGCGCTCGTGGCTTTCTCCGGGAGCCTGACCGATGAGAAGACGCAACTGGAGTTCACGGAAGCTCAGCTGAACGGATTCGCCGAAAGCAGGCTGCCGGAGCGATTCGGCTACGCGAAAGCAGACGACCCGCACGCCGCCGCGCGTGGCCAGGATGAGTACAGCTTGCTCGTCGTCGCGGAGAAGTACCAGACTGGCTTCGACCAGCCGTTGCTGTGCGGCATGTACGTCGACAAGCCACTGACCGGGGTCGCGGCTGTTCAGACGCTGTCGCGATTGAACCGGATTCACCCGCTGAAGGCACAGGACGACGTCCGGATTCTTGACTTCGTGAACGACGCCACCACGATCCAGGCGGCGTTCGCGGACTGGTTCGAGCGGACGATTACCGAGCCGACCGACCCGAATCTGCTCTACGACAAGCAACGCGAGGTCATGGACTACGCGTTGCTTGTGGTCCCGGAGATGGAGGCTTTCGTCCGGGTGCTGGCGGGCGCCGGCCCGAGTCGGATTCCGGAGGCTGCGGAACGCAAGTTGCACGCCGAGTTGCACAACTATCTGAACCCAGCGATCGAGCGCTTCGAGGCGCTCGCGACCGACGACGAGCGGGAGGGTTTCCGGGGCGCGCTCCAGGGCTACGTACGTGCGTACAGCCTGATCGCACAGATCGTGGACTGGGGCGATCGGGATCTGGAACGGCTGTATCAGTACGGTCGGGTCTTGCTGGTTCGCCTGCCGGGACGGCCGGCGGCGGCGGTGGACATCGGAGATGCGGACCTCAGCCACTTCCGCCTGGAGTTCACTGGGCGGCACAACGTGTCGTTGGCTGAGTCAGGGGACCGTGATGTTCGCGGTCACGCTGCGGATGGCGGTAGCTATGTCGAACCAGAGGTCAAGCCGTTGTCGGAAGTCATCGGTGAGCTTAACGACCGGTTCGGGCTCGACCTCGGCACCTCCGATGAGATCCTGGTTTATCAGCAGGTGGTCAACCTGGTGGAGGACACCGGAATGCAGCAGATTGCGCTGATGAATGACGAAGCGAGGTTCGGGCAAGTCGCCGACGACCGGTTGGACAACATCGTCGCAGACAATGCGGAGCGCAACACCGATTTCGTGAAGTTGTACTTCGACAACAACGAGTTCCGCAGGGCGATCAAGCAAGCGGCTCGTGAGCGCGCCTACCGCATCATCACCGAGCCCGCGCGCGACGAGGCGTTGGCCAGGCTGCGCGCTGAGATGGATCGGACGACCGGGTGAGTGCGCAGCGGCTGCTGGGCGGTCGATACCGGTTGGATGGTTCACTCGGCCGGGGCGGCATGAGTGAGGTCTTCTACGGCTACGACGAACGGCTCGACCGCCGGGTGGCGATCAAGCTGCTGAGGCAGTCGGGTGCGGCTTCGGCAGTGCCGGATAGTCCGGAGGCAGTCGAGGTCCGCGACGCGGCCGAGCGCGATCGCAAGCGCTTCCTCCGCGAGATTCGTACAACTGCGCAATTGGAACACCCAGGCGTCCCAGCCGTCTACGACACCGGAGTTGAAACGGGGCCCGATGGCAGCCCGCAACTGTGGCTCGTGATGCAACTGTTGCGTGGCTCCACGCTGGAAGCAGCGCTCGATGACAGCAACTATGTCACGTCACCTCCTAGCGTGGCCTGGGCCGCGGCGATCGGCGCGCAGATCGCCGCTGTGCTGACCGACGTCCACCGAGTCGACATCGTGCATCGCGACATCAAGCCGGCCAACGTCATGCTGGTCGATGGTGGTCTGGTGAAGATCCTCGATTTCGGCATTGCGATCCTGCGTGGCGCGGGTGCATTGCCCCGGTTGACCCAAGTTGATCGAACGGTCGGAACTCCGGCTTACATGTCGCCGGAGCAGTGCATCGGACGGGTGGTGACGGCGGCGTCGGACATCTATTCGCTCGGGTGCCTGCTGTTCGAGCTTCTGTCCGGTGACGTCCCGTTTCACGGCACGACCGAGATCCCGCTACGTGCACACCATTTGCAGACGCCCGCGCCGCCGGTGCGGGCTCGTCGGCCTGACGTCCCCGAGGAAGTGGACGGTCTGGTCGCGGCGATGCTTGCGAAGGGCGCCTCGGAGCGCCCAACGGCCGACACCGTCTATGAGACGTTGGTTGATCTGGCGCGTGGCATCAGCGGCACGGACGCTGATGAGACCCGGGATCCGACCCGTCCGTTCCGCCGCCCGCTGCTGGCTGGTGCCAGGCATCGGCAGGCGGCACCGGCAGGAGACAGGCTCACTGACGACGAATTTCTGAGGCTCCAGGCCAATGTAGAAGTGCTGCTCGACAACGACAGGCCGTCCGAGGCGATCCGCTTGTTGGAGATCGGCGTCGAGCGATCCGCCCACGATCCCGCTCTGGCGCTGCGCGTGCGCCATTCCTTGGGCGCGGCCTTGTTCTATGCTGGGGAGTACACGCGCGCGGCGAGCGTCCTTGACTCGGTGGGACGCGACTACCGCAGGTACCTGACGCCGGATGATCCCGCGGCCCTCGACTGCGCCTACCACGCTGGTCATGCCTATGCCGAGATCGGCAAGCCTGAACTGGCGCTCAGCCAACTGCGGTACTACACAGAGCACGCGGTGGCGGACGGTACGAGGGCCGAAGCGGTGCTCGAATCCCGCTTTGTCATCGCGCAGATGCTCGTCGCCAGCGAACGTCTCGAGGAAGCTTTGAGCGAACTGCAGGCCGTTCGTCCCTTGCTGGTGGCCATGTTCGGTGCGGACTCGACCCAAGTGCACAACCTCGATCGGCAGGTCGACCGGCTGGGGCAGCCTGAAGCCTGAGGACCGAGGGCCGATTTTCGGAACCGCAGGTCGAGCAGTTACAGTTGTCCAGCAGGGTTTTGCCGAGTTGGCGGAACGGCATACGCAATGGTCTCAAACACCATGGCCCGCAAGGGCTTGTGGGTTCGAATCCCACACTCGGCACCATTTGATCGGCCAAGAGCTGGACCCACCGACAGGGGGTCCAGCTCTTCTGCTTTGTTCGGCTGCCGCCACTGAAAGTGTCGGTGGCTTGTTGGAGCATGAGGCATGGGGCACATCAGGTCGCAGGAGACGGTTGATTCCGCGTTGCGGATGTCGGACAACGGGATCAGTGATCGGGCCAACGCCGAGATACATGGCGTTGCGATCAAGACAATCAAGCGGTGGCGCCGGGTGTACCAGGAGCTCGGGCTGCCGCGGGGGACAGGGTTCCAGCCGACTCCTTGTCCGCAGTGTGACGGGGCTGAGTTGGACGAGGCCGCGTACGCGCTGCTGCTGGGGTGGTATCTGGGGGATGGGTCCATCGCCAAAGCCCGGCGCGGTGTGTTCACGCTGCAGATCGCCAACGACGCCCGGTACGACGATCTCAACCGGGAGATCGCAGAGACGATTATCCGGGTGAAGCCGACCGCGAGTCCCGTTCCACGACGGAGGCCAGGTGTGGTTCTGACCGAGGCGCGGTGGAAGCACTGGCCTTGTGTGTTCCCTCAGCATGGGCCGGGGCGGAAGCATCTGCGGAAGATCGAGCTGGTGGACTGGCAACTGGAGATTGTTGCCAAGTACCCCGAACGGCTCCTGCGCGGGCTGTTCCACTCGGACGGGTGCCGGTTCCTCAACTGGGTGAGCAAGGCGGATGGGCGGCGGTACGAGTACCTCCGATACATGTTCTCGAACGAGTCTGACGACATTCGGAAGATCCTCACGGACACGTTGGATGTGCTGGGGATTCCTTGGCGGCAGCCGCGGCGGAATGTGATCGCCGTGAGTCGGAAGGAAGGCGTGGAGAGGCTCGACACGTTCGTGGGGCCGAAGTCCTGAGTGGGGGATCGATACAGTGGGGCTCGTGACTGCTAAGCGTGTGGTGATCGCTGAGGACGAGGCGTTGATCCGGATGGATCTGGCCGAGATGCTGGCCGAGGAGGGGTATGACGTCGTCGGGCAGGCCGGCGATGGGGAAGAGGCCATTCGGCTGGCGATCGAGCACCGCCCGGATCTGGTGATTCTGGATGTGAAGATGCCGAAGCTGGACGGGCTGAGTGCGGCGGAGAAGATCGCTGGGGAGCGGATCGCGCCGGTGCTGATGCTGACGGCGTTCTCGCAGCGGGAGCTGGTGGAGCGGGCGCGGGACGCGGGGGCGATGGCGTATCTGGTGAAGCCGTTCTCGAAGGCGGATCTGTTGCCGGCGATCGAGATCGCGGCGTCGCGGTATGTGGAGCTGGCGGAGCTGGAGCGCGAGGTGGCGGATCTGGCGGAGCGGCTGGAGACGCGCAAGCTGGTGGACCGGGCCAAGTCGGTGCTGCAGACGAAGTTCGGGCTGTCGGAGCCGGATTCGTTCCGGTGGATCCAGAAGACCGCGATGGACAAGCGGGTGTCGATGCGGCAGGTCGCCGAGCTCGTCGTGGACGAGGCAGGCTCCTAACCGACCGCGGCAGCGAGACGGCAGGCAGACGGCAGGAGGCCCTTCCAGACTGTGACGAGTTGCTGAACGCAACGTAGTCACAGTCATCGGGAGGGCTTTAATGATCAAGAAACTTGCAGTTGGTGTCGCTGCTCTTGCCACTGTCCTGGGGGGTGTCGCCGCCGCGCTGCCGGCCAGCGCTCAGACAGGCACCGCCACGAAGGCCGGCCAGGTTCTCAACCTGCGGGAGAACGGGTACGGCGGCTGCCAGAAGCCCGGCAGCACTTGGGGAGTGAACGGCGCCGAGGCAGTCCTCACTATTACGGACAAGCTGAACTTTCCCAACAAGCAGTCGCTCTACGTGTCGTCCAGCAACAGCGATGCGGTCAACACGGGCTGCTTGAACGGGTACGCGTACAGCGGCGGCACGAAGCGACTGACGAGCTCGTGGACCGTGGGTGGCACGGAGATCCTGTCCTGCAGCATCGGCATCGGTGGCAACTGCACCGTGTCGAGTACTGAGAAGAGCGCCACCGACACCTACGACACCGGGACCAAGCCGAACAACGACGGCGAGTGGTCGGTCTCGTCGGGTGGGGGACGGGTCACTACCGAAGGCACCCTGGGCAAGGTCGACTACTACCGTCACAAGTCCACGGCTACCTTTGCCGCGGGCAGCAAGGCAACCATCGCGACCGCTGAGAACTACGCCGTCAGGAAGTTCTGATCCCGAGGGGTGCGGCGTCCACGCCGCACCCCTGCCGGACGTGGAGGGAGTTGGCATGCGAGCGCAACGAGTGATGACGGTAGGTCTCGGATTCTTGCTGGCGGCACTGTGCGGTTGTGCGGGACCCGCTGAACGATCTGCGCCACCTCCGGTCAGTGAGCGGTCCTCACCACTCGCAGAGTGGCGTCTCAGCACCGGCACGACGATCGGTCGGCTGCTGGTCAAGCAAGGGAAGGCAGCAACGATCGCGCAACCCTCGGGTCAGCCGGTGGTGACAGAGGCCTTGGCGGCCGGTGTCGCGCTGGAACTGGCTCAACGGCCGGGAAAGGTATCCGTGAAGCCGCCGGTGAAAGCCGGACTCGTCCAGGTTGACGGCGTTGATCCATTCTTCGCCACCTGGCTGGCTGTCCGGGCTTCCAGCCGCGCAGTGTCGCGAGACACGGCGGCCAAGGCCGCGCAGCGACGGATGACCGACCTTGCGACTGGGCTGTCCAGAGGCAGCGTCGAGGCTGCCGGAGCCTATGTCGCCGGGCGAGACCTTCTGCGGCTTCTCGGGGTGACACCACCACGCCCGCCGGCGGTGCCTACGGCATGCAGCTTGGTGACTTCGGCGGTGCGGGACCAGGATCTTGTCGCAGCATCCGTGTGGTCCGAACTGGCGATCGCTGCGGGAAGCCCCTGCTCGCCGCCGGTCGCCAAGAAACTGCTGGATCTCGCAGAAGCTCGACTTGCCGCTCAGGACGGAGTCGTTGGGCTGTACACCGCTGCTCAGCTCTGGGCCGGTCAGAAGGTGTTGGCAGCGGCAGGCCGAAATCCAGTCCTTCCCGCCGTATGTACGGCGCTTCTCACCGAGCGGCGGACCATCAGGATCAATCGGGACACGCTGTCGTATCTGGCATGCGCCGACGCAGTGGGTGCTACCGGCGCCCGGCCCCAACTGTCTGACGATGTCGCGAACTGGCTGGACCTGGTTGTGAAGACACAGGGCCGGCTCGCCGGGCAGTTGACGATCGACTCGATGGCCAAGCTGTACCAGACGCAGACGCTCCGTGCGTTGCGGTTCCCGGCGGATGTCATCGCCACGGTCCGGTCTGGTCGAACCACGGACGGGTCCACTGACATCGAGGCGAAACCCTTGAACGCGTTCGCCGCGGGTGAGCTTCCGTCATCCGAGGTGCCTGCAAAGGCCTCACCGTCGATGGTCTTTCTGGCGGCCGCCGGTGTGCTCGGCGGAGCTGCCTGTCCGAAGAATCCCCAAGCCCAGTTCACTCCCCAGCGGGTCGGTGCCGCTGGTCCGGACGTCGACGCGCTGTTCCGCGAAGCGATAGCAGCCAAGGCTTTGGAACGATGCGGTGGGAAAAGTGCCACTTGGGCAGCCTCAGTGCTGAAGCGCTTGGGGGTTGCTGAGAAGTCGCTGGGAGACCGGCCCCTCGACTGGTGGAAGGCGCAGGAGAGCCGCTGCGTACTGAGCGGTCGGCCGACCCTCACCGCGAAGAACACGCTGCGCTTGCTCCCCGACTACTCGCTGGACAACCCGGAGTTCGAGCTGTCGCTGGACTCCTTGTACGGCGCGGTCCGGCTGAGCGAGATTGTGGACAAGGGATGTGCGCGCCCGTTCTGGGACGTCAGTGGGATGTGAGGAAGGCCTCAAGGGTGGTGTCGATGGGAGTGGTGAGGTGGGCGAAGAGGTCAGCGGAGCGGGCTTGGGCTTGGTGAGCGGCGGGAGTCTGACCGAGGTCGGTGAGGACGCGGGCCAGCTGACGGTGGCCCGCGGCTTCGCCGTGCGCGTTGGCCACAGTGCGGCTGATGGCGAGGGCCTGGGCGACGGCGGCCTGGGCTGCAAGGAGCTGCCCGGTACGGCGGAGGACCTCGGAACGAATGAGAAGAGCCACCCATTCGTCCTCGCGGTTTCCCAGGTCGCGACAGACCTCGAGACCGGCTTCCAGGGTGGTCAACGCCAGTTGGTAGTTCCCTTGGTGTGCATGCAGCCGTCCAAGGGCGACGAGCGTGATGCCGGATCCATTCGCATCGTTGCACTGGCGACGGACGGTCAAGCTTCGCTCCAGGCAATCCTGGGCACGGGAATATTCTCCAGCTTCGGACAAGGCTTCGCCCATGTTGTGCAGCAACGAACCGAACCACGCCGGCTCAGCCTGATGGTCGATCAGTTCGAGGCTCTGTGTGTAGTAAGGGATCGCCTCGGTGAGGCGGCCGGTTCGCTGGTAGAACCATGCGAGGTTGTGTAGCGCTAGTCCGGCCAAGGCCGGATCCCCGATGCTCTGGCGGATGGTAGCGGACTGCCGAAGGTTCTCCTCGGCTTCGGCGAACCTGTTGGCTCGCCAGTTGCAGGATGAGAGGCCCGCGAGCAGGGTCGCCTCGGTACGCTGGTCGCCGAGCTGGATAGCAGCCGGGAGGGCGAGCCGGATGAGAGCCTCGATTTCGCGCCAACGTCCGCGTTTCTGGAACTGCCGCACAATCATCGGAATTAGGCGGCAGAGCGGTTCGCGGAAGGAGTCCGGGAGTTGCTGAGCCAAGGCGGAGAGGTTCGGGAGTTCGTGGTCGAGCCAAGCGGTGGCGTCGAGCCGAGTGGACAGGTCCAGAATCGAATCCGTGGTAGCGCTCAGACGCTCGAAGCGGTTTCCGTCGAGTGAGCGGCTGACCTCGGCGACTGCGGTCGCGTACCACTCGAACGCGCGTTTCAGCGCGAGTTCGCAATCTTCGTTCGAATCGTGTTCGCGGGCGAGGTCGCGGCTGTACAGGCGGAGCAGGTCGTGCATGCGGAAGCGGCCCGGCGCTGCGGCCGCTTCGATCAGGTGCAGCTCTGCCAGTTGGCCCAGGGTGGCGACGCTCGCCGGCACGGTGATGTCCAGAAGGGCGCCGAGCAGCGGGGCGGTGACCTCGGGGGTCTGTAACAGACCGATCATCCGGAATCCTTCGGCGGCGTGGTGCTCACCGGTTGAGGGCTGCCGCGCACGCTCGACCAGGTCGAGGTAGCTGATTTCGAGTGAGGATCGCACCGAATCGTCCTCGATGCCGAGATCTCGCCAGTGGCCTGCCTTGAGCCGTTGAGCAGTGTGCCGGATGGTGAGTTCCGGGCTCGCTGCGAGACGTGCGGCGACGACACGCAGCGACAGCGGGTTGTGACCGCAGTACTGGACCAGGTCGAGCGCTGACCCCTGTTCACCGGCAACCCGGTCGGCGCCGAGGATCGCGCTCAGCAGGTCGATTGCTTCGGGAGCTGACAGCGGGGTCGCCCTAAAGGCTGTGCAGGAAAAGGTGGTGATTGGCTGCCTGCTCGTGATCACCACGGCACAGCCTGAGCCTGCGGGCAGCAGGGTCGCAAGCTGATCATCGGTCGCGGCGTTGTCGAGGAGGATCAGGATCCGCCGGTCTGTCGTCTCGGTACGGAGCATCGCGGCGAGCTCACCTTCGGCGGCGGGCAGGGTCACGTCGTACCCGCAGATCGCGCGGAGGATCCGGCTGAGCGCGTCGCCCACTGAGACCTGCTCCAGGCCTGGGCTTGCTCCTTGCAGGTCGATGTAGATCTGGCCGTCCGGATACTGGCTCGCGACAGCATGGCCGGCGCGGATCGCCAAGGCGGACTTGCCGATTCCACCTGGGCCGTGGAGTGCGACAACAGTCGGGCTCGCGAGTTGAACACCCTCGTCGAGAGCAGCGACCAGTGCATCGAGCTCCGCTGCACGGCCGATGAATCTGGTGTCGACGGGAGGGAGCTGTTGTGGACTTCGGACAGTGGGGGGAGCCTTGAGAGTCGCGACGACCGTCGGCTGATTGGGCAGGACGAGGTCGCGCCCGTTGAGGATCGTGTCATGGAGTGCGGAGAGCTGATGGCCCGGGGAGATGCCGAGCTCCTCGTCCATCAGCAGGCTGATGGATTGGTACGCCTCGAGCGCCTCGCCTTGCCTGCCAGTTCGGTACAGCGCTGCCATCAGCTGGTACCAGAACGGCTCGCGCAGCGGATTCTCCGCTGTCAGGGTCCGTAGTTCGGCGATGGTCTCGTGGTCTCTGGCGAGGCGGAGGTCGAGATCAATGCGACGTTCGACGGTCTGCAGCAGCAGTTCGGACAGACGGGACGCCTCGGTCAGCTGCAGCGAGTCCGATGGTACGTCGCTGAGCGGTTTTCCTCTCCACAATTCGGTGGCCTGACGCAACAAATATGATTCGGCGGCCAGGTCGCCGTGGCTTCCGTGATGGCGTCCGCGTCGAACGATGGTGTTGAATTCATTCAAGTCGACATGATCCGGTGGTAACTCAATGACATAGGCGTCCGGGGCGGTCCGGATTAGCTCGGGTTCTCCCAGGCATTGCCGAAGGCGCATGACGTACTGATGGACGGTCGCGCGAGCGGTCTTAACCGGGACTTCAGACCAGAGATTCTCCATCAGTTGATCGATCGAAACCGTCTTGTTGGCCTGCAAAAGAAGGCTTGCGAGAACCACTCGTTGTTTACCTGCCTGGACAGGGAGCTTCCCGGTGGGACCCTGAACTTCCAGTGGGCCGAGTATGCCGAATCGCAGCGCCGATACCATTTAGTTGCCCCAGCCCCCTTCTTGATCCCCCCACGCACCTTAACTCTGTGCTGATCGAGGGACACCCTCTGCGCTCGTGCCAAAACCGGCAATGTGAGCACTATTACGCGGATTGTTGCAGTAGGTGATTGATTGGTCGCAGAAAGCAATTGAATGGGGTGGGTGGGGCCAGTGGGAACTATTGCCGAAGGCCCCTATTCATACCGTGGAGACCTGCTCGTTGGTGGACGAGCCTTAGGGGCCTGCTGGGCAGTCAGTGAAGCCCTTTTAGGCACGGATTGTCACCGCAATGGTGAGCCGCAGCGGGAATCTGTCACTCATTGTGGCGGGCGTCACTCCGCCCCCTGGTCACCCCGTGACTCGATTTGGTCATTCCGTCACTCTCGGTGACCATTTTTTCGGCGAGTCAGTAATCAGGACTGAAGACGACCCTTACGGCGGTAACGACCTCACAACACAGCCTGTGCGTTGTTCGCTTGGGAGCATCAGGCGGTCTAATCTGCGGATGCTCGCGGCAAACGTGAGAGTCCGGGGATCGGCCGGACTATCCAGACATGGGAGGAACAGTGCACCAGCGTTCCGTAGTACGGGTCGGCGCGTCGCTGATCGTTGCGTCGTTGGCCCTGACTGCTTGCGGTTCTCGCAGTGGTGGCGACGCAGGGTCTAACAGCAGCACCACCAAGACCGCCAAGATCGGCATCATCGCACCGCTGTCGGGCGACCTGTCGGCGCTGGGCCTCGGTATCCAGCACTCGGTCGAGCTGGCCATCAAGCAGGCCAACGACACCAATGCGATCCCGGGCTGGAAGCTCGAGGCCGTACCGAAGGACGACGAGGGGCACACAGACCCGGGCAAGAATGCCGCCACCGCGCTCGCCGCTGACGCGGATGTGGTTGGCGTCGTCGGTACACTGAATACCAGCGTTGCCCAACTGGTCCAGCCAGTGCTCGCGGCGAAGATGATCGCCCAGGTCTCGCCGGCGAACACCGGCCCCGGCCTGACCCAGGGCGCGCAGTGGCAGACGGAGCCGAAGCGCCCGTACGCCAACTACTTCCGTACCTGCACCACGGATGCGGTCCAGGGCCCGTTTGCGGCCCGGTACCTGTACGAGACGGCGAAGATCACCAAGGTCGCCACGATCCACGACAAGAAGGCCTACGGCCAGGGTCTGGTCGGCACCTTCACGGAGGAGTTCAAGAAGCTCGGCGGCACCGTCGTCGCGGCCCAGACGGTGAACCCGGACGACGTCAACTACAGCGCGGTCGTCTCGGCGATCAAGCCGTTGGCTCCGCAGGCGGTGTACTTCGGCGGTGAGTTCCCGAACGCCGGACCGCTCTCGCAGCAGATGAAGGCCGGCGGCCTGAACGTCCCGCTGATGGGCGGCGACGGCATCAAAGACCCGAAGTACATCACGCTGGCCGGTAAGAATTCGACCGGCGACCTGTCCACCTCGGTAGGCGCGCCGACCGACACGACCGACGCCGGCAAGAAGTTCCTCACCGACTACGCCGCTGCCGGTTACAAGGAAGACTCCGCCGCGTACGGCGGATACTCCTACGACGCCGCTAACGCGATCATCAACGCGCTGAAGACGTCGCTGGCCGGTGCCACTGACGTCGAGTCTGCCCGTCAGAAGACGATCGATGCCCTCAGCAAGGTGTCATTCGAGGGTGTGACCGGCAAGGTCGCGTTCGATCAGTACGGCGACAGCACCTCGAAGGTGCTGACCGTCTACAAGGTGGATGCCGGCAAGTGGGCCACCGTCGAGACCAAGACGTTCGAAACCAAGTAAGCAAGTCGACCTTCATGTCACGGGGGTGGGAGTGATCCTCCCGCCCCCGTGGCATGTCGGAACTAAGGCAGTTGGGAGGTCGACGTGGACCAGTTCTTCCAGCAGCTCGTCAATGGGCTGACCCTGGGATCGCTGTACGCCCTGATCGCGGTCGGGTACACCGTCGTCTACGGCATCGTGCAGCTCATCAACTTCGCCCACGGCGAGGTGTTCATGATCGGTGCGTTCGGCGCACTGACCACATACTTGTTGTTCTTCAAGGACCAGACCTCGGTCTGGATCCTGCCGGTGATGATCATCGGCGCGATCATCGCGTCGGTCGGCACCGCCGTACTGATGGAACGTGTCGCGTATCGTCCCCTGCGGAACGCGCCACGGCTGGCTCCGCTGATCACCGCGATCGGTATCTCGGTGTTCCTGCAGGAGTTCATCCGGCTGATGTACGACCAGCCGGCCTGGACGGTTGTCTTGTTCGCCGCCGGTGCGTTGGCTCTCGGGTATGCCGTCGGTGCGCGTCCGGGCCGCCCGAACCTGAGCCACCCGGTCTCCAAGTGGTCCGACCGGGCCCCGCTGCTCGGCGCCGCCGGTGGCGCCGTGGTGCTGTGGATCGTTGCCCGCCTGGTCGCGCGTGACCTGGGCGTGCTCTCCGTCGGAGTGATCGTCGTCGGTGCGGCTGTCGGCACAGGGACCGGTCTGCTGGCGGCATCGCTGGCCAAGAAGACGGCCCGCGTCATGTTCGGTCTGCAGACGATCGCCACGGCCGCGGCCGTGGCGGTGGTGACGGCCGAGGTCGGCTGGATCGTCTGGCGCATGCTGATCACGCACGTCGAGTGGCCGAGTGCCAAGCTGGGTATTCCGTTCCCGCAGCTCGACGTCGTGTCCGGTACGGCACTCAACGTCGGCGGCGTGACGATCCAGCGATCGGCGATCTTCACGATCGGCGCGCTGGCGTTGTGCGCGATCCTGCTGTGGTTCTTCATCAACCGGACCCGGACCGGGCGCGGGATGCAGGCCGTCTCGCAGGACCCCGATACCGCCCGGCTCATGGGCATCAACGTCGACAAGATCATCGTGATCGCGTTCGCGCTCGGTGCTGTGCTCGCTGCGGTCGCAGGTGTATCGCAGGGGCTGCAGAACAGCCAGATCCAGTACCGGATGGGCTTCCTGGCCGGTCTGAAGGCATTCACCGCTGCCGTCCTCGGTGGTATCGGCAACATCTACGGCGCCGTCGTGGGTGGCCTAGTGCTCGGTGTGGTCGAGTCGATGGCGACGCAGTACATCCCAGGCCAGTTCGGTGGTAGCACCTGGAAGGACGTCTGGGCGTTCGTGATCCTGATTCTGGTTCTGGTGTTCAGGCCGCAGGGCCTGCTGGGCGCGAGGGTGGTGGACCGCGCATGACGGATGTACAAACGGAGACCCCGGCAGCGCCGGAGGTCGCGGTTGCTCCGAAGGCCAACCCGGTCGCCTGGCCGCTCGGGTTGGCTGGTGTAGTGCTGGTGATCGTCGGATCGTTCCTGTCCTGGAGCTACGACGGCACGATCCTGAATGACCTGTCGATCGACTTCTTCCCCGGTGGGCTGCAGATCCTGGCGATCGTCATCGCCGTGCTGTCGCTTGTACTGTTGCTCGCGGCGAAGGGGCCGCTGGCGGCACTCGGGTCCTGGCTGGACGCGACGCTGGGCCTGCGGACTTTCGGTACCGGTCTGGTCCTGTACATGGCGTTGGTCCTGGTCGCGATCTCGGTGGAGTCCGAGGGCCTGATCAACGTCAACCCGGGTGGGTACGTGACCCTGGTCGGCGCGCTGCTGATCGCGGTCTCGGGCTGGTTGCTGCCGCTGCGGCAGTTGCGGAACATGAAAGCGGCGAAGCTGCCAGGGTGGGTCGACATCCTGGCGATCGCTGTCCTGATGGGGTCGCTGCTGTTCCTCGCGGCCTACGCACTCGGACTCGAGGACGCCTGGTCGTTCATTCTCTGCCTGGTGTTCATCGCGACGGCTGCGACCGGTCTGTTCCGGACCGGTGCGATGTCGTGGGTCGCCCAGGCCGGGCAGCGAAACCGCAAGGTGCTGACGCTGGCGTCGTTCGCGGTGGCGTTCCTGTTCCCGTTCACGCAGGACGGGTCGGACGCGAACATGTCGATCGCGACCTCGGTGCTGGTCTTCGCGGCCACCGCGATGGGCCTGAACATCGTCGTCGGTCTGGCGGGTCTGCTCGACCTCGGGTACATCGCGTTCCTGGGTTCGGGTGCCTATGTCGCGGCGACGCTGTCGCAGTCGGCGTTCGCGACGATCGGCTGGAAGCCGCCGTTCCTGGTTGTCGTGCTGGTCGGTGCCTTGGTGGCGATGTTGCTGGGGCTCGTGATCGGTTCGCCGACGCTGCGGGTCTCGGGCGACTACCTGGCCATCGTGACGCTGGGCTTCGGTGAGATCTTCCGGTTCGCGATGTTCAACCTGGACGGCAACAACGGCCCGAACCTGACCAACGGCCCCAACGGTATTCCGGGCATCCCGGACCTGGAGCTGTTCGGCTTCAACTTCGGTGCCGTGCACCACCCGTTCGGGATCGAGCTCGGCCGGTTCTCGAACTACTACTTCCTGCTGCTGATCCTGACCGGTGGCGTGATTCTGGTCTTCTCCCGGCTGAACAACAGCCGGATCGGGCGCGGCTGGGTCGCGATCCGGGAAGACGAGAAGGCGGCCGAGGCTATGGGCGTGAACGTCTTCGGACTGAAGCTGCTCGCCTTCGCGGTCGGTGCGTTCCTGGCCGGTCTGGCCGGCACCATCAAGGCGCATCAGGACGGTGCAGTCAGCCCGGACCAGTACATCTTCCTGGAGTCGGCGTTCCTGCTGGCGGCGATCGTGCTCGGCGGTATGGGCACCATTGCCGGTGTGTTGCTGGGAGCAACGATCCTGAAGCTGCTGCCGGAGAAGCTGCGGTTCTTCTCGGAGTACCGGCTGCTGCTGTTCGGCATCACGCTGGTGCTGATGATGCGCTTCCGGCCCGAGGGTCTGGTGGCGAGCAGACGGCGGCAGCTCGAGTTCCACGAGGATGACGAGCACCTGGCCGAAGTGGTCGAGAACGAGCTCGTCGAGGAGGCCAAATGACCGTCACGGATGCCCCTCCGGCCGCTGCTGCGGTCGGCGGGACGGTACTCGAAGCCTCCGGCGTCACCATGCGGTTCGGTGGCCTGCTGGCGGTCAACAACGTCAACCTGACGGTGCGCGAAGGCGAGATCGTCGGTCTGATCGGCCCGAACGGGGCCGGCAAGACGACGTTCTTCAACTGCCTCACCGGTCTCTACAAGCCGACCAGCGGTCAGGTCCGGTTCGCCGGGGTGCCGCGGAAGGCGCCGAAACCGCCGAAGCGGAAGCGGGTGAAGAAGGCGCCGTCAGCTGCTGCCGTCGATGCAGTGACTGTCGCCGTACAGGTGCCGTCGTTGCCGAAGCTGTCGCCGTTGCCGCCGAAGCCGCGTGCGGTGGTGCGGGCGGGGATGGCCCGGACGTTCCAGAACATCCGGCTGTTCGCGAACATGACCGCGCTGGAGAACGTGATGGTCGGCCGCTACAGCCGCACCAGCGCGGGCGCGATCACCTCGGTGCTGCGCGGCCCGAAGTTCCGTCGTGAGGAGGCAGCCACCCGGGCCCGCGCCCAGGAGCTGCTCGACTTCGTCGGGCTCGGCAAGTCGACCGAGCACCTGGCCCGGAACATGCCGTACGGCGACCAGCGCCGGCTCGAGATCGCGCGGGCGCTGGCCACCGACCCGAAGCTCATCCTGCTGGACGAGCCGACGGCGGGCATGAACCCGCAGGAGACCAAGCAGGCAATGGATCTGATCTTCAAGATCCGGGACCTGGGTCTGTCGGTCGTGGTGATCGAGCACGACATGCGGTTCATCTTCACCCTCTGCGACCGGGTGCTCTGCCTGGTCCGTGGTGAGACCCTGGTCGAGGGCACACCCGGTGAGGTGCAGTCCGACCCGCGCGTCATCGAGGCCTACATCGGCTCCGGTGAGGACGACGACGAGGACGACGACGGCCCGCAGGACGTTGTCGAGGAGGCGAAGCCATGACCGACAGTACTGAGGAAAAGCCGCTCACGGCGATGCTCGAGGTCCGGGACCTGGAAGTTGCCTACGGCAAGATCGTTGCGGTCAAGAAGATCAGCTTCAGCGTGGAGCAGGGGCAGGTGGTGTCGCTGATCGGCACCAACGGCGCCGGCAAGACCACCACGCTGCGGACGATCTCGGGGCTGCTTCGGCCGACCCACGGCGAGATCTGGTTCCAGGGCGAGCGGATCGACAACGTCGCGGCGCACGACATCGTGACGCGTGGTCTGGCGCACTCGCCGGAGGGCCGGCGGATCTTCCCGCGGCTGACCGTCGAGGAGAACCTGCTGCTCGGTGCGTTCTCGCGCCGGGACCCGGCGGGGATCCGGACCGACCTGGATTCGGCGTACGACCTGTTCCCGATCCTGGGGGAGCGGCGCAAGCAGCCGGCCGGAACGTTCTCCGGTGGTGAGCAGCAGATGCTGGCGATGGGCCGGGCGATGATGAGCCGGCCCAAGCTGATGATGCTCGACGAGCCGTCGATGGGTCTGTCGCCGATCATGATGAAGCGCATCATGTCGACGGTGACGGAGCTGCAGAAGCAGGGCACCACGATCCTGCTGGTGGAGCAGAACGCCCAGGCCGCCCTGAAGCGGGCGGACTACGGCTACGTGCTGGAGGTCGGCCAGATCAAACTGTCCGGCACCGGTCGTGAGCTCCTGGTCAACGACGATGTACGTAAGGCGTACCTCGGCGAGGACTGACAGCGCAGTAACACCTTCTGAGCCCTCGGTCCTTCGTGGACCGGGGGCTCAGTTGCGAATGACGACGAGCAGTTGCACCAACAGCGGCGCGACAATCAACGCGGGCAGCATGTCCGCGACCGCGATCTGCTTGATTTTCAGCAGTCGCAGGGCAACACCGATCAGCATCACCCCGCCAGTGGCCCCCAGGGCGGTCACATGCGCCTCCGGGAGTACGTCGCCCAGTACGGCGCCGACCGCGGTCATCAGGCCCTGGATGACCAGTACGACGAGCGCCGACGCCATCACGCCCCAGCCGAGTGATGCGGCGAAGGCGACCGAGGCGAAACCGTCGAGCACGGCCTTGAGCAGCAGCTGATCCGCACCACGGCCGAGTCCGTCGGACAACGCGCCGAGGAACGTCAGCGGCCCGACACAGAAGACCATTGACGCGGTAACAAAACCTTCGACGAACATGCTCTCACCGTCGGATCGCCGGAAGCGGTGCTGCAGCCAGGCGCCGAAACCCTCCAGCCGCTGCTCGATCCGGAGCAGCGACCCCGTGATGCCGCCGATGAGCATCGCGCCGAGCACGATCAGCACCGGTGCGCTGTCGCCGACCGCGTCGCTGAGCGCCTTGTCGCCCACGGTGAGTGCCGAGGTGATCGCGATCAGCAGCGTGACCAGGCCGAGCGCATCGGTGACGAGGTCGCGGGTCCGGTGACTCAGCCGATGCCCGACGAGCACGCCGAGTGTCGACCCGGCCAGAACCGTTGCGACGTTGACGACAGTGCCGATACCGATGAACAACGCAGGTCTCCGCTCAGCTTTGCAAGTGACCCTCCAGGGCCTACTGTTGCGCGAGGGCGAGCGTATCTCGGGCCCGTTCCGTTCACCTCGGGGGTGGACCAGACCAGGAGGTCGCTGTGGCTGCTGCCATTGCGGTGCGGGACGCCCAGCGGGGTGATGCCACCGCTTTGGTCGCGCTGTGGCGCGAGCTGACCACGGCCGGTGCCGGTCGCCTTCCCGGGGTGCCCACGGTCGCGGCGGTGGAGGTTGCCGTCGGCAAGCATCTGACGGACCCGTGGGGCCGCCTGGTGGTCGGTGAGCTGGACGGTCAGGTGCACGCGATGGCGTATCTGCGCCGTGCGACGGTCAGCCCGCTGCACGAGGACACCACGCTCACGATCGAGTATCTGCACGTCAGCGACGCCGCCCGGCGGCACGGCCTGGGCAAGGCGATGATCGCCGAGGCCGTCGCCTGGGCCGAGCACGAGGGCTGTCCGCACCTGGCCGTCGTCGCGCCGGCGATTGCGCGGGAGGCGAACCGGTTCCTGGCCAGGCTCGGGCTCGGACAGGCCGGCGTACTGAGATTTGCGAACACGCACACGGTGGCCCGCCGGCTCGCGGCCGAGCACGCGCCGAACCTGCTGGCCCTGCTGTCGTCGCGGCGGTCCGTGATCGGTCAGCGCCGGGCGCAGCTCGCGCGGCCGGCGCTCGCCGACTCCGTCAGCTACCCGCCGGAGCCTGGATCAGCTGGCAGGTGATCCGCGCCGTGCAGACCCGCTTGTCGCGGTCGTCGGTGATGACCACCTCGTACGTCGCAGTGGTCCGGCCGAGGTAGATCGGGGTCGCGACGCCGGTGACCACGCCGTCGCGCACCGCGCGGTGATGGGTCGCGTTGATGTCGACCCCGACCGCGACTTTCCCGTACGCCGAAGCGTGCAGCGCGGCACCGACCGAGCCGAGGCTCTCGGCGAGCACGCAGGACGCGCCACCGTGCAGCAGTCCGTACGGCTGGGTGTTGCCCTTCACCGGCATGGTCGCGACAACCCGCTCCGGCGCGGCTTCGCTGATCACGATGCCCATCAGTTGCAGCAGGCTGCCTTCGATGTCCATGCCCGGCGGGAGCGTGTTGTTATCTGTCACATCAGCAGCCTAACTGCCGTGTTCGGAAACTGTCCCAGGGAAGCACTAGAGTCGGTGTGTGGCTCCAGATACCGACACTTCGACGATGACCGAGGACACTCCCGTGGAGACTCCTGCGGCGGCAGCTACCGGCCGCCCGCGGGTTCTGCTGCTGGACGGGCACTCGCTGGCCTACCGCGCGTTCTACGCCCTGCCGGTGGAGAACTTCTCCACCTCGACCGGGCAGCACACCAACGCGGTGTACGGGTTCACCTCGATGCTGATCAACATGCTCCGCGACGAGCAGCCGACGCACATCTGCGTCGCGTTCGACGTGTCCCGCAAGACGTTCCGCTCCGAGCAGTACACGGAGTACAAGGCCGGCCGGTCGAAGTCGCCGGACGAGTTCAAGGGACAGGTGTCGCTGGTCAAGGAGGTGCTGGAGGCGCTCCGGATCCCGACCACGGAGATCGACGGCTGGGAGGCCGACGACATCATCGCGACGCTGGCCACGCAGGCGTCCGACCAGGGGTTCGAGGTGCTGATCAGCTCCGGTGACCGCGACTCGTTCCAGCTCATCAACGAGAACACCACGGTGCTCTACCCCAAGCGCGGGGTCTCCGAGATCGCCCGGATGGACCCGGCCGCCGTCGAGGCGAAGTACGGTGTGCCGCCGCGGATGTATCCGGATCTGGCCGCGCTGGTCGGTGAGAAGAGCGACAACCTGCCCGGCGTGCCGGGCGTGGGTGACAAGACCGCTGCGAAGTGGCTGAACCAGTTCGGTTCGCTGAACGACGTGATCGACCGGGTCAACGAGATCAAGGGCAAGGCCGGTGAGTCGCTGCGCGAGCACCTGTCCGACGTGATCCGGAACCGGCAGATCAACGAGCTGATCCGCGACCTCACCCTCGACGTCACCGTCGACGACCTGGTGCGGGTGCCGTGGGACCGCGAGCAGGTGCACACGCTGTTCGACAGCCTCGAGTTCCGGGTGCTGCGTGAGCGGCTGGTCGCCGAGCACGAAGAGGTCGACGCGACCGTCGAGCACGGGTTCGAGCTGGACGGCGTGCAACTGAAGCCGGGCGAGGTTGCGGCTTGGCTGGAGAAGAACGTGAGTGCCGGCGTGCGCGTCGGTGTCGCAGTGCAGGGCAGCTGGGGCCGGGGGACTGGTGAGATCACCGGGCTGGCGCTCGCCAACACCGAGGGCGCGGCGGCCTGGTTCGACCCGACGACGCTGACTCCGGAGGACGAGACCGCCTGGAAGGCGTGGCTCGCCGACCCGAAGCAGCCGAAGGCACTGCATGATGCGAAGGGTCCGCTGCTCGGTTTCCTCGAGCGCGGCTGGACGCTGGGCGGTCTGAGCTCGGACACCCAGCTCAGTGCGTATCTGGCCCGTCCGGATCAGCGGTCCTACGACCTGGCCGATCTGACCGTGCGCTACCTGAAGCGTGAGCTCCGCACCGAAGAGGTCGAGAACGGTCAGCTCAGCTTCGACGACATCGAGGGCGGCCCGGCCGCCGACCACACGATGCTGCGGGCGCGCGCCATCGCCGACCTCGCCGACACCCTCGACGCCGAGCTCGAGAAACAAGCCGGTACGGCGCTGCTGGCCGACGTGGAGTTGCCGCTGATCGACGTGATCGCCGGGCTCGAGCGGGACGGGATCGCGGTCGACCGCACGTACCTGGAGGAGCTGGAAGAGCGGTTCGCGACAGGGGTGCGTGAGGCGGCGACGGCGGCGTACGAGGTGATCGGTAAGGAGATCAACCTCGGCTCGCCCAAGCAGCTGCAGGTGGTGTTGTTCGACGAGCTGCAGATGCCGAAGACGAAGCGCACCAAGACCGGGTACACGACGGATGCGGATTCGCTGCAGTCGCTGTTCGAGAAGACCGAGCACCCGTTCCTGGCGTTCCTGCTGGCGCACCGTGACGCGACCCGGCTGCGGCAGACCGTCGAGGGTCTGCTGAAGACGATCAGCCCGCGCGACGCGCGGATCCACACGACGTTCAACCAGACGATCGCGGCGACCGGCCGGTTGAGCTCCACCGACCCGAACCTGCAGAACATCCCGATCCGCACCGAGGAAGGCCGCCGGATCCGGCAGGCCTTCGTGGTCGGCGCGGGCTACGAGTCGTTGATGTCGGCCGACTACAGCCAGATCGAGATGCGGATCATGGCGCACGTCTCGAAGGACGAGGGCCTGATCGAGGCCTTCAACTCCGGCATGGACTTCCACTCGGTGACCGCGTCGCGGGTGTTCCAGGTCGAGCCGGGCGACGTGACCCAGGAGCAGCGCGCCAAGATCAAGGCGATGAACTACGGCCTCGCGTACGGCCTCTCGGCGTACGGGCTGAGTCAGCAGCTGAAGATCAGTGTCGGTGAGGCCGAAGGCCTGATGAACGAGTACTTCGAGGGCTTCGGCGGTGTTCGCGACTACCTGCGCAGCATCGTCCTCGCGGCCGGCAAGAGCGGCTACACCGAGACCATCCTCGGCCGCCGCCGCTACCTTCCCGACCTGACCAGCGACAACCGCCAGCGCCGCGAGATGGCCGAGCGGATGGCCCTCAACGCGCCCATCCAGGGCTCGGCCGCCGACGTCATCAAGATGGCCATGCTCAAGGTCGACGCGTCCTTGAAGTCGTCCGGCCTGCAGTCCCGAATGCTCCTCCAGGTCCACGACGAACTGGTCTTCGAGGTAGCCCCCGGCGAGCGCGAGGCCCTCGAAGAGCTCGTCCGCCGCGACATGGGCGCAGCCGTCGAGATGGACGTCCCCCTGGACGTCTCAGTAGGCGTCGGCCGCACCTGGCACGAAGCCGCGCACTAGCCATGGAGCCGATCCGGCCGTTTCGCTGGGACTTGATCCGGCCGGATCAGCTCGGCTCCCTCCTCGACGACGTCGAGGTATGGGAGCTGTTCTTCCTGGACGACCTCATCCGATGCGCGGCCCGCGTGCTGGGTCAATGCGGTAACGGTGAGCTCTACTTTGTCGGCCGCTCCGTCGACAGCCTGTTCGACCTCCTCAGCGGTGCCCTCGACGGCACGGAGTGGAGCTCGCGGCTCCATCCGTTGCCGCTCTCGATGGCAAGGTCTTCGCAGCATCAGGGCGAGTTCAGCGCGGCCGAGATCCGGCAGTTGCGGACGAATCTTGCGGCGAGTGGACTCGCTCCGGCAGACCTGATGCGTGGCCGCCCGACGGTCTTCGTCGATCTCGTCTCCGGGGGTGGGACCTTCGAGCGGCTGTACGCCGTACTGCGGCAGTGGATCGACGACGAGCATGCGCAGTGGGACGTGATCCGGCGGCAGTTGAAGTTCGTCGGGATCACCGGTCGGCGCGAGACCAGCCCTAACACCTTTCGCTGGCAGCAGCAGGCGAACTTCGCGCATGAGCTCCCGGCGTCCGCGATCCGCAACGTTTCGCTCGACCGCCGGATCTGGTCGTACTTCGGCGACTATCAGCACAAGACGGCACGGTCGTTCCGCCGGAACGTCTGGGCGGATCCGGAGGCAGCCGAGCCGCGGCGGGATGGGAAGGCTCGGCTGGCGTTGGCCGAGGCGGTGCGGGTGGTTGCGGCAGGGCGGACGCCGGAGGTGCGGCGGAAGCTGGCTGGGCTGCTGACGCGGGAGCCGGCGATCAAGGAGCGGTGGCTCCGCGAGCTTCAGGTCGCCTTGGCGACGTAGTACGGCAGGTGCGGCCGCTTGGGCGTGTGAGCCGGTCCGGGGGAAGGGGGTGGACGGACCTGCATCACCGTCCAACCCCTTCCGCGGGTGTTGTTGTGGGGGTGCTGAGCGTGGATCGGGAGTGCCGGGCGAAGTTGGACGGTGATGGCGGTCCGCCCCGCGCGGCAGCGGCTGGCGCAGATTGCTATTCGAACTGCAGGACTAGTTGGGTCTTGAGGTTGGGGATGTGTTCGGCGACGGCGTTGATGCGGGTGACGCCGGTCGCGCCGGGGATGCGGGTGACCTTGATCGGCACCGATCTGAGCCCTTGGCTGGGGATGGTGGTCTGCGGCGGAACCTTCGCCGACGTGGATTTGTCGGTCGTCAGGTCGAAGTCCACGCCGATCGTCGGGGCCGGCGCCGAGAGGCGAAGGAAGAGGGTGACTTCGTCCTGCCCCTTGGGGACCCGCAGGACGGGACCGCCGTGGAACCACAGGTTCGCTGTCCGCACCTTGACCTGGAGACGCTCCCGGATCCGGGCAATCGGAACGGCGTAGCCCTGGGTGAAATCCAAGCTCGCGCCGACCAGCAGCCCGATCACCTGGTTCAGGGGGCCGACGACGACCGAGCCCGAATCGCCATGATCGGCGAACTGCCCTTTCAGCGCGCCGATCTGGATCAGACCCTTGAGCTCGTACTCCCGGCCGCCGTGGGTGAACCTCGCGGTCACGTTGGTATTTTCGACCCTTCCCCGCGTGGTTCCGGTCTGCGAGCCGCGCTTGCTGACGGTCAGTTCCCCGTGGTCCTCGTCGGTCACGTCGTACTCGCCGAGCACAGCTCCCAGGCTGATGATCTCCGGCTGGAACTTGTCGGGGTAGCGGAACAGGTCGCAGATCGCGAAGTCCCCGTACGGGTCGTCCTCCAGGAGGACGGCGAGTTGCACCGCACCGAGCACGTCGTTGTCGGTGTTGGTCGGCTGACCGACCGTCGTGCCGATCCCGCCGATGACGTGCGCGGCGGACAGGGCGTACGTGTCGCCGTGTCGCAGGTACTCGTTGTCCCCGTGCGGGCCGCCGTCGGGTCCGGTGTACGTCACGGCGCAACCGAGGGTTCCGTAGACCATCCCGCTGAGTTCGAGGTGCTCCGTGTAGCAGCCGCCCTGCAGGGGACGGATCTTTGCCTTGTCGTAGTAGTCGTCCACCTCGACGACGTCGTCGATGTCCTGTGCGGTCATGCCAGAGGCTCCTTCGGCTCGCTGCGAAATCGCGGAAGGTGATGCACTGCGCATGGACGGTGACTCACTGTAGCTGCCCGATTTGGCCCTGCGGAAGTGGCGTCTCAGGAATGCGTCCGCTCCCAGGAGTAGGTCGCCTGCGCTCAGGTGACGTAGTACGGCGACGGGTCGGGGGACAAGGCTCGCTTGATGAAGCGGAGTTCTTCGTCGCGCAGGGGTGGGAGGTTATCGAGGGGCCACCAGCGGACGTCGGTGGACTCGTCGTCGTTGACGCGGGCCTCGCCGCGGAGGGGCCGGCAGCGGAAGGCCAGGTCGAGGAACTGGACCTGGTCGCCGTTGGGGTACGTGTGGGGATCGAAGGACTCGACGCCGAGGAGGCGTTCGACCTCGGCCACCACGGCGGTCTCTTCGTGGATCTCGCGGACGAGGGCGATGGCGGGTTGTTCGCCGGGTTCGAGGATGCCGGCGGGGAGGGACCAGTGGCCGCTGTCGGCGCGCTGGACCAGGAGGATCTGGTCGTGGTCGTCGAGGACGACGGCGGTCAGGCCGGTGAGCCAGAGCAGGTCGTGACCGATCTTCTCGCGGAGCTCGAGGATGAACTTCGGGGTCGTCATGCCCAGACCCTAAACGACGGCCGGGGCAACTTTCTTTCCGAAGGAAAGTTGCGGGCGGGGCTGCCTTACCCCTTTCGGACAGATCCGATCTCTGCCATCCTTCCGGGCATCCGAATCGTAGATCCTATCGGATATCTCACAGACCGTAGCGGGAGGCGAGATGCGCAGAGACGTAAAACGTCGGACATTCGTAGCCGGCGCAGTAGGGATCGCGGCGACCGGCGGGAGCGGGCTGCTGAGCGGCTGCGGCTCCGGTGCGGCGGATACCGGCGCCGCCCCCGAGAGCCTGACCCAGCCGGTCGCGGAGCTCGGTCCGCTGAAGTCCGGAATCAACTATCCGCCGGGTTACATCGGTCCGAAGGCGCGCCGGCAGCAGACGATCGTGACCGAGCCGGCCACGTTCACCGTCGTCGTACCGCAGAGCCTCACGGTCGGCGACTGGGCGAAGAACGAGTTCACCCGCTGGATGGAGCAGCAGACCGGGATCCGGATCCAGTGGCGGCAGGTGGCCGGCAAGGGCAACGACCCCGAGACGATGACGAAGATCAACGCGATGATGGCGGCCGGTGATATCCCGGACGCGTTCCTCGGGATCACCTTCACCCGCTCGCAGCTCTACCTGTACGGCGCACAGAACCTTTTCGTCGACTTGAATCCGTACCTGGAGCGCTACGCCCCCAATCTCCAGCTGGCGATGAAGGACTACCCGGAGACTCCCAAGCTGTTGAAGGCACCGGACAAAGGCGTCTACAGCTTCCCCGATATCAACGACTGCTATCACTGCCGCGCCTCCAACGGCCGCGCGCTGCTCAACACCGAGTGGCTGCGCAAGGTCGGGCTCGCGATGCCGCAGACCACCGATGAATTCCGCGAGGTACTGCAAGCGTTCAAGCAGGCCGATCTCGCCGGCGGCGGCAAGACGATCCCGTTCGGCGGCTACAAGGATGCGGCGCTCGACACGTTCTTCATGAACTCGTTCCTCTACAACGCCGGTGATCCCTGGCTGGCCGTGAACGACGGCAAGGTCGAGGCCAACTACGTCAAGGACGAGTGGCGCGAGGGTCTCAAGTACCTGCACGGCCTGTACGCCGATGGTCTCCTGGCGCGCGATATCTTCACCGCGAACGAGGACCAGATCAAGCGGTACGGCGACAATCCCGGCGGCCCGGTTCTCGGCGGTGCGCGGGTCTACTACTGGGGCACGTTGATGACGCTCGACCTGGTCGATCCGAAAGCGCGGTGGCACCAGTACGAAACGATGGACCCGCTGAAGGGACCGAACGGCGTACAGGTTGCGCCGTGGGACTACCTCAAGGTCGGTCTCGAGGTGTCGACCCTCGTCGTGACGCGCAAGTGCAAGCGCCCCGATCTGCTCGTCCGGTGGGCCGACTACCAGCTCGATCTCGAGGTTGTCCTGCGGTCGTATGCCGGTCCGGACTTCCGCTGGTCGGTCAAGGGCGACAAGGGCATCAACGGCAAACAGTCGATCTACGGCATGGAGTCGTGGAACACCGACGAGACCAAGGGCAAGACCTGGGACCAGTACGGCGTCATGTACCGCTCCGGCGATTTCCGGCTGGCCGAGCGGGTGGATCCGAAGAAGCCGACGTTCGAGTCGCCGCTGTACGAGCAGACCAGGGACCATCTGTTCCCGCATCGGCAGCCGATGGAGCGGCAGTTCCCGCCGGTCACGCTGGAGGCCGACCAGGCGGCGCTGGACGCGGAGATCGGGCTGAACCTCAAGTCCGAGGTGACCGGCTCGCTGGCCAAGTTCGTCACCGGCCGGCTCGATCCGAATGACGACGGCCAGTGGGCCGACTACAAGTCCCGCATCGGGCAGATCGGATTGCAGCCGTACCTGGAGATTCAGCAGGCCGCCTACGAGACCTACCAGGGGTGATGAGCGTGGCCATCGATACCGCGAGTGCACCCGCGCCGGTCCAGGAGACCAGGTCCGACCGGATCGTGATGATCTGCAACTACACGGCGCTCGGCCTGTTCACGCTGGCCGTCCTCTACCCGTTGGTCTATGTGCTCAGTGCCTCGCTGAGCGATCCGAAGAACGTTGTCTCCGGCAAGGTGTGGCTCTGGCCGGTGGGCTTCAGCATCGAGTCGTTCAAGGCGGTCTTCGACTACGACTCGATCGTCACCGGCTTCTCGAACTCGGTCCTGTACGCCGTCGGCGGGGCGCTGCTCGCGACCGTCCTGACCTTGTTCGCGGCGTACCCGTTGTCGCGCAAGGGCCTGCCGGGCAAGGGCATCATCATGGCGCTGTTCGTGTTCACGATGATGTTCTCCGGCGGCCTGATCCCGTCGTACCTGGTGGTCGACCGGCTCGGCCTGCTGAACAGCCGCTGGGCGATCGTCCTGCCGGCCGCGCTGGCGGTCTGGAACATGATCATCACCCGGACCTTCTTCCAGTCCACGATCCCCGAGGAGCTGGTCGAGGCCGCGAAGGTCGACGGTTGCACCGACTTCGGATTCTTCTGGCGGGTCGTGCTGCCGCTCAGCAAACCGATCATCGCCGTCAACCTGCTCTTCTACGCGGTCGCGCAGTGGAACTCGTGGTTCACCGCGTTGATCTACCTGACCAACGAGCATCTCTTCCCGTTGCAACTGGTGCTGCGCCAGATCATCCTGCAGAGCCAGTTCGACCCGTCCCAGGTCCGCGACACCGCCGAGCTGATCCGGATGAAGGAGCTCCAGGAACAGCTCAAGTACTCGCTGATCGTGATCGCCACCATCCCACCCCTGCTGGTCTACCCCTTTGTGCAGAAGCACTTCGTCAAGGGGGCCATGGTCGGCTCGCTGAAGGGTTGATGACTCATGGCTACTGACACCCTGGTACGACGTACGCCCGCGCGCTCCGGCGCTCGCCCGGCCAAGCACGCGGTGGGGCTGGGGACGCGGATGCGGCGGAACTGGCAGTTGTACGCGATGCTCGCCGTACCGCTGATCTGGCTGGCGATCTTCGCGTACTGGCCGATGTACGGCGCGATCATCGCGTTCAAGGACTACAACGTGGTCGACGGGATCCTGGGCAGCCGCTGGGTCGGCTTCAAACACTTCGAGCGGTTCCTGGAGTCTTACCAGTTCGGGCGGCTGATCAAGAACACGCTGGTCCTGCAGATCTACGAGCTGTTCGCGACGTTCTGGCCGCCGATCCTGCTGGCCCTCGGCCTGAACATGGCCCGGCGCAAGTGGTACCGCCGGTCGGTACAGCTGATCACCTACGCCCCGCACTTCATCTCCACGGTGGTCGTGGTCGGCATCATCGTGGTCCTCGTCGACCCGAACACCGGCGTACTGAACCAGTTCCTGGGTCTGTTCGGTGCCGGGCCGATCGACGTCCTGAACAATCCGGACTACTTCCGCCACCTCTACGTCTGGTCGAGCTCGTGGCAGACGATGGGCTTCTCGGCGATCATCTACCTGGCCGCACTGACCAGCGTCTCGCCGGAACTGCACGAGGCCGCGATCGTCGACGGAGCCTCCAGGTTGCGCCGCGTCTGGCACATCGACCTGCCGGCGATCCGTCCGGTCGCGGTGATCCTGATGATCCTCAACATCGGCACGATCATGACCGCCGGCTTCGAGAAGGTGCTGCTGCTGCAGAACACCCTCAACCTGCAGACCTCCGAGGTCCTCGACACCTACGTCTACAAACTCGGTTTCGCCTCACAGGTCCCGCAGTTCAGCTACGCCGCGGCAATCGGGCTCTTCCGATCCGTCATCGGTCTGGTCCTGCTGGTGCTGGCGAACACCCTGGCCCGCAAGTTCGCGAAATCAAGCCTCTGGTGAGGGGGCGAGCGCCTGGCCGGTCGCACGGATCGCGTCCAGGCGCTGTCGCAGTTGCTCGCGCAGGCCGGTCGCATCCTCGCTCAGATCCTGGATGAGCGCCGTACCGGCAGCAGGCTCGGCGCTCGCAAGCAACTCCACATATGCGTCGTCGTCGTTCTGGACCTGCTCCACCGCGCGCTCGGCCCGTAGCAACGCATCCGCCGAGCGGACCTGTACGGCGTACTTCTCCAACGTCGCGACCTTGCGTTCCATCGCTTGCTCGGTCATCCGCAGTGCGTCGGCCTGACGGGCAACCGTGTCGCCCAGCACGGACAGGGTCTCCGCGCCAAGCTCCCGGTGCCGGCCGCGCAGTACGGTCAGCTTCTGCAGGACCTGGCCGATGTCCCAGAGTTGCTCCGGCAGCACGACGTCGTTCTGAATGTCGTCGAGCAGTCCGAGCCGGGTGACCTCGGCATCGGTCACAGCCTGTACGGCGTCCTGCGCCCGCAGCATCATCTGCTGCGCGTCGACGTCCCAGTCTGCCGGCTGCAGGTATTTGCGGTGGTGCTTACTTGCCGCGTCGCTCTCCGACGAGCTGAGGCTCGAGCCGAGGACAAGGACCAGGAAGAGCAGCAGGCCGAGGAGGCAGACGGCATAGGCCGCCCAGGTGTCCGGCCCATCTGGCAGGACTTCGTCCAGGAATCCGGCGATGAGGAGCGAGAAGAAGGCATCGGCCACGAAGAATTTGACGAGGTATCCGATGGTGGACGTCGGCGACTTTCGGAGATCGGACCGCGGCTTCGGCTTGGGCAGGCTTGCCTGCACCATCACCTCGGGCGACTCGAGCAGCAGCTTGCGGTCCTCTTGCGGCACCTCCGGTGCGAACACGGTCGCGGGCACGCGTGGCCGTACCGTCTCATCGCTCGCCGTCACTCGGTTTCCCTCCTGCACCCCTGGTTGACGCCAGTTGCGCCGTTCTGGTTCCGAGTATGTCTACTGAGAGGCCGACTGCCGATGCAGACCGGTCGCCAGAGTGCCGGCCAGGAGGAGAGCACACGCGCTGGTGAGTGCGACGAGGATCCGCACACCGGTCATCCCGGCACCGTGCAGGATGACGGCGGTCGCTGCCAGCACGATCAGGCCGGCCCAGATCACCAGCGCGGCGCGCTTCTCCTGCTGCGCGATGGCGGCGTACACGACCATCTGCAGTACGGCGTACGCGGAGCCGGCGATCGCGAACATCCAGGTGTAGGGGCCGAGTGCGCCGTACTTCTCGGAGCCACCGATCACCTTGACGACCAGGTCGGGCAGAACCAGTGTGCCGAGGACTGTGCAGACGCCGAGACCAGCGACGGCGAGGATGGCGCGGCGGAGCTTGGCGGTGTCCCCGGGGGAGTTGGCCAGTGCCGGGAACACGATCACGATGACGAACTGTGGCAGGAACAGACAGGCCTTCGCGACAATCACTCCGGCCGCGTAGTAGCCGCTGTGCTGACCGTCGAGCAGCCCGCGCGCCAGCAGTACGTCGGCGTTGGCCATCACGAAGAACGCGAGTAGCGCGTGTGTGCCGTGCGCTGTCTCCCGAAGGAGACTCTTGACGGCCGCAGGGGTGCCGCCGCTCGCTCCGCGCAGGAAGAGACTGCCCAGAACAGGCGGTACGACGGTGCCGAGCGCGAGCCCGACCATGGCCGAGTCCAGCGACGGGTGGATGAACAGCGCGCCGCCACCGAACACGAGCCGTCCGAGCCCCACCGAGATATAGACCGCGGCCAGCTCGGTCCAGCGCTGGCTGCCCTGGAGCACGCCGAGCTGTGAGCCCATCAGAGTCAGCCCTGCGAGCGTCGGGGCGATCAGGAGGACTGCGAGGACGGAGTCGATGTGCAGCAGCCACATGAGCAACGGTGTGGCGAGCAGACAGACCGCAGCGAGACCAGCCGCCGTACGGCGACCTGCTTGGAGCATGGCGTGAGCCAGTGAGCCGTCGTCGGCCTCCGTGGCCAGCCGGCGCGCACCGGTGGCTTGCAGCCCGAGTGAGGCGACGTTGCCGATCAGCAACAGCCCGAGCAACGCAGTGATGGCGCCGAACTGCTCCGGGACCAGGCGGTGCGTTCCGATCAGCGTGAAGCCGTAGGCGGCGACATTCATGATCGCCATACCGACCGCGACGACGGTGGCACTCCGGAGGAAGCTGAGCCGCGGCTCTGTGACGGAATTCATTGCTGTCCACCGTAGGTCGCCGGGAGTTCGATATCACTATGGCCACGCCCAGCGATTGAGTGCTCCTGATCCGTTAAGGTCCGCCTGTGCTGAAGGCAGGAACGTCCGAGCAGGTGGTCTGGCGAGCGAGGCTCGTGCTGGGCTGTCTGTTGCTGTCGGCACTTTGTTTTCACCGCGCGCCCGGACCGGTCGCGCCCGGGTCACGGATCGATGACCCGGGTGCGCTGCTGAGCGGTGCACTGCATCTGTGGGACCCGAACAGCGGGCTTGGCCAGCTGCAGAGCCAGGCCTTCGGGTATCTGCTGCCAGTGGGGCCGTTCCAGTGGCTCATGCACGCCATGTCGATGCCGGACTGGATCGGGCAGCGGCTGTGGTGGTGCGTGGTGCTGTGCGTCGCGTTCCTCGGTGTGTGGAAGCTGGCCAACGCCTGGCGGTACGGCGTGCCCTGGACGCGGTTCGCCGTCGCACTGCTCTACGCGCTGAGCCCCCTGCTCCTGAGCGGTATGTCGATCACCTCGGTGGAGGTGTGGCCGCTGGCCATGGCTCCGTGGGTGCTCCTGCCGCTGGTGACGCCGCGTGCGCGATCTGGCTGGTGGCGGGCCGGCTGGTCGGCCATGGCGTTCGCGTTGATCGGTGGAGCCGATCCGGTCGCGGCGGGGCTGACGCTGGTGCTCCCGATCGTCTGGCTGCTCACTCGCCGCCACGATCGCTGGACACTCAAGATGGCCGTCGGTTGGCTTGGCTGCGTGCTGGCCGTCTCGGTCTGGTGGCTCGTTCCACTGCTGCTGGTCGTGCAGTACGGCACTCCAGCGGACCGGACCGCCGCGTTCGCTCAACCGCGGACCGACACGAACGAGGTCGACTCTGCACAGTGGCGAGCGTGGATCGACAAGCAGAACACCAGCGGCAACGTGCTCGTCGTACCGGCTGTCAAAGCGCAGTGGCTCGATGACGAGGTGGAGCGGCGGCTCGCCTCCGGTGTCGGCGACCGCAGCTTCCAGCAGATGCTCGCCCACGCCGGCGTCCGCTACCTCGTCATCCGCAACGATCGGGCGGCGGGAGTGCCACCTGCCGCGGCTGTCCACGAGACGCTGGGCGAGGCGGGCCTGAAGCGCGTCGCCCACTTCGGTACGGCGATCGGCGACTACCCGAGCGTGGAGATCTACGACGCCGGTACGGCGAGCGTCGCCCGGCTGATCCCCGAGTCGCGACTCGTCGAGGTGCGTGGCACGACGAGCGACGTACCGGCTGTGTTGTCGGCGCTGGGTGGTGACCGAGAGGCGATCACCAGCGTTGATGTGAGTGGTGCGCAGGCCGAGCTGCCGTTGATCCAGAGCGATGGGCTGCAGCGTCGCGAGCTCGGTGTGGACCAGCCTGCGGGCAGTAGGGCTGAGCGGGTGGATGTGCCGGCCGCTTCACGCCAGCCGAGTGCACTGGTGCTCCGGAACCCGCAAATCGGGCGGTCTGCCTGTCTGCACCTGGACAGCCGGTCGCTGTGCGCCCCAGCCCCAGCGCGGGACGCTGATGAGCCAGGTGGGCTGTTGCGGACAGTGGACCTGCCGCGGACTGCGTCGTACTGGCTGAACGGCACTGCGCTGCCGCAGGACGGGCCTGCGCTTGAGCGACTGTTGGCGGGGCCGATCGGTGTTAGCGCCTCGTCACGTGCGGTCGCAGCGCCGGAAGGGCGGCCAGGTGTGGTGGTCGATCAGGACATCACCACCACGTGGGTCGCCGACGCTGCTGACCGGAAGCCGACGCTCACGCTGAGCTTGCCGTCGGCAAGGAAGCTGACCGGGTTCCAGTTCCGCACCCAGCTGGCGTCCTCGGCCGGCACTCCGACCGAGGTCACGCTCGGATTCGACGGCGGACCGGCCACGGTCTACAAGCCGGATGCGGATGGCTATGTGCGTTTCGTGGAGCGGACTGCTCGGATCGTCGAGTTCGGGTTCGCTCCGACGGCCAAGCCGGTCGCGGTGTCGGAGATCCGCGTGGTCGGTGCGGATGAGCTCCGGCAGGCCCTGCGGCTCGACGACAAGGTCGGACAGTCGTGTGGGTCCGGACCGGTCGTCAAGGTGGACGGCGAGCCGACCATGACTCAGGTGACTGCGACTATGCGCGATCTGCTGCAGCGGCGTCCGGTCGCGTTCACCACCTGCGACCCGGGACCTGTCGTCCTGCAGACCGGCCGGCACGAGGTGGATGTGCTCACCAACGGCGGTCTGGTCCCGACCGAGGTCACGCTGACCAAGGCCGGCTTCGGCGATGTCTCCGTGACACCTGTGCAGGGAGTGAACCTGTGGCGGCCGAACCCCGCTGTGCTGACCCTCGAAGTCCCAGCGACGAGCAAGCAGTCGGTGCTAACGGTCGCGCAGAACTACAACGAAGGCTGGGTCGCGTACGACGGCACTGGCCGCGAGTTGACGCCGATCCGGGTGGCCGGATGGCAGCAGGGCTGGGTGCTTCCCCCAGGCGAAGAGCAGTTGGTCAACGCACGGTTCATGCCGGACCGGGCGTATCGGGCTGGTCTCCTGGTCGGCTCGGCTGCAGTGCTCGCCGTGATGGCGATGGCGGTGTTCTACCGGCGCCGGACCCGTTCCGGACACCAGCTAAAGGCCGCTCGATGGTGTAGTAGCTGGCTGCAGCGAGCGCGATGGACGCGAGCAGCGTCGTAACGAACAGGAAGACGAACTGCGTGCTGATCCGTTCGAGCAGGGTCAGCGCAATCACCTGGTAGGCGAAGACGCCGTACGTGAGATTGCTGGCCAGCCGCACTCTTGAGCCGCCCAGGTATTGCAGCGCGCGTTCGGTCGGCGCCAAGGCTGGGAACAACACGCACGCGGCGATGCCCGTGTAGAGAAGGCTCTTCACCGCTGACTGGCCAGGGGAGGCGGGGGACAGGTCGTACGGACCGGCCAGTGGGGTCGCGGCCAACAGCAGGAGGGCAGCGGCGACACCCCAGACGGTTCCGGGGATCTTGGTGAGGATGTCGAGCGCCGACGAACCCAGGCGACCCGTACTGCGAGCCACCTGCCACAGCGCGAGGCCCATGCCGACGGCGAACCAGCCGATGTACCCGGGCAGCCAGAGCCCTGCGTTCGGATGATGCGTCGCGCTCATGGCAGTCAGCCAGGCCGGGCCGATGACGGTCAGCACAGCCAGCACGCTGAGCCTCCAGCGGACGCTGCGCCGGGTCGGACGCTCGTAGCCGGTCAGAAGCTTCGCCAGCGCCGGAAGGATCACGTAGAACGCCGCAATCGCGGCCAGGCTCCACAGCTGAGTCAGTCCCGGTGCAGGTGGGCCCTCGAAGTACACCTGGCTGAGCGTCGCGTGCTGCAGGTAGGTCGACCAGTCGGCAGAGTGCAGCAGAACAACAGCCAGCAGTACGGCGACCCACAGCACCGGCAGGATGCGCACTGCCCGGTTCCGCAGGTACGGCAGGGTCAGCGGCGGCAGGGTGCCCCCGAACCACGCCTCCACGTGTGGCCGGTAGAGCAGGAAGCCGGAGATCGCGCAGAACACCGCAGCACCGACATCCAGTCGCGACAGCAGTCCACCGAGCGCTCCGGCATCGCTGTGCAGAGCGACCTGCGCAGTCAGCATCGCTAGTGCGGCCAGAACGCGCAGACCGTCCAGTGCCGGGAACCTGCGCGGCGTCATCCGGCCACCACTCTCTTGTGTGCGGACCAAATCGCCGTACCGGGGACGTACTGGCCGCGCTCTGGGCCCCAGCCGCCCCAGACACCGGTGTGACCAGCCGGCCACTCCGGCTCAAGCAGGTCGTCGACGACGAAGCCGGCCTCGGTCAGGTCGCGGATCCAGTCGCCGACCGTGCGGTGGTACTCCGCGTAGATCGGCGTACCGGCGTCAACCTCCACGTACGGCGTCCGGTCGAAGTACGAGTGGATGATCCGCAGACCGTGCGGCGACGGGTCGTCCGGCATCGACCAGCGGAACGGGTGCGTCACCGAGAACACCAGCAGGCCCCCGGGCTTCAGAGCCCGGGCGATCTCCCGCAAGACGGTCCCGGCGTCGGCCACGAACGGCAGCGCGCCGAAGGCCGAGCAGGCGATGTCGAACGTGGCGTCGGCGAACGGGATCGCGGTGGCGTCGGCGGCGACCGCGCGGGCCGTCGTACCGGTCTTGCGATCGAGTGTTCTGCTGACCTGGAGCTGCTCGACCGAGATGTCGAAGGCAACGGCCTGGGCGCCCTGCGCGGTCAGCCAGCGGGTGCACTGACCGGCGCCGCAGCCGACCTCCAGGATGCTTTTGCCGCGGACGTTGCCGAGCAGCTGGGCATCGGCTTCGTCGACACCCTCGGGACACCAGACGAAGCGGTCGTCACCGAGGAAGTCACCGTGCTCGGCGAGATACTCGGCCGCGGCCGAGTTCCAGTAGGTCCGGCTGGCCTTCGAGGCCTGGGCCTCGGTCAGCTCGATACGTCGCGGCTCGACCACGCGGTCACCCTATCGAGCAGTGGCGGCCCGAGTCGCGATCGCCTGGTTCATCGCGCGGAACTGTGGCTCGATCGTGTCGCGCAGCATGCCGGCGGTGAACGGGACGGCGGCGCCGCGGAAGATCTCCTCCTGGACGAGCCGGGAGCGGCCGTCCGGCAGTGCCTCGATCCGGAACGCGTGCTCGCCGTCGAAGATCCCGCCGAATCCGATCCGGCCGATCCAGCGCAGCTCGCGACCCGGTTCGACGGCCAGCAGTTCGGGGGTGAAGGTCGTCTCCGCACCCTTGGTGTCGCGCAGCACGTTGGTGATGGTCGCGCCGACGGTGAGCTCACCGGTCGACGAGACGATGAACGGGTTCCAGGCCGGGTAGTTCGCGCGGTCGGTGAGCACCTTCCAGACCTGATCGGGGGAGGCGCTGATCTCGAGCTCGGTGCGGAGGACGGTCGGCCGGACGATCGTGTAGGTGGTGTAACCGACGAGCAGCAGGACGAAGGCGCCGAGACCGATCAGCAAACGACGTTTCATGGGGACTCCTCAGGTCCTAGGACGCTCACGACGAGCGTCCGGGCGTATTCAGGGGTGAGCGGCTCGCCGGTGACGAGGAGCCGGTAGTAGAGCGGGCCGACCAACTGGTCGACCAGGACGGCGGGCGCGACGTGATCGAGCACCACTCCGGCCTGCTGCGCCTTCGCGACGACAGCCGTGACGGCTCGATGGCGCTCCGACCAGAGCGCGCGGACGCTCTCGCCGACGCGGGGATCGCGGGCGGCCGCGGCCGCCAGGTCGGCGACCAGGCTGGTCGGCGTCGAGGCCAGCCCGGCAGCGATCGTGCTGACGAGGCGGGTCAGGTCGGCCCGCGGGTCGTCGGACGGCTCGAACGGGACCTCCTCGCGCATTGTGGTGATCAGTGCGACGACGAGCTCGGCCTTGGACGCCCAGCGCCGGTACAGCGTGGTCTTGGCAACCCCCGCCCGATCCGCGACCCGGTCGATCGACAGTCCGTCGTACCCGCCGTGCCGTAGCTCTTCGGCGGCGGCGGCCAGCAGTCTTCCTTCGATCGCGGTGTCGCGGGGTCGGCCTCGGGTCATGGCAATTACGATACTGCGGTAGCGTAAATAAATCAACCGGGGTGAGCTCTTGCCGAAAAGCTGAAAGCTGCTCAGGGTTGCTGTTACCGGTTGGTCACTTAACGTCAAAGGCGGCGGTATGAAGAGAATGTTGATAGCGGTGGCGGCCACGACGGGTCTGCTGGCGAGCGGCCTGACGCCGCTGCCGGCGATGGCAGCGGCGCCCCTGGTGTACGTCGCGATGGGGGACTCGTTCGCCGCCGGGTCGCTGGTGCTGCCGGCCAAGGAATTGCTGACTTGCGCACGCTCGGCGGTCAACTACGCGTCGCTGGTCGCCAAGGAACTGAAGCCCGCGAAGTTCCGCGACGTGACCTGTGGTGGCGCGACGACCACCCACTTCGCGAACCCGCAGTCCGGCATCATCGCCGGCAAGGCAGCGCCGCAGTACGACGCTCTGAGCGAGGACACCACCGTTGTCTCGGTCGGGATCGGTGGCAACGACATCGGACTGGTCGGACTCGCGTTCTCGTGCGTGAACCTGCTGCCGCAAGGTGTCGGGACCTCCTGCAAGGCGACCAACACCGCTGGTGGGGTGGACAAGCTCGCGCAGAAGATCGACGCGTTCGCAGCGACCTACGGCACGGTGATCGAGGAGATCCGGTCGCGGGCGCCGCACGCGAAGATCCTGATGGTCAGCTACCCGACCGGGATCAAGAAGAGTGGCTGCTGGCCGGTTGTCCCGGTGTGGAGCCAGGACGCTGACTACCTGCAGTCGGCGCTGACCCGGCTGAACCTCCGGATGAAGGAGCAGGCGAGCGCGCACGGCGCGACGTACGTCGATCTGGCGACGCCGAGCGTCGGCCACGACATGTGCAAGCCCGCGGGCACGCGGTGGATCGAGGGGCTGATCCCGAGCCTGACGACCAACGGCCTGGTGCCGCTGCACCCGAACGCGGCCGGCCTGCGGAACGCCGTACCGACGGTCCTGGCTGCGCTGGGCTGAATCATCTACTTGGCTTCCAAGGTCTGATCTGTCGGTGGGCGCTGGCAGGATCGTCGAGGTGAGTTTATTCGAGACGATGACTGCCAGCGCCGTTCCGTTGACCGGTGGGTATCAAGGACAGACCTTCGCGGTGAGTGCGGGCGGCGAGGATGCTGTCCTCAAGCTCTATGTGAACGATCCGGAGCGAGCGGTCGTCGACGCGGCGCTGCTGCAACTCGTGCGTGGGCTGCTCCCGGTGCCGCGGATCCTCGATCTGAAGCGGGAAGGGTCGTATGAAGACCCGCCGTACCTGTTGATGGAGCGGCTGCCCGGCGTGAACCTGCAGGTCTACCTGGAGACGGCCGGACCGGACGAACGGCGGAAGGTCGGAACGCAACTGGGGGAGTTGCTGGTCCGGCTGAGCGGGATGCCGTTCCTGACCGTCGGCATGTTCCGGGGCGGCGACCTGACCGTGGAGCCGCTCGGCAGTGCCGACCTGGAGGAGTACGCCGCCGGGCTCGGTGTGGCGCGTGACGGACTACTGCAAGTGTTCGCGGAGGCGGAGGATCTCCTGGACAGCGCCGGGAGTCGGGTCTGTCTCGTCCACAGTGACTTCAATCCGAAAAACCTGCTCGTCGACCCGGAAACAGCCCGGATCACCGGCCTGATCGACTGGGAGTTCGCGTACGCCGGTTCGCCGTACGCCGATCTTGGCAACCTGCTGCGGTTCGAGAGCGACCCCGTCCTGGCGGGAGCGGTCCTTGGCGCGCTGCGGGGGAGCGGGCTGGAGCTCCCGGAGCCACTCGTGGAGCTAGGCCGCGCGGCCGATCTGTGGGCGCTGCTGGAGCTGGCTTCGCGGGCAGTGGAGAACCCGATCGCGGCTGCGGCGGCCGCTCTGGTCGCCCGGATGGCGGACACTCAGGAGTTGTCCGGAGACCGTCCTGACCTTGAGGTCGTAGATTAAGCCGAGCAGTACGTCGGGGCGCCTCGGCGGGCGGCCGGTGCTGACCGGGTGCCCCCGGTTGTGTTGCCTCCGTCAAGACCGGTATTCTGTGATCTGCGCTATGAGCCTGCGCGACCTCGGACGGAGCAGGCTCGTGCTCGCAGCTTGTCGGTGGTGAATCTGTGCTTTTCGTGCAGTCCAGCGGTGTGGTGCGATCCAACGGCTCATGCGCAACTTGCCTAGACCACCAGTCCACGGAGCAACCCACCACATGACGGCCAGCATCGAGGCACCTCTCGACCCCGCAGTACGCACCACCCCGCAGGTAGCGGTCAATGACATCGGGTCGGAGGAAGACTTCCTCGCGGCGATCGATCTGACCATCAAGTACTTCAACGACGGCGACATCGTTGAGGGCACCATCGTCAAGGTCGACCGCGACGAGGTTCTCCTCGACATCGGTTACAAGACCGAAGGCGTGATTCCCTCCCGCGAGCTGTCGATCAAGCACGACGTCGACCCGAACGAGGTCGTCAAGGTCGGCGACCACGTCGAGGCCCTGGTTCTCCAGAAGGAGGACAAAGAAGGCCGCCTGATCCTTTCGAAGAAGCGCGCCCAGTACGAGAAGGCCTGGGGCACGATCGAGAAGATCAAGGAAGAGGACGGCGTCGTCACCGGTACCGTCATCGAGGTTGTCAAGGGTGGACTCATCCTGGACATCGGCCTCCGTGGCTTCCTGCCGGCCTCGCTCGTCGAGATGCGTCGGGTCCGCGACCTCCAGCCGTACGTCGGCCAGGAGATCGAGGCGAAGATCATCGAGCTCGACAAGAACCGCAACAACGTGGTTCTGTCGCGTCGCGCGTGGCTCGAGCAGACGCAGTCCGAGGTGCGGATGAACTTCCTCACCCAGCTGCAGAAGGGCCAGATCCGCAAGGGTGTCGTCTCCTCGATCGTCAACTTCGGTGCGTTCGTGGACCTCGGCGGCGTCGACGGTCTGGTGCACGTCTCGGAGCTGTCCTGGAAGCACATCGACCACCCGACCGAGGTTGTCGAGGTCGGCCAGGAAGTCACCGTCGAGGTGCTGGACGTCGACATGGAGCGCGAGCGCGTCTCCCTGTCGCTCAAGGCGACCCAGGAAGACCCGTGGCAGCAGTTCGCCCGGACCCACCAGATGGGTCAGATCGTTCCCGGTAAGGTCACCAAGCTGGTGCCGTTCGGTGCGTTCGTCCGGGTGGAAGAGGGCATCGAGGGCCTGGTGCACATCTCCGAGCTCGCCGAGCGTCACGTCGAGATCCCGGAGCAGGTCGTTCAGGTGAACGACGATGTGATGGTCAAGATCATCGACATCGACCTCGAGCGTCGCCGGATCTCGTTGTCGCTGAAGCAGGCCAACGAGGGTGTCGACACCGTGTCGGACGACTTCGACCCCACGCTCTACGGCATGGCGGCGACGTACGACAAGGAAGGCAACTACATCTACCCCGACGGCTTCGACCCCGAAACGGGCGAGTGGCTCGAGGGCTTCGATGCTCAGCGTGAGGAGTGGGAGCGGCAGTACGCCGAGGCCCACACGCGCTGGGAGGCTCACAAGAAGCAGATCGAGGACGCCAAGACGGCGGACGTCGAGGCCGGCGAGGCCTCCACGTACTCCTCGGCCACCGGTGGCGGTAGCGATGCGGCTCCGGCCGACGACGCGCCCGCCGAGGGTGCGCTCGCTTCGGACGAGGCGCTGCAGGCACTGCGTGAGAAGCTGACCGGCCAGGGCTGAACCCCTGCTGGTAGCTAGTACTGCCGAGACCCCCGCATCCGTTTGGGTGCGGGGGTCTCGCACGTCCGCGGCGAGTAGGGTGCTCCCGTGCTACGAGTTGGACTGACCGGCGGAATCGGGGCCGGCAAGAGTGCAGTGTCGTCGCGGCTGGCTGCGCGCGGTGCGATCGTGATCGATTCCGACGTGCTGGCGCGTGAGGTGGTCGCCAAGGGGACCGAGGGGCTGGCCGAAGTCGTGGCCGCGTTCGGGCCCGAGGTGCTGACGGCTGACGGGGAGATGGATCGGCCGGCGGTCGGGCGGATCGTCTTCGGTGACGCAGCGGCGCGCAAGCGGCTTGAGGCCGTCATCCATCCGCGGGTGCGGGCTCGCGCGGCCGAGATCGAGGCGGGTGCCCCGGACGACTCGATCGTCGTGCACGACATCCCGCTGCTCGTCGAGACCGGTCAGGCGGACAAGTTCGATCTGGTGCTTGTGGTCGACGTACCGGCGGCTCTGCAGCTGGAGAGGCTGACGAAGCAACGAGGTATGGCGGCCGCCGAGGCCGAGCAACGGATCGCCAGCCAGGCAACCCGCGAGCAGCGGCTGGCTGTTGCGGACGTGGTCGTCGACAACGCGGGCACTCTTGCCGAGCTGGATCAGCGCCTCGATGAGGTGTGGGACACGTTGCGAGGGCACGGTCCCACAACGAAAGCGTGACCCCTGCGCGCGAAATGATGAATCCCGGACCTGCTGTACGAGAATCTGTGCGGTCCAACAGCCCGAACTAGGGAGGATGGCGTGGTGTGTCCGCGCTGTAACTCTGACGTCCCCGATGTCTCGCGGTACTGCCACCACTGTGGCAACGACCTGCGGTCCGGCGACACAGAGCGCAAGAACGCGTATGCGGCGAGGCCGGACGAGCCGGTGGCGTCGTTCAAGCTGGTCTCCACGATCATGCCGCAGGGCTCGGGGCAGCAGCCTTACACCTACAAGGTCGCCCTCGGCGCCGCGCTGTTGCTGACGATCGTGACGGCCGCCCTCGGGGCGCTGCCGGTCGCGATCATGATCGCCGCGTTCTCGATCCCGATCGTCTACATCCTCTACTTGTACGACGTGAACCTGTGGGAGGACGAGCCGATCCCGGTCGTCGCGGCAGCCTTTGTGCTGACCGGCGTCCTGGCGGCGGTCTTCACCTGGCTGTGGTCGGACAAGATCTCGTTGTCCACCGACACGATCGGCGCGAACAACGTCGGTCCGTCCGGGCACGACCTGCTGATCCTCCTGCTGCTGGTTCCGGTCGTCTCGGAGCTGGTCCGGCAGATCGGCCCGCTCTACCTGGCCTCACGGCCCCGGTACGACGACCTGATGGACGGCTTCACCTTCGGTGTCGTGGCCGGCGTCGGGTACGCGTGTTTCGAGACACTCGTTCTGCACTGGGGCTGGATCAGCGGCGGTTTCGCCGGTCCGGGCAGCAGCGCCGGCACGTGGATCTCGATCGTGGTCCTGCACGGTTTCATCAAGCCGCTGATCTACGGCTCGGCGACCGGCCTGGCCGGGGCGGAGTTCTCCGGCCTCGGTGCCGGGTACGACGGCTTCACGCCGCGCTGGGTGGTCGGGCTGCTGCAGGCCATCGCGGTGAACGTCTTGTTCCAGGGCGGTGTCTACCTGCTCGGGTTCGTCGGCGGCCACGGTTCGACGATCGGCGCCGTACTGGGTGTCGTCTGGGGCCTTTTGCTGCTGGGCGCGCTGATCATCCGCGTGCGGACTGTGCTGCACAAGGGACTGCTTGAGGCGGCGCTGGAGTCGGCCGCCCGCGGTGGTTCCAACCACGCCTCCGGCGACCAGGCCTTCTGCTCGCGCTGTGAGATGCCGCTGCTGCCGCACTCGGACTTCTGCTCCGCCTGTGGCAACTCCGTCCGCTCGGTGCCGAAGTCGGACCGCGGCGTGACGGCACCGGCGAGTGGGTACGACGTGACAACTGGGGAGACGCAGGCATGAGCAACCAGCAACCTCCGTACGGTCAGGGGCAGCCGCCGCAGGGTCCTCCGCCTGGGTATGGTCCGCCTCCGCAGGGGCCGCCGCCTGGTTACGGGCCGCCTCCGCAGGGGCCTCCGCCGCAGGGTCCTCCGCCTGGGTATGGTCCGCCTCCGCAGGGACCGCCGCCTGGGTACGGGCCGCCTCCGCAGGGCCGCCCGCCGCAGGGTCCGCCTCCGGGATACGGCCAGCAGCCGGGGCAGCCGCCGTACGGGCAGCAGCCGCCGTACGGGCAGCAGCCCCCGCAGGGGCCGCCGCCTGGCTATGGGCAGCAGCAGTACCCGCCGCAGCAGGGCTATCCCGGTCAGCAGCAGGGGTACCCGGGACAGCCGCAGTACGGCGGCCAGCCGCAGCGCGGTAAGGGCAGCAGCAAGATCCTGTACCTGGCCGGTGGTGGACTGGTCGTGGTCGCGGTGATCGGTGTCGTCCTGGCGCTGATCTTCGGTGGTGGCGACGACAGCAAGCAGGTCCAGCCGACGCCGACGACCGACGGCGGTGGCGACAACGGCACCAACCAGCCGACCGGAGTCGACGAGGGCATCGAGGTCGGCGAAGGCGTCTTCGTGAAGCCGCAGACGGGCTACGTCCGCAAGGAGCTCAAGGACTTCAAGGGCGTCTACCTGCTCAAGACCGGTGAGGCCTACTTCATGGTCCAGGTGTTGAAGGTGCAGGGTGAGACGGCCGAGTCCGTCCTGCCGAAGCTCCTGACCGCCGAGACCAAGGGCGCCACCTCGGTGAAGACCAAGGAGCCGCGGCGGATCACGCCGGGCGCGAACGAGAAGACCCCGGTCAAGGTCGTCATCACGCAGGCCTACTCGGCGCTGTCGACCGGACAGCAGGGCAGCACCGAGATCGTCGGTTTCGTCGGCGCGATCGAGCGCAACGACGGCGTCATCACGCTGATTCGGGTGCTCGCCCGCAAGGACAAGATCTCGACCGCCAACCCGGACAGCACCGCGATGCTCCAGTCGGTGCTCAAGAGCCAGTGAACGGGAAACGTGACAAGGGGGCTGCGGACAGCAACCCCTGGGTGAGCAAGGCCGGCCCCGACGACGATTCCACGGCAGCACCGGCACCGGCGCTGCCGCCGTCGCCGTGGAACCTCGAGGTCCCACCGGCGCCCGCCGGCTCCGGGTCGCCGTGGTCGGGGGACAAGGTTCCGGAGGCCGAAGCGGCAGCTGCTGCTGCGGCTGCGGCTGCTGCGGCTGCGGCTGCCGCCGCGGCTCCGGCTGCTGGTGGTCCGGCGGCCGGTACGTCGTCGGCGTGGGGTGACAAGGTTCCTGCGCCGTCGCTGCGTCGGCCGGTGCCCGAGAAGAAGCGGCCGCGAATCCCACCGCTGCTGCTGCCGATCGGTGCCGGTGCGCTCGTGGTGATCGCGGTCGCGATCGCGCTGATTCTGGTGTCCGGTGGCGACAAGACCGCCGACCCGGGCCCCGGTACGTCGACCACGCCCGCCACACCGACTGCGCCGTACACGCCACCGGCCGGGGCGATCCCGGTCGAGTTCGGAGTTTCCGTCGTACCGCTGCCGGGGTGGACCGTCCTGGAGACCGAGAAGCGGGGCAAGGAGCTCGTCACGTACGCACCGAACGGGGATCCGCGCGGGTTCTTCTGGGTTCGGCAGAAGCAGAACGTGGCGGCGGGTGCCTACCTGCTCGCGATCATCGAGGGCGAGACCGAGAACGAGATCGCGCACCTCGGCAAACAGCGGAACCTGCCGTGCCCCAAGGACGTCTTGGAGGAGTGCATCGCGATGAGCTACACCTCCACCGCCAAGGACAAGACCGGCGCGGACGTCGCGGTCCAGGGGTACGTGGAGGTCTACGTGCGCAAGGACAAGGTCGCCACCGCGATCGACTTCCGGACCCGCGTCGACTACGCGCCGAAGGCCGAGGCGGACGCCATCCAGATGAAGACGTCGGTTCTCAACAGCTTGTGACGAACCCCCGACACCACGAGGAACAGCTATGAGTCAGCAGTACGGACCACCTCCGGGCCCGCCGCCGGCCGCCGCGCCTGGGGGCTGGGGATCAGGTCCTGGCGGTCCGGCGCCAGTTGGTCCCGGTGGCTGGGGTCCCGGACCGGGGCGTCCGCAGCAGGGGCGCCCGGCCAAGTCGAACCGGTCGCAGCTGATCATCATCGGTTGCGCGGTACTGGCCGTCGTACTGGTTGCGGTGGGGGTTGTCCTGCTGGTGACCGGCGGTGGCGGCGATGACAAGCCGGCCGCGGTTCAGACCCCGGATGCGCCGGGGACGTACTACACGCCGCCGGCGGGCTCGGAGCCGGACGACTCCAAGGGCCCGAACGACGTCGGCGTCAAGGTCGGCCGCGGGATCTGGTTCACCCCGGCCAAGGGATGGCTGCCGGACCCGAGATCCAAGTCGGGACAGAACTACATCCTGCAGCAGTTCAACGTGCGCGGCCTGATCGACGGGTACTTCTGGGTCCGCCAGACCGAGCTGTACGACGCGAAGGGGTTCGCCGAGCACTTGGTCGACATCGAGTCGAACGGGATGCAGAACGTGGTGATCGGCAAGGGTGAGGAGTGCAAGCCCGCCAACGAGGCGATCAAGGCCTGCTACCGGCTGAACTACACGGCCAAGATCAAGACCGCCAAGAACGGGCTGATCGACTACCAGGGCTTCGTCACGGCCTACTCGGACAAGTGGGACCGGATCACGGCGACCGACGTCGGGCTGGAGACGCGGGTCTACGAGCGCCGCAAGGACAACCTCAAGTCGATGAACGACAGCGTCGAGAAGAGTTTCTGATCCTTTAGAGCCTCTGACCTGGGCTTTTCAGTTTTTGTCGGCGGTGCCACGTACGGTTGGTGGCATGAGACAGGTCACGGATCTTCAACGTATGGTGGCGCCGCTCGAGGTGGTGTCCGACTTCGATCCGGCCGGTGACCAGCCGGCCGCGATCGCGGAGCTGGAGCGACGCATCAACGCCGGCGAGCAGGACGTCGTGCTGCTCGGTGCCACGGGTACCGGTAAGACGGCGACCATCGCCTGGCTGGCCGAGAAGATCCAGCGTCCGATGCTGATCCTGCAGCCGAACAAGACGCTGGCCGCGCAGTTCGCGACCGAGCTCCGGCACTTCTTCCCGCAGAACGCCGTCGAGTACTTCGTCTCGTACTACGACTACTACCAGCCCGAGGCGTATGTCCCGCAGACGGACACCTACATCGAGAAGGACTCCTCGATCAACGAGGAGGTCGAGCGGCTGCGGCACTCGGCGACCTGGTCGCTGCTGACCCGGCGCGACGTGATGGTGGTGGCGACCGTCTCCTGTATCTACGGCCTCGGATCCGCGGATGAATACCTGAACCGCATGATCCACGTGAAGGTCGGCGACGAGATGGACCGCGACGGTCTGCTCCGCAAACTGGTCGGCGTGCAGTATGCGCGCAACGACCTGGCCGGCACCCGCGGCACCTTCCGGGTCCGCGGCGACACGCTCGAGGTCTTCCCGGTCTACCAGGAGCTCGCCGTCCGGGTGGAGTTCTTCGGTGACGAGATCGAGCGGGTGATGACGCTGCACCCGTTGACCGGCGAGGTGCTGAGCGAGGAGCAGGAGCTCTACATCGGTGCCGCGACGCACTACGTGACCGCGCCCGAGAAGATGGAGAAGGCGATCACATCGATCGAGGCCGAGCTGGCCGATCGACTCGCCGAGCTCGAGCGGGGTGGCCAGTTGCTGGAAGCCCAGCGGCTGCGGATGCGGACGACGTACGACATCGAGATGATGCGTCAGATCGGCACCTGTTCCGGGATCGAGAACTACTCCCGGCACACTGACGGCCGGGAGACCGGGACGGCGCCGCACTGTCTGCTGGACTACTTCCCCGAGGACTTCCTGCTCGTCATCGACGAGTCTCACGTGACGGTTCCGCAGATCGGCGGGATGTACGAGGGCGACATGTCGCGCAAGCGCACCCTGGTCGAGCACGGCTTCCGCCTGCCCTCGGCGATGGACAACCGGCCGCTGCGCTGGGAGGAGTTCCTGGAGCGGATCGGCCAGACCGTCTACCTGTCGGCGACTCCCGGCCAGTACGAGCAGGACAAGTCCGACGGCTTCGTCGAGCAGATCATCCGCCCGACCGGCCTGATCGACCCTGAGGTCATCGTCAAACCCACCAAGGGCCAGATCGACGACCTCATCCACGAGATCCGGCTCCGCGTCGAGCGCGACGAGCGGGTCCTCGTCACCACGCTGACCAAGAAGATGTCCGAGGACCTGACCGACTACCTGCTGGAGATGGGGATCCGGACCAGGTACCTGCACAGCGAGGTCGATACTCTCCGCCGCGTCGAACTGCTCCGCGAGCTGCGGATGGGTGAGTACGACGTTCTGGTCGGCATCAACCTTCTCCGCGAAGGACTCGACCTGCCCGAGGTATCGCTGGTCGCGATCCTGGACGCGGACAAGGAAGGCTTCCTGCGGTCGGGGCGCTCGCTGATCCAGACCATCGGGCGAGCGGCCCGAAACGTCTCCGGCCAGGTCTTCATGTACGCGGACAAGATCACCGCGTCGATGGAGCTGGCGATCGACGAGACCAACCGGCGCCGCGCGAAACAGATCGCCTACAACCTGGAGAAGGGTGTCGACCCGCAACCGCTGCGGAAGAAGATCGCCGACATCACCGACATGCTCGCCCGCGAAGACGCCGACACCGCCGAATTGCTGGGCTCCGGCCGAAGCCAGTCCCGTGGCAAGGCACCCGTCCCCGGCGGCAAGCTCCGAGCAGGCGAAAAGGCGAGGGAGCTGGCCGGCGGCCTGCCCTCCTCCGACCTCGCCGACCTCATCCAGCAACTCACCGACCAAATGCACAACGCCGCGGCCGAGCTCCAGTTCGAGGTGGCCGCCCGCTACCGCGACGAAATCTCCGAGCTGAAGAAGGAGCTCCGCCAGATGACCAACGCCGGCGCCCAGTAGTTGCCTGGAGCCCCTGAGTCGCAGCTATTTCGGTTGCCGCTGCGCTCAGGGGTTGGCAGGCTGATCGCATGAGCCGTGATGACCCGATAGGTGATGCGACTGCTGTCGTCGCCGAGTTCTATCCGCAGGCGCGGTGGGCGCTCCTGTCCGGCAGCGTTCTCACCTCGTCGCGCACAACCGGCTCCGACCTCGACATCGTCGTACTGCTTCCCGACGGGGACCCACAGGCGCCGTGCCGAGAGTCGCGGCGTTTCCGTGGCTGGCCGGTCGAGCTGTTCGTGTACGACGAGAAGAGCCTCGACCACTACCTCGCGGAGCTCCCCAGTCGTCGCCCGGTCCTGACTCGCATGGTGGCGACCGGCGTTCAGTTGATGGGTGACGCCGCACACGCCGACCGGCTTCAAGCGCGCTGCGCACAGGTGCTGGCAGCAGGCCCGGCTGCGCTGACCGATGCCGAGCGAGACGCCCTTCGCTACAAACTCACCGATCTGCTCGATGACCTCACCCATACCGCCGATCCAGGCGAGCGCACGGTGATTGCTACGACCGCATGGACCGTTGCAGCAGAACAAGCCCTCGCCTTCAATCGCCGCTGGACCGGCGGCGGCAAATGGCTCCTCCGGGAACTCCGCGCACTCGATCCCGAGCTCGCCGAACGCTGGCTGTCAGCGCATGGCGATCCCGCAGCCATCGCCGACTTCAGCCAGCACGTACTCGACCAAGCCGGCGGCCCGCTGTTCGCCGGCTATCGCGCCGCAGGATCAGCGGGTAGCCGCTGACCTATTCTGGCCATCCCCGATTGTCGGCCCGGGTCCTCGCCTAGTGTGCCGCTCATGGCACGGTACGAGGGCCCGATCATCGACGTACACGCCCACCTGGAGCTCGAGGCCGGCGCGGGGATGTCCGGCCTGATGCCGCACCGGGCCGAGGACTACTGGGCCGCGGCAGCCGGACTCGACGTACGAGCTGCGGCCGCACTGGTGATGGCACCGCTCGGCAGGCCGGACGAGGTTCGACTGCGTAACAACCAAGTGCTCGCCCTGAGCGCCAAGGATCGACGCTGGTTGCCGTTGTGCTCAGTCCATCCGTTCGATGGCGATTTCGCGCTGGAGGAGATAGGCCGGGTGGCGGCGGCGGGTGCGGCAGGATTCAAACTGCATCCCAACACGCAGTCCTTCGACCTCGGCGATGACCGCGTGACCGCGATCGTTCAAGAGATCGGCAGACAGGGGCTCCCGGTGCTGTTTGACGGTTACTCGCCGTTCGATCCCCACCAGCCTGGCAAGTTCGTACAGCTCAGCATGAGCGCACCGGACACCCGGATCATCATCGCCCACGCTCTGGGCCCCCGCTTCGGCGAACTCGTCGTGTACGACGTGCTGGCGTCATTCCCCGGCCTGTGGAACCGCAATGTCTGGGTCGACCTGTCCTATATGGGAGCCCTGTACGCCGACTCGCCGCACCGCGATCACTATGCCTGGAGCCTGCGCAAGCTCGGCGTAGACCGCATCCTGCTCGGGTCCGATTACCCACTCGGCACCCTCGACTCGGCCTTCGCCGCGCTGGAAACCCTCGGCTTCTCCGCCGCCGAGCAGCGTCAAATAGCCCACACCAATGCCGCCACCCTCTTCAACCTCACCCACTGAGGAACGGAAGTCAGCGGGCGGTCTCGTCGACCGTGAGGTGTGGCTGTAGTGGACGACTGAACCGAAGTCGAAACGGCGTGGTCACGGGGGCCGGCAAGGGATTTCGCCCAAGGGGGTGATGATCGTGCTGCCGCCATTGATGAGAACGTTGCCGTCGGCATCAGCTTGCGGTGCATGGCGACCAGCCTGGGTGAAGAACAACGCGGTGCAGTACAGCGTCCCGCCATCTCGCTCGATCACGCCCGCCACCAAGTCGACCTCCAGCTCGTCAGCCAGGTCCGCCAGCCGCGCAGTCTCCGGCCATGGCACCGCAATCGCCGCCTCCCGATACCGCCGAAATAACTGCCGCCCCTCCGCCGACCGCGACCCGACGGTCACCCTATTTCCGGTGTCGCCCGATGGCTTCGGGCGCGCTTGGATGCGGCCGATCACGTATGGCGTGTGGTTGCCCGCCGTGGCGGCCGATTTACAGTGGGAGGGTGGCTGGCCGGGTGCCTGGCTGAGGGAGCGGCGAGGTCGGCGATCGCGCTTGCGCCCGATCCGCTCGTTTTCCGTGCGGCGGTCGAGCCCCGGAGCGCTCCGGCAGAGACTGGCCTCGCTGAGTGGTGGATTCTCGTCGCAGGGTCCCTGCAAATCACCAAGGATCGCGAGCGCGCGCACGTTCCGGCTCGCCGAAGCCTTGAGTGGAAACTCTTTCGCAAATAGCGACGTGGAGTTTCCACTCGGCGCGAATTTGGATCGGTGGTGTTCGAGCCTCCGGTTGTTGACTCGGCCGGGGCTGCCGATGGGTGGTTGGGCGCCGCTGCGGCCGATTAAAAGCAGGGTGGCTGAGGTCGGCGCGGGGTTGAGGGGGATGGCGAGGTCGGCGATCGCGTTTCCGCTGCCTGAGCTTCCCGCTGTGGTTGCGGTCGGTGGCGAGGAAGCCTGGAAGGTGACTCGCCGTGGTGGGGAAAGGTGCTGGCAAGGATGCGTGGGGTGCTGCCGCGTCCAGGCGGCCCTTGCGGCTAGTGCGAAATGCCCTGCAACTCACCCAATTAGCGCGAGCGCTCCGTCCGCCGAGGCCTAGAGTGGAAACTTTTTCGCACATAGCGACCAAGAATTACCACTCACCGCGATCAGCTCCGCATTTCGCTCGCCGGGCTTCGTTGGTCGGTAACTTTTTCTCACATGGCGACCCTTTATTACCGACTAACGCAGATCTTGGGCCTCAGGCATAGCGGGTAGCTCAGTCGGCGGGCACGCGATCGCCGGTCTCGCCAATACCTCAGCCACGCGCCGGGCCGCACCACCCTCCACTGCAAATCGGCCTCAGCGGCGAGCCACCACCTCGCCGTACCGACCCAATAGCCGCAGTTTCGGGTTAGCGTCCGAGGGTTGGCGTCGGTTCGGGCATTGGAGGGATGTTGATGGGTGGGCTAGGGCGCGAT
>NZ_SMKX01000003.1 GCF_004349055.1 Kribbella antibiotica
ACGTAGTTGGTGCGGGGGTGGCGGGCGATGTCGGTGGGGGTGCCGGACTGGACTACGCGGCCGTTCTCGATGATGACCAGGCGGTCGGCGAGGACCATGGCGTCCAGTGGGTCGTGGGTGACCAGGAGGGTGCGGCCGGGGAAGCGGTCGAGGTGCTGGCCTAGTTCGGCGCGGACGTGGAGGGTGGTGCCGGCGTCTAGAGCAGCTAGCGGTTCGTCCAGCAGCAGTACGTCGGGACTGGTGGCGAGCGCGCGGACCAGGGCTACTCGTTGGGCTTGGCCGCCGGAGAGGGCGCGGGGGCGGGTGCGGGCGTAGGAGGAGAGGCCGACGGTCTCCAGCCAGCGGGCGGCCTCAGCGCGGGCTTCGTGTTTGTCGACGCCGCGGGCGCGGAGGCCGAAGGCTACGTTCTCCAGGCAGGTGAGGTGATTGAAGAGCAGGTAGTCCTGGAACACGACCCCGATGGGCCGCCGGTCCGGCGGACGGAAGGTGCGGGGCGGCTCGTCCCACGTCTCGTCGCCCAGGGCGATACGCCCGGCTCCCAATGGCAGCAGCCCCGCTATGGCGCGCAGTGCGGTGCTCTTACCGGCGCCATTGGGTCCAAGCAGGGCGACGACTTCACCAGGGGCGATGGTGAGGTCCACATCGAGGTCGAAGGATCCGCGAGTCACCCGGAGGTCGGCGTACAGGGTCATCGCAGCCCACTGATCCAGCGCTCGCGCAGCGACGCCAGGACGACAACAGACACCAGCAACAACACCACACTCAGTACGACGGCCACATCCGGATCAGTCTCCAATGCCAGGTACACGGCCAGCGGCATGGTCGTCGTACGGCCGGGGAAGTTGCCGGCAAACGTGATGGTGGCGCCGAATTCGCCCAGCGCTCGCGCCCAGCACAACACCGTCCCTGCCACCACTCCTGGAGCTATAGAAGGCAGGGTGACCCGGCGGAACGTCAGCCAGCGACCAGCGCCGAGTGTCGCGGCCGCCTCCTCATAGCGAGGGTCAGCAGCGCGCAGCGCGCCCTCAACAGAGATCACTAGGAACGGCATCGCCACAAAGGCTTCCGCAACGATGACTCCGGCCGTTGTGAACGGCAGCGAGAAGCCGAACCAGGTATCGAGGTGCTCACCGATCAGTCCGCGCCGTCCGAGCACCAGCAGTAACGCAACGCCGCCAACAACAGGCGGCAGCACCAGAGGCACAGTCACCAACGCCCTGATCAACCCGCGGCCCGGAAGCTCACCTCGGGCCAGCAGCCACGCCAGCGGAATCCCCAGCAACAAGCACAGCGCAGTGGCCGCGGTAGCGCAGACCAGCGACAGCCGAAGTGCGGTCCACACATCAGCACTGAACAGTTTGCTCGGCAGCGTCGACCAAGGAGCCTTAGCGAGCAGTCCGATCAGGGGGATCAGCAGAAACGCCAGCCCGAGCAGTGCAGGCAGCAGGAGCACGAGAGGCAGCCGCCCGGTCGTGCTCCTGCTGCGACGACTCACGGCTGGCCGAAACCTGCGGCCGACAGGACAGCCTTGCCCTTGTCGGACAGGATGTAGTCGACGAACGCCTTCGCGCCGGTCGCGTTCGGTGCCTTGCTCAGCGTGGCGATCGGGTACTCGTTGATGGCCTTGTCCGCCTCGGGGAACTCGATCCCGTCCACCTTCTCCTTGGCCGCGAGCACATCTGTCTTGTAGACCAGTGCGGCGTCGACTTCACCGAGGCTGACCTTCGTCAGCGCAGCTTTGACGTCCTGCTCCAGGCTGTCCGGCTGCGGCGTCAGACCGGCCGCCTTGAACACCTTGTCCGCCGCCGCACCGCATGGCACCTGCGCCGCGCACAGTGCGATCTTCTTGTTCTTGTCGGTGAAGTCCTTAAGCCCGGCGATCTTGCCCGGGTTGCCCTTCGGTACGGCGATCTCCAGCGTGTTCTGCACGAAGGTCGTCGGCGTGCCCTTGTCGGTCACCTGGTCCATGTTCTTCGGCGCTGCGGACGCGAACACGTCCGCCGGAGCACCCTGGTTGATCTGCGTGGCCAGGGCCGAGCTACCGGCGAAGTTGAACACCACCTTGACGCCGGGGTTGGCGGCCTCGAAGTCCTTGCCCAGTTGGGTGAACGTGCCGGTCAGCGATGCCGCCGCGAACACGGTGACGGTCCCGGAGACGGAGCTGGAAGGCGACGATGCGGCCGGCTTGTCGGCACCGCAGCTGACCAGGGTCAGGGCGGCAACGGTGGTGAGCGCGGCGAGCGCAGTACGGCGGAACATCAGGCCTCCGGGATTTCGACGACGACGTGCGTGGACTTGATCGAGGCGACGGCGACCACCCCTGGTTCCAGGCCGAGCTCGTCGGCGGCCTCGCGGCTCATCAACGACACGACGCGGAACGGGCCGGCCTGCATCTCGACCTGCGCCATCACGCCGTCCTTGACGACGCGGGTGACGATCCCGCGCATGCGGTTGCGCGCCGAGGCCGCCGTGGTGTTGCCCGGCTCCGGGCTGTCGGCCAACTCCTGGGCGAACGCTGCCAGCGCCTGGCCGTCCACCGCCATCCGCCCGCTGTCCTGGACCGACGACAACCGGCCCTGATCGATCCAGCGCCGGACGGTGTCATCACTCACACCGAGCAGGGCTGCTGCCTCACTGATCCGTAAATTCGGCACGGAGGACAGCATACTGCCGCAACTGCGCCAATCGGGCCGGTGTTTCGAGTTGTCCACAAGCCGTAATTGGTCACCGAAAGTGGGGGCGAATCCGCATATGTTGTTGGCATGGAGACATCGGGGATGCGGGACTACTTGGACGGGCCACACAAGGCGGCCCGCGACGTCGTGCGCGCCGGATTGGCGGCGAACACGGAGTTGTTCGAGTTCGCTGTGCGGCAGCCGCGCGACGAGTATCGCGACACCGTGCTGGAGATGCTGCAGGCGATCACCGCCCAAGGGCATCCGGCGCGCGGTTTCCCGAAGGAGTACGGCGGCGAGGGTGACCTCGGTGGCTATATCGCCGGCTTCGAGACGCTGGCCTTCGGTGACCTGTCGCTGATGGTGAAGGCCGGTGTGCAGTTCGGCCTGTTCGGCGGCGCGATCCTGCACCTCGGCACCGAACGGCACCACGAGGCCTACCTCGCCGACGCGATCGGCGGCCGTCTGCTCGGCTGCTTCGCGATGACCGAGACCGGGCACGGGTCGAACGTCCAGGCGCTCGGGACGACGGCGACGTACGACGCTGCCACCGACGAGTTCGTCATCCACACCCCGACCGCGTCCGCCCGCAAGGACTACATCGGCAACGCGGCCCGGCACGGCCGGATGGCAGCCGTGTTCGCCCAGCTGATCGTCGGCGGTGAGACCCACGGCGTGCACTGCCTGCTCGTCCCCATCCGCGACGAAGCCGGTACGGCGCTGCCGGGCGTGACGTTGTCGGACTGCGGACCCAAGCTGGGGCTGAACGGTGTCGACAACGGGCGGATCGTCTTCGACCAGGTCCGGATCCCGCGGGACGCGCTGCTCGACCGCTACGCGCAGGTCGATGCTGAGGGCAACTATCACAGCGAGATCGAGAATCCGGACCGCCGGTTCTTCACGATGCTCGGCACCCTCGTCCAGGGTCGGGTGTCGGTCGGTGGCGCCGCGATCACCGCGAGCAAGGTCGCCCTGGAGATCGCGATCCGCTACGCGGCGCAGCGGCGGCAGTTCGGGGCGCCGGGGAGCAACGAGGAGACGCTGCTGCTCGACTACCGCATGCATCAGCGACGGCTCCTGCCGCTACTGGCCCGGACCTACGCGCTGCACTTCGCGCAGGGCGAGCTGGTCGACGAGTTCGTCCGGGTCTTCGGTGATGGCAGCAGCGAGCACGACCGCCGAGCGTTGGAGGCGCAGGCGGCCGGGACGAAGGCGCTCGGGACCTGGCACGCCACCGAGACGATCCAGATGTGCCGGGAGGCGTGCGGCGGAGCTGGGTATCTGGCGGAGAACCGGCTGGCGACGCTGAAGGCGGACACCGACGTGTTCACCACCTTCGAGGGCGACAACACCGTCCTGCTGCAACTGGTGGCGAAGGGTCTGCTGACCGACTACCGGGAGTCGTTCGGGAAGCTCGACCCGCTCGGGACAGCCCGGTTCATCGCGGCGCAGGCGGTCGAGATCGCGGTCGAGAAGACGGCGCTCCGACCGCTCATCGATCGGCTGCGCGACGTCGTACCGAATCGGAACGATGCGAATGATCCGGATGCTGGACTCCGCGACGACGCGTACCACTCCGGGCTGCTGCGGTTCCGCGAGCAGCACATGCTGGCCGGTGTCGCGCGTCGGCTGAAGGCGGGGATCGATGCCGGCGACAACGCGTTCGACGTGTTCAACCGCTGCCAGGACCACGTCATCGCGGCCGGCCGGGCGCATGTGGACCGGGTCGTGCTGGAGGCGTTCCAGACGGCCGTCGAGAAGGCGCCTGAGGAGCTGCAGGGCGTCCTGAAGGACGTCTACGACCTGCACGCCCTGTCGGTGATCGAGGCCGAGCGCGCGTGGTACCTCGAGCACGGCCGGTTGTCACCGGCCCGATCGAAGGCGATCACGGCCCTGGTGAACGAGCTGTGTGGCGTCGTCCGGCCGGTCGCGGTCGAGCTCGTGGAGGCGTTCGGCGTACCGGGCGCGGCAGTGGAGGTGCCGATGGTTGTACCGTCACAGCATGAGTGAGTCGATCGAACCCGCCTCGGCTGCCGATGCCGCCCGCGAGCTCGCCCGGGTCCTGCTGGAGCAGGCCGATGCCCTCGACCTGCACGACCTGCGGGCGACAACCGCGATCGAGAACGTGCGCGTCCAGGCCAGAGTGCTGGCCGACGCGGTCAACGAGCGCGGCTGGGGGGACATCTTCCTCGGGATCGACTCCTACGATCCCGACGAGCTGGACGACCTTCCGCTCGGGCCGGACGACTTCGACGACCCGGAGGACTACCGGGAGATCGTTGCCGGAGACGACCTCGACGAGCTCGAAGAGGTGCTGTTGCCGGAGGACGGCGTGCGGGTCAGCTACCAGGCCCGCTACGACTTCGTGGTGACGGATCCTGAGGCGTTCGTCCGTTATGTCCGCAGCCGGGCGCCCGAGGCGCAGAACGACGACGTCGTCGACGACATCGAGGACGCGCAGTCCGCCTTCGAGCTGCTCTGCTACCTCGACGGCCTCGGCTCCAAGGACTACGACCAGTCCGGGCTCACCCCGGCCGGCGGCGAAGAGTCCCACAAGATCGTCGAGTTCTCCCTGTGGGACCTCGATCCGACCCGCCGGGACGACACCTTCCCGTACTGACCGTCGTACTGACTGATCAGAGGCCCTGCAGGCGATCCTGGATGCGCTTGCTCTCCGCCGCCTGCGCGGCCTCGTCGGCAGCCAGCTCCGCAGCGCTCTTCGCGGACTTCTGGCTGGGACTCGCCACGCCGTCCAACGCCTTGCTGATGCTGCGCTGAGTCTGGAACTCCGCGTTCTCGCCGCTCTTGTGCGTCTCGTACGGATTCGGTTCGTTAGCCATGCTGTCAGCGTAGGCAGGACCCGGGGTCTTGTTGTTGCGGAAGGCAACATATCGACGGAGTGTAGTTATAGAAACACTCAGCGTTGCCTTGTCCAAAGGCAATGCAAATGTTTGAACCGAGCAGTAGCCGGTTTTCGGGGGCCCATGACAACGTTCTCTTTGTCAGCGACGGACGGGTCGCCGGCACCAGGCTCCAGGCGGTAACTGACGAAACTCCCGTCCGTAACCGGACTGTACCTCCCCTGCCGGTTACGGAATGAGACGACGGTCCGCCCTCCTTCGGGCCGAACTGCCCTCTCGGGGCAACAGCAGGACGCCGGTCGTGCCAGATCGGTGCCGGTCGCCAGTGAGGTGGCGACCGACACCCGGCACGGCCGGCGTTTCTTATTGCGCAAGGTCGCAGAGCCGAAGTCCGGCGTACTGGTGCAACTGGGGACCAGTACGCCGGACAAGGTGCGATCGGCTAGGCGAGTTCCAGCAGGGTGTTCGAGCGCTGCTTGACCTCGCCGTACGTCGTAGTGCGCTGGCGGGCCGGGCGATTCGCGGCGGTAGCCATCGCGGTGAGCTCCTCGATGGACTTGCGCGAGCCATGCTTCGAGCCAGCCATCCGGCTGATGGTCTCTTCCATCAGGGTGCCGCCGATGTCATTGACGCCGCCGTTGAGGACCGCGACGCAGCCGTCGACGCCGAGTTTCACCCAGGAGCACTGGATGTTGTCGATCCGGCCGTGCAGCATGATCCGCGACATGGCGTGCACGGCGCGGTTCTCGTCGTACGTCGGGCCCGGGCGGGCGACGCCGGCCAGGTAGATCGGCGAGTTCTGGTGGATGAAGGGCAGTAGGACGAACTCGGTGAAACCACCGGTCTGGTCCTGTACGGCGGCGATCGTGCGCAGGTGCTGGACCCAGTGGTGCGGGGCGTCGACGTGGCCGTACATCATCGTGGAGCTGGAGGGCAGCCCGACCTTGTGAGCGGTACTGATGACCTCGATCCAGCTTGCCGTCGGCAACTTTCCCTTGGTGAGGATCCAGCGGACGTCGTCGTCGAGGATCTCGGCGGCGGTGCCGGGGATGCTGTCCAGCCCGGCCTCCTTGACCGAGATCAGGAACTCCTCGATGGACAGGCCCGTCCGGACCGAGCCGTTCAGAACCTCCATCGGCGAGTAGGCATGGACGTGCATCTCCGGAACGCGGTCCTTGATCGCACGGACGAGATCCGCGTACGCCGTACCGGGCAGGTCAGGGTGGATGCCGCCCTGCATGCAGACCTCGGTCGCGCCGATCACCCAGGCCTCTTCGGCGCGCTGGGCGACCTCGTCCATCGACAGCGAGTAGGCGTCGGCGTCGGTGCGGCGCTGGGCGAACGCGCAGAACCGGCAGCCGGTGTAGCAGACGTTGGTGAAGTTGATGTTCCGGTTCACGACGTACGTGACGTCGTCGCCGACGACCTCCTTGCGCAGGTCGTCCGCAATCCGCGCCAGCTGGTCGAGCGCCGGCCCGGTGGTGGTGATGAGTGTCAGGGCCTGCGCGTCCGAGAGCCCTGCCGGGTTGTCTTCGGCAGCGGCCAGCGCGGCCTTCACATCGGCGTCGATGCGGACCGGCGCCGACTTCCCGAGGCCCGCGTCGATCGGGAGCGAGGAGCCGGCAGCGCGCCGAGCGGCGACATCCTCCCGTACGACGTCCCAGTCGCCATAGGCAGCGTCGAAGTCCGAACGCGTCTCGGTACGACGGCCTTCGGTGTCGATGGCGGTGTGCAGGTCGGTGCGCCCGACGCTGTCCCAGCCGCCGTCAGGCTCCTGCCAAGGCAGGCCGACAGGCATCGCGGCTTCGTTGGCGAGACCGGTCTCGGGATCGACCAGGGCCTCGACGTGCGAGATCAGGCGCGGGTCGAGCCAGGGCTCACGCAGGTACTCCGGGTGAGCCGTCAGCCGCTCACGCAGCTCGAAGCCCGCGTCGGCGGTGATCTTGGTCAGGTCGTCGATCTGCGGCCAGGGCCGCTCCGGGTTCACGTGGTCCGGGGTCAATGGCGAGACCCCGCCGAAGTCGTCGACACCCGCATCGAGCAGGGCGCGGCACTCGGCCAGATCGACCAGGTTCGGCGGCGCCTGCACGCGCATCCGCGAGCCGAGGACGACCCGGGTGACGGCGATCGCGGCCAGCCACTCGTCCAGCGGCACGTCGGCGTCGTTCCGCATCGCGGTGTCCGGCTTCACGCGGAAGCCCTGGATGATGACTTCCTGGATGCCGTTGTACTGCCGGGCGATCTTGCGCAGCGCGAAGATCGAGTCGGCGCGCTCGGCCAGGTTCTCGCCGATGCCGATCAGCAACCCGGTCGTGAACGGGACGTTCGAGCGGCCCGCGTCCTCGAGCACCCGCAGCCGGATCGCCGGGTCCTTGTCGGGGGAGCCGTAGTGCGGCTGGCCCTTCTCCTCGAACAGGCGGCGCGAGGTGGTCTCCAGCATCATGCCCATGCTCGGCGCAACCGGCTTGAGCCGCTGCAGGTCCTGCCAGGACATGACTCCGGGGTTCAGGTGCGGCAGCAGCCCGGTCTCTTCGAGTACGCGGATCGACATCGCCCGGACGTAGTCCAGCGTGGTGTCGTACCCGGCCTCCTCCAGCCAGACCCGCGCTGCGTCCCAGCGCTTCTCCGGAGCGTCGCCGAGAGTGAACAGCGCCTCCTTGCAGCCCATCGCTGCGCCCTGCCGCGCAACCTCGAGCACCTCGTCAGGCGACATGAACGGCGCGTGCACGCGGCCCGGTGTCGTCGCGAACGTGCAGTAGTGGCAGCGGTCCTGGCACAGCCGCGTCAGCGGGATGAAGACCTTCTTGGAGTACGTGATGATCCCGGGCCGGCCGGCGTCGGCCAGGCCCTGGTCGCGCACCCGGGCCGCGGTCGCCATCAAGGCCGTCAGCGCGGTTCCCGAGGCGGTCAGCAGCACCTCCACCTCGGCCTGGTCGAGGGTCTTCCCGTCGTCGGCCCGCTTCAGTGCGCGGCGCATCGCCGTACTCAGCTCGTTGGTTGTCACGTCACCAAAGCCTAGGGGCCAGAACCCGGCCGATCCCGCGATTCCGGGATCCAAAAACAATCCGTACAGACGTCCTGGTAGTTTGCGAAGTATGACCGCCGATGGCCGCCGCCTGCGTGGCAACCTGCGGCGGAATGAGCTTCTGCAGGCCACCGTCGAGGTGATTCGATGCGACGGAGTCGCATCTGTGAGCCATCGCTCGGTCGCGGCGAAGGCCGATGTCTCGGTCGCTTCGATCACCTATCACTTCGCGACGCTCGACGATCTGCTCGTCGCCGCGCTGACCTGGGCCGCCGACGACCTGGCCGCCGAGCTGCACGGCTGGGGCAGCGAGCTCGGCCCCAGGCCGACCGACGAGCTCGCCCGCCTGATCGAACACAACCTGGTACGACGCCGCGGCCGCACGCTCGCGCTCTACGAGCTCTACCTGTACGCCGCCCGTCGCCCCGAGCTCAGATCCGCCGCAGCCGCGTGGCTGGAGCCGATGACCGATATCGCCCGCACCTTCACCGCGGACCCACGGAAGGCGCAGCTCCTCGTCGCCGCACTCGACGGTCTCCTGATGCAGTGCCTGATCGGTGCGCGCGAGGTTGACCGCGCTGACATCGCAGCTCTGCTCGATGTACTCCGGTAGCGCACGAGCTACCCCGGCCGGGGTGTGTAGGCCAGCGCTAGCCAGCCGCTGACGCTGTTGGCTGGACAGCACGCTCAGGTTGTCGGTCGGTGCAGTGCGGGACAGATGGCAGTTGTACGCCGGTGCGATCGTTGCGGTCGCTCTCGGTGTCGGACTGGTCCAGTCGGGTCTGCAGATGCTCGCAGCAACCGGCAAGCCGGTGCTGCCGGCCGGACTGTCGGCGTACGAGCGTGCACAGATCCGTGAGGGCTATGTGGGCGCCGGAACGCTGCTGGGGATGTCAGTGATGCTTGCGGTCTTTCTGACGGTCTTCATTGTCAGTACGACGTTCGGCTTCACCGTGGTGCAGCGTCGTCGGGAACTGGGGCTCCTGCGACTGGTCGGCGCACAGCGCGGCTACCTGTGCCTGATGCTGGTCTGCGAAGCCGCACTGCTCGGCGTAGTCGGCACGGCGATCGGTGTGCCGATCGGACTGCTCGCAACATCGGCTCAGTCGGCCCTGATGATGAAGCTCGGCATGCTGCCGGACTGGTTCGCCGCACCGTGGAGCCAGGGTGCCATGTGGGCCGCCATGGTCGTCGGCGTCGGTACGGCGCTCACTGGCGTACTCGCGGCGGCGTGGCGCGCCTCCCGGGTCAACGCACTGGAGGCGCTGGCCGAGAGCCCGGCCTCGCAACGTGTGATGACCGGGTGGCGGTGGTTCTGGGGGCTGTCGTCTGCGGCGGCCACTGTGGCCATGGTGATCACCGCCCAGGCCGCCCGGGACTTCGTAGCCGGTCTGCTGATCGGACTGATGGTGCTGATCAGCGGCTCGATCGCACTCAGCCAGCTCAGCCCCATCGTCGTGCCATTGGCCGGGAGGCTTCCTGCGGTCGTCCTGCGCGGTCACCTGATCGCGGACCTCGCCCGCGCCGGCGTCCTGCATGCCGTACGACGCAGTGCGGCGACTGCGGCTCCGTTGATCGTGCTGGTTGGTCTGGTGGTCGGTCTCTGGGGAACGTTCGGTTCGCAGGCGAAGGCGGTCGGGGTCGAACAAGAGCGGCTGATCACGGCCGATCTGGTGGTCGACCGGGCGGTCGCGGCCGGGCCTGGAATCGCAGTCGTTTCGCGACAGACCGCCGTACCGGTTGTTGTTTCCAAGGGGAAGAGCACGGTGTATTCGGAGGCGGTGGGGATTGATCAGGCTGCCTATCAGCAGACGCATGCGTTGCGGCCGCGGAAGGGGTCGCTGGACAAGCTGACCGGGCAGACGATCGCCATCGGTCCGGGGATGGCGGCCGAGGGCTACAAGCTCGGGTCGACGTTGACTGTTGCGATGGGCAAGAAGAAGGTCGCGGTGAAGGTGGTCGCGATCATGCCGGAGACGCTCGACGTGAGCGAGAACTTCTTCGTGCCGCTCTCGTTGCTCCCGGCCGGAGGTCGCACCGAAACTCTGGTGAAAGTTGCCCCGGGCATCGATCCGGCAACTGTCGCGGCGAGGTTGCCGGGTGAGGTGCAGACCGTGAGTGAGTGGGCGAAGGGGCGTGGTGATGCACAGCAGCGCAACAACACCGGGCTCTTCGCTGCCTTGATGGGGTTGGCCGGCATCTTCACCGCCGTCGCCGTTGTCAATGCAGTGGTGATGTCGACGGCGGACCGTCGCCGCGAGTTCGCCCTCGCCCGGATGGCCGGTCTCACCAGGCGCCAGGTCATTGCCGTCGCCCTGACCGAGTCGGTCACGGTCGTCCTGACCGGCGTACTGCTCGGGTCGGTGGTAGCCGGCGCTGCCCTCGCCGGCATCGCCGCCGGCCCCTACGGACTCGCCGGAGTGGCGATCCCCTGGCGCCTACTCGGCCTGATCCTCGGCGCCGCCCTCATCGTGGTCGGGGCCGCCTCCGCGCTCACCGCCCACCAAGCCACCAAACACCGCCCCATCGCCCTACTGGCCGCCCGCTAGCCCCAGATCCTTCCCGCCAAATGTGGTGAGGCCGGCGGTGCACATGCTGCGGACTACGAGGTGGTGGAACGGCTTGATCGCGCGATAGTAGAGGCGGCCGGCGGGGCGTAGGTACTGGACGAGGGTGACGACGGTGAAGGTTGCCGGCTGGTAGTTGTCGGTGATGAATGCCAGGTAGGCGACCAGGTGGTTATCGGAGACCTTGATGAGGAGGTAGTGGTCCTCCTCGCCGCGTTCGACGGTGAAGAACGAGGCGGGGGCACCTGGTGTGAAGCTGAGGGTCTCGGGGCGGAGGTTCTTGGGGTTCGGGATGCCGACGTAGCCGAGCCGCATGACTGTGGCGAGGACGACGCGGACGCCGTACAGGCTCTTGAGCCACCAGGGGTTGAAGGCCAGTGCGCCCGCGGTGAATTCGCGCAGGGTGACGGGACCGTGGGCGGTCTTGACGTCGATTTCGTCGGCGGTCGGTAGCAGGTCGTCCAGTTCGGGAAGGTTCATCCCAGGTCTCCGTGTCCGGTGGCGAGCCGAAGGGTCATGGCATAGATGTCGCGTAAGGCGTCGCTCGGCATCGTGGGAAGCACTTGCTCGGCGCCGATCAGAATCAGATACAGCAACTCGGCGAAGCGATCCGGGTTCACATCGAGCTCAAGCTCGGCGCACAACGCTTTCAGGTACTTCGTCCGGGCCTCGTCGACCCGGGTCTGCGCGGCGCGAACCTCCGCGTCCTGCAAAGCCCAAGCCCGTACGGCGATCTCCAGCCGCGCGCTCGCCGGGTCGGCGAGCACGAGCCGCAGCAGGTGCAGCAGCTTGTTGTCGCCCGCCGGCTCGGCCTCGACGGTGTCGATCAGGCGAGTGGTGAACTTCGCTTCGAAGTGTTCGAGGAGCGCTGTCCGATAGCCCGCGGCGCCCTTGAAGTGGTGATAGTACGAGCCCTTGGTGACGCCGAGCGTGCCGGTCAGCCGCTCGATCGTCACCGCGGGCGCGCCTTCGTCGGCGAGCAGGTCGAGACCCGCCTCCAGCCATTCGGTCCGTGTCACCATGCCACGGAACATACCATACTGTTTGGTATGGTTCAGTCGAACGGCAGCGTGGAACCGGCGGTCAGGGTGTCGGCGGTGGTGGTGATCGGGGGCTGACCGGGCAGGCTGAGCGAGGTGAGGAAAAGGCTGCCTTCGCGGACGTGCAGGCCATTCGCGTCGAGGGTGCCGAAGGCGTTCCCGGTGGACCAGAAGTGGGTGCCGGGCGCGGTGAACCGCATGGCGCCGGTGCGGCCGTCGTAGTCGAAGCCGGTGAGGGCGACGACTGCTCCCCAGCTTGCCATGGCGCGGGCATAGTGATGACCGCATTCGGCTTCGTCGTACGGGTTGCGGCGCTCGCCGTCGTACCGGGCTCTGATGTCGGTGATGACCTGCAGGCCCTCGTCGACCAGGCCTTCCTGGATCAGTCCGACGGCGAGGATGTGCTCGAAGCCGGTCATCACTTCGGTGAAGTAGGGGAAGGGGCGTTCGGGGCGGTTGCCGAGGGGATAACTACACATCAGTACGGCGGTCTCGTCGCCGAGAACATAGCTGCGCATGTGGTTGAAGTGGCCGTGGAAGCCTTCGCGGCGGTTGTGCCGGAGGATGCTTTGCAGCGTGGTCCGGACGTGTTCGGGGTCGAGAAGTGAGTCCAGGCTGGCGGTTCGGGCCAGGTGCTGGCCGGCCAATTGGTCGATCAGGCAGCCGTCGCCTAGTTGGAGTTCGGGGTGGGCAGGGTCGGCGGCGCCCATGGATTCGCGCAGGCCCTCGGCGATCTGGTCCATGGTTTGCGGGCGGATCTCGTGGCGGTAGTACTCGCCGTTGAAGAGGTGCTCGTCGGTCCAGGCGCTGCCGAGGTCGAAGAGACGGCGGCACTCCGTGGCGAGGTCGTCATCGCCTTGGTGGCGGGCCATTTCCTCGGCGGCGCGAAGGGCGGCGAGATACCAGGACTGCATTTGCGGATTCGGGCCGTAGTACTCGACGTCCATCGTGTTGTGCTGGCAGCCCTCCATCACGCCATCGCGGTCGGCATCCCAGCCGCCGTCGATCCAGCAGAACTCCAGTGCACGCTTGGCTGCCGGCCAGAGTGCCTGAAGGAGTTTGTCGTCACCGCTGAGGCGCCAGTCGCGATAGAGCTTCACCAGGCAGCCGAGCTGGCCGTCAGCCGCCGCCACCCGGAAGTCCTGTGCGCTGGTTTCGAGAGGGAGGCCGACGCGGAAACTCATCAGGCCGCGGTCGTCCGTGGCGTGGGCGAACTCGACCTCGCGGAGTGAGCGCGCGATTTCGCCGAAGAGGTAGGGGGTGGCTTGCTCGTAGTTCCAGACGTGGGTGCAGCTTCCGAAGCAGCTGCCGTCAAGGTCGGAACAGCCTTCCCAGCCGAAGAATCTGCCGTCCGGTGTGCGGAAGACGGTCTGCGTGCGCAGCGTGCTGAGGTTGAAGAGCGCGGCCTCTTTCACCTGCTCGGGCAGGTCGCTGGCCAGAAAGTCTGAAACGAAACCGACGGTATGGCGTTCCAGTTCGTCGAGCTGGCCGGCGAATCGGCAGACCGTGGTCCACGCGTCGTCGGTCAGCGTCGTGTAGTGGTTGCCGACAGCATCGGGTTTGTCCCAGGCCAGGCGGTTGGGGAAGTGCCAGCCGAGCAGGAACGTGAAGCGCTCAGTCGTGTTGGCGGGAACAGTCCGGCGATCGGCGACGGACGCGATCGGGGTTGCGGACTCACTGGAGCGCTCGTCAAGCCGCCCGTCCTCGCTGAAGTCGTCCCAGAAGTCGAGCAGGCTGTCGCCCCAACTCCGATCCGCCCAACCGGTACGACGAGTCACGTCCTGCCCGTCGAGCACCGCCAACGCGATAGTCCCGAACTGCTCCGCATTGGTCGGCACCCCTCGGCTGCCCAGCAACACCCCGTCAATGTCGACCCTTGGGTTCCCGTGTGCTCCGGTCGCGCCGGTGTTGTAGTTGCCTGCGGCAATATCCACGGTTCCGTCGCGGCCGATGAAGTTTTCCAGGGAACCGGCTAGGGAGACGGTGATTGGCTCGTCGGTGGGGTTGGTGACGGCGAAGCGGAGGACGGCTACTGGCCAGGAGCTCGCTTCGACGTTCGTGGGGACGAACGGGGTGAACGCCTCGACCGCGAGCTCCACCGGGACGTCGTCGTCGGATAGCGAGAGTCGCGCGAATGGATACGCCGTACTGAACTCTGCGTTGCGGAAGCGGGGGAGGCCGTGGCTTTGGGCGGGGCTGCCGTGGGCGCCTTCGTAGTCGACCAGGTCGAGTGGGCCCTCGGCGGCGCGGGTGGTGATCACCCCGTCGGCCGATTCGGTACGGATCGCGAAGAACGCCGTACCGGGGTGGAAGCCTTTGGCTGGGCGGTTGACGACTTCCCAGTCGCGGAGGTTGCCGCGGCCGCCGAAGCTGACGGTTCCGGTGCCGATTCCGCCGAGCGGCAAGGCGATCCGGCGGAGCTGCCGCCCCGTGTAGGTACGAAGCAAGGGCCACGGTGAGGTCGTCATACCCATCGACCCTAGATGCCGCAGCCCCCTGCCGGGAATGGACTTTTGACTAGGTTATTGGACCAATCACGCGTCGGCGACTGTGAGCGCTTCGGCTTCGGACTTGGAGTGGTTGGCGGGGATGCGCAGGTGGGCTAGGGGTTTCCAGCCGGTGGCGAGGACGCCGACTGCGAGGAGGGCGGCGAAGGCGCCGACGTAGAAGGGCAGTTGGACGTTGACCTCTTCGCCGAGCTTGCCGGCCAGCCATGGGGCGACGGCACCGCCGGAGAAGCGGACGAACGAGTACGCCGCGGACGCCGTACCGCGCTCGACCGGGGCGGCTCCCATCACGGCCTCGGTGATCAGGGTGTTGTTCACGCCGAGGAAGAGGCCGGCCACGACCACGCCGATCGCGAGGACTGCCTTGTGGTGGGCGAAGACTCCCATCACGGCGAGGTCGGCGCCGAACAGCAGCAGCGACGCCATCACCACGGGCAACGTGCCGAACCAGCGTTGCAGCCGCGGCGCGACGAACACCGAGGTGAACGCGAGCCCGATACCCCAGCCGAAGAAGATCAGCCCGATCTGCCGCGCCGACATCGCCAGCGGGAACGGGGTGAACGCGAGCAGGGTGAAGAAGCCGAAGTTGTAGAGCAGCGCAGTGACAGCAACCGTCGCGAGTGACCGGTGCCGCAATGCCTTCAGGGGCTCAAGAATCGACGTACGGCGGGCTTCGGGCGGCGTCGACGGCAGCAGGAAGGCGGTCGCGGCCAAGGCAATCGTCATCAGGACGGCGACTCCGAAGAACGGGCCGCGCCATGAGATCGTGCCGAGCTCACCACCGACCAGCGGGCCGGCCGCGATCCCGACCCCGAGGGCAGCCTCGTACAGGATGATCGCCTCGGCGACCGAGCCGGACGCGGAGTTCACGATCGTGGCGAGGGCGGTCGCGATGAAGAGGGCGTTGCCCAGACCCCAGCCGGCCCGGAAGGCGACGATCATGCCGATCGAGTTCGACAGGCCGGCCAGCGCGCTGAACACTACGATGATCGCGAGACCGATCAGTAGCGTGCGCTTCGCGCCGATCCGGCTCGAGACCGCGCCGGTGATCAGCATCGCGAGACCGATGACCGCCATGTAGCTGGTGAACAACAGCGACACCTGCGACGGACTGGCGTGCAACTGCTCGGCGATCGGCTTGAGGATCGGGTCCACCAGGCCGATGCCCATGAACGCGATCACACAGGCGAAAGCGACCGCCCAGACGGACTTGGGTTGCTTCAAGAACGAGCTCACTGGGGAGCATCCTCCAGAACTTCGAGGGTAAGAATCTTGTGCATCACGACGGCCGCGTTCTCGAGGGTCTCGAGGTCGGCCGCCGGAAGGTGGCGAAGTCTGGCCGCGATCGCAGCACCCGCCTCCTGGCGGGCGTGCTGCAGTTCGGTCAGGCCTGTCTTCGTGAGGCTGATCAGGCTGGCGCGCGAATCCGATGGGTCCGGCTCGCGCCGCACCCATCCCTGCTCCTCCTGCCGCTGCACCAGCGTGGACATCGTCGGCTGCGAACACCGATCCGCCTTCGCCAGATCACTGATCCGGGTCGGCCCGAGCTCGTCCAGCCGCCCGAGCAACCGCATCGCCGCATGCGGCAACGCACTCACATCCCGGCTCGCCAACCGCGTCAATCTGGCAGCGGCGACCACGACATCAACACCCAGCTCGGTCAGGTCCACGCCTCCCAATATACATAGGAATGCTATGTATCGCCAGGTGAGCCGGATCTCAGAACAGGCCGTTGGCGTGCGGCAGTTCGGCGGGGATCGGGGTGATGGCGTCCCAGTGCTCGACGATCTTGCCGTCGGCGACGCGGAAGAGGTCGTAGTAGGCGACCGGTACGCCGAACTCGCCCTCGGACTGGAGGAGGACGAACTCGCCCTCGGCGATCACGCGGTGGATCGTCTTGTAGGTCAGGAGTTTGCCGGCCTCGGCCCAGGTCGCGGCGGCTGCGCCGAAGCCGGCCAGACCGTCGGCGGCCTCGGGGTTGTGCTGGTCGTAGGTCTCGGTGGAGATGTAGTCGGTCAGGATCGAGTAGTCGGCGCCGATGAGGACACGTTCGGCGAACTCGGTCACCAGTGCGCGGTTGGCGTCGGTCTGCGCGGGGTTGGTGACAGTGGTGGGGCCGTCGGCCTGGGAGCGGCCGGAGGCGGTCTCGCGGATCTGCGGGGTCAGGGCGTCCCAGTGCTCGGCGAGCTTGCCTTCGGCGTCGACCCGGAAGATGTCGAAGCCGACCAGCGGCTCCGGGCCGAAGCCGTGATAGGTGCCGTGCAGGGCGACCAGGTCGCCATCGGTGAGTACCCGGGCGCCGTCGTACCGGACGTCGTCGCCGAGGCTGCTGACGAGGCCGCGCAGGCCTTCCGGGCCGTCGGGGGCGAGGGCGCTGTGCTGGCGATAGCCGGCGGCGACCCAGCGGTCGACCGCGGACGGGTCCTTGGCACCGAACAGTTCGGTCGTCGCCTGGATCACGATCTTCTTGGCAGACATCGGAAACTCCTTATGCTGTGATGGTCCTTTTAGGACGCTGATAGTTGAAATCTAGGAGCTGTTCACCGTCGAAGCAGGGGAGGATTGCGACCGCAGATGGTCAAAATCGGACACAAGATCCCGGATCTGCTGTTCGCCGCGCCCCCGGGCACGCCGGTCGGGGTCCAGGTGATGTCGCTGACCAAGCTCGCCGGGCGGGTGGCGCCGGAGCGGCTCGCGCGACCGCAGCGGCCGGCCTTTCACCAACTGATCACGGTCACCGGCGGATCGCTGCGGCAGACCGTCGACTTCCATCCGTACGTCGTCGAGCCGGGTGCCTGGCTGTGGATCAGGCCCGGGCAGGTCCAGCAGTGGGGTTCGCTGACCGGCGTGACGGGGGATCTGGTGTTGTTCCAGCCGAGTCATCTGGACGCCGCCACGGCGAGCCGGGTCCAGCTGGACGATCCGTATCTGCCAGTTCTTCGGCAGACCGACGATGCGGCGGGGGTGCGAATGGCGCTCGATCACCTGGCCTACGAGTTCGGTGCGCTCGGGCGGATGCCCCTGGAGTCGCACACTGCGGCGCTCCGGCATCTGCTGGCGGTTCTCGTCCTGCGGTTGACCTATCTCGCCGTACCGGTCATCGATCACGCGGCGACGCCGGATGCGGCGTACCTGCGGTTCCGGTCCGCGGTCGACAGCGACTTCATGCGGACCAGGCGCGTCGAGGACTACGCGCGTTCGCTGGGCTATTCGACGAAGACGCTGGCGCGGGCGACCCAGGCAGCAGCGGGGGTCAGCGCGAAGGAGTTCATCGATCGCCGGGTGGTGCTCGAGGCGAAGCGACTGCTCGCCCACAGCGACCAGAGCGCCGTACAGATCTCGCAGCAGTTGGGGTTCCGGGCTCCGACCCAGTTCGCCAAGTACTTCGCTCAGCGCACCGGTCAGACGCCAATGGCGTTCAGGTCGGCCGTAGCAGGACAGGGTTGACCACCTCGCCCGACTCCGATCGACGCGGGCGCGATTCTGGCAAGGGTTTCGGCGGTGCTGGAAAGGACCGTGACGGCAGCGCGGGCGACGGGTAGAACGGGGTATTCATGTCGTCGGAGATGCGGAGAAACCTATGCACGACGAGACGGAAAAGCAGGAGTACGAGCGGCCGACGTTGACCGCTCACGGTGAGTTCGGGGCGGTGACCGCCGGCAAGATCGGCGGCCGCAGCGAGCCGGGCGGCGGCCGGTTCGGGTTCTGAGCACATCAGAAGTTGGCGAGCAGCCTGTCCGGGGAACCGGGCGGGCTGCTCGTGCTGCTTCGTGGTTTGTGGTGCTGCCGGATGTCGAGGCAGCGCGCGGGATCGCGGAGCGGCTGCCGGCGGAGCAGACGCTCCGGCATCCGTCGGGACGTCCTTTGGTGCTTGGCCGTTGGGACTCCTTCAGTGAGCGGAACGGCCGAGTCGAGATCGGTGAGGTCGGGCTCAGTGCGCATGTGCTGGAGTCCGTGGGTGATCGCGTGCGGGTTCGCGGTACGGCGTCTGGGTTGCGGCGAGTGTTCCAAGCGGTCGTTGACGGCGTGGTTGTCGCGTCGGATCGGGCGGACGTGCTGGCCGAGCTGATCGGCGCCGGTCCGGATCCGCTGGGGATCGCATTGCGGTTGTTGCTGCCGGGAGCGCCGTGGCCGTTGGCCTGGCATTCGGTGTGGTCCGGGGTGAGCGCTGTACCGCCGGGGTATTGGGTGGAGCTGCCGTCCGGTCGGCATGAGCGGTGGTGGACGCCGCCTGCGCCGGACCTGCCGCTGGCGGACGCGGCGGTCTTGCTGCGGGAGGCGTTGGCTGACGCAGTGTCGATTCGCCAGCAGGGTAAGGGGAAGGTCGCTTGTGATCTCAGTGGGCTGGATTCCAGTTCGCTGTTCGGGCTGGCGGTGCAGGGTGGTCCGGTCGTCGCATTGACGTATCAGACGGACGATCCGATGGATGGCGATCTTGCGGTCGCTCGGTACTTGGTCGAGCATTTCGGAGCGTCGCATGACGTGCTCGCGGTTGAGGGTGCGCCGTTGCCGCTGCACGGAATGGCGACTGACCCTGGGCCGTTTGATGAGCCGACGTGGGTGTCCGGGCACCGCGCCCGGATCGGTACGGCGAGCGCCCGGGCCGCGCGGCATCAGGCCGAACTGCGGTTGGCGGGACACGGCGCGGACGAGCTCCTGCTGCCGCCGCCGGTGTGGCTGAACGACATCGCTCGGCGGAATCCGTTGCGGGCGGCGCGAATCGCACGCCAGGTGCAGGCGAAGTACCGGCTGCCGGGGCGCACGATGACCCGCCTGCTGACGGACCGCACGTCGTACGGGGAGTGGTTCGCCAACAGCCTGGATCGCTCGTCGGGGTGGGACATCGTGGACTGGGGGACGCCGCCGGGGGTGCCTGGGTGGCTCTCTGGTGCTGCGGTTGAGCAGGTCCGGGATGCGATGGCGGGGACAGCGGGGGAGCCGCTGGCCGAAGCGCGCGGGATGCACGCGACGCTCGCGGTGGTGCACGTCGGCGCGCTCGGGGCGCGGCATGTCGCTCAGCTGGGCGAGGCGGACGGCGTACCGGTGGCGATGCCGTTCTTCGACGACCGCGTGTTGGAGGCATGCCTCGCCGTACGGCCGGAGGAGGCGATCGACCCGCGCCGCTACAAACCGCAGTTGGTGGCGGCGATGGCGGATGTGCTGCCCGCCCAGGTGCTGACGCGGACGGACAAGGCCGACTTCGCGATGACGATCGGCAGGGCCTGGCGGGCACATCGTTCGGAGCTGCTGGAGTTGCTCGACGACTCCGAGCTCTGGCGGCTGGGGCTGGTCGACGTCGACGCCGTACGGCGCGTTGTGCGCGGTCCGTATGTCGAAGACACCGGTGGACCGGTGTGGCAACTGCTCGAGGTCGAAGCCTGGTTGAAGGGACTGCGATGAAGCTCAGAACTGCGGTGAGGCTGGTCGAGACCGACTACGGCTGGGTGCTCCTGGACGAATCCAGTGGCGGGTTCTTCAGCCTCAACCCGTCCGGCGTGCTGGCCGTGCGGACGATGCTCGACGGTGGCGGGGTGGACGAAGCCGTCACGTCGATCACCGATCGGTATGCCGTCGATGCCGGTACGGCGCGTGCCGATGTGGAAGAGCTGTTGGGCGAACTCGACGCAGCGAAGCTGGTGACGCGATGAGCGCGAGTGGCGTGATCACCTTCGACCCGAACGCGGTCTCGTGGCGATGGCGGGTTGCCGTGTGGTTCGTCGTACCGATTGCTCGGGTGCTGGCAAAGCGGCCGCCGGGTCAGCTGCGGAGGGTGATGTCCTTGCTCGCCAAGGGCTCCCGGCCCGCGGGTGAGCAACTCACCACGCGAGCGCGGGGCGCAGTTGTTGCGGTCAGCATCCATTGCTCCGGACCGCAGGGCTGTCTGCCGCGGTCGATCGCCACGGCCTTGTTGTGCCGGGTGCGTGGGCAGTGGCCGCTGTGGTGTGTGGGCGTCCGCCGGCACCCTCCGTTCGGTGCGCATGCGTGGGTCGAGGCCGCGGGAGTAGCCGTCGGGGAAGAACATCCGGCCGACTACTACTCACGGCTGTACGCGGTAGGTCCTGCGGAAACAGGCTGACCTCCGACGCCGGATGACCCCGTGGAGTGGTTGGCTCGGGCGGTGAATGCCACCGTCTCTCGCCGGGTTGTACTGTCGGCCGCCGCCAGTGGGTTGCTGGCGACAGGGTGCAAGCCCGCTGCGGATACGACGACCCCGCCGCTACCGGTCCGAGCAGCCGGTGTCTACGTGTTCAGCGGCAGCCTCGACGGCGAGGCGCCGCCAGCCGGCGATGGAGTGCTGAGGACACCGCACTCGACGCACTGGCTTGAATCGCTCGCACTGCGGACCGAGGTGCGAGAGCCGGAGGCACAGCAACTCGGGATCCCTGCGTTCTCGGTGGAGCCGGGCCAGGAGATCGTGATTGCGAGCTTCAAGGTGCCAGGCGCGCCGGCGTACTCCGGGAAGACCAAGGCGACGGCGCTGGTTGCCGCTGGCAAGCAGACGCATCCGGTCGACCTCTTCGGGGCCTACGACCCGGTTGCCGAGAAATATCGGGTCTCTGACTCGCAGACGGTCGTCGCCTGTGTGCCGATCGGTACGCAGGTTGAGCTACGCGCTACCGACGCCGGCCGGACCGTGTCACTCGACCTCCGGACCGGAAAGCGAGGCGCCGGCGCGGCCCTCCCCTCGGCGTACAACGCTGCTCCGGCGCTCGGTGATGACTACCAGGCCACTGGCCTCCTCATCACCCAGCCACGCGGGAAGTTCGAGGTCGATAGCGGAAGTTACGACCTGAAGGTCAGAATCCGCTCCGCGGCCTTCGGCCTCACACCGTGGACTCCCACGCGAGGCTGGGCTCCACGCGGTACGACGTGGGCCGTGCTGAGCGGGCTCGCTATCACTGCTCAGACCGCCGACAGCACCGGTCCGAAGCGCAACCTCTTGTTCGTCACCGCCGTGCTCGACCTGGCGTCGACATTCCAGCTGACGCCGGCCGGAGGTCGTCGCCTCGCGGCGCCGTCCGCCAGGTTCAAGGTCCCGAGCATCAGGACGCCGAACCACAGCACCGACGTACCGGATCTGGTGTGGGCGGTCCCCGACACATTCACCCGCGGCGTGCTCCGCATCGCGCCCCACGGTTCTCTGACTGTCGACTACGCCAACGCGAGCGTTCCCGCCGCCTGGAAGCAACTCCCCGAGGCCCGGGAGTTCCAGGTCGCCCTCAAGGCGTAGGTACCGGCACCACCTGAAGCCATCTGAGATCCAGCGGATCACTGCTACTGCCACTGCTGGGTCAGGGGAGCGATGCTGAGGCGCCGCCGTCGATCACCTGGGCCGATCCGGTCATGAACGGGTAGCGGTCGGAGGCGAGGTCGACGACAAAAGCGGCGACCTCCTCGGGCTTGCCGATTCGCCCGGCGGCAGGTGCCCGGGAGCGGGCGACGACGGCGATGCCCGCGCGGTAGACGCTCTCAGGGACGCCATCGGTACCGGAGACCTTGCGGACCATTTCCGTGTCGACGATCCCCGGCAGGACGGCGTTGACCCGGATGCCGTCGGCACCGTAGTCGAGGGCTGCGGCCTGCATCAGACCGAGGAGCGCGTGTTTGCTGGCGCCGTACGACGCGAACCCCTGCCGGACGGCCAGCGAGTTGATGGACGCGGTGATCACCACACTGCCGCCGCCTGCTTCGAGCAGATGCGGGATGGAGTGTTTGAGGGTGAAGAACGCGCCGCGGACATTGGTGATCTGGATGTCGTCCCACTCGGCTGTGGGGACTTCGTGAAGCCGATTGACGCCATGGATACCCGCGTTGCTGAAGACCACGTCCAGCCGGCCGTAGCGGCTCGCGATGCTGTCGGCGAAGCGGCGTACCTGGTCTTCGACCCGGACGTCGGCCCGCAGATAGGTCGCTTCGTGGCCGGCTGCCCGGATCTCTTGTTCCACCTGCCGCCCGCGGTCCTCCCTTCGCCCGCAGAATCCGACCTTGGCGCCCTCGGCGGCGAAAGCGAGTGCGGCCGCGCGCCCGATGCCCGAAGTCGCGCCGGTGATCAGGACCACCTTTCCGGCGAATCTCGCGCCGGCGGCCGGGGCCGCGGTCATCCGCGGGCCGGTATCCGCAGTGAGCCGGCCACCGACGGCACCCGCCGCGCCGGCCACCAGTGCACCGGTCGCAGCCGCGCCGACCATGGCCCGCCGGCCGTATCGTCGCGCCGGCTTATCGGTCTCTTGCGGGTTGTCAGTCATGTGCCCAGGCCTCCCACTCGGTTCCGGCCTCGTAGTCGGCCGGTCAACTCCTGCAGCGTAGGAACGGCGGTACCGCTCCGGCATCTGCCGGCCGACCGGTCTTGCCCTGTCGCTCGTCCGCCCGTACTGCGACCTCCGGCCTAGGTCGGAGGTCGGGGCGGGTGCGGCCCGGTGTCTGATGACGACCCTGGTGGTGCTGTGCTCCACTTGAAACGTGCAGACCCACCGGCCGTCGCTACCTGCCTCCACCTGGATGACGGTGCTGGTCGGCATCAGTTGCCTGCTGATGGCGATCAGCCGCAGCTTCAGTTCGTTGACCTGGGCAACCGTCGTACTGGTGGTTGCTCCGGCGGGGCTACTGATCCTGCAGATACTGATCGGTCGGCAGTACGGCGATCGGCCGCCGGCGGCTCTCGCGGCCGGTGCCATCGCCGCCCAGCTCGGCATGATCGAACTGATCTCGCAGCTGGACGGGCAGAGCATTGCTTCGCTGCTCTATTTCGTGCTGCCGTTTCCGGCAGTGTTCTGGCTGGGTGCTCGTGCAGGTCTCATCGTCAGCGCAGTCGTCCTGAGCCTCTTCACCGTCAGGTTCGCGGCGGCCAAGCCGTTGTGGCGGACGGATTCGGACGTCTTGCACAGCTACATGCTCTTCGCGATCGCTCTGGTGCTCGTCACCACCACCGCCGTGCTGGTCCGGCGGGAGCGAACCAGCAGGGAGCAGGCCGAGCGCTTGCTCCGTGACCTCAGTGCTTCCCATCGCCAACTGGTCGAGTCCCAAGGCCGCGTCGCCGAGCTGGCCACGATCGAGGAACGCAACCGGCTGGCCCGCGACATCCATGACAGCCTGGGCCACTACCTCACCGTGGTCAGCGTCCAGCTGGAGAAGGCCCAAGTGCTGGTCGCCGAGGATCCCGCGGCCGCCTCCGCTGCGGTCGCCAATGCGAAACGGCTCGCGGATCAGGCCCTCTCCGACGTCCGGGAATCGGTTGGTGCGCTCCGGAGAGACGAGGCCCCGTTCCTGCTGGAGCCGACTTTGCGCAGCATGGTGGAAGACCTGCGGGTGCTGCCGTTCGACCTCAGCCTGCAGGTCACCGGCGACGAGCAACACTATTCGCGACAGCAGTTGCTGGCGCTGTACCGGGCCGTCCAGGAAGGCCTGACGAACGTGCAGCGCCATGCCCGGGCCAGTCGTGCACGGGTGGTCGTCGAACTCACCGAGGCGACCGCCTCGGTGACGGTGGACGACGACGGAATCGGTCCGCCGGCCGGTGCTGGTGACGGTCTGCGCGGAGTGCGGGAACGGCTGGAACTGGTCAGTGGCAGGCTGGTGCTGACGAACGCACCAGGCGGAGGTACGCGGATGGCGGTCACGATTCCCCGGACTCGGGTGTGGAAGGCGTTGGCCGATGGAGACCAGTGAGAACGTCCGGCTGCTGATCGTCGATGATCAGGAACTGATGCGGGACGGGCTGACCGCCATTCTGGAGCGGCAGCCCGGGATCGAGGTCGTGGGCACTGCCGCGGACGGCGCCGAGGCGGTGCGGCTGGTGGCCGAACTCGCGCCCGACGTGGTCCTGATGGATGTCCGGATGCCGGTTCTGGACGGCGTACAGGCCACCGCGGAGATCGTTCGCAGTTGGCCGGCCGTCAAGGTCGTCGTGCTGTCTACCTTCGATGACGACGATCATGTGACCCAGGCGTTGCGTGCTGGTGCCACCGGCTACCTGCTGAAGAACCTGCCGGCCCAGGATCTCGCGGAAGCCATAAGACTGGCCTGCCGGGGTGTGCTGCAATTGGCCCCGGCGGCCGCGGCCAAGGTGGTCGCCGCGCTGTCCGCTGCGGCGGGCGGATCGCCTCCGGCCGAGCCGCCCGCCGAGCTCGCCCGCCTCACCGACCGGGAGCGTGAAGTGGCGCGACTGGTGGCGGCCGGTTCGAACAACCGGGAGATTGCCCAGGACCTGGTGATCTCCGAAGGCACGGTCAAGAGCCACATCTCCAGCATCCTGAGCCAGCTCAACCTCCGGGACCGGACCCAGCTGGCGGTCTTCGTCCACCAGCACCTCCCCGGTCGCTGAATCGGACCCGCCGGCTATCGGCGCTTGAGGTCGCTGGCGAGAACTTGCGCGATGTTGCGCTCGGCCAGCGCGGTGATGGTGACGAACGGGTTGACGCCGAGGCTGCCTGGGATCAGCGAGCTGTCGGTGACGTAGAGGCCGGGATGGTTGCGGACGCGGCCGTAGTTGTCGGTGGCCTTGCCGAGCAGCGCGCCGCCGAGCGGGTGGTAGCAGAAGTCGGCGGCGAAGGCGCGGTTGCCGGTGAACAGATCGCGCCGGTACGTCGTACCGATCGCTTTGTTGATCTTGTCGAACAGGAACTGGGCCGAGCGGATCGAGGGGGTGCTCTGGTGGGCGCCCCAGTGCAGATCGGCGCGGTCGGTGTTGTGGTTGTAGGTGAAGCGGCCGCGCTCGGGGTTGACCGTGATCGCGAGGTAGAGGCTGGCGAAGGTCTCGATACCGACTGGGAGCGGGGCGATCTCGGCGAACGACGGGTACTTCGGGTGGTTCCAGTTGTCGATGGCCAGGGTCGGGATGGTCGACTGGAGGGAGCCGGTCGGATCCCAGAGGTGGTTGGCGCGAGCTGTCATCACGTTGCCGTTGGTTCCCCAGCCGGCGCCGATCGCTGCGGGGAGATCGGGCAGCGTTCCGGTTTCCCTTGCTCGCAGCAACAATTCGGTGGTGCCGACGCTACCGGCGCCGAGGAACAGTGAGCCGCAGGAGATCTCACTGCGGCGGATCACCTTGCCCCAGGCATCGATCTGTTCGAGACCGACCAGATAACCCTTACCCTGCTGGTGAATCGTCGTCACGCGAGTGAGGGTACGGATCGTGACGTTGCCCGTGCCGAGAGCGTCGGCGAGGTAGGTCTTGTCCAGCGACTGCTTGCCGTGGTTGTTGCCGTAGATGACCTCACCGGCCAGCGCGGACCGCGGCACCTGCTTCTTCTCTTCGCGTTGCAGGTACTTGAAGTCGTAGACGTTCGGGATGACGGTCGTCTTGAAACCGGCCTGATGAGCGTGCCGCCGGGAGACCCGTGCGAACTTGTAGATCGGAGTCTTCTCGAGATAGTGCGGGTCGATCGAGTTGACCCCGAGCATCCGGCGGGCGAGCGGGAAATAGCGCTTGTACATCGCATCCGCGTCCACCTGCGGCAACATCTTCTCGAAGTATGCGCGCTGCGGGGTCGGCGCCATCCCGCCGTTGACCAGCGAACCGCCGCCGACGCCACGGCCGACGTACACGCCCATGTTCGGGAAGTCGATCCGGTCGAGCACGCCGGCGTACGGCGTACCGATGTCGCGGTTGACCACGTCGAGCCAGAGGAAAGTGTCGAGCGGTGCCTTGGTCTTGCGGTTGAACCACATCGACCGGCGGTCCGGGCTCAGGGTCGAACAGAAGACCTTGCCGTCCTTGCCGGGAGTGGTCCAGAGCTGGCCCATCTCGATCATCGTGGTCTTGATCCCGGCGGCGCCGAGACGCAGCGCGGTGACGGCGGCGCCGTACCCGGTGCCGACGACGAGAGCGGGAACGTACGGCGGCGCGGCCGTGTCCGATGCATCGGCCGGCCCGATCCGGGTGAGGCCGGTCGCGGCGGCCGCGGTGAGGGCGGTCAGGCCGGCGAAGCGGCGGCGAGTCAGGGTGGACGGAAGAGTCTCGAAAGTCACTCACGCACGGTAATTGATCAACTACTTCGCTGCAGTCGACCCGGCATGTCGCCTACGGTCACCGGGTGTTTGCTTCTCGTGCACGACTGCAAAGATGCAGAACTAATAGTTTGCAGTAGGTGCAAGAATCTGCCTACCCTCGTGCTGTGAAGCAGGCAGAGGGTGGGTTGCGGGAGCGGAAGAAGCTCCAGACCAGGGCGGCGCTGACCGAGGCCGCCCTGCGGCTGGCGCTGGAGAAGGGGCCGGACAACGTCACGGTCGACGAGATCGCCGAGGCGGCCGACGTCTCGGTGCGGACCTTCTTCAACTACTTCCCGCACAAGGAGCACGCGATCCTCGGGCGCAATCCTGCGCACCTGGAGCGCGCGCTGGAGCTGATCAGAACGGCGCCGGACGAGCAGTCGCCGCTGACCACGATGTGGATGATCGTGCACGACGTGCTGCAGGAACTCCTGAGTGAGGGATCGCTGACCCGTCGCGGCGAGCTGATCATGACCTCGCCGAGCCTGCTGTTCCATCTGATGCTCTCGAGCATGGATGACGAGCGGCAGCTGTCCGAGGCCCTGACCGAGCGGATCGGTGACCCGCTCCGCGCCAAGCTGATCGTCACCTCCGCCGGGACCGCCTGCCGGGTCGCGGTCGAGCTACACAAGACCACCCCGGACTCCGCCCCCGGCGACCTCGTCGACGCCGCGTTCCAACTACTTGCTCAGGGCATCGATCCTGACTATCAGAAAGGCCAAGTATGACGACCACCTCGGCCGAGGGGACCGGTTCCGTCGCGGCGCTCACGCCGCGGCAGACCGTGCAGGCCATTTCCGGTCTGATGATGGGGCTGTTCGTGGCGATCCTGGCCGGCACCGTGGTGTCGACCGCGCTGCCGCGAATCGTCCACGATCTGGGGGCGAGCCAGTCGTCGTACACCTGGGTCGTCACGCTCGAGCTGCTCGCGATGACGGCCACCGTGCCGCTGTGGGGCAAGCTCGCCGACCTCTACAACAACAAACTCCTGCTCCAGCTGTCACTGAGCTTCTTCGTGGTCGGCTCGCTCGTCGCCGGTTTCGCGCCGAACATCGAGGTCCTGCTGGGAAGTCGTGTGCTGCAGGGTCTGGGCGGCGGCGGTCTGACGGCGCTGGTCCAGATCGTGATGGCAGCGATCATCCCGCCGCGTGAGCTCGGCCGGTACTCCGGAATCTTCGGTGCCGTGTTCGCGTCGGCGACCGTTGGTGGGCCGCTGCTCGGTGGCTTCCTGGTCGACTCGCCACTCGGTTGGCGGGCGTGCTTCCTGATCGGCGTGCCGTTCGTGCTCGTCGCGATGTTCCTGCTGCAGCGCACCTTGCATCTACCGACAGTGCGTCGAGAAGCGAAGATCGACTGGTGGGGTGCGTTCCTCATCACGGCCGGCGTGAGCACCTTGCTGGTCTGGGTCACCTTTGCCGGCAAGCGCTTCGACTGGGTCTCCGGCTGGAGCTTCCTGATGGTCGGAGCCGCCGTACTGGCGCTGGTGATCGCCGTACTGGTCGAGCTTCGGCACCCGGAGCCGGTCATCCCGATGGACCTCTTCCGCAACCGCACGGTCGCGCTGGCGATCGTGGCCAGCGCGCTGGTCGGCGTGGCCATGTTCGGTGGCTCAGTGTTCCTCGCGCAGTACTTCCAGATCGCGCAGGGCTATTCACCGACCGCCGCCGGCCTGATGAGCCTGCCGCTGATCATCGGCATGATGGGCGCTTCCACCGTCGCCGGTGCCCTGATCACCAAGACCGGCAAGTGGAAGATCTACCTGGTCATCGGCGGCATCCTGCTCCCGATTGGGCTCGCCCTGTTCGGCACGATCCAGGCGGACACCTCGAAGTACATGCTGTGGGCGTTCATGCTCGTCCTCGGTATCGGCATCGGCCTGGTCATGCAGAACCTGGTCCTGGCCGCGCAGAACGACGTACCGGCTCGCGAGCTGGGCGCGGCCACCTCGGCCGTCAGCTTCTTCCGCAGCCTCGGCGGCACCATCGGCGTCAGCGTCCTCGGCGCCATCCTCGCCAACAAGGTCCTCGAAACCCTCAACCCCGGCGGAGGTGCATCGGGCGGCGGCGCCGTACCGAACGTCGCCGAACTCCCCCCGGCTGTCCGCTCCGTAGTAGAAAACGCCTACGCCGGCGCCACCGCGGACCTCTTCATGATGTCCGTCCCCTTCGCCGTACTGGCCCTGGTGGCGGTCGTCTTCATCAAGGAGAAGCCCCTCCTCACCACCACCGGCGCCGAACGCCGAGCGGACGAGGAAGCCGCAGGAAAACAAGACGCATAACCGTTCGAGGGGTGGGAGAGTTCTGCCATGGCCGTCTACGACCGTGAAGCAGAGCGCTCCCACCCACTGGACTATTGCCTGGCAGTAGACGGTTTCGTGAAGTTGTTCTGGAGCCCGACCGTGCTGGCCAAGTCGGTTGCGTGGCTCGACGAACACGGCTACCGCATCGTGCGAGCACAAGCCTCGAACTGGCACATCGACTCGGACATGCACAACGAGCTCGCCGTCTTGCTCGACTTCCCCGAGTGGTACGGCGGCAACCTCGATGCGCTGAACGATGCTCTGTTCAGCGTCTCCCTGGGCGACTTCGGGCTGGCGGAAGAGGATGCCGGGTTGGTCCTCGTCCTCGACGGCTTCGACCAGTTCCTGCGGCGCAACAGCGATCTCGCCTGGGCACTGCTCGACATCTACGCGGCACGCGCCCTCCGCGCCGCCTTGACCGGCACCCGCATGCTCTGCCTGATCCAGTCCGACGACGCACACATCGATATCCCCGACATCGGAGCCCAGCCCATCCGCTGGAACGACGCCGAGTTCTTCGAAAAGAAGCGGCGATGACGGACGACGGTATTCACTGGCCCTTGCGTGCTGTGGTGACGGGGCCGTGTGACGAGGTCCAAGTGATGGATTCCACCTGGCAAGATGCGCCGGTTTGGCGGCCGGGCGACAAGTGGGTGGCGACGTACGCGCCCTGTCTTACCTACCCGGGCCCACCGCATCCAGGACTCCTGCTGAGAGTCGGTCTCGCCGCGGGCGACCACCTCGAGCTGACGGTTGCCCGCGAGGAACCTGACGATGACCTGCGCTGTGTGTTCAGGAGCGAACTGACCAACGGTGGCGACGGCCTGGCCGTCTTCCCGGGCTTCGTGGACGACCTCGTACTGCCTCGGGGCACCTACCCGGTCAGCGTCTGGGTCGACGCCGACCAGCCGAACGCCGTACGGCGCTGTGTCATCGTCCTCGGTGACCAGGAGCCCTTCAGACTTGGCAGATCTATGCTCGTGTGGGTCGATGGGTGGCAGATGGAGTGCTGCGGTGAGCCGTTCACGGTGGGTTCACGCGTGGAGTGGACTCTCTATGAGGTGTCGAGTCGGGACTGGCTGGACTCGGTGCTGGGTGAAGAGTTCGCGGAGGAAGTCACTCATGGCGAGGAGCATCACGGTGGCGCGGCCGACGGCGCGCCGACAACTGTCGGTCTGGTGCGGCGGATCAGGGCTGTGGTCAGCAAGGTCGGGGTGGGTCAGCTCGGTGCCGGTGCCACCCCGATTCCTGCGACTGGCAGGCTGGTCGATGTGACCGATGCCGACGGCCCGTACCAGGACCTCATTGGCTACCTCGTCGATCTTCGACCAACGGAGGAATAGAGCAATGCTTGTTGCGTTTTCGGTTGCGCCGGCTGTTGCCACCAGCGAGGACGGGTCGGTGGCTGAGGCGGTGGCGGCGGCTGTTCGGGTAGTGCGGGAGTCGGGGCTGCCCAACCAGACTGACTCGATGTTCACCACGCTGGAAGGTGAATGGGATGAGGTGATGGCTGTCGTCAAGGCTGCGGTTGAGGTGGTGGCTGCTGTTTCGCCTCGGGTCAGTCTCGTGCTCAAGGCGGATATTCGGCCGGGGTACACAGGTCAGTTGACGGCCAAGGTGGAGCGGATCGAGCGGGCGCTCGCGGAGTAGCCGCGGCGACGCCGAGTGGAAGGACTGTGCTGCCGGATATCGATTACCGGCGGCACGGTTGTTCCACTCGGCATCGGCGGGGGGCTCTTGTCCCGGCGAGTGAACCCACCGGGCGGCTGGGGCGGTGATCGTTGCGGGCTTGGGGAGTCCTGCATGTCGATTCCGGTGCGAAAAGCTCCCCAGCCTGCGTTGATCCACCGTTGCGTCCGAGAACATGCCGACCAGGTCCTCGGATCCTTCGGACGTTGTGGTGGCGAATCAGGTATGGCAGCCAACGGACAGGTCCTCAGTGGGAAGCGTTGAGGATTTCCAGTACCTGGGCGTGGCGGTTTTCGCGTTCGGCGGCTCGGAGGAAGTGGACTCGGTCTACGAGGATCTCTTCGACGTCCGGGTGCTGCTGGAGGATGGCGATCGACTCGTCGGTGTATTCGTCCAGCGGCATGAAGGACGGGTCGGGGTTGGCGCCCATCAGGTTGGTTTGGACTGCCGGGGGGACCAGTTCGATGACCTGTACGGCGGTGTCCGCCAACTGCAGGCGGAGGCTTTGGGTGTAGCTGTGGATGGCGGCCTTGGTGGCGCTGTAGGTGGGAGTGAGGGCCAGGGGGACGAAGGCCAGGCCGGAGGAGACGGTCATGATCACCGGGTCGGTCTGCTCTTGCAGGTAGGGCAGGAAGGTGGTGATGGCGCGGATTGTGCCCAGGAGGTTGATGTCGATCGTCGCCTCGCTGGTGGCGAGGTGCGCCGGGTCCTGGAGGTTTTCGGGCTGCATGATGCCGGCCATGGTGATGAGGACGTTGACGTTGTGGCGGGCCGTCACGTCCGTGAAGGCGGCGGTGATCGAGGCCGGGTCGGCGACGTCGAGGACGATGCCTTCGATGCGGTCCTCGGCGGCGATCTGGTCGAGGAGCTCCTTGCGGCGGCCGCTGATGATGACGGTGTTGCCGAGGTCGCGGAAGCGGCGAGCGAGTTCGAGGCCGATCCCGGAGGTTCCGCCGGTCATGAAGATGGTATTTCCCGTTGTTTTCATGGCTCCAGCTTGAAAGCTGATGCCGTGGGCAACCAGGCTTGGTGGAACCACTGCTCGGCAAGCAGTGGCTAACTTCGCTCCGACGGGGACACTGGAGTCATGGAGTACGCCGAGCTGTCCGATTTCCTCCGCAAACGCCGCGAGGCGCTGCAGCCTGAGGATGTCGGCATGCCCCGCGGCCGACGACGCCGTACGCCGGGGTTGCGCCGCGAGGAGGTCGCCGTACTGGCGTCGATGTCGACCGACTACTACAGCCGGCTCGAAGGCGGCAGGGGACCGCAGCCGTCGGTGGAGATGCTCGGTGCGATCGCGCGGGCGTTGCGGCTGACGTTGGAGGAGCGGGATTATCTGTTCGTGCTCGCGGGGCACGGGACGCCGCCGCGGACGACGCGAGCGCGTCATGTCGATCCGGGGATGCTGCGGATCATGGACCGGCTGCAGGACACCCCGGCGCTGTTGCTGAACCGGTGGGGTGAGGCGGTCGCGCAGACGCCGGCCCATGTCGCGTTGGCCGGTGAGCTGACGAGCTTCGAAGGGATGGAACGCAGCGAGCACTACCGCTGGTTCACGGACCCGGAGTCCCGGATCCTCTATCGCGAGGACGAGGTGGACCGGCACAGCCGGCTGCTGGTTTCGATGCTGCGGATGACCGCCACCACCGACGGCCCGAAGTCGTACGCCGCCTCGATCGTGGCCGCGTTGCAGAAGGCCAGTCCGGAGTTCGTGGCGATCTGGGAGCGGCACGAGGTGATTCCGGCGCACAGCCGCACCAAGCATTTCCGGCACCATGCGGTCGGTGAGCTCGACCTGTACTGCGAGCTGATCAACAACGCCGACCAGCAGCAGCTCCTGGTGGTTTTCACCGCGGAGCCGGGCAGTGAGAGCGCGGAGAAGTTGCGGCTGCTGAGTGTTTTGGGAAGTCAGTCGATGAGCTCTGGACAGGACTTTCGTAGGGAGTTAATTTAAGCCCTGGATCCTGGAATGCCCATTCCGGATCGACTCCCCGGAAAGGACCGCCCCATGCCTTCCGATCGCTTCCGCCTGCCCGCTTTCGTCCTCGCCCTGCTCCTACTGGTGGCCGGACTGACCAGTACGGCGACGGCTCAAGTTCAAGCGACCTTCAACGTGCTGGCCTTCTACGACGGCAATACCCAGGACGCGGCGCACAACGACTGGGTGAAAGAGGCCAACCAGCGGTTCCCGCAGTTCGGCGCGCAGAACGGTTTCACCTACACCGCGACCAACGACTGGAACCGGCTGAACAATCTGCAAGCCTCGCAGTACCAGGTGGTGATGTTCCTGGACAACCGGCCGTGGGCCTCGTCGCAGATGACGGGGTTCCAGCGCTACATGGAGAACGGCGGCGCCTTCTACGGCTTCCATGTGAGCAACTACAACGACTCCAGCCAGGGCTGGCCGTGGTTCAACAACACGCTGCTCGGCACCGGCCGGTTCAACTCGAACACCTGGCTGCCGTCCGCGGTCACCGCGCGGACCGAGAACCGCTCGCACCCGTCACTGGTGAACACGGGAGCGACGTTCCGGACGTCGGTCAGTGAGTGGTACAGCTGGCAGAACGACCTGCGGCAGAACCCGAACATCCAGGTCCTCGCCTCGATCGACCCGTCGAGCTTCCCGGTCGGCAGCCAGCAGGGCAACATCTGGACGTCGGGCTACTACCCGATCGCGTGGACCAACAAGAACTTCAAGGTCATCTACGCGAACTGGGGCCACAACGGGATGAACTACCAGACCAACACCCGGACCTCGTCGACGTTCGACAGCGCGGCCCAGAACCAGTTCATGATGGACTCGCTGAAGTGGCTCGGTGGCGGTGGCGGGACGGTGCCGCCGGTCGAGCAGCCGGAGCCCGGCACCTGGTACTCGGTCGCGAACAAGGCCAACGGAAAGTGCGTCGACGCCCGCGCCGCAGCATCCGCCAACGGCACGGTCATCCAGCAGTACAGCTGCAACGCGACGACGGCGCAGAACTTCCAGTTCCAGCCGACCTCGGACGGCTTCACCCGGGTGAACTACCGCAATGACGCCACGAAGGTGATCGACGTGGCCAATGTCGCGACCACCGACAACGCCCCGCTGCATCTGTGGACGTACGGCGGCGGCACCAACCAGCAGTGGCAGGCAGTCTCCGAAGGCGGCGGCTATTTCCACTTCGCCGTCCGGCATACCGGCAAGTGCCTGACCGTCCCCGGTGGCTCGACTGCTGACCAGACCCAGTTGGTCCAGTCCGCCTGCAATGGCGGCACGGCGCAGTCCTTCAAGCTGACGGCAGCCTGATCCTCGCCTAAGGTGCGGCCCATGAGAATCCTGCGTGTGGCCGCACTTGCGGCAGGAGGTCTGCTGGTGATGGGTCAGCTCACACCGGCTCAGGCGACTGGCGGAGCGTCGTACCGGTGGGAAGTGACGCCGACGGGAAGTACGGCGCAGTTCCGCGGGTTGTCGGCGGTCAGCAAGGATGTCGCCTGGCTCGGTGGTAGCGCGGGCCAGGTGCTGCGCACTGTCGACGGTGGCAAGCACTGGCAGAACGTCAGCCCGCCCGGTGCGGAGACTGTGCAGTTCCGCGATGTGCAGGCGTTCGACGCGCAGCGCGCGGTGATCCTGTCGATCGGGCCGGGGACGGACTCCCGGATCTACCGGACCGTGAACGGCGGCAAGAACTGGACCGAGACGTTCCGCAATCCCGATGAGAAGGCGTTCTACGACTGCATCGCCTTCAATGCGGGCGGCAACGGGCTGGCCCTGAGCGACCCGGTGGACGGCAAGTTCCGGATCGCGGCCACGAGCGACGGCGGCAAGTCGTGGAAGGTCCAGCCGAACGCCGGGATGCCGGCCGCGCTGCCCGGTGAGTTCGCGTTCGCCGCGAGCGGCACGTGCCTGGTCGCCGGACCTGCCCGTACGGCGTGGTTCGCGACCGGCGGCGGTGATCGGCCGCGCGTGTTCCGCACGTTCGACGGCGGCCGGCACTGGACGGCGTCCGATTCGCCGATGGCCAGTGGTGAGGCGGCCGGCATCTTCAGCCTCGCCTTCCGCGGTTCGCTGTTCGGCGTGGCTGTCGGCGGCGACTTCCTGAAGCCGACGGAGGCCGTCAAGGCCGCCTCGGTCACGCACGACGGCGGCCGCACCTGGAAGCTGGTGCCGGCCGACAAGGCACCGAAGGGCTACCGGAGCGGATCGACGTTCCTGCCCCCGTCGGTCTCCCGGTCGCTGACCACGGTGATCGCGGTCGGCCCGTCCGGCAGTGATGTCAGCCGCGACGGCGGGCGGAGCTGGAAGCAGTTCTCGGACGGCAACTTCGACAGCGTCGAGTGCGGCGGGTACGGCGTACAGGCGGGGTGCTGGGCATCCGGCGCCAAGGGCGCGGTCGCACGGCTGGTCGTCGGCCGATGAAGCGCGGACTCGTCGTACTGGTCGCGTTGCTGATGACTGTTCCGGCGGTGGCTGCTGCGGTACCCGAGCGGGGCCGGAACGTGACGGTGATGAGCTACAACATCCACCATGGGGCGGGCGTCGACGGCGTCCTCGATCTCGAGCGGATCGCCGTACTGATCGAGCAGAACGGCGCGGACGTCGTCGGGCTGCAGGAGGTCGACCGGCACTGGAGCGAGCGCAGCAACTGGGTCGACCAGCCGGCCTGGTTCGCCAAGCGGTTGAAGATGCACTACGCGTACGCCGCGAATCTCGACCTGCCGCCGGTCAAGCCGGGGGAGCCGCGCCGCCAGTACGGTACGGCGATCCTGTCGAAGTACCCGATCAAGGATTTCCAGAACACGCTGCTGCCGCTCTACCCGACCGGTGAGCAGCGGGGACTGGCCGTTGCCACGATCAAGGTCCGGGGCGCGGAGTTGCGGTTCGCGAATACGCATCTGACCAGCAACAACAATGCCGAGCGGCTCGAGCAGGCGCGGAAGGTTGTTGAGCTGTTAGGACTGTCTCGACCTGATCAGGTGCGCAAGGCAACATTGTTGGTCGGTGACTTGAATGCGCGACCGGATGCGCCGGAGATCAAGACGCTGACCGGGGTGCTGAACGACACCTGGGTGGAGGTCGGTGAGGGGCCCGGCTACACGATCGAGGCGAGCAATCCGACGGCCCGGATCGACTACCAGCTGCACAGTTCGCAGTTGGAGCCGCTGAAAGCTGCAGTCCCTGTGACCTTGGCGTCCGACCACCTGCCGGTCGTTGCCTCGTTCACCCTTCGCTGACCGTCCCTCAGCGCTCAAACACCCGCTCGACTTCGGTCGGGCGGGTGTTTTTGTGGAATTACAAGCTTGTAGTTTGTCAAGTCGACACGCAGGTGAAACAAAGATACTTGTGTGATTAGTGTTCCCAATGGGGCTACAGGCAACTAGTGTCTCGTATGTGGTCCAGGAGGACCAAAAGCGCTCACGGGGCCAGGGAAGGGCACTGTGACCGGGCGGAAGGAAGATCCAGATGCGCAGCACTGGGAAGACCGGTAGAGCAGGGCTCTCCGGTGTGCTGGCGGTCTGCCTGGCCGGTGGGATGCTGATGGTTCCGGCCGAGGCGCAGGCCAAGCCGAATCCGCCGGTCATCCCGTCCCAGGCTGCTGTTGAGCGGGCGAAGAAGGCCGCCGCCGACAAGGCGGGCCAGGTCAAGGCGATCGAGCAGCAGCTGGCCGCGGCCGAGGCCCGGCTGGAGCAGCTCGGGATCCAGTCCGGAATTGCCGACGAGGCCTACAACGGTGCGGTCTACCGGCTGGAGCAGGCGAAGAAAGACGCTGCTGCCGCTGCCGATCGCGCTGCCAAGGCCCAGAAGTCACTGACCACGCAGCGACAGCAGATCGGCCGGTTCGCGGCCGCGAACTACCAAGGTGGCGGCGACCTCGCGAAGCTGGCGCCGCTGCTCACTGCGGACGGCCCGCAGCAGTTGCTCGACTCGGCCGGTGCGTCGCACTCGGTGTCGAGCGCGATGCAAGGTTCGTATCTGCGGTTCTCGGCAGCCCAGGTGGTGACGAACCTGTTCAAGGTTCAGGCCGACCAGGCCGTCGTCAAGGTGAAGCATGCGACCGAAGAGGCCGCCAAGGCGAAGAAAGCGGCCGAAGCCGCCGAGGCCGCGCAGTCGGCCGCGGTGACCGCGATGGGTGTCCAGCGACAGAAGTCGATCGCTCAGCTGGCCGTCCTGCAGAACACGTCCGTACAGGTTGCCAACCGACGGCAGCGGGGGCTCGAGGAGCTTGCGCGACAGCGCGCCGCCGCACTTGCCGCGAAGAAGGCAGCCGAACTACGCCGCAAGATCGAGGCCCGGGAGGCCGCCGAGCGCGCCCGGGAACGGGCCGAAGAGGCTCGCGAACGCGAGCAGGGCAAGAAGCATCCGCGGAAGAAGTCGCCGAAGCCCCGGCCGGGCAGCGGTAACGACGGCGGCAGCTCGGGCCGCGGCGCGAGCTCCGCGATCAGCTTCGCCCTGTCCCAGCTGGGCGAGATGTACCTCTGGGGCGGCACCGGCCCGTCCCGCTGGGACTGCTCGGGCCTGATGATGGGCGCCTGGAAGCGGGCCGGTGTCCAGCTCCCGCACTACAGCGTTGCGCAGTACGAGCAGACCAAGCACATCGACGAGGACGAGCTGCGGCCCGGCGACCTGATCTTCTGGGCGCTCAACCCCAGCGACCCGGGCACCATCCACCACGTCGCGATGTACCTCGGCGGCGGCCGGATGATCCACGCCCCGCGCACCGGCAAGCCGGTCCAGATCCAGAGCGTCTACTACTGGGAGCCCCCGGACTTCTTCGGACGGCCCTGAAAGTACTGAACACTGCAGGACGGGGATGCAAGTGATGAAGACATTGCACGGCAAGACGATGCTCGCGACAGCGATGTCGTGGGTCCGGCCGACCGGTCGCCGGGAGGCGCGCGCCACGACGCTTCCGGTGCCTGTGAACCCGGTCGTCGAGCCCGCGCCACCAATGGTTGCCAAAAGCAACAACGAGCGCGAGGTCACGTCGTACTCGCTGATCGGCTGGTAGCAGGCACTCAGGGGATGGCGACGAGGCGTCCGAGCGGCGTCCGTGCGTCGAGTTCCCGATGCAGATCCTGTACGGCGGCCAGTGGGTAGCGGGCGTGGACGGCAGGGTGCAGGTCGCCGGCTTGCCAGCGCCGGGTGACCTCGGCGATGTCGGCCCGGGCCAGGTCGGGGCGGGCGGCTCGCCAGCCGAGCATCGAGACGCCGGTGACCGAGCGCATCCCGAAGAGCGCTTGGGCCGGGATGGTCGGGAGTTCGCCGGTGATGGCGCCGTACGTGACCATCGTGCCGAGCGGCCGGACCAGTTCGAGGCCCTGGTCGAAGACCGTGCCGCCGACCGAGTCGAGGACTGTGTCGACGCCGTTCGGAGCCAGGGCGCGGACCCGGTCCGGCCAGTCGGGGTCGGTCAGGTCGACCGCCTCGGCGCCGAGGGAGCGGATGAAGTCGAGCCGGGCGGGCGCGGACGCCGTACCGATGATGAGTTCGGGCTGGAGCGAGCGGGCAAGCTGGACGGCCAGGTGGCCGACGCCGCCCGCGGCGGACTGGATCAGGACGCTGCCGCCGACGGGGACCCGGCCCGCTTCGAGCAGGCGGAGGGCGAGCGGTCCGGTCATCGACATCATGGTCGCCGGCCCGGCTTCAGCCTCGTCGGGGATGGTCGCGAGGAAGCTCGCATCCAGTACGGCGTACTCGGCGAAGGCGTCCTCGGACAGCCCAGCGACCCGATCGCCGACTGCGAGGCCGGGCGGGGTGTCCGGACCGAGCTGGGTGATCCGGCCGACGACGTCGCCGGTGAGCTTGCCCGGCAGCGGGCGGGGCCACGGGCTGGTGCCGGACCGGAAGAAGGCGTCGATCGCGTTGGCTCCGATCGCCTCGACCTCGACCAGAACCTCGCAGGTGGCGGGCGCGGGGATCTCGGTCTCGTCGAGATGCAGAACCTCCGGGCCGCCGTGGGAGTGATAGCGCGCTGCACGCATGAAGTGCTCCAGATCGTGGGAACTATAAATAATGGGTGTGACCCACGATAGCTGAGAAGTCCTAGAGTGAGCAGGTGCAGAAGTCGCCGAACCATCGCCTCTCCGACCGGGTGCTGTGGGCGTTGGGGCGGGCGAGTCAGCAGTCGCAGCGGCTGGTGCGCCGGCACATGGTCGAGGCCGGCGTGCGGACGCAGCACTACCACGTACTGGCCAGCCTGGATGCCGACGGTGCGGCGGCCCAGGCGACGCTGGCCGACCGGATCGCGCTCGACCGCAGTGACCTCGTGACAGTGCTCGACGAGCTGGAAGAGGTCGGGTACGTCGTCCGCCAGGTCGACCCGGACGATCGGCGGCGCAAGATCGTCGACCTCACCGCGGCCGGCCGCAAGCAGTTGGTGGTGATGGACCGGCTGATCTACGCGGCCGAGGACGAACTGCTGGCGCCGCTCACCGCGGCAGAGCGCAAGGTGCTGCTCGGGCTGCTCAGCCGGGTCGGCGGGGAATGAGAAACCGCCGGCGCCGCAGTCGCGGGCCGGCGGTCAGGTGCTGCGGTCAGTGGCCTTCGGTCTTCAGGCGCTCGAAGGAGGCCCGGACCTCGGCCTCGGCGTCGGCGCGGCCGACCCAGCTGGCGCCTTCGACGGACTTGCCCGGCTCGAGGTCCTTGTAGACCTCGAAGAAGTGCTGGATCTCGAGGCGGTCGAACTCCGGCACGTGGTGGATGTCGCGCAGGTGCTCCTGGCGCGGGTCACCGGCGGGGACGCAGAGGACCTTGTCGTCCGGGCCCTTCTCGTCGGTCATCCGGAACATGCCGATCGCCCGGGCCTTGATCAGGCAACCGGGGAAGGTCGGCTCGGAGAGCAGCACGAGCGCGTCCAGCGGGTCGCCGTCCTGTCCCAGCGTGTCCTCGATGAACCCGTAGTCGGACGGGTACTGAGTCGCTGTGAACAGGGTGCGGTCGAGCCGCAGCCGGTTCGTCTTGTGGTCCAGCTCGTACTTGTTACGAGTGCCCTTGGGGATCTCGATGAAGACGTCAAACTCCATACGGCAGATACTGTCACGGTTCGGACCGATCAAATGACAGGAGTAGCCCGGTGGCCCGTCCTCCTCGTGCGGCGTTCGTCACGCTGCTCGCCTCAGCGCTGTGTTTCGGCTTGGCGGGTGGAGCAGGAGCCGTGCCGGCAGTTGTCGAGGCAGCGCCGCCTGTACTGACTCCGGCAGCGGCAGAGGGTGCAGCCCCGACTACTAAGGGTGTGCAGCAGGTGCTGGCGGGTGTGCTCGCCGATCCGTCGCTGGGCAAGCACCGGGGCGTCTACGTGTACGACGTGTCCCGCGACAAGCTCGTCTTCTCGACCGGTACGGCGACGCCGTACACGCCGGCCTCCACGCTGAAGCTGCTGACGACTGTGTCGGCGCTGGCCACGCTCGGCTCGGAGCACCGGTTCACCACGAAGGTGGTGAGCGCGGGCAAGGGCTCGATCGTGCTGGTCGGTGGCGGCGACCCGCTGCTGACCTCGAAGCCGTCGCAGAGCGCCGGCTACCCGACGCGAGCCACGCTGGCCGCCCTGGCTGCCAGTACGGCGAAGGCTCTGAAGGCGCAGGGCGTCACCAGCGTCACACTCGGGTACGACGCCTCTTTGTTCACCGGTCCGGCCGGTAACGCTCGTTGGGAGTCCAACTACCTGCCCGAGGGCATTGCGGCTCGTACGTCGGCCCTGTGGGTCGATGAGGGCCGAGTGTCGTCCGGGATGGCCAAGCGGGCGACCTCGCCGGCTGCTGCGGCCACTGCTGTTTTTGCGAAGCTGCTGGCCGCCAACGGCGTCAAGGTCGCCGGAATCGCCAAGCCGAAGGTCGCACCGGCTGGTGCGCAGCAGTTGGCGAAGGTGCTGTCGCCGACTGTCGGTCAGATCGTCGAGTACGTGAACCTGCACAGCGACAACGACGGTGCTGAGGTGCTGTTGCGCCATGTCGGGATCGAGACCAAGAACGGCGGCTCGTACGTCGGCGGTGTCACTGGGGTCGAGGAGACGCTCAGCAAGCTCGGACTGGACGTCGGCAAGGCCCAGATCTTCGATGGCAGCGGCCTGACCCGGACGAACAAGGTGCCGCTGGATCTGCTGGCCGGAGCGGTCCGGGTGGCGGCTTCGAAGGAGCACCCGGAGCTGCGTCACCTGCTGACCGGGCTGCCGATCGCCGGCTTCAACGGTTCGCTCGAGAAGCGCTTCATCGGCGCTAGCGCAGCAGCTGGGACCGGACTGGTCCGTGCGAAGACCGGAACGCTGACCGGAGTGCACAGCCTGGCCGGGATCGTCCGGACGCGGAGCGGCACTGTGCTGGCGTTCGCTGTGGCCAGTGACAGCGTCCCGGTGCCCAAGACACTCGACGCTCGGGCAGCCCTGGACAGAGCGGCCGCCGCGCTGGCCAACTGCGGCTGCTAAGAGGGCGTCTGCGCCCTCTAACGCTTGCCCCTGGGACTAGGGTCGACTCATGAGTACGGCGGAAAGCGGGACCGCGCCCGAGATGGTCGACTGGCAGCTGGCGACCGGTGTGGCGCGCAAGCTGCTGCGCCCGGGGCCTGTGGTCAGCCGGGCCGACGCGGACAAGGTGGTCGCCGAGCTGCGCCAGTTCGCGGCCGACTCCGAGCAGCACGTGCGCGAGTTCACCGGTCTGCAGGCCACGTCGGCCACTGCGCCGGTGGTGATCGTGGACCGGGCCGGCTGGGTCCAGGCGAACGCAGATGGCTTCCGCACTGTGCTCCGGCCGTTGGCTGACAAGCTGCAGGAGAAGACTGGGGCCAGCGGGCTGTCGTCCGCTGTGAGCTCCCGGGTGACCGCGATCGAGGCCGGTGCGCTGCTGGCGTTCATGTCCTCCCGCGTCCTCGGCCAGTTCGACCCGTTCTACCCCGCCGAGCCCGACCCGGCCCGTCCTGATCTGACCGGACGGTTGCTGCTGGTCGCTCCGAACGTCATGCATGTCGAATCCGAACTGGGCGTCGTACCGCGGGACTTCCGGTTGTGGGTGTGTCTGCACGAGGAGACGCACCGGGTGCAGTTCACCGCGGTTCCGTGGCTGCGGGATCACCTGCGGGCGGAGATCGGGCTGTTCCTCGACCAGGCCGAGCTGGACGCATCGGCGTACGCGGCGATGTTCCGTGAGGCCGTGCAGCGGCTGAGCAGGTCGGTGCGCGGTGAGGCCGAGCTGAGCCTGATGGATCTGATGCAGTCGCCGGAGCAGCGTGCGGTGCTGGACCGGCTGACCGCGGTCATGTCGTTGCTGGAGGGTCATGCCGACTTCGTGATGGACGGGGTCGGGCCGTCGGTGATTCCGACGGTGGACGCCATCCGGTCGAAGTTCACGTCGCGGCGCCAGGGTGGGAACCCGGTGGACCAGCTGCTGAAGAAGCTGCTCGGTCTGGACGCCAAGCTGAAGCAGTACAAGGACGGTGCCGCGTTCGTGCGGCGCGTGGTCGAGCAGGTTGGCATGGAGGGGTTCAACCGGGTCTGGACCGGCCCGAACACGCTGCCCACCAAGCACGAGATCGCGAACCCCGATGCCTGGGTCACCCGACTCCACGGCTGAGCGGCCACGAGGCAAGCTGCACCCTTCCGTAGCCAAGACTCGGGAGGCAGTGCGGACTGCCCTGTCCGACCTGCCCACCGGTACCACCGTTCTGGTTGCCTGCTCCGGTGGCACCGACTCCCTGGCGCTCGCTGCTGCCACCGCCTTCGAGGCACCGAAGCTCGGGCTGCGGGCGGGCGCCGTCATCGTGGACCACGATCTACAGCCAGACTCCGCACGTACGGCGGAGGTCGCGGCAGAGCAGTGTCGCGGACTGGGACTCGATCCGGTCGAGGTGCGTGCTGTGCAGGTCGGCACCGACGGCGGCCCGGAGGGCGCAGCCAGAACAGCCCGGTACGACGCGCTGCGGGCGGCAGCCGATGAGTTCGGGGCGGACGTCGTACTGCTGGCGCATACCCGCGATGACCAGGCTGAGACTGTCTTATTGGGGCTAGGACGCGGTTCCGGGGCCAGATCGCTGGCTGGGATGGCCGCGGTCGCCGGACTGCTTCGGCGGCCGCTCTTGGAAGTCCCACGCTCCACCACCGCGGCAGCTTGTGTCGCCGCCGGGCTTCGGCCGTGGCATGACCCGCACAACGACGATCCGACGTACACGCGGGTCCGGGTCCGCCATGAGGTCCTGCCGGTGCTCGAAGAGGCTTTGGGGCCCGGTGTGGTCGAAGCGCTCGCCCGAACGGCCGGATTGCTCCGGGCGGATGCCGACGCGCTCGACATGCTGGCGGCAAACCTCGCAGAGACGGCAGTACGCCGTACTGACGATGAGGTGCGGTGTGAGGTCGGGATGCTGGCGGACGAGCCCGCTGCGCTCCGCACTCGAGTCTTGCGGCAGGCGGCCCTGGAGGCCGGCTCCCGAGCCACCGACCTGAGCGCGGTCCACGTCGCAGCGGTCGACGCCCTGATCACCGACTGGCGAGGCCAGCGCTGGATCGATCTCCCCCAAAGAGTCCGCGCGATCCGCCGGGGCGGATTCATCGTCTTCGGTCCGGATATGACAGGCTGACGCATGTGGATGCGGCGGACATCGAGAAGGACCTGACCCAGATCCATTACACCGAGGACCAGATCCTGGCGAAGCTGCGGGAACTGGCCGGCCGGATCGAGGAGGACTACCAGGGCAAGGACTTGCTGCTGGTGGGCGTTCTCCGTGGGGCGGTGATGGTGATGGCCGACCTGGCCCGGTCGTTCACGCGGCACGTCGAGATGGACTGGATGGCCATCTCGTCGTACGGGTCGGGCACCAAGTCGTCGGGTGTGGTGCGGATCCAGAAGGACCTGGACACCGACATCACCAACCGGCACGTGCTGATCGTCGAGGACATCATCGACACCGGTCTGACGCTGAGCTGGCTGGTCAGCAACCTGGAGTCGCGCAAGCCGGCCTCGCTCGAGCTGTGCACCGCCTTCGTGAAGCCGGGTGCGGCCAAGATGCAGGTCCCGGTGAAGTACGTCGGGCTGGAGCTGCCGGACGAATTCGTCGTCGGTTACGGGCTCGACTACGCGGAGAAATACCGCAACCTGCGCTGCGTGGCCACCCTCGCACCGCACGTGTACTCCTGAACTTGGTGACAGCCTGTACAACGGGTCGTACCGTCCATCGGTGACCCTCGTTGTCGGCAGGCTTGCCCGGCACGAGACACTTGGACTGGTAGTACCGTCTCAAGCCCGAGAATTCCGGGCCTGCCGAGCTAGGAGGGACGGGGCGTAGGCCTCGATCATGGACGTGAAGCGCATCTTCCGCGGACCCCTGTTCTGGATCATCCTCGCCTTTCTGGGCGTGCTGGTGATCGGACAGCTCCTGACCGGCTCGACCGGGTTCAAGGCCGAGCCGACCGGTGAGGTCGTCAAGGTGATCAAGCAGGCCACCGACGCTCCGGCCGGCCAGAAGGTGATCAAGACGATCACCCTCATCGACCCCAACCAGGAGATCCGGGTCGAGAAGGCCGACGGCACCAAGATCCGGGCGTTCTGGGTGGACGGCCAGGCGAACACGCTCGGCACCACGCTGCAGTCGCTCTACCAGGACGGCAAGATCGAGAAGTACAACGTCGAGAACCCGAAGCCGAGCTTCATCGGCCAGGTGTTCCAGACGCTGATCCCGTTCCTGCTGATCGCCGTGGTCTTCATCTTCTTGATGAACTCGATGCAGGGCGGTGGCTCGCGGGTGATGAGCTTCGCCAAGTCGAAGGCCAAGCTCATCACCAAGGACACCCCGAAGACCACGTTCGCCGACGTCGCCGGTTGTGACGAGGCGATCGAGGAGCTCGGCGAGATCAAGGAGTTCCTCCAGGAGCCCGGCAAGTTCCAGGCCGTCGGCGCCAAGATCCCCAAGGGCGTGCTGCTCTACGGCCAGCCCGGTACCGGTAAGACCCTGCTGGCCCGTGCGGTCGCCGGTGAGGCCGGTGTGCCGTTCTACTCGATCTCCGGTTCGGACTTCGTCGAGATGTTCGTCGGTGTCGGTGCCTCCCGGGTCCGCGACCTGTTCGAGACGGCCAAGACCAACGCGCCGGCGATCGTCTTCATCGACGAGATCGACGCCGTCGGCCGGCACCGTGGTGCCGGAATGGGCGGTGGCCACGACGAGCGCGAGCAGACGCTGAACCAGCTGCTGGTCGAGATGGACGGCTTCGACGTCCGCGGCGGTGTGATCCTGATCGCCGCGACGAACCGGCCCGACGTGCTCGACCCGGCCCTGCTGCGGCCCGGCCGCTTCGACCGGCAGATCGCCGTCGACGCGCCGGACCTGCCCGGTCGTGAGCAGATCCTGAAGGTGCACTCGCGCGGCAAGCCGGTGGCACCGGATGTCGACCTGCGGGCGGTTGCCCGCCGGACGCCGGGCTTCACCGGTGCCGACCTGGCCAACGTGCTGAACGAGGCGGCCCTGCTGACCGCCCGCTCGAACATGCAGGTGATCGACAACAAGGCGCTCGACGAGGCGATCGACCGCGTGATCGCGGGCCCGCAGCGTCGGACCCGCTTGATGTCGGACAAGGAGAAGGTGCTCACGGCGTACCACGAGGGCGGACACGCCCTGGTCGCCGCGGCGCTGCCGCACTCCGACCCGGTGCACAAGGTGACGATCCTGCCGCGCGGTCGCGCGCTGGGTTACACGATGGTGCTGCCGGACGAGGACAAGTACTCGACCACCCGCTCGGAGATGCTCGACAAGCTGGCCTACATGCTCGGTGGCCGCGCCGCCGAGGAGATGGTCTTCCACGACCCGACCACCGGCGCCAGCAACGACATCGAGAAGGCGTCGGCACTGGCCCGGGCGATGGTCACGCAGTACGGCATGACCGAGCGGCTGGGTGCGATCAAGTTCGGCTCGGACAGCGGCGAGCCGTTCCTGGGCCGCGACTTCGGCAGCCAGCGCAACTACTCCGAGGAGATCGCCGCGGCGGTCGACGAAGAGGTCGGCAAGCTGATCCTGAACGCGCACCAGGAAGCCTTCGACATCCTGGTCGAGAACCGTGCGGTGCTGGACCACCTGGTCGAGGAGCTCCTGGAGAAGGAGACCCTGGACAAGGCCCAGATCGCCGAGGTCTTCGGCCCGATCGTCAAGAAGGACCGCCGGCCGGCCTGGACCGGGTCCTCGACCCGGATCCCGTCCGACCAGCCGCCGGTGATGCCGCTGCCGGGACGCGCGTCGCAGAACGGCTCGCTGCACGACGTACTGCCGGGTGGTTCGGTCGGCCCGGACGAGAACGTGCAGCCGCCGAACTACGGCGGCGGCCCGACCCCGCCGCTGCCGAGCGAATGATGCTGTGAAGTAGATGATCTAGAGCACCTCAGAAGCCCCGCCCTCCCTCCGGATGGCGGGGCTTCTGCTTACGCTGGCGCCATGACCTCGCCGAAGTTCGACCATGCGCGGGCAGAACGCGCCGTACGGGAGCTGTTGTTCGCGATCGGGGAGGACCCGGACCGCGACGGGCTGCGGGACACTCCGGCCCGGGTGGCGCGCTCGTACGCCGAGATCACCGCCGGTCTCGGCCAGACCGCCGAGGAGGTGCTCAGTACGACGTTCGACCTCGGGCACGACGAGATGGTCCTGGTGAAGGACATCGAGGTCTGGAGCATCTGCGAGCACCACCTGGTGCCGTTCACCGGTGTCGCCCACGTCGGCTACATCCCGAACCGCGACGGCCGGATCACCGGCCTGTCCAAGCTCGCCCGCCTGGTCGACGTCTATGCCAAGCGCCCCCAGGTCCAGGAACGCCTCACCACCCAGGTCGCCGAGTCCCTGATGGAGCTCCTCGAGCCCCGCGGCGTGATCGTCGTCATCCAGTGCGAGCACCTCTGCATGACCATGCGCGGCGTCCGCAAGGCCGGCGCCAAAACCATCACCTCCGCCGTCCGCGGCCAACTCCGCAACCCCGTCACCCGCGCCGAAGCCATGAGCCTCATCGTCGGCTGACCTGGCCCGGGACACGCCGGTGGAGGAGAGCGCGTAGCTCCTTCGGCCTCTCGCTCGTTGGGATTGTGAGCTGGTAGCTGTGGACAATCCGTTGCAGAACGTTTACTTTCCGTAAGGGCGTTCGATCGACGGGGACCGGGCGCCAGCGGTGAGGAGGACAAGGAATGTCGGGGCATTACCGAGTCGGCGCCGCACTCGCCGGCGCTGCATTACTGACCGCTGCCGGATTGGTGGCGGCGAGTTGGGCCACTGCGGACGACGGCAAGAAGCACACCACCGAGGGTCCGCGGGTCGAGCCGACCAAGATGATCGGGAAGCCGACAACCAAGCAGGCCGAGGCGTTGCAGACCGAGTTGGGGTCGCGCGCGATCGGCAGCTACTACGACAGCACGGGCGACTTGATCGTCGCGGTGTCCGATGCCGCCACTGCTGCGCTGGTGCGGTCCGCCGGGGCGGTGCCGAAGCTGGTGCGCTTCACTGCGGCCGAGCTGAACTCTGTGCAGGCTGAGCTGAACCGGCTGGCCGTGAAGTCGCGGCCCGGCAAGGTGCGCTCCTGGTACGTCGATCCGATCAGCGGCACTGTCGTGGTGAGCGTTCCCAAGGGCGCGCACGACGTGTTCACCGAGCGGTTCGTCGAGCGAGCCAAGGAGCACGGCGACCAGGTGACGGTGAAGACCGTCTACGGCAAGGTGGTCCCGACGGCTGACGACTTCAGCCTGCGCGGTGGCTTCCAGGTCGACAAGAGCACCGGGTATGTCTGCTCGCTGGGCTTCAACGCCCGGTCCAGCAAGGGCACCCGGGTCTTCCTGACCGCCGGTCACTGCACCTCGGGCAAGCCGTCGTTCTCGCGCAACGGCTACATCCTCGGCAAGACGCTGACCTCGAGTTTCCCGGGCAATGACTACGGCAGTGTCGACGTCATCGAAGGCTGGGACCAGCAGGGGTACATCGAGGGCTGGGGCGCCCCCAGCGTCGCGGTGCACGGGACTGCGAGCCCCACGGTCGGTTCCGAGCTGTGCAAGTCGGGGAAGAGCACCGGCTGGACCTGTGGGCGGATCGTCGCCAACAACGTCACGGTGAACTACGGCAACAACCGGATCGTCCGCGGCCTGTTCCAGCACACCGCCTGTGTCCAGTCCGGTGACTCCGGCGGCGCCAACATGACCGGCAACTACGCCCAGGGCATCACCAGCGGCGCAGCGCTGATCGACGGCAAGTGCCTGGACAAGTCCAACCGGACCAACGAGTCCTACTCCCAACCCATCGCTGAAGCTCTCCAAGGCACCCAGACCAGCCTCGTACTAGGTAGCTGATTCAGAACCTGTCCGTCCCGCCCACTACGGTGGGCGGGTGGGAATTGGGTCGTGGGGTCACGTGGACGGGCTACCGGTGCTGGACCGGAGCCTTGTCATGGGTGTCGTGAACGTGACGCCGGACTCGTTCTCCGACGGCGGTGAGTGGTTTGAGCCGGCCGCAGCGATCAAGCACGGCCGCGAGTTGCTCGCCGAGGGTGCTGACCTGCTCGACGTGGGTGGTGAGTCGACGCGGCCCGGTGCCGCGCGTCCCGCCCCGGCCGAGGAGATCCGCCGGGTGCTCCCGGTGATCGAGACGCTGGCCGCCGAGGGCGCGCTGATCTCGGTGGACACCATGCGCTCCGAAATCGCCGCGCTCGCTCTGGACGCCGGGGCTGCGATGATCAACGACGTTTCCGGCGGCCAGGCTGATCCGGACATGCTCGCGCTGGTGGCAGAGCGCCGTACCCCGTATGTGTGCATGCATTGGCGCGGGCACTCGATCGACATGCAGAACAAGGCGGAGTACGGCGATGTCGTGGCCGAGGTGATCGACGAACTGGGTGCGCGGATCGAGGCGATGCGGGCGGCCGGTGTCGATCTCGGCCGGGTCGCCCTCGACCCCGGTCTCGGGTTCGCGAAGAACGCCGACCACAACTGGGAGATCCTCCGCCGGCTGCCGGAGTTCGCCGTACTGGGCCGGCCGTTGCTGATCGGTGCCTCCCGGAAGGCGTTCCTCGGTAGGCTGCTCGCCGACGAGCAGACCGGTGAACCCAGACCGGCCGTACGACGAGACGATGCGAGCGCGGCCGTTACCGCCCTGGCCGCCGCCGCAGGTGCCTGGTGTGTCCGGGCGCACGCGGTGGCACCCAGCGTGGACGCGGTCCGAGTGGCGAAGAGATGGGGAACCGTATGACGGACGGATCCGCCCGGCCGGGCGAAGGCGCGCCCGGTGCGACCGTCGAGGACGTGGTGCTGAACGCGAACACCGCGTTCTACAACGCCTTCGAGGCCGGCGATCTGGATCTGATGGCGGCGGTCTGGCTGCCGGAACCGGACCCGGTCTGCATCCATCCGGGGAACGCGGCCATCTACGGCTACTCCGAGATGATGCGGGCCTGGGCGATGATCTTCGCGAACACGCCGTACATCCAGTTCTTCCTCACCGATGTTCAGGTACGGGTAGATGAAGACGTGGCCTACGTCACGTGTACGGAGAATGTCCTGTCGTCGGGTGACGGTGCTCCCGAAGACGGTTTCGCGGGCGGCAAGGCGCTGGCGACCAACGTCTTCCGCCGAACTTCCTCCGGCTGGCGGTTGTGGATCCACCATGCCTCCCCGGTACTGTCGTCTGGGGGTCAACAGGAGGAGGCGGAGTGAGTGATTTTGGCATTCCTTCTGACGTGATCGAGATTCGCGGCATTCGCGGCTTTGGACGCCACGGGGTCTTCGATCATGAGCGGGCCGACGGGCAGGAGTTCGTCGTAGACGTCCGGCTGGAGCTTGACACTCGTCAAGCCGCGGCCTCCGACGACCTGGCCGACACCGTGAACTACGGCGTGGTCGCCGAGCAGGTGCATCAAGCGATCGAGAACGATCCGGTGGACCTGATCGAAACCCTCGCCCAGCGCATCGCCGACCTGTGTCTCGCCGACCGGCGGGTGACAGCGACCGCGGTGACCATCCACAAACCTTCGGCGCCGATCTCGGTGCCGTTCGACGACGTTGTCCTGACCGTGCAGCGCAGAGCCGGAGAATCCTCGTGACCGAGACCCCAAGTCCTTACGTCATCGACGCGGACACCCTGAGCGGTGGCCTCAAGCCGATTCGCCAGGTGATCCTGTCGCTCGGTAGCAATCTCGGCGACCGTGAGGCGAACCTGCAGGGCGCGATCGACGCGCTGCGGGACACCCCGGACGTTGTCGTGGTCGATGTTTCGCCGGTCTACGAAACCCAGCCGATCGGCGGCCCGGACGAGTCCGGCCCGTACCTGAACGTCGTCCTGCTCGCCGACTCGACGCTGTCGGTCGACCTGCTGCTGGATCGCGCCCACGCGGTCGAGCAGGCCTTCGGCCGGGAGCGCAGTGTGAAGGGTGCGCCGCGGACGCTGGACGTCGACCTGATCACCTACGGCAAGAAGACGATCGAGTCCGAGGAGCTGACCATCCCGCACCCGCGCGCCCACGAGCGTGCGTTCGTGCTGGCGCCGTGGCTGGACATCGAGCCGGACGCCGTCCTGCTCGGGCACGGCCCGGTCGCGGAGCTCCTGGAGAAGGTCGGCACCGAAGGTGTGACCAAGCTCGATCTCGAGCTGCAGTAGTGGCCACCGGCGGTCCCGAGTCCGGTCGCGCCCCTGGTTCCGGTAAGGAGCCGCAGCGCCCGGGCTCGGTCCGGCTGACCTCTCGGCGACTGCTGGTGGCAATCGCCGTCCTCGGGGCTGCGATCGGTTACATGATGGTCCGGGCGATCGAGGCCGGCGGCGGAGTTGCGCCGGCGGTCTCGTGGCTGACGCTGGTCGCCTGGGCGTTCCTGGCCGCGCTGCTGTTCGCCGCGGCCCGCAACACCCGGCAACGGGTGCAGGTGCGGCGCGAGCGGATCGAACCGCAGCGTGCCGTCTTCCTGTTGCTGATCGGGAAGGCGAGTGCGTTCGTCGGCGCGTTGTGCACCGGCGTGTACGCAGGGTTCGCGTTATCCTTCCTGGGAGGCGTGAGCGCCTCGGGTCCTCGTAACAGAGTGATCATGGCCGGCCTCGCCGCTGTGATCTCAGTGCTGGTCGTCACGGCCGGATTATTGCTGGAACGTGCGTGTCGTATTCCCGAGGACCCCGACGAGACCCCCTAACATGGCGATCCATGGGGTCAAGGGGTAGCCGCCGTCGAACCAGGACCACCGTTCTCACCGTCGCCAACGCACTGTTAATCGTTGTGTGCCTCGGTGTCAGCGCTGCACTGTTCACTCAGAACACCTGGGTTCTCCGCGCTGCAGCGATTGCTGCGGTCGCGGTGGCGATTGCTGCCTCGGTGCTGTTCCGCCACCAGTTGCTGGTCGAGCGCCTCGCGCACTCCGACGAACGGGCCCACGTCGCGCAGGAGTACTCGCGGATCACCAGCGCCCGCGTCGTTGAGAACGCCGAGTTCGTCGACCTGATGCAGCGCCGCCTGGACAAGATCGACAAGCGCCTGGACAAGATCGACGAAGAGGTCGCCACGGTCGTTGCCGCCGGCGACAAACACTCCCAGGCCGATGCCCCGACCGTGGTGGATCTCAAGCTGCGCGGTCTCGCCGCTTCCTGATCGTTGGCAAGCGCTTGCCGGGCATCAGGTAGGTTGTAGGGCGTGGATCTCGCTCAGCTGCTGAAAGTCGCCCAGGCTGCCGTCGATCAAGGACGGACAGTGACCGACACCCGGGGACCGGGAACGCTTACCTTCAAGAGTGACCGGGACATGGCGTCCGAGGTCGACTTCGCGGTGGAGCGGAAGATCCGCGAGTTCCTGGAGCGGGAGACGCCGGAGATCGGCATCGAGGGCGAGGAAGAGGGCGGCCCTACCGAGGGCACCCGCTGGGTTCTCGACCCGATCGACGGAACGGTCAACTTCGTCCACGGCACGCCGCTGTGGGCGATCTCGCTCGGCCTGATCGTCGACGACCGGGCCGTGGCCGGTGTGATCGACCACCCGCCGCTCGGCACCCGGTACGCCGCGGCCGAGGGCCTGGGCGCGACCTGTAACGGCAAAGCCATCCAGGGCAGCCAGTGCACGACTCTCAACGAGGCCCTGATCGCGATGGGTGACTACGCGATCGGCCCGCACGCCGACGATCACAACCCGCAGCGGACCGCACTGCACAATCTGCTCGTCCCGAAGGTGCAGCGGCTGCGCATGATCGGTACGGCGGCCACCGCGCTCACGTGGACCGCCAACGGCTTCTTCGACGCCACGATCATGTACTCCAACAAGCCGTGGGACACGATGGCCGGCGTGGCGATCTGCCGCGAGGCCGGCCTGCAGGTTCTCGATCTCGACGGCAGCCAGCACTCCCCGGCTTCCCGCGGCACGTTCGCCGTGGCGCCCGGCCTCGCCGGCGAACTCACCGAGCTGATCGCACAATCCGGCGTACGGGGCATCTCCGAGAAATAGGCAGGCCTACTCCTGGGTTGTCTTTGGGTATGACGACCCTGGGCATCATCGGAAGTGGAAATATCGGGACCGTGCTGGCAAAGCTGGCGGTCGCTGCTGGATATGACGTAGTACTGGCCAACTCGCGCGGCCCGGAGAGCCTGCGCGAGAAGGCCGCCGAGCTGGGCGTGCGAGCCGGTACGGCGACCGAGGCCGCGGAAGCCGGTGACATCGTGGTGGCGACCATCCCGCTCGGGCGGTACGCCGAGATCCCGGTCGAGCCGCTGGCCGGCAAGGTCGTGATCGACACGATGAACTACTACCCGAGCCGCGACGGCCGGATCGAAGAGCTCGACACCGAGAAGACCGACACGGCCGAACTGCTCCAGCGGCACCTGCCGGAGTCGCACACGGTCAAGGCCTTCAACAACATCGCTGCGGTCAACCTGCTCAACCTGGCCCGGCCCTCCGGAGCCGCGGACCGTAGCGCGCTGCCGATCTCGGGCAACGACGCAGCGGCCCGGAAGACGGCGGCCGAACTGCTGGACAAGCTGGGCTGGGACGCGGTGGATGTCGGGCCGCTGAGCGAGAGCTGGCGCCAGGAGACGGAGACCGGCGTGTACGTCGACCCCTACATCTCCGAAGGCGGTTCCATGGAGCAGATCATGGGCGGGTACGACGACCCGGGTAAGACCGCGTCGGTCGAGGTGATCGAGAAGGCGATCGCCACCGCGCACCGCCCGCCGGTCAAGGACCGCCAGTTCTGATCCCACCCGCCGTTCCCATTTGATGGGCTGACCCATGAGGTTGTGGGTGAGCCCATCGCATGCGGTTGGCCCACCCACAATGCGGTGGGCTGACCCATCAAATGGAGCGGGTTATTTGTCGATGTCGCCGACGACGAAGAACATGCTGCCGAGGATGGCGATCATGTCGGGGATCATCGTGCCGGGCAGGAGTGCCGGCAACGCGGAGATGTTGTTGAAGCTCGCGGAGCGGAGTTTGAGCCGCCACGGGGTTTTGTCGCCGCGCGAGACCAGGTAGTAGCCGTTGATGCCGAGCGGGCTTTCGGTCCAGGCGTAGGTCTGGCCCTCGGGAACCTTGAGGATCTTGGGCAGCCGGACGTTGACCGGGCCCGCCGGCATCGACGAGAGCTTGTCGAGACAGGCGTCGACCAGGTCGAGGGAGACCTTGACCTGCTCGAGCAGCACCCAGAAGCGGGCGAAGCAGTCGCCGTCGTGGCGGGTGACCACGCGCAGGACGTCCTGGAGCTCGCCGTACGCGAGGTAGGGCTCGTCGCGGCGCAGATCCGCGTCGACGCCTGACGCGCGCGCGATCGGGCCGGAGACGCCGTACTGGGCGACGAGCTCGGGGGAGAGCTTGCCGATGCCGACCGTGCGGCCGCGGAAGATCTCGTTGCCGAGGATGAGGTTCTCGATATCCGGCAGCCGCTTGCGGACCGCGGCGGACGCTTCGGCGGTGCGGCCGAGCCAGCCGTACGGCAGGTCTTCCTTAAGGCCGCCGACCCGGTTGAACATGTAGTGCATGCGGCCGCCGGACAGCTCCTCCATGACGGTCTGGATCGTCTCGCGCTCCCGGAAGGCGTAGAAGACCGGAGTGATCGCGCCCAGCTCCAGCGGGTAGGAGCCGAGGAACATCAGGTGGTTGAGGATGCGGTTGAGCTCCGCCAGCAGTGTGCGCAGCCAGACTGCGCGCACTGGGACCTCCAGCCCCATCATCCGCTCCACAGCCAGTACGACGCCCAGCTCGTTCGCGAACGCGGAGAGCCAGTCGTGCCGGTTCGCCAGCACGATGATCTGCCGGTAGTCGCGGACCTCGAACAGCTTCTCCGCGCCGCGGTGCATGTAGCCGACGATCGGCTCGCAGCCGGCGATCCGCTCACCGTCCAGCGTCAGCCGCAGCCGCAGCACGCCGTGGGTTGCCGGGTGCTGCGGACCGATGTTGAGCACCATGTCGGTGGTCGGCAGCTGTGAGCCGTCGCCGGTGCCACCGCGCTCGAACGCCGGGTCGAATCCAGCAGCTCCCGCGCCGACACCAACCACCTTCTCGGTACTCATAACCCCTATCGTGACAGGCTGGGGTTGTGGACGACCTCTTTGCACCCTCCGATGTCAGCTGGACGCCGGTGTCACCGCAGCTCGCGTCGGTCCGGCGAGTCAGTGCGGCGATCACGGCCGGAGTGTTCGGGATCGCGGCGTTGCTCGCGCTCGGACTCACCCTGGGCTGGCTGTACGGCGTACTCGGGCTGGTCGTGATCGCGGCCGTGTTCGGTTGGTCGTGGGTCCTGATCGGCCGCAACCAGCGCTCGTGGAAGTACGCCGAGCGTGAGGACGAGCTGATGGTCAGCCACGGGATCATGTTCCGCCAGCTGGTCGTGGTGCCCTACGGGCGGATGCAGTTCGTCGATGTGGCTGCCGGTCCGCTGGAGCGGGCATTCGGCATCTCCACTGTTGAGCTACACACGGCCACGCCGGCCACCGACGCCAAGATCCCCGGTCTGCATCCGGACGAGGCCGCCCGGCTGCGGGACCGCCTGTCCGCTCTCGGTCAATCGCAGGCGTGGGGCCTGTGACCGAACCAGCGCCTGAACCGACCGGCCCGGTGCTGGAGAAGACCGGTGCGCGGCTGCACCCCCTGACGCCGTTCGTGAAGGGCTGGGGTTACTTCGCTGTCGCAGCGGTCGCTCTGGTCAACAACGAGGGCTTGCGGAGCAACCTGGAGATTGCTGGGCTCGGACTGATCGCCGTACTGATCGGTGGCATCCTGCTCGGCGCACTGTCCTGGTGGTTCACCAAGTGGCAGCTGACCGATGATGCGATCCGAGTGGACAGTGGCTTCCTGTTCCGGCGGACCCGGATCATTCGCTTCGACCGCATCCAGGCCATCGACGTCGCACAGCCTCTCCTCGCACGGATGCTCGGCATGGCTGAGCTGCGGATGGATGTGGCCGGCGGCGGCAAGAGCGACGGCAAGCTGAGCTACTTCAAGTACGCCGAGGCCGGTGATCTGCGCAGGATCCTGCTGGTCCGGGCCAAGGGAGAGCAGGGCGCTCAGCAGCAGGAGCAAGAGCAGGAGCGCGAGCCGGAGGCCTTGCTCGTCGTTCCGACCAACCGGTTGCTTGGTGCGACGCTGCTGTCCTCGACTGTCGTGGCCAGTGCGGGCGCACTGATCTGGCTGATCGTCGCCACCATGGTCTTCGACTTCCACATCGGTCTGTTCGCCGGTCTGCCGCTGCTGCTCGGTGTGGTCTCACCGATCTGGAAGCAGGTTGTCGGCAACCATGGCTTCACGCTCTCCCAGACCGAACACGGTCTGCGCACCAAGCGTGGCCTGTTCGACGTCCAGCGGCAGACCATCCCGCCAGGCCGTGTGCAAGGCCTGCTGATCACTGAGCCGATCATCTGGCGCCTGCTGGGCTGGGCCCGCGTGGAGCTGGACATCGCCGGTGTCGCGGGCAAGGAGGACGGCGAGGACAAGCTGGAGGGCGCGCAGCTGCTGCCAGTCGGTGAGCGCGGCGAGGTGAACGCCGTACTGTCTCGTGTGCTGCCTGGCTTCCATCTGGACGCCATCGAGCTGCAGCGAGCTCCTGAGCGCGCCAAGTGGCTACGCCCGATCGGCTGGCGCTACCTGGCCTATGGCGCCGACGAGCAGGTCTTTGTGACCACCTCCGGCTGGATCAGCCGCAGTACGTCGATCGTCCTGCACCACAAGACCCAGTCCGTCAGATTGGCCCAGGGGCCGATCCAGCGCCGCCTCAACCTGGCCGACGTCCACATCGACACCCCGGTCGGCCCGACCAACGCTGTAGCGCGACACCGCTCGGCCGAAGAGGCCGCGTGGCTCACGCAGGCGCAGGCGCACCAAGCCCGCCAGGCACGCCAAGCCATCGAGAGCACCCGCCCCGACCAGTCCTAGCTCCTGTGACTGAAGACCCAGCCGAACCCGCCGAGTCCTGACGGATCCAGCAGCTCGGCCGCCTCACCTGCCGCTGACAGAGCGGCCAGGTAGGCGGCCGAGTCAGTGCTGGCGAGCTCAAGCGGCGGGCGCTTCGCTGAGACGCCTAGTTGCATCAGCATGTCGCGCTGGTTGTGCACCTCCCCGCCAAGGGAGTCCAGCGCGACATGCGCTGTGATGTCGCAGCTGCCGTCCAGCACCGGCTCACACTCGCGCCCGGCGCGAAAGCCAGTCAGAGTCCCATACGGCGGCCTGTCGTCGGCTACATGCCCGTAGTCGATGGCCAGAGCGGTCCCGTGCTGGAGGCGTTTGACCACATCGGCCCAAGCGTTGTCACGCGCCAGTCCGATCTCGGCGCGGTCACCCGGCTCACCAGACCACCACTGCTGCAGCCATGCCAGGTCGTTGCCCTCGACAACGTCACCGGGTGTTAGCTCAGCAGTCAGATAGCGCGGTACGCCGTCCTCGTCCCACTCGGCCAGCTCGCACGGGATGTTGTCGAGCCACTCGTTGGCCACGACCAGTCCGGTCAGTTGGTCGGGCAGCTCATCATCCAGCTCGATGTCGAGCACCTTCAGGCCCTCAGCCCGCAGTACCCGACCCAGCTCACCAGAGCCCGCTCCGATGTCGGTCACCTGGTCAGCGCCGACCTGACGCGCCAACCGCGCGATGGCTTGGCCGAACAGCTCGGACGCGTGCACCGACGTACGGAAGTGTGCTGCGGGTCGCTCACGCCGGTAGAAGCCGCCCGGGCCGTAGAGAGCCTGCTGCCAAGCACTGCGGTAGGTGGTCAGCTGCCTACTCCGACCGAGTCGAACTGACTCCACACGCCGTGCTCGTCCTCGCGCCACAGCTCCAGGCCGACGAACTCGATCGGGGGCGGGTACTCGACGGCCAGCGCGGCCTGGGCGTCGGCGAGGACCGCCGGGCCGCCCTGGGCGGACGACGAGATGGTCAGGTGCGGGTGGGGCTCCGGATAGTCGCCGTTGTACGGCGGACACTCGGGGAAAGCGTCGATCACCAGTTGGGTGACGGCCTGCAGGCCCTCGAAGGGCTCCGGGCGTAGCCAGGCCGTTCCGTTGGGGAACTGGCCGGCTTCGAGGAAGCTGATGTCAAAGGCCGGCACCTCGTCGAGGGCGACCCGCAGTCGCTCGATATCGGCTTCCGTCGGCTCGGCGACCCACGGCACCAGCACGGTGATGTGCGGCGGGATCAGCTCGTTCAGTGGGACGTCCGGCCGCATGCTGGTCCGGGACACCGAGCGCCACCGGTCGGTGTAGTCCACCAACTCAGGCGCTGTGATCAGGATCGCGGTCAAGCCAGGCTTCTCACTCACCACACCATCCTCGCATCGCCTAGGCTGACAGCCAGCTCGTCTGGTACCCACCCGTGGGACTGGAACGACGAAGAGAGTGAGCTATGGAACGGATCGGCTTGATCGGAGCCGGCCGGGCCGGAACCGCCGTGGGAGCAGCCTTGGCGGCAGCCGGGTATCCCCTGGTCGCGGTGTCCGCGCGGTCGAGCGCGTCACGTGATCGCGCCGCCCGCCTCCTCCCGCATGTGCCGGTGCTGACGCCTGACGAGGTCACTGGCCGCGCAGACGTCGTACTGGTTGCTGTGCCGGACGATGCGATCGCTGCCGTTGCTCACGGCCTCCCACTGACCACAGACCAGTACGTCGTGCATCTGTCGGGTGCACATGGGCTCTCGCCGTTGCAGGGGCTGGCGGCAACCCCAGTGGCGTTGCATCCGCCGATGACGTTCACGGGTGTGGATGCGGTTGAGCTGCAGGACGTGGTGTTCACTGCGACCGCGCCGGACGCCGCACGGGACGTTGTCGAGCGACTGGTGAAGGCGCTCGGGGCACAGGTGCAGTGGGTGGCGGAGGAGGAGCGTGCGCGCTACCACGCCGGTCTGGTGCACGCTGCGAATCACTTGACCACCTTGCTGGCGCAGGCGTTCGCCGTACTGGAGGAGGCCGGTGTTGCGAACCCTTCGGCAACACTCCGGCCACTGCTGACGGCAACTCTCGACAACACGCTGCGATCCGGTCATCATGCGCTCACTGGGCCGATTGTCCGGGGCGATGTCGACACGGTGGCAGCACATCTGGCGGGACTGCACGGCCGCACGGCGAGCACGTACGCAGAGCTTGCGCGGGCGACGGTGGACCTGGTGGTGGCGGACGGACGGCTGGACGCGGGCACGGCAGCCCGGTTCGGTGAGGTGCTGGAGCGGTATCGGACAGGGGAGGCACCGCGATGAGACTCACGCAGACAAAGGCGGAACTGCGGGCGGCGACGGCGATTCGGCCCCGGGCGGTGGTGATGACGATGGGCGCGCTGCACGAGGGGCATGCAGCGTTGCTGGCCGAAGCGCGTGACCGGGTCGGTCCCGACGGCAGTGTGGTGCTGACGATCTTCGTGAACCCGTTGCAGTTCGGGCCGACCGAGGACTTCGACCGGTACCCGCGCACGCTCGCCAGTGACCTGGCGATTGCGAAGGCCGAGGGCGTGGACCTGGTCTTCAACCCGTCGCGTGACGAGCTCTACCCGAACGAGCCCTCAGTCACTGTGCATCCGGGCCCGTTGGCCGACGAGTTGGAGGGACAGGTGCGCCCCGGCCACTTCGGCGGTGTGCTGACGGTGGTGTCGAAGCTGCTGCATCTGACGTCACCGGATCTGGCGCTGTTCGGTGAGAAGGACTACCAGCAGCTCACCCTGATCCGCGAGATGGTCTGTGACCTGGACTGGAACGTCGGCATCGTGCCGGTACCGACAGTCCGCGAGCCGGACGGGCTGGCGATGTCCTCACGCAACCGGTACCTCGACGAGACCGAGCGTGACGAGGCGCTGGTGCTCTACCGCGCTCTCACGGCCGGTGCGAAGGCCGGTATGAACGGACCGGACGCCGTACTGGCTGCTGCGCACTCCGAGCTGGAGGCCGTGCCGTCGGTGAAGATCGACTACCTGGCGCTGCGTGCGCCTGACCTCGGCCCAGTGATCGGCCCAGGCGAGGCGCGCATGCTGATCGCTGCCCGAGTGGGTCAGACTCGTCTCATTGACAACATTTCCATCACGCTCCGATGAATTCGGTTGATACGGTCACTGAATGACCGCACCTGCAGTCCCGCAACGACTAGCTGCACCTGAGCCGGGTTGGACCGACACAGTCGACGTGGTGGTGATCGGCTCCGGTATCGCCGGGCTGACCGCTGCACTCAAGGCCCGTGAGCTGGGGACGGTGCTGGTGGTGACCAAAGACGTTGTCGCCTCCGGCTCGACCCAGTGGGCACAGGGCGGCATTGCGGCCGCCCTCAGCCCTGAGGACTCTCCGGAAGAGCATCTGCAGGACACTCTGGTCGCAGGTGCCGGCTTGTGCGACCCAGACGCCGTACGGGCGTTGGTGACGGAAGGTCCTGATGCTGTCCGGGATCTGATCGAGCTGGGAGCGCGGTTCGACACCCAGGCCAACGGTGAGATCTCATTGACGCGTGAGGGCGGGCACCACCGCAACCGCATCGCTCACTCCGGTGGAGACGCGACGGGTGCGGAGATCGAGCGTGCGCTGGTCGCTGCGGTGAAGCGGTTGCCGGACATCCGTCTGATCGAGCACGCGCTCGTCATCGACCTGTTGCGGGCCGACGACGGCGCCATCGCCGGTGTGACTCTGCACGTGATGGGTGAGGGCCAGCTCGACGGTATCGGCGCTGTCCGCAGCCGCGTGGTGATCCTCGCGTCCGGCGGGCTCGGCCAACTGTACGCCGCCACTACGAACCCGAGTGTGTCGACGGGTGACGGTATGGCGCTCGCTCTGCGGGCCGGCGCGAAGGTGCGCGACCTGGAGTTCGTGCAGTTCCACCCGACCGTGCTGTGGCTGGGCAAGAGCGCGAAAGGCCAGCAGCCACTGGTCTCTGAGGCTGTCCGCGGTGAGGGCGCGTTCCTCGTCGACCATGAGGGCAAACGCTTCATGGAGGGGCAGCACGAGCTGGCCGACCTGGCGCCGCGCGACATCGTGGCGAAGGCGATCATGCGGCAGATGCTTGCCGGTGGCAAGGATCACGTGTATCTCGACGCCCGCCACTTCGGTGACGAGAAGTGGCGAGTGCGGTTCCCGACCATCCTGGCGTCCTGCCGCTCGCACGGTATCGATCCGGTTCGTGAGCTGATCCCGGTCGCCCCTGCGTGCCACTACTCGTCCGGTGGCGTCTGGACCGACCTGAACGGGCAGACTTCGGTGCCAGGTCTGTATGCGTGCGGTGAAGTCGCCTGCACCGGCGTCCACGGTGCCAACCGGCTCGCATCGAACTCCCTGCTCGAAGGACTCGTGTTCGCCGGCCGCATCGCCACTCATCTGGGCAAGGGCCTTCCTGAGCTGCGAGAGCCGGCTGAGGACACCCGCATCCCCGGTCTGGTCGACGCAGACGTCGTACCGGAGTTGCAGCGGGTGATGACCGTGGGTGCTGGAGTCATCCGGAGCGCATCCGGGCTGGCTGAGGCAGGTGGCGCACTGGGCAAGCTGATTGAGCAGCCGGCCGGTGAGCCGGGTACTCCGGGCTGGGAAGCGACGAACCTGGTGACGGTCGCTTCTGCACTGATTGCCGCCGCAACTGTGCGCGAGGAGAGCCGCGGCTCACACTGGCGCGAAGACCACCCGGATCGCGACGACCAGCACTGGTCGGGCAGTCTGGACCTGACACTGTTCGCTGATGGCGAGCGTGCCCGCCCCGGGACGGACTTCGTCCCACAGAGCAAGGAGAATCGGCAAGATGGATGACACCGTCGACCGGCAGTGGGTCGGTGACCTCGTGCGAGCCACGCTCGAGGAGGACCTCGCCGGTGGTGTGGACGTCACGACGACCGCCACGGTCGACCCGGATCAGGTCTCGGTTGCCGAGCTGGTCGCCCGGGCCGATGGCGTGGTCGCCGGGCTGGAGATCGCCGAACTGGTGATTCGGCAGGTCGCTGCGCCCGGAGAGGTCGAGCTGGAGTACTCCGTCGCTGATGGTGCGTCGGTACGGCGAGGCGACGTGCTGATGACGATTCGCGGCAAGACGCAGCAGCTGCTGACTGCGGAGCGGACATCGCTCAACCTGCTCTGCCACCTGTCCGGTGTGGCCACGCTGACCCGTCGCTGGGTGGATGCTGTCGAGGGCACCGGCGTAGTCATCCGCGACACCCGCAAGACGATGCCGCTGCTGCGGTCGCTGGAGAAGTACGCAGTGCGCTGCGGTGGGGGTAAGAACCACCGCATGGGCCTGTCTGATGCCGCACTGATCAAGGACAACCACGTGGTCGCCGCTGGTGGCGTGGCTGAGGCTTTCAGGCTTGTGCGCAAGGCATTCCCGGACATCTCCGTCGAGGTCGAGGTGGACTCGGTCGAGGATGCCCTGATCGCTGTTGACTCCGGTGCCGAGCTGATCCTGCTCGACAACATGGACATCCCGCAGCTGCGAGAGGCGGTCGAGAAGGTGGCCGGTCGGGCGCGGCTGGAAGCATCTGGTGGTCTGACGCTGGACCGGGCTCGGGAGGTCGCCGAGACCGGAGTGAACTTCCTGGCGGTCGGTGCGCTCACGCACTCCGCGCCGGTGCTGGACATCGCCTTGGACCTCAAGGCGGTCTGATGCTGCTGGCCGTGGCTGTCGAGAACACCAGGACCCTTGTGGGCCTGGTGTTCGAGGGCACGGTCAAACGCCACTGGTGGGTCGGGACGGACCCACGCCGTACGGCGGACGAGTGGGCAGTGCTGATCCAGGGACTGCTCGCTGGCGAGGCCCCGGTGTCCGGGATCGCGGTCTGTTCCGCCGTGCCGCAGGTGCTGCACGAGTTCCGCGACCTGGTCACGCGCTACTACCAGAGCGTGCCCAGTGTGGTGGTCGAGCCGGGTGTGAAGACCGGGCTGCCGGTTCTGGTCGACAACCCGCGTGAGGTCGGCACAGATCGCATCGCCAACGCACTCGCCGCCGTCCAGCTGTACGGCGCTCCCTGTCTGGTAGTCGACGTCGGTACGGCGATCACGATCGACGTGGTCAACCCAGCCGGCGCGTTCGCCGGGGGAGTGATTGCCCCCGGCATCGAAACCGCCACTGACGCGCTGGGGGATGTGGCGGCTCAGTTGCGTCGGGTCGAGCTGGTCCGGCCGCGGGCGCTGGTCGCCAAGAACACCGTCGAGGCATTGCAGTCCGGCGCTGTGCACGGATTCGCGGCTATGGTCGACGGACTGGTCGCCCGGATCCGCGCAGACCAGTCCTTCGGTCCGGACACTCCCGTCGTACTGACTGGTGCTTTGGCGTCGCTACTGCTGCGCGACCTCTCGACACCCGTCCAGCACGAGCCCCTGCTGACGTTGCGCGGCCTGCACTTGGCTTTCGCGCGCAACCACGGCTAGCTCTCGATCGGACGGCCGACCGTCAGCGCGGTCCGCAGTGTCTCCGGGAGTGCGTTGAAGACGGCGTCCGGCTGTGTGCCGGTGCCATCGAGTGTCTTCGAGAAGAAGCAGCGCGCCGCAGCGGCCAGGACAACATCCAGCACGTCGTCGTCGCTCAGCCCGAGTGTCTTGAGCTCGTCCACGTCCGCCTGGGTGACAGTGTCCGCGGCCAGCGCGACCTTGCGCGCGAACGCCATGACTGCACGGTCGACTGGGTCTTGAGCGTTCTCGTCGACGAAAGCGGTCACCTCGTCGGCGCTGTAGAAGTTGTTGGCCAGCACCTGGCCGTGGGCGAGGCTGCAGTAGCTCGACTTGAGCGCAGCGGCCGCAGCGAACGTGGCGATCTCGTAGCGGCGCAGATCCATCGATGCCTTGACCGCAGCGTTGAGCTGGAGCCAGGCCTCGAAGACGGCCGGTCGCGCCGCGAAGACGCTGACGAAGTTGGGCACATGCCCGGCCGGAGCGCGGTACGCGTCGAAGAAGTCCTGGTTTTCGGGTCCTGCGACAAAGGCCACGGTATTCCCCCTTGGTCATCCCCCTGGTGTGGCAGCTTCCACGGTATATCGTGCAGCCGTCGGTTGTGAGGCAGCTGAAGTGAGGTGGTCCTAGTGCGGCGGAAACTCGCCGTGGCACTGGTCATGGTGACCGGTGCGTCCCTGCTGACCGCCTGTACGGCGGATGCGTCGCCGTCCGCGGTGTCGGTGGCGTGGGCGGGCGCTGGGAAGAACTCCGTCCGGGTGACCTGGAAGGACAGCAGCGCTCCGAACCGGATCACCATCGAGGGCGTGCTCAGCGAAGGGCCGTCGTACGTGCACTACCTGCCGGCCGAGCAGGAGAACAGCTGGGACATTCCGACCTCGGCGTTTCCGCCGGACGGCAACTACCGCGTGGTCGTCACCAACGGGACGACGAAGGAAGGGCTGACCGGTAAGCCGGTGAAGTCTCCGGTGTTCGACACTGACGGACCGGTCCGGCCGAGCTCGGCGTTCGCCGTGGCGCAGGGGCGGGGCGTGCTGATCCGCTGGGCAGTGCCAACGCCGCCGCAGGACTTCACTCCGCACGACCCGCTGGATGTGGAGGGGACCAAGGCGCAGAAATACGTGCCACTGGTCGGCAAGCCTGGTGGGCAGCCCGCACCGATCGGCCCGGGGACGACCTCAGCCCGACAGGTGATCAACAGCATCAAGCCGCCGTTCCTGTTCCAACTGCGGACCGAGAACGAGTGGTCGAGCAATGTGGGTGGCCAGGTGGTCGGTCTGACCAGTTCGGCGACGGTCTTCGTGCCGCCGAAGGCGCAGTACAGCCTGCCGCTGCGCATCCGCGGCCGAGTGGTGCTGCAGGAGACCTACTGCGCTGCTGAGACGGACTGTGCGCTGCAGCAGACCACCTCGGCGGGCATCCCGCTGACGGTGCTCACGCAGGTCACACCGACCGCGCGGTGGAGTCCGGTGGCTCGTGGGAAGACCACGGCCGGCGGCCACTACGACATCCCGGTCGTCACAGCTGGTAGTCGCCCGTACAAGGTCGTGGCTGGTCAGTACGCCAAGCCGGGAGTGCTGACGAGCGAGTCGAGCAGTCCGGCCGTCTTCACTCGCGGAGTGGTCCGGCTGCTCGCCGGTGGGTACCTCGGCGGCAACAACAAGAAGCGCGGCGAGATGGTCACCGTGTTCGCCAGAGTGGCCCCGGCGTACACGTCCACTGCGACCCTGCAGCTGTGGAACCGGCAGACCCGAAGCTGGAAGTCCGTGAAGCTCGTGGCACTACGCCGCGGCCAGGCGGTCTTCGGCTTCAAGATCGGTGCTGTCGGCACCTATTCCTATCGCTGGGTGCTCCCGCAGGCGGCGCAGGGCGGGCGCAACATGGACGGTCTGACCACCCCGAAACTGGACCTGCGGATCAGGCCCTAAAGCGGCCTGAACGGTAGCTCTTTGGCTGGCGCAAGGTGGCCGCAACATGGACGGCCTGACCACCCCGAAACTGGACCTGCGGATCAGGCGCTGCGCCAATCGGTATTCAGGCCTCGGCGGACTCGGCCTCGAGCGGGGCCTCCTCGGCGCGATGCCGGTGGCGGAGCCTGTAGTAGGCGTACGCCGCAACGGCGCCGATGCCGATCACAACGAGTGCCCAGACCGACACCTGGCCGAAGATCTTGTCCGCGTTGTCACCGATGTGGAAGGCAACGACTCCGATCGTGGTCGACCAGGCGATGCCGCCGGCCGCGTTCGCGATCAGGAACTTCGGATAGGGCATCCGGAGGGTTCCGGCCATCGGACCGGCGAAGATCCGGAGCAGTGCCACGAACCGGCCGAAGAAGACGGTCCAGACGCCGTACCGGTGGAAGTACTTCTCGGCTCGCGCGATGCGGTCCGGCGAGAAGTGTTTGAACCGGCGGCTGAGCCGGTCGAACAGACTGCGGCCGGCCCGGCGGCCGATGTAGTACCCGATCGAGTCGCCGATGATGGCGCCCGCCGCAGCGGCGCCGATCACCCACTCGATCCGCAGGTCGCCCTGCGACGACAGCAAGGCCGCAGCGATCAGTGTGGTCTCGCCCGGCAGTGGCACTCCCATGCTCTCCACGCCGATGACGAGGCCCACCACCAGGTACGCCACGACAGCCAAACCACCGGTCGGTATCGCGATTGCCAGCGCTTCCCCCATGTACCCATAGTTACATCGGTCGGCAACCAGTTAGCTGACCTGGGAGGTACTTCGGGGGAAAATCAGGGTTGCGGTACCTCTCCGGACGGTACGACGGTGAACATCGTGTGGATCGAACGGGTGTCCGCGGGGTGGTCCGACGCGGTCCGGCCCTTGCGGTAACTGTCGACTAGCTTCTGCAGGTCGCTGCCGAGCTCCTCGGCCTCTTCGCGGGTCAGCCACAGCCGGGAACGGCTCATCGCGCTGACGTCGTCCCACCCGTCGTCGCCGGGGAGGTCGTCGAACAGTTCGAGCATCCGGTCGGTGGCGACCCGCATCATCGCCTGATTGGCCGTCCGGCCGGCCACTGAGGACTGCGACGTGATGATCAAGCCTTGAGCCGGCGCTCGCCAGGGGCGTTCCCGGCCGTCGGCGGACTCGGCGCGCTCAACGATGCCCCAGCGCTCGAGCGCCCGGAGGTGGTAACTCATCGCAGACGGCGTCAGCCCGGCCAGCTCGGCGCACTCGGTCGCGGTCATCACCCGCCCGCTGTACAGCTCGTCGATGACCAGTTGCCGAGCCGGGTGCGCCAGTGCACGAATCGCCCGCGGATCGGTCAGCACCACCTTCTTCTCGGCCACCGCGACAGCCTAGCCGCGCCGCCTTTGAGCACCCCTCAGCCACCCGCGCCCCCGAAAAATGACTGAAGCGTGCTCAAAGCGCGGCGCCCCCTAGGCCTTGAGCACGGCTCAGTCATCTGCGCGGCCGAAAAGAGGCTGAACGGTGCTCAAGGGGGATTGACGCGACTAGGTGTGAAGCATTAGCTTCATAAGTGTGAAGCAAATACTTCAGAGTTCGTTGTGGGCTCATCGGGACGTGCGGCTGGTGTTGCCGGCTCGGGCGCTGTCGTACGCCGGGGATGCGATCGCGATGGTGGCGCTGATGCTCCGGGTGAAGGAGTACGGCGGTACTGGCGCGATCACGGTCCTTTTGCTGGCGTTCGCCGTACCGACTGTGGTGATGATCCCGGTGGCCGGGCGGATCGTGGACAGCTACGACTCACGCGCCGTGCTGGTGTGGGCGACGGCGCTGCAGGCAGTCGCCGGGGTGGCGTTGGCGTTCAGCCACGACCTGGTGAGCACGGTGGGTCTGGTCTGCCTGCTGCAGGTGGGGCAGGCAATCGCCGGGCCGTGCTGGGGTGCGCTGATCCCGCGCATCGTGGGAGAGGGTCTGGTCGGCCGCGCCATCGGAGTGAGCCAGGCGCTGATCGGGGTGGCCATGCTGGTGGGCTCGGCGGTCGGCGGAGTGCTGGTGGAGTGGATCGGCGGCCGCGACGCGCTGCTCGTGGACGCGGCCACCTTCGGTGTGCTCACTGTGGTCGCCGGACTGGTTCGGACTCGCCGTCGGCCAGCGCTTGGGGCAGTCAAGGAGAGCGGCGGGTTCAGTGCGGGTTTGCGCACTCTGCTCGGCGATCCGCTGTTGCGGGTGCTGGTGGTGTGCCTGTGGGTGTTCGTGGTGGTCGGCGAGGCCGTGAATGTGGTTGAGGTCTTCCTGGTCATCGACGAGGTCGGGCTGAATGCTGCGGGCTACGGCTGGGTCTTGGCTGCGCAAGGGGCGGGCGCGATCCTTGGTGCCTGGGGCAGCGGCCGGCTCACTACCTCAGCCCACAGGGCGCGCGCCGTACTGGCCGGGGTGGCCGGCATTGGCCTGGGCATGGTGGGTATGGGCGCGGCGAGCGGCGTGGTCCTGCTGGTGCTCGGGGCCGTCATCACCGGGGCTGGAGGCGGTCTGCTCAATGCCGCCAGCAGCACGTTGATCGTCACTCGGGTTGCCGAGGCGGTGCGGGGGCGAGTGGTTGCGGCGCTCTCCGGGACGGTGCGGGCGTGCAGTTTGGTCGCTCTGCCGCTGGGTGGGCTGCTAGGTGGCGTGTTTGGGCCGCGCGCGACGTTCTTGGGGTGTGGGGTGCTGTGTGTGGTGGGTGCGATGGGCGCTGCGCTACTGGTGGCCAGAACAAAGGATTCGGCTGAGGAGGTGGTCAGTCACTAGCCTTTGGCTTATGACTGATGCACACGTGGACCCTGTGACCCCCGAAAGCGGGCAGGACGACCTGCCTGAGCAGATGCGGGTCCGCCGGGAGAAGCGTGACCGCCTGCTGGCGGAAGGAGTGCAGCCCTACCCGATCTCGGTACCGCGGACCCACCTACTGAAGGACTTGCGTGCGACGTATGACGCGCAGGAACTGGAGGTGGACACCAAGACAGGCGAGCAGGTGTCGGTGGCCGGTCGGGTCATCTTCCTGCGCAACACCGGCAAGCTCTGCTTCGTCCGGCTGCGTGAAGGCGACGGGACCGAGCTGCAGGTGATGCTGTCGCTGGCCGACCTGGGTGAGGAGGAGCTGGCCCGGTTCAAGCAGATCGTCGACATCGGCGACCTGCTGGCCGTCCAGGGCGAGGTCGTGACGAGCCGCCGGGGCGAGCTGTCGGTGCAGGCGACCGGGTGGCAGATGGCTGCCAAGACGCTGCGCCCGCTGCCGAACGAGCACAAGCCGCTGAACGAAGAGGCCCGCGTCCGGCTCCGGTACGTCGACCTGATCGTGCGATCCGAGGCTCGCGACATGGTCCGGATCAAGGCCGCCGTACTGAAGTCGCTGCGGGCCACGTTCGACGCGCAGGGCTTCATCGAGGTCGAGACGCCGGTCCTGCAGCTCACCAACGGTGGCGCGGCGGCCCGGCCGTTCAACACGCACCTGAACGCCTTCGACCAGGAGATGAAGCTGCGGATCGCGCTCGAGCTCGATCTCAAGCGCGCCATGATCGGTGGTGTCGACCGGGTCTTCGAGATCGGCCGGACCTTCCGCAACGAAGGCCTGGACTCCACCCATGCGGCGGAATTCTCGATGATCGAGGCCTATCAGGCGTACGGCGATTACGACACGATGGCCGAACTCATCCAGGACCTGATCCGGAACGCCGGCCGGGCGATCGGCCGGACCACGGTCACCGCGCGCGACGGTTCGGAGATCGACTTCGAGCAGCCGTTCCGGCACGCAACGCTTTTCGGGCTGCTCTCCGAAGCGGTCGGCGAGAAGGTCGATCAGACCACCGATCTGGCCGCGTTGCTCAAGTTGGCCGAGCAGCACGAGATCGAGCTGCAGCCGGGCCGGAATGCCGGCGAGATCGCTGTCGACTTGTTCGAGAAGCTGTGTGAGCACAACCTCATCCAGCCGACGTTTGTCCGTGACTATCCGGAGTCGGCGCGGCCGCTGGCCAAGCCGCACCGGGAAATCCCGGGGCTGGTCGAAGCCTTCGACCTGTTCGTCAACGGGGTCGAACTCGGCGTTGCCTACTCGGAGCTGAACGACCCGGTGATCCAGCGCGATCGCCTGGTGGAGCAGTCGTTGCTGGCCGCCGCCGGTGATCCCGAGGCGATGGAACTCGACGAGGACTTCCTGCGCGCAATGGAGTTCGGTATGCCGCCGGCCGGCGGCATGGGGATGGGCCTGGACCGGTTGATCATGCTCTACACCGGTGCCGGTATACGGGAGACGATTCTCTTCCCGTTGCTCCGGCCGGAGTGATTCTGTAGAGATTTCCCGAAGTGGGCCCCGGTTGCTGCATAGCACAGCCGGGGCCCACTGCATTTTCCGGGGCTATTTGAATACGCAAGGTCACCGGCCCGCTCCGGCGACTTTGTGGGACATTCCGCGCGGAGAATGACAAAGGGGTGGTTAGTACGGTACAAATCAGGTGCAAACAATTCGGCAGGGGATTGTGTCCGGTGACGGGCGCAGGAAGGATTGTCATCGATGGCACAAAGGGTGCAGGTGGTCCTGGAGGACGATCTCGACGGCGGTAAGGCCGACGAGACCGTGACCTTCGGGCTGGACGGGACGACCTACGAGATCGACCTTTCCAAGAAGAATGCCGCCAAGTTGCGCGACGCCCTCGCCGGGTACGTCGGCTCTGGCCGCCGAGTGGCCGGTCGCCGTGGCGCGGTGGGTCGGGCCCGCGGTCGTGGACGGTCCGCATCGGACTCCGCCGACATCCGGGCCTGGGCCAAGGAGAACGGCTACGAGGTCAGCGAGCGCGGCCGGATCTCGGCCGAAGTACGCGCGGCGTACAACGAAGCCAAGTAGTTTCAGCAGGATCTTGCGGTCCCGGTACCCTTGGGGTATCGGGACCGTCCGCATTCCGGTTGTTTCAAGATGCGGACAACCCCGTCACAGGACGACAGTGCCGGATGCCTGACCGGGCAGCCATCAGGGGAAATTCGCTGGTGGCGAACACGCTGTCCGATCGTGGTCAGGCGGGAACACTCTGGAGATCCGGTGGGTTGTTCCCTTGTGATGCCACCCGGGTGTCCGATCCAACAGTGATTGTTTGTTCGCCCAGAGCGAGCTTGTCAGTACCGGGGACTAGCATGCATGTACGGGGGTCGGCCCACACGGCACGTCCGACTCCTCTGAGGCAAGGAGCGCTTTGGCGATGTTTGAACGATTTACGGACCGCGCCCGTCGGGTAGTCGTCCTGGCTCAGGAAGAGGCCAGGATGCTCAGCCACAACTACATCGGGACCGAGCACATCCTGCTCGGCCTGATCCACGAGGGTGAAGGTGTCGCCGCCAAGGCTCTCGAGAGCCTGGGGATTTCGCTCGAGGCTGTTCGTTCCCAGGTCGAAGAGATCATCGGCCAGGGGCAGCAGGCACCGAGCGGGCACATCCCGTTCACCCCCCGCGCCAAGAAGGTGCTGGAGCTCTCCCTGCGCGAGGCCCTGCAGCTGGGCCACAACTACATCGGCACCGAGCACATCCTGCTCGGCCTCATCCGCGAGGGTGAGGGTGTCGCAGCGCAGGTCCTGGTCAAGCTCGGTGCGGACCTGAACAAGGTCCGGCAGCAGGTCATCCAGCTGCTGAGCGGATACCAGGGCAAGGAGCCGACCACCGCCGGTGGGACCACCACCGAGGGGGCGCCGAGCAGCTCCCTGGTGCTCGACCAGTTCGGCCGGAACTACACGCAGTCGGCTCGTGAAGCCAAACTCGACCCGGTGATCGGGCGCGAGAAGGAGATCGAGCGGGTCATGCAGGTGCTGTCCCGGCGCACCAAGAACAACCCTGTCCTGATCGGTGAGCCGGGTGTCGGCAAGACGGCGATCGTGGAGGGTCTGGCTCAGCAGATCGTCCGTGGTGACGTCCCGGAGACGCTCAAGGACAAGCAGATCTACTCCCTCGACCTCGGCGCGCTGGTGGCGGGTTCCCGCTACCGCGGTGACTTCGAGGAGCGCCTGAAGAAGGTGCTGAAGGAGATCCGCACCCGCGGTGACATCGTGCTGTTCATCGACGAGATCCACACCCTCGTCGGGGCCGGTGCGGCCGAGGGCGCGATCGACGCGGCGAGCATCCTGAAGCCGATGCTGGCCCGTGGCGAGCTGCAGACCATCGGTGCGACCACCCTCGACGAGTACCGCAAGTACGTCGAGAAGGATGCCGCGCTGGAGCGCCGCTTCCAGCCGATCCAGGTCGCCGAGCCCTCGATCGCGCACACGATCGAGATCCTCAAGGGCCTGCGCGACCGCTACGAGGCGCACCACCGGGTGACCATCACCGATGCCGCCCTGGTCAACGCCGCGCAGCTGGCCGACCGCTACATCTCCGACCGGTTCCTGCCCGACAAGGCGATCGACCTGATCGACGAGGCCGGCGCCCGGTTGCGGATCCGCCGGATGACGGCTCCGCCGGACCTGCGGGAGTTCGACGAGAAGATCGCGAACGTTCGCCGGGAGAAGGAGTCGGCGATCGATGCTCAGGACTTCGAGCGCGCCGCGGGACTCCGCGACGACGAGAAGAAGCTGATCAACGCGAAGGCCGAGCGGGAGAAGCAGTGGAAGGCCGGCGACATGGATGTCGTCGCCGAGGTCGACGAGGAGCTGATCGCCGAGGTGCTCAGCACCGCGACGGGCATCCCTGTCTTCAAGCTGACCGAGGAAGAGTCCTCGCGCCTGCTCGACATGGAGAAGGTGCTGGCCAAGCAGTACATCGGCCAGACCGACGCGGTGAAGGCGCTGTCGCGCTCGATCCGTCGTACTCGCGCCGGTCTGAAGGACCCGCGCCGCCCGAGCGGCTCGTTCATCTTCGCCGGTCCGTCCGGTGTCGGTAAGACCGAGCTGTCGAAGGTGCTGACCGAGTTCCTGTTCGGCGACCAGAGCGCGCTGATCAGCCTCGACATGTCGGAGTACTCGGAGAAGCACACGGCCTCGCGGCTGTTCGGCTCGCCTCCTGGGTACGTCGGCTACGAAGAGGGTGGCCAGCTCACCGAGAAGGTCCGGCGCAAGCCGTTCTCGGTCGTGCTGTTCGACGAGGTGGAGAAGGCGCACCCGGACATCTTCAACTCGCTGCTGCAGATCCTGGACGAAGGTCGCCTGACCGACGCCCAGGGCCGCGTGGTCGACTTCAAGAACACGGTCATCATCATGACGACCAACCTGGGCACCAAGGACATCTCGAAGGGGGCCCTCGGTTTCTCGCAGACCTCGGACACCTCCGGCTCGTACGAGCGGATGAAGTCCAAGGTGACCGAAGAGCTCAAGCAGCACTTCCGCCCGGAGTTCCTGAACCGCGTCGACGAGATCGTGGTCTTCCACCAGCACAGCAAGGACGACATCGTCAAGATCGTCGACCTGATGCTGGCCCAGGTGGAGGAGCGGCTGAAGGACAAGGACATGGGCATCGAGCTCACGCCGGCGGCGAAGGAGCGGGTCGCGACCCGTGGCTTCGACCCGATGCTGGGCGCCCGGCCGCTACGCCGCGCACTGCAGCGCGACGTGGAGGATGTCCTGGCCGAGAAGATTCTGTTCGGGGAGCTGCGGCCCGGTCAGATCGTCCTGGTCGACGTCGCACCGGAGGGCACGGTCGACGCCGACGGCCTGCCGGAGTACTTCACCTTCACCGGGACGCCGAAGGCGGGTGCCTCCGACCTGGAGCTGACCGACCTCGCCGCCGGTGGGACGGCTGGAGTGCAGGACTCGTAATACCCAGCACTACTCGCTGTGCAAACAGCAGTCGAAGGGCCTCACGCTCAGCGTGGGGCCCTTCGCTTTGGTTGCCCGTGGTCGATCAGGGAATGATGACGACCTTGCCGGTGGCTTGGTCGGACTCCATGTGGCGGTGGGCGGCAGCGATGGCCGTCAGGGGGAAGGTGCGGTCGATGGTGGGCCGGTGGGTGCCTGCCTCGACCTGTTCGACGATGTGCTGAAGGGCCTGAGCGTTGCCCGCTGTGTCTTTGCTGTGGAAGGACGTCAGCTTGGTGCCGGACGGGATGGCGGCGATCGGCTCGAAGTCGGGGATGAGCCAGCCGCTGAGTGAGCCGGAGATGCAGACCGTGCCGCCGCGACGGACGAGCGCCAGGGAGCCATGCGCCGTACTGGCGCCGACCAGATCGAGGATGTGATCGGGGCCGTCGGGCCATAGCGCCCGGACGGCGCCCGCGAGCGACCGCCCGTCGTCGACGAAGGTGTGGTCGGTGCGCAAGGCGGCGGCCTTGGTCTCCTGGCGAGTGGTGGCCGCTGTTTCGACGCCGGCGGCCGCAGCGATCGCCGCGGCCGCCATCCCGACCGACGAGGTTCCGCCGCGAATGAGTAACCGGTCACCGGACGCGATCCCCAGCGCGTCCAGCGAGCCCTGCGCGGTCAGGTAGGACTCGGGCAGCGCCGCCAGCACCTCCCACGGCAGCGTGGTGGTGAGCGGCATCAGCAGTTCGTTCGGCAGTACGGCGTACTCGGCGTAGCCGCCGTCGAACGCGCGGCCCATCTCGCCCATCACGGCCGCGACGGTCGTCCCCGCGGGCAACCGTGAATCGGTGGACTCTCGCACGACGCCGACGCACTCGATCCCGAGGATGCGCGGGAAGGTGACACTCGGCGAATGTCCCTGGCGGGTCCTGAGCTCGGAACGGTTCAGGCCCGCAGCCTTGACCTCGATCAGGCTCCACCCTGCTCGAACGGCCGGGATCGGGACCTTCCGAATCTCCAGCACCTCTGGCCCACCGGCCCGTACACACACCGCGGCTCGCATCATGCATCCACTGTCGTCGCTGCCGATGCTGGCCGACTACCGGTAGGATGCCAAGTTGTGCCTGATGCCCGCCAAACCCCCGAGGCGTCCCGGCTGTGGCCCTCAGGTGGCGTTCACCTTTGGCGCTCGGGCGGTGCCAGTTCGCTGCACTCCCATCCACAGGGCCACCTGGTGTACGCCGCCAGCGGCGTACTGTCCGTGCAAACAGTCCGCGGTACGTCGGTTGTGCCGGCCAATCGGGTTGCCTGGACACCGGCCGGGTTCCAGCACTCCCATCGGGCGCACAGCACCACGGACATGCGAATTCTGTTCCTGCCGGTCTCGCTTGCTCGCAGAGTGCCTGAGCATCCGGTCGTCTTCACCGCCTCTGCTCTGGCCCGCGAAGTCATCCTCGCGCTCACGGGCCAGCAGAGCTATGACAGCGGTGCGGAGTCCCGCCTCCGACGCGTGCTGGTCGACGAGTTGCGGGATGCCGACGAACTGCCGCTGCACTTGCCGGAACCTGTCGACGACCGGCTGCAGGCCATCGCTCGGATCCTGGCCGAGGACCCCGCCGAGAACAGGCCGCTGGCCGAGCTCGGGCGAAGCATCGGAGCCAGCGCCCGGACTCTTAGCCGGCTGTTCCACGATGAGCTCGGTATGACGTTCTACGAGTGGCGAACGCAGATCCGCATCTGTCATGCGCTCGTCCTGCTGGCCGACAGTCGCACCACCACTGAGGTCGCTCATGCCTGTGGCTGGTCCAATCCGAGTGGTTTCATCGAAGCTTTTACCGCCCTGATCGGCACCACGCCCGGCCGGTATCGTGCGGGTTTTCCTGCGAGGTCCTGACAAGACATTCGACGGTGGTCGAAAGGTGTCCGGATCCAGGCTGCGCGGCTATTCCCGCTTCTACACTGCAAAGATGCCGTCGGGGCTCCGGATCGATCTGCTCGGACCGCTCACCGTCCGCAGCGGTGACGCGGAGATTTCGGTCGGCCCGTTACGGCAACAGGCGATGTTCGCCGTTCTCGCGCTGAATGCGGGCCGGGTGCTGACCCCGGAACAACTCCTCGATCTGGTCTGGGACGACGATCCGCCGCCGACCGGAATCAAGGTCGTGCCGACGTACGTGTACCGGATCCGGAAGTCGCTGCCGCCGGGGTCCCGCCTGGAGCGGACGACGGCCGGCTATGTGCTGCGGCTCGATTCGGACGTGCTCGACCTGGAGCGGTTCGAGACGATGGTGCGCGAGGCCGGTCGGAACGATGACCCGGAGCAGGCGTTGGCATTGCACGATCAGGCGCTGGCGTTGTTCCGCGGCCAGCCGCTGAGTGGTTTGCCTGGGCAGTACCTGGCGGGCCAGCGCCGCCGGATCGCCGAACGCCGCGAGAAGGCGCTCGGCACCAGGATCCAGTTGCAGCTCGCCGCGGGCCGGCACGTCGAGGCGATCCCGGAGCTGATCGGGCTGGTCGCCGACCACCCGTTCGATGAGCGTTTCGCCGTCCTGCTGATGAATGCGCTGGCCGGCAGCGGTCGGCAGGCCGAGGCGCTCGAGACCTATCAGCGGGTACGGCGCACTCTCGTCGAGCAGCTCGGTATTGAGCCTGGCCCCGAACTGCGCGCTGCCCAGCAAACCCTGCTTCGGGCCGACGCGCCCACACCGACCGCGCGCAACGAACTCCCGTACGGCGGCGCTGCGTTCGCCGGTCGCGCCGCGGAGCTGGCCGAGGTCGTGGCCGCGCTGCGAACCCCGACCGGATCTGCGCCGCCGGTGCTGGCGATCGACGGTATGGCGGGGATCGGCAAGACGGCTCTCGCGGTCCAGGCCGGGCATCGGCTGGCATCGCAGTACCCCGATGGTCAGTTGTTCGTCGACTTGCACGGGCACACGCCCGGCCGCGAGCCGCTGGGAACCGAGCAGGCGGTCGACCACCTGTTGCGCGGCATCGGCGTACCGGCTGATCAGGTTCCTGGGTGCTTGGAGGATCGGCTGTCGATGTGGCGGTCGAAGTCGTCGCGGCTGCGGTTGCTGGTCGTGCTGGACAATGCGCCGGATGCGGCGACCGTGCGGCCATTGTTGCCGGGGGCATCGGAATGTGCGGTGCTGGTGACGAGCCGGCGATTGCTGGTCGAGCTGGATGCCAAGTGCCGGTTGGGACTTGGGCTGCTGGCGATGGAAGACGCGACGGCGCTGCTGAGCGAGATCGCCGGACCGGACCGAGGCGATGAGGCCGCAGTGCAGGAGTTGGCCGAGCACTGTGGGCGGTTGCCGTTGGCGTTGCGGATCGCCGGCGCGCGGTTGCGGCATCGGCCGTCCTGGTCGATTCAGCATCTCAACGAGCGGCTGCGCGGACGGCGTCGGTTGCGTGAGCTGGATGGCGACGCGAACGGCGTCCGGTCGGCGTTCGCGGTGTCGTACGAGCATCTGCCGCAGGATCAGCGGCGGTTGTTTGCGTGCCTGGGGTTGTTCCCGGGCAAGGACTTCGACGTGAAGGCCGCCGCCGCACTGGCCGGGATCGACGGGCCGACGGCCGAGGCGTTGCTGGAGCACCTGGTCGATGCGAGCCTGTTGCTGGCGCCGCGGCCGGGCCGGTATGAGTTCCACGACCTGCTGCGGGGGTATGCCGTGGAGGTCGCGGATGATGACGCCGCGGTGGGTCGGTTGGTTGAGCATTACCTGGCCGTGGCGGGCGTCGAGCCAGATCTGACGTGGGCGGACCTCGAGCGCTCGAACTTGCTTGCTGCGTTGGAGGTTGCGGAGGATGCGGCCGCGGTTCGGCTCGCGTTGGTGCTGGCGCCGTACCTGCATGGGCGCAGCCGATTGGACGAGTTGGACGTCGTGCTGACCGCGGGGCTGGCTGCTGCTGAGCGACGGCAGGATCCTGAGGGTCAGGCCCGGCTGTTGTTCCTGCGGGGGAACTTTGGGCAGTTCCGTTGCGGGCCGCAAAAGGGATTGTGCGATCTGCGGCGGGCCGCGGAGCTGGCGCCGGAGGACGCGCCGGCGTTGCGGGCGCGCATCCTCGGGTCGCTCGGGTACACCCAAGGCACGCTCGATCCGTCGTCAGATCATGCAGAGCTACTCCGTACGTCGTTGCGTCTCGCTCAGCTGGCGGGAGATCGCCGGGCCATCGTGGAGACGTTGAGTCGGCTGGCTGCGCTGGCAATCCGGCAGCATGGGTTCGCGATGGCGCTGGAGTATTACGAGCGGGCGTTGAAGCTCGCACGCGAGATCGGTGACGAGCGGCTCGAACCTGAACTGCTGAACGGCATCGCGGTTTGCCGCCTGGCCGAAGACGACCCGTTGCCGGCGTTGGAGGCGACCCGCGCGGCGCAACGCCTGGCCGCCGTCCATGAGCTGGATTTCTCGCTGAGCTACGCCCTGTGTCATCAAGGCGAGGCGCACCGCCGTCTCGGCCGCAACAAGCTCGCCGTCGAGATCCACGAGCAGGCCCTGAAGCTTGCCATTGGCAACTGTACGCATCTCGATGAGGTCGACGCGCGGCTGCATCTGGGTCGCAGTCTGCACAGCGCCGGCCGGACCGAGGCTGCCGTCGAGCAATTCGACCTGGCGCTCCGCCTCAGCGAGGATCGCGGCCATGCGTTAGGCGTAGTGGAGGCCCTCACCGGCTTGGCCGACTGCACCCGACTGGCCACCCGCGCCGACCGACTTCTCCGTCAAGCCCACAGTCAAGCCAAAATCGCCGGCTACTCAGCCTTGGCCACTCGCCTCGCAAACCGCCTCGACCACCCCTCGGCCAACCATGGCTGATCAGGGCTCGCGACGCCTGAGGCGGGCGATCGTTCGCGTGATGGCTTCCGGCGTGAGATGAGGGTTGTTGCGATGGGCAAGTAAATGGGCTGCAGTGGTCATGAGCCAGCAGGTGGTGGTGGCCAGGGCTACAGCGGGGCCGGGGCCTAGCCAGGTGTCGCCCAGGGCTTCTAGCTGCCCTGCTTGGTAGGCGCCGGACAGGAAGAGCAGGGTGATGACTGCAGTGATGCCGGCGGCGGCTTGAGCTTTGTGGCCGGGCTTGAGGATCAAGAGAGCCGTTGTAGTGGCGAGACCGGCCAGCCAGGTGAGAGCTAGTTGGGGTTGGGTTTCCACGCCTAGCTGCCAAACGGACAGGCCGAGTCGACGGCTGTAGGTCCAGGGGAGCATCAGGGTGAGGCCGGTGGCCAGTGCGGCGAGCAGTCCGGCGCGGGTGAACCACCTGTGCTCGCTGACGGCCAGCGCCTGTTCAGCTGCAGCCAGGCGAACCGGTAGCTCCTCATCTGGGAGGGCGCTCATCGGAGAACCACCAGGTCGTTGCCGAGCCGGAAGTACAGCGCCTGACCGATCACTGTCACCTCATCTGCAGCCTGTGGCACGCCCTGCGTCGGACCGGCGACCACACTGATCCGTCCGGCGTCGAACCGCAGCAGGTGCAGGGCGTCGTACCCCCAGAGCTTTCCGTCGGGTCCGGCGAACCACATCCCGACGGTGTCGTCGAGCAGGCGGCCGGTGACGAGAAGCTGGGCAATCTGGTCGGGCCTCAGATCTCCCTTGACCGCAGTACGTCGTACGCCGCCTGGTTCGTAGAAGTTGTACAGGCCGCCACCGATCGCGGTCACCAGCCGGTCGCCCGCAGCCGCAGCGAACTCGGCCTTCGGGTTGTCGGGCAGCGGCTGGAGGTCGCGCTGAGCAGTGGCCCGGCCGCGCACGAGGTGTACGGCGCGTTCCGGCCCTGGCTGATCCGCCAGCGTCCACCACACTCCGCCCTGCCCATCGGGCGCCCAGCTGCGCGCCGCCAACGGCAGCCGGATGTGTGCGAGCTTCCCACTGGCATCTAGTCCGAGCTGCGAGCTCACGCCGGGCGCACCCTGACCAGGATCCACTGTCTCGACCGGCGGGAGCACGGTCGCCTGGAAGTCCGTCGTACCGTGCACTGGCTTGCGTCGGTCGCACTGCGGTAGCGGGTCTGGAGCGGCCGGGTACGTCGATGCTGAGGCTGCCGCATCGGGGATCTGCAGGATCTGGCTGCCGCCTCCCGGTGAGGTCCCCAGTAACACCGAACCGTCCGGGCGCGCCTCGATGCTGCTGATGCCGTCGGCTCCACCGGGCAGCTTCCGCAGTACGCCGTCCGGCGTGATCACCGAGGTCGGTGCACCACCACCCAGCCAGACGTTGCCTCGCACATCAACTGCGAACGCATCAACAGTCATCGATGAGCTGGCCGCATCACTACTTAAGAGACAGCCAGCTGGTGCCACCCCGGTCAGCTGCAGCACAGGGCCGCCGCGGCGAGCCATGGCGAGCCCGGTCTCACTTGTCCGCCACACCGTCGTACCGTCCGGTCCGCTGGACACTGCGTTGCCTGGCGCACCAGCTCCGGGATTCACTTGGAAGTCCTGCAAGCGCATGCCGGGGCGAAGCTGGTTGGCTGGGAACTGCCAGGTGGTAGCAGCACCCCACAGCACGATCGACCGGTCCGCATTGCGATGGCTGAGACCCGGTCCGACTCCTGAGGCGAGCACCTCGACCCCGGGCGTCACGTAGTACTTTCCGTCGGGGTCCTTGTGGCTGAGGCTGATGTCCGCCTGCGAAAGATCCAGGGGGACAGACAGGATTGCCCACGGCTTTCCGCCCGCACCACCGGCCAGCAAGACCAGATGGTTGTCGGCGACACCCCACAGCGCCGGGGCGGTCGCGCCATGGTTCAGCGTCACCTGGGGGAGCGCGACACCGTCGTCGTACGCGAAGACTGTCGAGCTCTCCGAACCTGTCCGGCCTAGCAGCCACTGTCCGGGCGAACCGTCCAGCGCGCTCGCATAGGAATCCAGTGGGTCAGATGTCCCGATAGCGACCCGCATCCCGAGCCGGTCGAGCAGCTGCCCGCCGCGCAGGTCCAGTAGCCGGTGCGGCACCCCCGCAGTCGTCTCCGGCCGGTACGGCGAACTTGTCGCCGAGGGCACCAATAGTCCGACCACTGCGCCGGCCGCGCCCAGCAGAATGATCAGGCGGCCACCGATCAGCCCGGCGACGATCAGAAGCACGCCCAGCGCCAGAGCGGTCCATGCGCCGAGCGCGGGGCGGTAGCCGACGCCGTTGGGCAGCAGCGGCGGCAGCCACAACAGCTGAGCCGCCAGCCCAGCGACAGTCGCAGAGCCACACGCGACCGCCGCAAGCCGCCGTACGAGCCCACGGGTCGCCAGCGTCGCCACGGCGAGCGCACCGAAGATCAGGGCCCAGCTGCGAGCCGACGGGACCTCCCAGAGCTGCACCCGGATCAGCCCGGCATCCGCCAGACTGACCGAGACCGGATCCCGGAGTTCGCGCCACGGCAGAACAGTTGAGAGCAGAACCAGTACGGCGAGCGTCCCGGTCGCGAACGGCATCAGCCGGACCCGAATCGGAGCCAAATTCTCGGTCCGATCGATCATTCGGACAAAGAGTGCCCGCAATTCGGACTGATTGAGCGGCTCAGCGGACGCGTTGGGCGAGTCGTCTCCAGGAGTTGGTTCAGGCGTCATCGGAGGCCGAATCAACTGGGTGGCCCAGTAGCCCGCAACGGTGGTGGCCAGGGTCCCGCAGACCAGCGTGCCGATCACAGCCGGTGAGAAAGAACAGCTCGGCCGACCCTGCTGGACGAATCCGGTCCAGGCCACCATGGTGACCACCACGAGTACTGCCGTACCCCAGCCGCGGACCTGCCGCCGGAGGCTGAAACTCTCGGCAGACAAGCGATCCGCGAGGATCAGCAGCACGATTGCGACCGGCAGCGCGAGGGCCGCCGTACGGCCGCCGACCGGTTGGCTGGTGGCTCGCCAGAGGTAACAGCCTGTGCCTGTTTGACCTGGTACGAGTACGGCCAGCAGGGCGCCGGCGGCGAGACACGAAAGTGCAAGACCGGGTTTGCCAGTGCGCCGTAACGTCTTACGATGCGTGAGCGATTCGGTACGGATCAGTGCCGCTGCTGCCTGCGATTCGGTGGGGAGATCGCGCAGCGGCATGAAAAAGAAGTTACCTGGCACCCCCCTACCGCGTTGTAACCCTGTGAGCACGTTGGTGGGACCCGGACTGTCGGAAAGGGGGCCGAGGATGGAATCATCTCGTCGCATGGACGCGCCGCGTCTGCCCCTGACCCAAGAACCGGTCGCTGACACCGGTTCTTTTGGCGTGCGGCAAGCGGGCGGCGTCCTCGAGCGGGCGCAGCGGATCGCGGACACCCTGCGCGAGCAGGCGGAGTACGAGAACGACCTGGCCCGCGAGGAGGCCGAGCGCGCCCGGACGGAGACCGAGCAGCTCCGCGCCGCCGCTGAGGCCGCCGCGCAGAAGCTGCGCGGCGACGCCACTTCGTCGGCCCAGCGACTGCTGAACGACGCCGAGCGTGCGGCCGAGCAGCTGCGCGCCGAGTCCGTGGCCCAGGCCGACCGCGTCCGCTCCGAGGCGCAGGACACCGCTGAGCGACTGCAGGCCGAGTCGACTGCCGAGGCCGAGCGGGTGCGGCGGGAGGCGGCGGAGACCGCTGAGCGGCTGCGTGCGGAGTCGACGGCGGAGGCAGCGCGCGTCACGTCCGAGGCGTCCGCACTGTCCGAGCGGCTGACCGCCGGTGCCGAGCACGCTGCTGAGCAATTGCGCGTGACGGTTGCGGATGAGGTGGCCAGGCGGCGCAGCGACTCCGAGTCGGTTGCCGAGCAGCTGCGGACCGAGAGCCAAGCGACTGCTGACCGGTTGCGTGCCGAGTCGCAGGCCGCGGCCGACCGCCGGGTCCAGGGCGCCGAGACCGAAGCCGCCCGCGTCACGGACGCCGCCGAGTCGGAGGCGGCTCGGCTGAAGGCTGAGTCCGAGTCTGCGGCCGCTGAGCTGAAGGAAGCCTCCGAGACTGAGGCTGCCCGGTTGAAGGAAACGTCCGAGGCTGAGGCTGCCCGGGTCACGCAGGAGGCCGAGGCCGAAGCCACCCGGTTGAAGGAAAGCTCCGAGGCCGAAGCCGCCCGGGTCACGCAAGAAGCCGAGACCTTGGCTGCGCAGTTGAAGCAGGCCTCCGAGGTCGAGGCGGCCCGGGTCAAGGAAAGCTCCGAGGCCGAGGCCGCGCGGATCACGCACGAGGCTGCGACCGCGGCTGCTCGACTGAAGCAAGAGTCTGAGGCGGCGGCTGCCCGGTTGACGGCAGAGTCCGAGGCTGCGGCGGCGCAGCTGAAGCGAGACTTCGACGGCGAAGCTGCGCGGGTCAAGCAGGAGTCCGAGACTGCCGCGGCCCGGTTGAAACAAGCTTCTGAGGCCGAGGCCTTGCGGGTGAAGGAAGAGGCCGACGAGCTGCTGGTCGCGGCTCGCGAAGCCCGCGAGGCCGCCGAGCTGATGGTCGACCGCGCCGGCCGCGAGGCCCAGCAGTTGGTGACCGATGCCGGTGACCAGGCCGCGCTGGTGTCGCAGGCCGCCGTACAGAACGAAGCCGAGCTGATTGCTCGTTCCGAGACCGAGGCCGCCGAGCTGCGAGCCGCGGTCGAAGTCGAGGTCGAGGCAGCGCGGGAGAAGTCCCGGGCCGAGATCGCTGAAGGACATGCCGAGATCGAGCGGCTGCGCGGCGAGAACCGCGCCGAGCTGGAGCGCCGTACGGCGGAGCTCGCGGAGACCGAGCGAGCCAAACTGGCCGCGATCTCGCTGGAGATCGACAAGCTCCGGACCGAGGCAGTGGCCGAGATCAACGAGCGCAAGGCCGCGGCCGAGCTGTCGAACGAGCGCCTGATGGCCGATGCGCGGGCGCAGGCCAAGCTGGTCGTCGACTCGATCGAGGCCGACCGGCGGAACGCGTCCGGCGAGGCGCAGCGGATTCTCGACGACGCGAACAAGGCGGCCGAGACAGCGCTGGCCGAGGCCGAGAAGCAAACGCTGTGGAGCAAGAAGACGGTCGACGACCTGATCGGTACGGCGGAGGCCGAGGCGCAGGCGATTCGCGAGCAGGCCGCAGCCCAGGCAAGCAAGCTGTTGGTGGAGAAGCGGGCGCACCTGCGACGCGTGGTCAGCCGGTCGACCAGCCGGCTCAAGCAGACCCAGGAAGCGATCGCCAAGGAGAACGCGGAGTTCACCGCGCTCGCCGAGAGCACTCTGGATTCCGCCGCGACCCAAGCCGAGGCGACGCTGTCCGCAGCCAGGCAAGAGGCCGAGAAGGTGACCGCGCAGGCGCAGCTGCGGGCCGATCGGCAGAAGACGGCGGCCGAGCTGGAGGCCAAGGAGATCGTCGACCGGGCGACCCGGCGCGAGACCGAGGCACAGTCCAGCACGCAGGTGCTGCGCGAGCGCGCGGCCAAGGATCTTGCCGACGCGCAGCGGCAGTCCCACGAGCTGATTCGCAAGTCCCGCGCCGAGGCTCAGCAGCTCGAAGCGCAGGCCCGTGAGCAGGCGGACGAACTGCGCGCCCAAGCCCGTAAGCTTCTCGCCGATGCCGAGGCGAGGGTCGCGGCACTGAACCAGCGCCGTGACGAGATCACCAAGGAGCTCACCCAGCTTTCGGGTGTGATCGAGGCACTCGCTGTACCAGGGTTCCGTCCAGGTGGTGGAATGTCTGCCAGCGAGGGTTCCACGGGGGAATCAGGATGAGGACGTGACAGTCAGATCCTTGTCAGTGACAATGTGTGATCCACCCACCCAATTAAGTGAGTATCGGAAAACATGAGCAGTGAAAGCCCAACCCCGTTCCGTACCGTTCTGCGTGGCTACGAGCCCGCTCAGGTGGATCAGCACATCCGTGAGCTGACCACCTCGCTGACCGCGCTGCAGCAGCAGTCGGAGCAGCTCCAGCGGCACGTGCAGGAGCTCCAGCAGCGCACCGACGCCGCGGAATCGGCCGTCATCTCCGCCCAGGAGGACAACAAGGACCGCGCCCCGACGTTCACCGAGTTCGGTGAGCGGGTCGCGAAGATCCTGTCGCTGGCCGACGACGAGGCCCGCGATCTGGTGACCCGTGCGCGGACCGACGCGGAGGCCATCGTCGCCGACGCCGAGGCGCACGCGAAGAAGGTCCGCAAGGAGGCCGAGCAGTACTCCCTGGACTGGAAGAGCGAGGTCGACGCGGAGGCGGCTCGCATCCTGGAAGAGGCCCGCACGCAGGCCGACGACATGCGCGACGAGGCCGAGCGCGACGCGAACGCCCGCCGGTCCGAGGCGCAGGCGCTGTACGAGCAGGAGCGCGCCAAGTCCGCTCAGGCCGCGGCTGCCTTCGAGACCACGCTGGCCGAGCGTCGGGGCAAGGTCGAGCAGGAGTTCGCCGCGCGCACCGCGCTCGCCGAGCAGCAGCTCGCCGCCGTCACCGATCGCGCCGCCCAGGTGCAGCGCGAGGCCGACCGGTCCCGTTCCGAGGCCGAGCGCCTGGCCCAGCAGCAGCTGGCCGACGCGAACCGTCAGGCCCAGGAGATCGTCGCCGCCGCGAAGGACAAGTCCGAGCGGATCCGCGCCGAGTCCGAGCGCGAGCTCGCGGCCGCGACCCAGCGTCGCGACAGCATCAACGCGCAGCTGACCAACGTTCGCCAGATGCTGGCGACGCTGTCCGGCACCCCTGCGTTGCCGCTGGACCTGCTGGCCGACGACAACGCCGACGCCAGCACGGGCAGCAAGAAGAACTAGACGAAGGCGATGGGCGACCCATGCCCGCGGAACGCGCGGGCCGGTCGTCTTCATCGTGTTGTTTGGCGGCGCTTCGCTTGGGCACGACGTCAAAGGCCGGCTCGCGTGTTGCGAGCCGGCCTTTAAGCGTTTCCTAGGCAGGGAGCCGGTAGCGGTTGCGGGGGAGCGGCTCGACGAGGCCGTCGGCAACCAATCCGTCGAGGGCGCGTTCGCGTTGGACCTGGTCCGGCCAGCACGCGTCAAGAGCCTTCTTCGGTACGGCGTCCTGCTCGGAGCGCAGCACGGCCAGCAGGCGACCGCGGACCTGGCGATCCGTGCCCTCGTACGTCTGGCCCTTCCGCGGCGGACCGTCGTACGGCGGACTGCCGGCTAGCACCCACGCGCACTGGCTTCGGATCGGGCAGTCGGCGCAGCGCGGCGTACGGGCTGTGCAGACCAGCGCGCCCAGCTCCATCGACGCAACTGCCCAGCGGGCTGCTGTGGCCTCGTCTGATGGCAGTGCGCTGACGGCGAGCCGCAGGTCGGCCGCAGTGGGGGAGATGGTCGGCTGTGCGACGCCGGTGATGGCTCGCGCGAGCACTCGGCGGACGTTGGTGTCCACAACCGCGTGGCGCTGGCCGAACGCGAAGGAGGCGATCGCAGCGGCGGTGTAGGTGCCTACGCCCGGCAGGTCGAGCAGTGCGGCGTGGTCGTCCGGCACCTCTCCACCATGGCGCTCCACGATCGCCTGTGCTGCCGCATGCAGCCGTAGGGCGCGGCGAGGGTAGCCGAGCCGGTCCCAGGCCCGCACAGCCTCACCTGGAGGCTCTGCGGCCAGGTCTGCCGGAGTGGGCCACCGCTCCATCCACCTCTGGTACGCCGGGAGCACGCGGGCGACTGGTGTCTGCTGGAGCATGAACTCGCTGACCATGACTGCCCAGGGACCCGCGCTGGGGTCTCTCCAGGGCAGTACGCGCGCGTTGACGTCGTACCACTGCAGAACGGGGGCATGGAGCGGCGAGCCTGACTGGTGGAGCACAGAGCCGATATTAAGGTGCCAGCATGAGCAGCCTGCTCCATCCGGTCGGGCATCTGCCCGCCAGCGTCTACTGGTTCCGTCGTGGACTGGTGCTGTTCGTCCTGCTCGTGCTGTTCTTCCTGATCTTTCAGTTGTTCCCGGGTGGTGATGACCCGAAGAAGTCAGCGGCGGTCAACGACCCGCAGAAGACGCAGACCCCACCGCCGTCCGACAAGCCGTCGAAGACGCCCACTCCGACTCCGAAGCCGAGCGACAAGCCGACGGGCAAGCCGAGTGAAACGCCGTCGAAGACGCCTCAGGACGTGAAGTGCTCCGGCTCGAACGCCAAGGTCGAGGTGCTACCGGCCGTCCGCAAGGTCGCGTCCGGCGCGACGCTGAACTTCGTGGTCCGGCTGGACGCGGTCTCCGATGAGTGCAAGGCGACCGTCGACCCTGACTCGCTGACCGTCTCGGTCACGTCCGGTGCTGACCTGATCTGGACCACAAGCCATTGTGGGCAAGCGATTCCGAAGGCGACCCTGGTCGTTGCCAAGGGCAAAGATGCGGTCAGCACGGTGGTCTGGAACGGGCACCGGTCCGGCCCCGGCTGCCTCCCTGGACAGCCGGTGGCCAAACCCGGCACCTACGTGGTCAAGGCCGAATTCTCCGGCCAGGCATCACCCGCGCAGGCCTTCACGATCTCCTGATGCCGCAGCCGCGGTCGGCGGCTGCCGCCGTACCGGCTTGGTGAACATCAGGGCTGCGATCAGCCCGATCACGAGAATTGCTGCCGGCAGCAACAAGGCCTGGGCCATCGCGTCGCTGAAGCCCTGGTGCAGCGCTTCTGGCAGCTTCCCGCCCATCGCGCCTTCGCCGCTGGGAGCTCCACCGGCGATAGCCGGCAGGTTGTGTGCGAGCCGCGACTCCATCAGTACGGCGATGCCCGCGGCACCGAGAACCGCGCCGACCTGGCGGGTCGTGTTGTAGACGCCTGCTCCCGCGCCGGCCTGGTGCATCGGCAGGTTCCGGGTGGCGGTCGTACCGATCGGTGCCCACATGAAGCCGTTCGCGACCCCCATCAGCGCCATCGGCAGCAGGAGCTCCCAGATCGGCACATCAGGAGACATGATCTGGCTCAGCCAGAACAGCGCGACCACGTTGCAGGCCAACCCGAAGCCGGCGATGAAGCGGGGCGGCGTGGTGTCGACCAATCGCCCGACGAACGGCGCCAGCGCGCCGGAGATGACCGCCATCGGCGCCAGCAGCAGGGCTGCCTTGGTCGGGCTCAGGCCGCGGACCGACTGCGCGTAAAGCATCAGCGGGAAGGCCATCGAGGTCACCGCGAAACCGACGGTGGTGATGGCGATGTTGGCCAGTGAGAAGTTCCGGTCCCGGAAGAGGGCCAGCGGCAACAAGGGCTCGTTGCGGTTGCGGGACTGCCAGAATACGAACGCCCCGAGGAAGAGGATCCCGGCGATGATCAGCCCCCAGACCGAGATCGGTCCGGTGATCGTGCCCCAGTCGTACTTCTGGCCTTCCTGGATGCCGAACACCAGCAGGAACAGGCCGATCGTGCTCAAGGCGACGCCGAGCAGATCGAACTTGTGCTGCTGGGTCGGCAGGTTCGGGACCAGCCGCATCGCCAGCACGAAACCGATCACACCGACCGGGACGTTGACGAAGAAGATCCACTGCCAGCCCAGTCCATCGACCAGGACACCGCCGAGGATCGGGCCGACCAGGACGGCCACGCCGGCCGTCGCGCCCCACAGACTCATCGCCTTACCGCGCTGGTCCGGCGGGAAGATCCGGGTGATCACGGCCATCGTCTGCGGGGTCACCATCGAGGCGCCGAGACCCTGGACGACGCGGGCGACGATCAGCATCGCGATCGAGTTCGTCAGACCGCACCACAGCGAGGCCAGGGTGAACACGGTCAACCCGGTCAGGTACATCTTCTTCGGGCCGATCCGGTCACCGAGACGGCCGGTCACCAGCAACGGGACGGCGTACGCGAGCAGGTAGGCGCTCGTCACCCAGACCACGCTGCCGACGTCGGTCCCGAACTCGTTCAGGATCGACGGGGTCGCGACCGACACGATCGTCGAGTCGACCAGGATCATGAAGAACCCGACGACCAGCGCCCAGAGCGCCGGCCGCGGCCTTGCTACTTCTTGCGGGGATGCCATGGCAGATCCTTGCTCTCTATCCGTTCGATGGTGGTGGTGAGCCAGTCGCGCTCGGCGATCAGCTGGGACCGCAGGTAGCCGACGGTCAACCAGTACGCCTCGGGGACTTCACGCGAACGCAGATCGGCGTCGGTTGCGTCGTATTCGGTGATCAGCCGGTCGAGTTCCTCGATCCGGCGGCGGAAGCGTAGGAGCGCGTCGGCCCGCTCCAGGTTGTGCGCCTCGGCCAGGACGACGGGGAAGAGCGGGTACTCGTTGGTGTACGTCTCGAGCCCGGTCTCCACCCGAAGCCGCAATGCCGCGGCGCCTGCTTCGGTGAGCTCGTACGTCGTTCGTTCGGGCCGGTTGCCCGCCCGCTCGGTCCCGGTGGCGCGGACGAATTCCTGCCCGGCCAGCCGTTCGACGGTGTGGTAGAGCGAGCCCGGCCGGGTCTTCACAATCCGGTGGTTATGCCGGTGCAGCAGCACTTGGTACATCTCGTAGGCGTGCATCGGCCGCTCGTGCAGCAACGCCAGCACCGAGATCGCCAGCGGTGTCAGCTCAGCCATGATCCTCCATCCGGAATGTTCCATCTGGAGTATTACTCGCGCGCACCGGAGAAAGCAAGCGGCCCGCACCTCGTGGTGAGGTGCGGGCCGCTCGGAGTGCAGGGTTAGGGCGTGTTCCTCGAGCCCTCGCCTACTGCGCTGCACTCGGCACGGCACCTCGCCGCACTGGAGGAAAGGCCACGATGGAAAAGCATCGAGGCCTTCCCTCCAGCACGCCGAGCTACCGCACCGAGCACATGCTCGCTACGGCGCGGACTCAAGGAACACGCCCTAGACGTAGCGTTCGAGGATGCTCGACTCGGCGAGCCGGGACAGGCCCTCGCGGACGGTCCGGGCGCGGTTCTCGCCGACGCCCTCGACGGTCTGCAGGTCGTCGATACTCGCCGCCAGCAGCTTTTGCAGGTGACCGAAGTGCTCGATCAGACGGTCGATCACGGCACCTGGCAGGCGCGGGACCTTGGCCAGCAGCCGGTATCCGCGTGGGGTGACAGCCGCATCGAGCTGCTCGGCGCCGCCGAGCTGCAGGGCGCGGGCGACCTGGCCGATGTCGAGCAGGTCGGCCGGGCTGACCGCATCCAGCTCGAGCAGGACATCCTCCGCACCCTTGGCACGACGACCGCCGGCCGGCGGCAGATAATCCCGTACGACGAGCTCCCGCTCACCGGCGACACCGGCGACGAGCTCGTTGAGCTGAAGGGTGAGCAGGCGGCCGTCGGTGCCGAGCTCGACCACGTAGCCGTCGATCTCGGTCGCGATCCGGCGCACCATCTCGAGTCGCTGCGCCACCGCGGCGACATCGCGAACCGTCACCAGGTCCTCGATCTCCAGCGCGGAGAGCGTGCCGGAGACCTCGTCGAGCCGCAGCTTGTACCGCTCGAGGGTGGCCAGCGCCTGGTTCGCCCGGGACAGGATCGCTCCGGAATCCTCGAGCACGTAGCGCTGGTCATCGACGTACAGGGCGATGATGTGCATCGACTGCGAGACGGAGATGACCGGGAAGCCGGTCTGCCGGGCGACGCGGTCGGCGGTGCGGTGCCGCGTGCCGGTCTCGTCGGTCTGGATGGACGGGTCCGGCATCAGGTGCACGGCTGCCCGCATCAGCTTGGTCGCATCGCGGTCGAGGACGATCGCGCCGTCCATCTTGCTGAGTTCGCGCAGACCGGTCGCGGTGAACTCGATGCCGATCTCGAAACCACCGGTCGAGATCGAGTCGACGACCTTGTCGTTGCCCAGGACCAGCAGGGCGCCGGTGCGCCCACGCAGGATTCGTTCCAGGCCTTCACGCAGTTCGGTACCGGGTGCCACCGCCGCGAGGGTCGCGCGCATCCGGGAGCCGGTGCTGTTTTTGTTGGAGTTCGGGGCCACGGAAGGTGAGTCTATGCGGTTGTGCACCGGTCATGGGTGCTAAGTCCCTGCGGACGGCTGCTGCAGGGACTTCTGATCCGGTGCCACTTGCACCTGCGCGTGCACGCGCTCGTGCATCTGGACCGTGCAGTTCCGGATCCCCGTGTGAATGCGATCCGGACGCGGGTGACGCCTGCTGTGTCAGGGGGTGCGGACGACCTGTCCGGCGTACGAGAGACCGCCGCCGAATCCGAACAGCAGTACCGGCGCGCCGGATGGAATCTCACGCTTTTCGACCAGCTTCGACCAGGCGATCGGGATGCTCGCGGCCGAGGTGTTCCCGGACTCGACCACATCTTTGGCGACCACCGCGTTGACCGCGCCGAGGCGCTTGGCCAGCGGCTCGATGATCCGCAGGTTGGCCTGGTGCAGGACGACGCCGCCGAGCTCCTCGGGCTTCAGCCCGGCCTTCTCGCAGGCCTGCTTCGCGATCTCCGGCAGCTGCGTGGTGGCCCAGCGGAAAACGCTCAACCCGGCCTGCTGGAACTTCCCGTCCCGGCCCTCGATCCGGACGGCGTCCGACATCTCCGGCACCGAACCCCACACGACCGGCCCGATCTGCGGCTCGTCGCTCGCCACCAGTACGGCGGCGCCCGCGCCATCGCCGATGAGCACGCAAGTGGTGCGGTCGGTCCAGTCCGTCCAGTCGCTCAGCTTCTCGACGCCGATCACGATCGCCTTCGTCGCGGCACCGGCCCGGATCGCCTGGTCGGCGGTCGCCAGTGCGTACGCGAACCCCGAGCAGGCGGTGTTGATGTCGATCGCCGCCGGGTGGCCGAGGCCGAGGCGGTTCGCGACGCGGGCCGCGATGTTCGGTGACCGGTCGATCGCCGTACAGGTGGCGACGACGACGTAGTCGATCTCGCCGGCGTCGATCCCCGCGTTGGCCAGCGCCTTGTCGGCCGCCCGCCACGCCATCTCGTCCACCGACTCCTCCGGCGCCGCGATCCGGCGCTCCTTGATGCCGACGCGGCTCTGGATCCACTCGTCGTTGGTCTCGACCATCGTCGCCAGTTCGGCGTTGGTCAGCACCCGCTCCGGCTGGTAGTGGCCGAGCGCGACAACTTTGGATCCGGTCATCTGATGCTCCTGCAGTCATCCGGCATCCGCCGGGCGGGGCGCGGGCTCGGCACTGAACCCGGCACGTTGTTACCCCAGCGTACGTTCCCGCCGGACCCGGCGTGCAGCCCGCGTCTCACGCCTGGCTCAAGCCTCGCCAGGCCTGTGGCCAGGAACACAACTCCGCGCCCCGCACATCCCATCCGCCGGAACATTGCCCGCGCACCGTCCCCATTTGATGGGCTGGCCCATCCCGTTGTGGGTTGGCCAACCGCATGCGGCTAGCCCACCCACACTCCGGTGGGTGGGCCCATCAAATGGGGGTTCGTCGAAGACGGCTGACCTGGGCGGTTTGAGCCGTGCGGAGGTCAGGCCAGGCCGGCGGCGAGGAGGGCTGCGCGGATGTCGGGGGCGGCGAAGGTGCGGAGGCCGTATTTGGCTTGGATGTCCATCGGCTTCAGGTCTTTGGTCCGGTTCGGGATGTCGGCGGGGACGATCGCCTTGGTGAAGCCGAGGCGAGCGGCTTCGGCGAGGCGTTTCTCGAGGCCGCCGACGCGGCGGACCTCGCCGGCCAGACCGACCTCGCCGATCGCGACCAGGCCGGGGTGGATCGGTCTGTCCATCTCCGAGGAGGCGACCGCGATGGCGACGGCCAGGTCGGCGACGGGTTCGGTGATCTTCACGCCGCCCACCGTGGCGACGTACACCTCTTTGTCGTGCAGTTTCAGGCCCGCGCGGTTGCCCAGGACGGCGAGCACCATGGCGACGCGCTGCGATTCGAGACCGGACGTCGTACGGCGGGGTTGGGGTGCTGCGGAGGGGCCGACCAGGGCCTGGACCTCGGCGAGGAGTGGGCGGCGACCCTCCATCATGACGGTGACGCAGGTGCCGGCGACGGGCTCGGCGTGCTCGGAGACGAACAGGCCGGTCGGGTCGGTGACCTCGATGATGCCGGTGTCGACCATGTCGAAACAGCCGACCTCGTCGGACGGGCCGAACCGGTTCTTGGTGGCGCGGACCATCCGGAACCCGGAGTGCCGGTCGCCGTCGAACGCGAGCACCACGTCGACCAGGTGCTCGAGCATGCGCGGGCCGGCGATGGCGCCTTCCTTGGTGACGTGACCGACCAGCACGACGGCGATGTGCCGTTCCTTCGCCAGTCGCACGAGCGCGCCGGTGACCTCGCGGACCTGGGTGACACCACCGGGCGCACCGTCGACCTCGGGATGCGCCATCGTCTGCACCGAGTCGATCACCACGAAGGTGGGCTCGACCGAATCGATGTGGGCGACCACCGCGCCGAGGTCGGTCTCGGCCGCCAGATACAGGTCGTCGACGAGCGCATCAGTCCGGCCCGCGCGCATGCGCACCTGGGCCGCCGACTCCTCGCCCGACACATACAACGTGCGCTGCCCACTGCGCGCGGACTGCGCCGCGACCTCCAGCAACAGCGTCGACTTGCCCACGCCCGGCTCACCGGCCAGCAGGATGACCGCACCCGGCACCACTCCACCGCCGAGGACCCGGTCGAGCTCACCGATCCCGGTCGGCCGCGACTCGGCCTCGACCGCCGACACCTTGCCGATCGGCAGCGCCGGCGACGTCACCGCTCCGGCCGTGATCCGGGCCGCCTTCGCTGCCCCGACCTCCTTGACCGTCCCCCAGGCCTGGCACTCACCACACCGGCCGATCCAGCGCACCGAAGTCCACCCGCACTCCGAACACGCGAACGCCGATTTCCCCTTCGCCGTAGCCACCTTCGCCATACCGAGCAACCTATAGCCCGGCTCGGACAAAACTCAGAAGGTCTTGGACCAGAGGTTGATGGCGTAGTCGACTTCGGTGCCGGTGTGGGAGGCGATGATGCGCTCGGCGTCGGCCGGGGCGAACTCGATCCGGATGACGGCTTCGAGGTCCGCGCGGGAGTCGAAGCGCCAGCCCATGTCGAGGGGCGTGCGGTTCCAGCCTTGGGCGGCCCAGAAGCGTTCGACCTCGTCGGCCTTCACGGTCGGGTAGCACTCGCGGAACCAGCGGCCGAAGGTGGAGCGGCTGCCGTCGTTGTCGATGACGAACGCGGTACCGCCGCGGCGCATCACGCGGGCGAGTTCGGCCAGGCCGGGCTCGCAGCCGGGGCCGAAGAAGTAGGCCCAGCGGGCGTGCATCACATCGACCGACGAGTCCGGCACGGGCAGTCGCTGAGCGGTGCCTTGGCGGACCTCTACGTTCGGAAAGTCCTTGGTACGGCGCTGCGCCGCCTCCGCGAGTGCTCCGTGCGGCTCGACCCCGACCACCTTGCGAGCAGTCGCAGCGAAGCGCGGGAGGTGGAACCCGGTGCCGCAGCCGATGTCGAGCACGTTGGCATCGGCCCAGTCGTGGATCGCCCGCATGGCCGGCTCGATGACGCCGTCCGGGTCGACCGCGTGGTTCTCGACCTCGTACACCTTCGGGTGGTGCCAGATGTTGGGGCTGGGGATTCCGCCGTCCGCAATGCTCACGCAGTAGAGCGTATTGACTGTTTGGTGGTGGCAGCGAGCAGGGCGACCGGGATCAACAGCAGACCGCACAGTACGGCGAGCCAGTGGAACCCGAACTGAGCCAGCACCGGACCGGCCGCCGTACCGGAGAGGGACGCCAGCACGCCCATCGTCAGATCGGACAGGCCTTGTGCGGACGTCCGAATGTCCGCAGGGACCGAGCTGGACAGCAGAGTGGATCCAGACACCAGACAGGCCGACCAGCCGAGCCCCAGCAGGATCAGCGCCACTGCGGTGAGGCCGTGCGCCTCGTCGGCTGCCAGCGCAGCCACAGTCATCGCTATGGCGAGTGTGGCGAGGCCGAGACCGATGGTGGGGATGGGACCGAGCCGGTCGGCCAGCCAGCCCATCACCGGAGACAGTGCGAACATCCCGGCCACGTGACCGCTGATGATGAAGCCGACAATCGTCAGAGAAGCGCCATGGTGCTGCAGGTGGACCGAGGTCATCGACATCACGCCCACCATCACCGCGTGAGCGGTGGCGATCGCCAGCAGACCAAGACGAGCGTGGGGGATCGCCATGACGCGGCGGAAGGTCACTGCCAGCGGCTGGCGTTCGACCGACGCAGTCTGCGGGCGAGGCAGGCGGCGGAGTCCGAACCAGACGGTGACGAGGCTCAGCACCAGTGCGACCACGGAGAACACGTACGGGCCAGCCAGCGGCAGTACGCCGAGTGAGTCGCCGACTCTGGCGCCAGCACCGGTCAGATTAGGCCCGATCACGACGCCGATCGTGGTGGCCCAGACGACCAGCGACAGTGCCCGGGCCACATGTGCGGGGTCGGCCGCGTCAGTAGCGGCGTACCGGGATTGCAGGTTGGCCGCAGTGCCGCTGCCGAAGAGGCAACCAGCCAGGAGCAGCAGTGGGAGTGAGCTGACCTGTGCGGCGACGATGGTCAGGACAGCGCCCACCGTGCCGATCACATAGCCAACAGTCAGCGCGAACCGGCGCCCGCGTGAGCGGGCGAGCCTGGCCAGCGGTACGGCGAGAGCCGCGGCCCCGATCGTGGTCGACGTGGCGACCAAGCCGGCCGTCGAGGTGGACCCGGAGATGCGTTCGGCGAGCAGTCCCGCGACGGCGAACCCACTGGCCATCGCCACCCCGCCGAGCACATTGCTCGCCACTAGCACCCGGACGGTCGTTCGCTGCAGGTCGGCGGTCACCTGGTCACTGTCTCATCTACCTGACAGATCAGCTGTAACAATTTTAGAATAGGGTTGCGTAAATCCCCTGCCTGCTTTTGGAGCCTCCAGATGCCCGACATCGCGATCGTCCCCGCGCCGCGCGAACTCACCGTGAACGACGCTCGCTGGATCTCCGCGGACCCCGCCGGTGAGGCGATCCGCGACGTGGTCGAGAACCTCGGCGCGACCGAGTACCGGATCGACGTGACGCCGGACGGTGCCCGGCTGACGGCCGGTTCCGAGGAAGCGCTGCAGCACGCAGAGACGACGTACGGGCAGTTGCTTGACGCTGTTGAGCCGGCCGAGGACGGGAAGGTGTCCGTTCCGGCGGTGCACATCGCGGACTCACCGCAGTTCGCGTGGCGCGGCGTGATGCTCGATGTCGCGCGGCACTTCATGCCGAAGGACTTCGTGCTCAAGGTGCTCGACGTGCTCGCGCTGCACCGGATGAACGTGCTGCACTTCCACCTCACCGACGACCAGGGCTGGCGGGTCGAGATCGAGGCCTACCCGAAGCTGACCGAGGTCGGTGCGTGGCGCAACGAGAGCATGGTCGGGAGGATGACTCACGAGCAGTCCGAGTTCACCTACGACGGTAAGCGGCACGGCGGTTTCTACACCAAGACCGACCTGCGCGAGATCGTCGAATACGCCGCCGAGCGCGGCATCACCGTCGTACCGGAGATCGATCTGCCGGGGCACATGCAGGCGGCGATCGCGGCGTACCCGGAGCTGGGGAACTTCCCGCAGCACCAGTTGGGCGTCCGGCAGGAGTGGGGGATCAGCGACGACGTCCTGAACGTCAACGACGAGACTGTCGAGTTCGTGCGGACGGTGCTGCGCGAGGTGCTGGACATCTTCCCGAGCCCGTACGTCCACCTCGGTGGCGACGAGTGCCCGTCGGTGCAGTGGCATCTCGCGGAGAAGGCGCAGAAGCGGCAGGCCGACCTCGGGCTTGAGCACGCCGAGCAGCTACAGGGCTGGTTCACCGCCCAGGTTGCGATCGTGCTGGAGGAGGCGGGCCGGCGGCTGGTCGGATGGGACGAGATGGTCGACACCGACTGCCCGAAGGACGCCGTCATCATGGCGTGGCGCAGTGCCGAGCGCGGCGAGATCGCGGTCAAGGCCGGCCATCAGACGGTGATGACGCCGAGCGAGTCGGTCTACTTCGACTACTACCAGGGCGACCCGGCGACGGAGCCGTTGGCGATCGGCAACTTCATCCCGCTGGAGAAGGTCTACGACTTCGAGGTGATCCCGGCCGGCCTCTCCGACGACGAAGCCGCGCTCATCATCGGCACGCAGTGCAACGTCTGGACCGAGTACATGCCGGACGAGCAGCAGGTCGGTTACATGCTGCTCCCGCGGCTCTCTGCCCTCGCCGAGCGTGCCTGGGGTTCCCCCAAGGTCTCGTACGACGAATTCCTCACACGGCTGCGTCCGCACCTGGCGCGGATCGAGGCTTTAGGTGTGAACTACCGACCGTTGGACTGATCTTTCAGTTGCTGAGGGGATAACAAAAATCCCCTCGGCACTGTTAGCTGAAGTAGACGGGGAGCGGAGGTGCTCATGACCGCAGTGGGACCACTCGACGCAATGTTCCTGCTCGGCGAGAGCCGGGAACAGCCGATGCATGTCGGCGGCCTGATGCTGTTCGAGCTGCCGGAAGGCGCTGGGCGGGATCATGTCTTCCCCGAAGGGACGCGAGATTTCGTGTCCCGGCTGTACCACGACATCCTCGATGCGCCGCAGGTGAATCCGGTCTTCTCGCAGCGGGTTCGGAACCGGGCGCTCGACCTCGGCTACTGGTCCTGGGAGCAGGACGACGCCATCGATCTGGAGTACCACGTCCGGCTGTCCGGACTGGCGCGGCCGGGGCGGTACCGGGAGCTGTTCGAGCTCACCAGTCGGCTGCATGGGACGTTGCTGGACCGGCATCGGCCGCTGTGGGAGATCCACCTGATCGAGGGGGTGGAAGGGCGCCGGTTCGGCGTCTACAGCAAGATCCACCACTCGATGATCGATGGCGTGACCGCGCTGAAGTGGATGCAGGACACACTCACCACAGATCCGACGAAGACAGGTATGCCGGCGACCTATGCCCTGCCGGCCAAGTCCTCTTCAGGTGTCGCTCCGGGACTACCGACCGCATCCGAACTGCTCACAGCTCTCGGCCGTACGCCGGGCCGCGCGGCGAGCGCGGTCGGCGGCACCGCCCGGATGCTCGCGGACATCGCAGGGCTGACCCCGGTGGGGCTGAAGAGTTTGGTGAACGAGCATTCCGCCGTGGCGTTTCAGGCGCCGCGGACGATCTTCAACCAATCGATCACCGGGGCTCGCAGGTTCGCAGCGCAGTCGTGGCCGATCGAGCGGCTGGAGAAGGTGCGGGCGATCACCGGCGCGACACTGAACGACGTACTGCTCGCGATGTGTTCCGGTGCCCTGCGCAACTATCTGCTCGAGCAGAACGCCTTACCTGACAAGCCTTTGACGGCGATGGTCCCGGTGTCATTGCGAGGTAAGGACGATGCGCCCGGCGGCGGCAACGCGTTGTCCACGTTGATCGCGGACCTCGCGACCGACGAGGCCGACCCCGAGCGGCGGATCAAGCGGATCACCGCATCAACGACGTACAGCAAGGGTGTGTTGTCCGGGCTCAGCCCGTTGCAGAACCTGATGGTCGGAGCACTCGGCTTCGCCGTCGCCGGCCCGTCCGCGGTGCTACCAGGTGTCGCCGGGCTCACCAATCCGCCGTACAACCTGGTCATTTCGAACGTGCCTGGCCCGGCCGAGAGCCCGCTGTACTGGAACCGATCCCGCCTGCTCGGCATGTATCCGGCGAGCATCGTGATGAACGGGCAGGCGCTCAACATCAGCGTCACCAGCTACGACCATCAACTGCACTTCGGCCTCGTGGGCTGCCGCCGGACCGTCCCTCATCTGCAGCGGCTGCTCACCCACCTCGAGACTTCCCTGTCCGAGCTGGAGAACATCCATTAACGAGCGGATGGGTCTTCGACCAGACGAAAGCCGCAAGCGGCAGCAATGGCTGCCGCCTGCTCAGCGGCCTCGGTCGCGGCCGCCTGATCACCGGTGAGCTGACGGGCAGCGGACAACGTGATCAGCGCTTCGGCCTCCAGATACGGGTACGTCGTCCGCGCGAGCGGGAGACAGGTCTCCACCCACTGAACGGCGGCGGGCACATCGCCTAGAGCGAGGTGTACATGGGCCACCGTCGAGGCAGTTTGGGCCTGGGCCTTCGGGTCACGGACGGCGATCGAGAGCTCGTAGGCCCGCAGGGCCGCTTGCAATGCAGCCGGTCCATCCCCGCGCTGGGCATACAACTTGGCCATCTCGTCCAGCGTGGAAAGCTCGCCCCGAAGGTACGAGCGGCGGTGGTAGGCATCCAGTACTTCGTTGAGCAGGGCAGCTGCGCGGTCGGCCTCGCCCAACTGACGGACGGCGCTCGCCAGATTTCCCCGGATGGTGAGCGTCGCCCACTCGGGCCCGGAATCGCTGGTCTGCAGGGCGGCGCCGAACAGGTCGGCTGCCTTCTGGAGCTCGCCCTGATACAGCCGGGTCATCCCGAGGCTGTTGAGCACGATGGCGCGGAGGTGGCCATGGTCGTTCTCGGTCAGATCGAGCGCGCGGTCGTTCCACAGGTCCGCGTCGGCGAGTTTGCCCCGCAGTTGGTGAAACCATCCGATCAGATAGGCCAGGTAGGCGGCAGCTGCGGGCCAGCCGATCTCCACCGCGAGGCTGTAGGCGGTCAGAGCTTGGACCAGTCCTTCCTCGTCCCGTCCGAGGGCTCCGACGGCCTGGCTGTGGTTGATCAGCATCGCCACTCGAGCGGCATCGTCCCCGGCCGCTTCGGCAGCCGCCAATCCGGCCTGTGCCGACAGTAGCCAGCCGTCGACATCCCTCCGGAGTAGGAAGTATCCCCGGAGCTGGTCGACGATCCGCCAGGACAGTGACCGGCTGTCGGAGTGGCCTGGGTCTTTCACGACCGCCAGCAGTGCGGGCGCTTCCGCGTCGAGCCAAGCGAGCGCGTCGGCCTTCGACCTGAAGAAGGTCTCCGGTGCGGGATGGGCCTCGAGCCGCACGAGTTGTGGGTGTACGAGGTTGATCGCGGCCGTCACCGCCTCGACGTACCAGGCGTTCAACCGGGTTCGTGCAGCCGCGCCCTCGGCATCCTCGGCGAGCAGCCGGCGCGAGTAGAGGCCGAGCAGATCGTGGAACCGGAAGCGGTCCTTCGTGTGCTGCAACAGCATGTTGGCCTCGAGCAGCACCTCCAGCACCCGATCTGCGGCAGCCACCGGGATGCCGAGCAGAACTCCGGCGCTCTCGGCGCTGAAGTCGTCGCCAGGGTGGAGGCTGCACAGCCGGAACGCGCGTTGTGCGTCGGCGCTCAGGTCTGCGTAGCTCAGGTCGAAGCTGCTGAGCACGCTGGACTCGCCCAGGCTGAGTTCGGTGAGCTTCCGGTTGCCGTCCTCCAGCCGGTTGGCCAGATCGGCGACCGTCCATTGCCGCCGGGTGGCGAGTCGTGCGCCGGCGATCCGCAGTGCGAGAGGAAGCCGGGCGCAGGCCTCCGCGAGGGCGCTCACACCCGATCGATCGCCATCGAGCCGCCGGGTTCCAGCGGTGGCTGTGATCAGCAGGACCGCGTCGTCGTGGGGGAGAGGCTCGAGGTCCACGACGTAGGTGGTGGCGAGGTCCGGTAGTCGCCGTCGACAGGTGACGAGCACGTCGCTGCCGCCGGCCCCCGGGAGCAGCGGCCGGATCTGAGCCGCGTCCTGGGCGTTGTCGAGCAGGATCAGCATTCGACGGTCGGCAAGTTCGCTGCGCAGTAGCGCGGACGCCTCGGCTGCGTCGGTTCCGATCCGCCGTCCTGGTACGCCGAGTGCGCGGAGAAAGCGGCCGAGGATCTGGATGGGCTCGGGGGTGATCGCGTCGGCGCCGCGCAGATCGGCGTACAGCTGACCGTCCGGATACTGCGCCCGCAGTTGATGGGCGGCCGCCAGCGCCAAGGCGGTCTTACCGACCCCGGCGATACCGTTGATCAGTACCACTCGGGAACAGGTTGCACCGGGCCGGCCGAGCGCCGTACCGATCGTTGTGAGCTCGTCCGCGCGCCCCACGAAATCCGGCGGTGCGGACGGCGTCTGCTGGACGACCGCCAGTCCTGGTAGCTCCGGTGCCCCAGGCCGGAGCACCTCGAGATGGGCAGCGCGGAGGCCTTCGCCGGGGTCGACGCCGAGCTGGCCGGCGAGTGCAGACCGGATCCGGTCGTACGTCGCGAGGGCCTCTGCCTGCCGATCCGCGGCAGCAAGGGTCCGGATCAGCTCGACGTGCAACGGCTCGTCCAGCTCGCGCTGCCCTGCCAGGTTTCGCAGGGCGCTCAGCGCCCGCTCCGGCTCACCGAGGTCGCGCGCCAACCCGGCCAGGTCGCGGACGGTAGCGGCGTACTCGTTGGAGATCGCGACGTACAGCGGGCTGCTGTCGATCACCTCGACATCGATGAGCCCGCGCCACAGTTCCACCGCCTCGGCAAGCTTGCTCAAGGCAACCTCAGGATCATCCCGTACGGCGTCGGTCGTGAGAGCGCGGAACGCCAGCAGGTCAAGGCTTTCGGCGGCTGCCGCCAACCGGTAGCCGGATGGACTCCCGACGATCACCTCAGGGGCCGCGCCGCCTGTCTCGAGTAGTCGCCGCAACCTGGCGACGCGGGTCTGCAACAGGTTCGCCACGTTGTGCGGAACGTCGTTCGGCCACAGGAGATCGATCAGTTCGGCCTGACTCACCGTCGTACCGGCCGCGAGGGCAAGCCTGGCCAGCAAGATGCGCTGCGGACCGGCGCCGATGGGCACGGAGACCTCGCCATGCCGAACGTCGAGCGGGCCGAGCACACGAATGCGCAACGGCCCATCGACATCGGTGGTCGTGGAGGTTGTGACGGCTCGGCCAGCTTTGACAGCCGTCCTGAGCTTCTCGGAGTCCTCGCTGTTCAGTGCGAGGGCGGTGGTGATGGCCTCGATCGAGTCCGGCTTCGGGCCACGGCTCCGGCCTTGTTCCAGGTCGCGGATTGCCCCGGTACTGAGTCCGGCGAGGTCCGCGAGCTCCCGCTGAGTCTTCCCTGCGTCCTGACGAAAACCGCGCAACAACCCACCGAAGTCGCTCTCCCGGGGCGTGGGCACAGCCAACATCCTACGCACCACAGGAGGTCCGGGCAGCCGGTCAGTGGACCGGCTGCCCGTTATCAGGTGCTCAGCCGCAGGCCCGGTGACTCAGATCCCGCTGTAGTTCCAGCACTCGTAGATCGGGATGTAGTCCCCCGAGGAATTGGTGTGGTGCATCGGCCACATCATGGCAGCGCGGGTGGCAGGCCCGTAAACGCCATCCCTGTTGCTCCCCTTGAATCCGAAGCGGTGGACCTGCAACCAGAGAACAGCCTTGGCTGTGCCCTCGCCGTACTTGCCATCGACCCCGCCGCTGGCAGAGATGTAGTCGCTGGCTGGGGTGTCCCAGTAGCACCTCTTGATGGCGTCCTGCAGGGCCATGACCGCGGACTTGGACCCCTGCTGCTTGCCCATGTAGCAGTGCATTCCGTTGCCTGTGCGAACCGGAACCTTTGTGTACTCCCAGAGACCGACCGTGCTGGCGACGCGCCAGCTGGCCGAGTTGCACTCGCCGTACGCCGCCTCCGCAGGCAAGGTCGCCACCACGGTCAGCGGCGCTGCAGTCAAGATCAGGGTCAGGGACGCAAGTAGTGCACGCTGTCGACGTTTCATGGCACGCATGGTGTGTTCGCTCCGAGTCTTGGTGTCTTGATTGACAAGACTTGGACTCTAAGAACCACCACGAACGCCTCGCTGCCCGTACCGCGCCCGTACTACCCGCAGAGGCACATCCTGCGTGCTGCCAAGGTCCGAGCGGCCGGTCGGCGATTCGACCGGCCGCTCGTTTCTCAAATGCTCAGCCGCACGCCCCGGTTTCCCACTTGTGTGACTTGAGGAAGCGCTCGTTGCGCAGTGTTCCGCGCCCGCCGCGCGGAATGCAGCCGACGGAGTCGTCGCGGTCCTGACCAACTTGGTCGTAATAGCGAACGCCGTTGTAGGCGGTGCTGGTCCCGTTGTTCTTCACCGATTTGACGGTGGTTCTCGCGGACCAAGAACAGGTGACTGAGCCCCTCTGCCAGTCGTCGTCGTTGCCTGACCAGTGGCACATGTCGCCAGTTCCGGCTGGGCCGGAGTAGAAACAGACATCGCCGGTGTTGCAATCCCAGCGTTCTACGAGCTCCTGCTTCTGCTCGTCCCAGACCCGTCCGGTCTGCTCGGCGATCTGCACCATCTCTGCGTTGGTGGGCTTCTTGTCGATGGGCGCGGCATTGGCCGGTGCGGACAGCACCAGCACGGTCGCAACGGCGCCCAGAACGGCGATCAAGGATTTCCGGAAAGTATTCATGCCCCAGACGTTACGAACCGCGATCGCGCGTCACTGTCCGTACTTCACCCGTACTTAGCTCGCCAGCAGGGCGTCCATCTGGCCGACCGAAAGTGTCAGGCCCTCGTCCATGCCCATGCTGATCAGCTTCTCCATCTGCTCGGTCGTGTCGAACACGGACCGCAGTTCCATCCGCGTGCCGCCGTCGTACGGGCTGAAGGTCACCGTGGTCGTGTTGGTGGGCATGGTGTCGACCGGGTTGCCGTCGGCGTCGGCGAACCCGTCCACGAACTCCAGTGACTTCGGCTCGTTCACCGCGATGAACCGCCACCAGGCGTGGTGCTGGTCGCCCTCGGGGCCGGTCATGTAGTAGGTGACCTCGCCGCCCGGCGTCAGGTCGTGCTCGACGACAGTGGCCGGGTACGTCGGCGGGCCCCACCACTGCTCGAGCTTGCGCGGGTTCGCCCACAGCTCCCAGACCTGCTCGGTGGTCGCGCTGAACTCCGCCACCAGCGTCAGAGTCAGTGCATCGAGGTCCTTGTCAACGCTCTTCACGCTCATGCGTATCGCCCTTCGGTTCGTTCAAGAGATCGGTCATCCGGTCCACGCGGGCGCGCCAGACCGCTTCGAGCTGGTCGATCGCCGTACGGGCCCGGCGGACGGCTTCGACATCGGTCCGCACGAGCTGCTCGCGTCCGCTGCGTTCCTTGGTCACCAGCCCGGCCTGCTCCAGGACGGCGACGTGTTTCTGCACGGCCGCGAAGCTCATCGGGTACTGCTCCGCGAGCCGGGACACGGACGCCTCGCTGACCAGGCAGCGCCGGACGATGTCGCGCCGCGTGCTGTCGGACAGCGCGTGCAACAACCGATCGACGACTTCTTCACGTACAACCATTTGGTTGTACGTTAGGCCGACAAAGGGACCAGGTCAAGCCCAGGGTGAATTCAGATCCGTACGACGCCGTTCGGCGTCTCGAACTGAGCCGCGATCAGCCCCGGCTGCCCGTTCGGCCCGGCCCACTTCACGTCCAGGTCGTCCAGCAGATGATCAGCCGGATGTCCGAGCCAGTCCGTCACGCGAACCGGGTCACCGGCGATCTCCAGCGCGGTCAGCCGCAGGCCCTTGCCGCCCACCGAAGGGTGCTCGCCGAGGTCGTCCCAGTGGATGAAGAACGGCAGTTGCGGGTCAGCGATCAAACCCTTCACGCCGATCTGCCGCCAGGTCAGGTTCACGCCGTCGGGCCGGTGCCGGTTGCCTGGGACGGACTCGCGGCCGAGCCGGCGCTCCATCCGGACCATGTCGCGGATCGCGACCACCCAGCCGAGCCAGCCGCCACCGAGCTCCTTGCGAGCCCGGACCGCCTGCCCGAACGGCGCCTTGTCGGACGCCGGGTGGTCGAGGACGTCGACGACCTCGATATACCGGTCGTTCTCCAGCGGCAGGATGTAGTTGATGGTCCCGAACCGCGGGTGCACACCACCGTCGACGAAGTCGGCTCCGAGCAGCGCCGACAGCCGTTCAACAGTCGCCAGACACCCATCGGGGCCGGCCGCGTACGACAGATGATCCAGACGCATGCCAGCATTCTTGCCCCAAACCCCGCCGATAGTGGGGGACCTGCGTGTCGTTCAGCGTGAAGCCGGGTGCGGCAGCACCGGGCGGGCCGCCTCGAGACGCTGCTTGCAGAGCTCGGCGAGGACGTCGTACGCCTTGAGGCCCATCAGGGTCTGCAGCTCGACCTTGCTCGACTCGAAGACCGCCTCGACGGCGATGTGCGCCTCGGTGTTCCCCGTGCAGTACCAGTTCAGGTCGTGGCCGCCAGGGCCCCAGCCGCGGCGGTCGTACTCACCGATGCCGACCTCCGTGTACGTCGTCCCGTCCGGGCGCTCCACCTCGCGGAACGTGCGGCGGATCGGCAGCTGCCAGCAGACGTCGGGCTTGGTCTCGACGAAGTGCACGCCCTTCTGCAGGGCCAGGCCGTGCAGTGAGCAGCCGCCCATACCGCCGTTGAAACCGGGGCGGTTCAGGAAGATGCACGCGCCTTCCCAGACGCGGGTCTTGCGGTCGCCCTCGTCGTCGGTCTCGACCCAGCCGTTCCGCTTGCCCTCCTTGCGGAACTGCCAGTCCTCCTTGGTCATCAGCTTCACGTACTCCTTGACGCGGTTCTCGTCCTCGTCGTCGGAGAAGTGCGCGCCGAGCGTGCAGCAGCCGTCGTTGGGCCGGCCCTTGTAGATGCCGGCGCAACCACCACCGAAGATGCAGCTCCAGTTGGACGTCAGCCAGGTCAGGTCACAACGGAACACCTGGTCCGAATCGTCAGGATCGGTGAACTCCACCCACGCACGGGGAAAATCAAGAGAAACCTCAGGCACCCGTGCAGCGTACGCGCCTGTCGTCAAGAACTACGAACGGCAACTCCGAAACAACTGATACACCGGGAGTGAAGTAGTTTGTTGATATGCGGCTCGGCGTACTAGACGTAGGTTCCAACACCGTCCACCTGCTCGTGGTGGACGCGCACCGCGGTGCCGCGCCGTTGCCGGCGTACTCGCACAAGACCGAGCTCCGGCTGGCCGAGCACCTGGACAAGGACGGCAAGATCGCCGACGCCGGTGCCGACGAGCTGGTCGCGTTCATCTCGGAGGCCGCCGAGCTGGCCGAGGACAAGGGCTGCGAGTCGGTGATGGCGTTCGCGACCTCCGCGCTGCGGGAGGCCCCGAACGGCGAGAAGGTGCTGGCGCGGGTCCGGGCCGAAACCTCGGTGGACCTCCAGGTGCTGAGCGGTGTCGACGAGGCGCGGCTGACCTTCCTCGCCGTCCGGCGTTGGTTCGGCTGGTCGTCGGGTCGGCTCGCGGTGTTCGACATCGGCGGCGGGTCGCTGGAGATCGCGGCCGGGTCCGACGAGGAGCCGACGGTCGCGGTGTCGGTGCCGCTCGGTGCCGGGCGGCTGACCCGCGAGGGCGTTCACCAGGACCCGCCGGACAAGGACGAGATCCGTGCGCTCCGCAAGCGGATTCGCTTGGAGATGGCCTCGGTTGCCGGTGACGTGTTGCGGGCCGGTAGGCCGCAGCGTGCGGTTGCCACCAGCAAGACCTTCCGGTCGCTGGCCCGGATCTGTGGCGCGGCTCCGTCCGACGACGGCTGGTACGTGCCGCGGTCGATGAGCCGCAACGACCTGGCCGAGTGGACGCCGAAGCTGATCAAGATGTCGTCGGCCGAGCGCGCCGAGCTGCCCGGCGTTTCCGCCAGCCGTTCGTCGCAGCTGGTCGCCGGTGCGCTGGTTGCGGATGCGGTGATGGACCTGTTCGACCTGCCCGCACTCGAGATCTGCCCGTGGGCGCTGCGTGAAGGCGTCATCCTGTCCCAGCTCGACCAGCTCCAGCCCCGGTGACCCCGATGCCCTCTCGCACCGCTGGAAAGCTCAGCACTGCCAAGATCGGCTTGTCGACGGCGTCGGTCTACCCCGAGACGACCGCGAGCTGCTTCGAGCTGGCCTCCCGGCTCGGGTACGACGGGGTCGAGGTGATGGTCGGGATCGATCCGCTGAGCACCCAGATCGATGCGATTCAGCGACTGGTCGACTACCACCAGCTGCCCGTGCTGGCGATCCACGCGCCCTGCCTGCTGATCACCCAGCGGGTCTGGGGGACCGATCCGTGGGAGAAGCTGGAGCGTTCCGCCGCAGCCGCGAAGGACCTCGGCGCGGACGTCGTCGTCGTACACCCTCCGTTCCGGTGGCAGCGCGACTACGCCCGCGGATTCGTCGAGGGGATCGCGCGGCTCGAGGACGAGACCGGCGTGATCTTCGCGGTCGAGAATATGTATCCGTGGCGTGCACCGGGCAAGGGCCTGCAGGCGTATGCGCCGAGCTGGGACCCGACCGAGCAGAGCTACGCACACACCACGCTCGACCTGTCGCACTCGTCGACCGCTGAGCAGGACTGCGTCGAGCTCGCCGAGACGATGGGCCGAACGCTCAAGCACGTCCACCTCACCGACGGGACGGGCTCGGCCAAGGACGAGCACATGGTGCCCGGCCGCGGGACGCAGCGGGCCGCCGATCTGCTGAACAACCTGGCCAACCAGGACTTCCGCGGGCACATCATCATCGAGATCAACACCCGGCGCGCGGCCAGCCGCTCCGAGCGTGAGATCGACCTGATCGAGTCACTGGAATTCACCAAGAAGCACTTCGTCAAAAATAGACACAGCGCGCGTACCTCTTCGCGTCGTTCGTCGTCGTTCGCGGTCACCCCGGAGGGGGAGATCTCGGAGCTGACTCCGTGACAGACCCCCGTACGACGCCTGGCCCTCATGCGACGGAAGGCCCGCGTCCCGGGCGCCGTCCCGGCGGACCGGACACCCGCGGCGAGATTCTCGACGCGGCCCGGAAGACCTTTGCAGACAAGGGATTCACGGCAACGTCGATCCGCGCGGTGGCCCGTGAGGCCGGGGTGGACGCGGCGCTCGTGCACCACTATTTCGACAGCAAGGACTCGTTGTTCATCGAGTCGATGGCCTTGCCGGTCGACCCACGGCAGATCGCCGCCGCCGTGCTGGACGGTCCGCGCGACGAGATCGGCCGACGGCTCGCGACCGCGTTCCTCGAAGTGTGGGAATCGGCGGACGGGCAGCAGCGGATGCGCGCGATCCTCCGCAGCGTCGTGGCCAGCGACGAGGTCGCTCGGGCGATGCGCGAGGGGATTACGCAGCTCGTCCTGCAGCCGGTGTCGAAGGCGTTGGACGTTCCTGATGCTGAGCTTCGGGTGAGTCTGGTGGCCACGCAGCTGATCGGTTTGGCGATGGTCCGCTACCTGATCGAGCTCGAACCAGTCGTCTCGGCCGACCTGCAGATCCTGGTCGACCGACTGGCCCCGGTCCTGCAGCACCACCTCACCGGGTGATCCCGACCGAGCGCGAGATCCTCGCCGTACACAAGGATGCGGCACCTTCGCGGGAAGCGTTCGAGCTGGTCTACGAACACTGTCAGATCGTGTGGTCGGTGGCCTCGCAGTTCCTGACCGGGCTCGATGTCGACGGCGATCTGGTACGAGCCGGTGCATTGCTTCACGACGTCGGCGTCTACCGAGTCGGTACGACGGCCTACATCCGGCACGGGGTGCTGGGCCACGAATTGCTAGCAGGGCTTGGGTTTTCGGAGCCGATTTGCCGATTCGCGTCGCACCACACGGGCGTCGGGCTGACCCGGGACGACGTACTGCAGCAGGAACTCCCGATCCCGGTGGCGGACTATCTGCCGGAGACTCGGGAGGAGGAGCTGGTGCTGTATGCCGACAAGTTCCACAGCAAGCGGACCCCGCCGGTCTTCCTCAGCGGCGACACCTACGAAGCCACCGTCGCCCGCTGGGGCGCCGACAAGGCCGGCATCTTCGCCGACCTCAGACGCCGGTACGGCGACCCCGTGCTGGACGCGTTGACCGCCAAGACGGGGTACGCCGTGATCTGAGCGCTCACCCAGTGGTTCTGAGGACGCGGACGACCTTGCCGTCCTTGTCGTACGCCGTGATCGTCAACCTCTTCTTCGTGTCCAGGGCGCCGGCTCGGAACCAGGCCATCGCAAACCAGCCGTCGGTCACCTTCACCTCGTGTCCGGGGCCGGGGCCCCGTTCCAGCTTGACGGTGGTCGCATTGGCTGCCGCGCGACCCCAGCCGACCGCCGAACTGCCTTCGCTGCACTGGTAACTCTCACATCCGTAGGCGCCGGTCGCGACCCGCAGCAGATCCGGCCGTGCCGCTCCTGGAACGGGCGGCAGTACGGGAGCGTCCATCTTGTCCGTCTTGACGGCGTTGATCTCCGACTCGCTTTGCGGTACCCACATCCTGCTGTTGCCGAGCTGGCAGCTGATCGCCGTACGTCCGGATGGCGAGACCGCGACCAGCCACGCCTCCTTGAGCTTGGCCGACTGATCGAAGGCCTTGATCTGCCAGGTGGTCATGTCGGTCCAGGCCGCGACCGAGCAGTTTCGCAGCCGGTTCGCGTCGGTGGTCGGCAGCGGGTCCGCTTTCGCGGCCGCGATCAGCACCGCCGACGGCCGGTCGCCGCCGGGGATGAGGCAGGCCATGCGCTGGGGCTGGGCCGAGCCGCCTGCTGTCTTGTCGAAGGCGTAACCGATCGGGCGGCCCGAGATGAAGCGAGTGGTGGTGGCGCTCAGCGGCCGCTTCTCGCCCGGGTAGCGCAGGCTGCAGCGGCGCTCGGTCTCCGCCCGCGAGAGCTTCTGCGCGACACCGTCCTCACCGCGCGGAACCCCCGGTACGGCGCTGAACTGCGAGTTCTCCTGCTGGTCGCCTGCCACCGGTGGTTTGCCACCGGCGTGCAGGCTGCCCGACAGGAACGTGGCCACGACGGCGGCCGCTGCCACCCCGGTGACGGCTCCACCGATGGACAGGTACTTACGGCGCCGGCGCGTCGTCCGGCCGCGGTTGAGGACGGCTGCAGTGTCGAACGGGGTCAGGGGCTGGTCGTCGGCGATCCGGTGCAGCTCGGCGCTGACCTCAGGGTCGTTGTACATCGGGTCCTCCTTCACAGCGCCGGGCTTGATCGGCGGGTCATGGCTTTGCGGAGAGTTTCGAGACCACGAGCCGCCTGGCTCTTGACCGTGCCTTCCGCGCACCCGAGCACTTCGGCGGTCTGCTCGACCGTCATGTCCTCGTAGTACCGCAGCACGACACACGCCCGTTGCCGCGGTGCGAGCGTGCGCAGCGCCTCCAGGACCTCGTCACGGCTGGCGTGACCTGCACTGAAGTCCTCGACGGTGCGCTCGGGCACGTCAGCGCTCGACACCTCACGCCGCCACGGCTTCCGCCCACCGTCGTACGCGGCGTTGACGACCATCCGGCGCGCATAAGCGAACGGATTCCCGACCCTGCTGATCTTCGGCCAGGCCAGATACAGCTTGTACAAGGCGTCCTGGACGATGTCGTCCGCCTTGTGCCGGTCCCCGCTGATCAGGTACGCCGTTCTTCGCAGCGACGGGTTCGCCGTCTCCACGAACTCGACAAACGCCTGGTCCCGCTCGCTCATCCGTGTCCTCCACTCTCCATGTCCACCCCAAGACGGAAAGCGGCCTCAGCCAGGTTGCACCCTCAGAGGGCCGGTTTTCCCGGCTGGTAGACCCAGGCCTGGAAGAACGCGCCGAGATCGCGGTGGGTCTGCCGCTCGACGTACCGGATGAAGTCCTGCGTCGAGACGACACTGTGCCGGTGGGTGGTCGGCCACTGCTTGAGCAGCCGGAAGAAGGCGCGGTCGCCGATCTTCAGCCGGAGCGCGTGCAGAGTCATCGCGCCGCGGTTGTAGACGAGGCCGTCGAAGATCTGGTCGCGGCCCGGGTCGGCCACCTTGCCGCTCCAGTCCTTCGTGCCGGCGTAGGTCTCCTTGAAGGTCTGTTGCGCTGGGATTTTGTTGAATTTCTCGTCGTAGAGCCACTCGGAGTACGTCGCGAAGCCTTCGTTGAGCCAGATGTCCGCCCAGCGCGACGGGGTGAGGCTGTCACCGAACCACTGATGCCCGAGCTCGTGCGCGAGCAGCCCACCGCTGACATTGCTGGAGCGCTGGTCATAGACCGGCCGCCCCTGGCTCTCGAGCGCGTAGTGAACGCCCAGATCGCCGATGATCCCGCCGGTCGACTCGAACGGATAACGCCCGTACACCGACGACTCCCACTGCACGATCTGCGCGGTCGTCTCGTTGAACACCTTGCCCTGCCCGGCCTTGGTGTCCACCGACTTCCCGATCGCCGTGATGTTCGGCAGCCCGTCGGCCGTCGTACTGCGGGTGACGTTGTAGTCGCCGATGGCAATCATGCTGAGCTCGCTGGCCATCGGCCGGTTCATCCGCCAGCGGAACGTCGTCTTCCCGCCGTGCTTGGTGGTCGGGCCGGGCTCACCATTGGACAGCGCGGTCAGGCCGGTCGGCACCGTGATGCTCTGGCTGTACGTCGCCTTGTCGCGCGTGGTGTCGTTCACCGGAAAGTAGGTCGCCGCGCCGATCGGCTGGTTGAGCGCGACCGCACCGTCCTTGGTCGCGGCCCAGCCGGAGATCCCCAGCGCCGGATCATCGATCTTCTGCGGGACGCCTGAGTAAGTCACGGCGACGGCGAAGCTGCTACCCCGCCAAAGGCCTCTCGGTGGCGTGATCACCAACTCCTGCGCGCCAGTGCGCTTGAAGGACGCGGCCCGCCCGTTCACCGTCAGCTTGCTGATCTTCAACGGCCCCTGGAAATCCAGATCGAAGCGCGAAAGGTTCTGGGTTGCCTTGGCGAGGATCGTCGTGGTCGCACTGATCGACTTGGTCTTCGGATCGAACGCAAGGTTGATGTCGTAGTGCCCGACGTCGTACCCGCCGTTCCCCATATCCGGGAAATACGGATCCCCGGCGCCTGCCGCACCCGGCGTGAACAGCGGCGCGGCATGTGCCGTCGCCCCCGAAACCCCCACCAGCGCCAAAGCCAAGATGACCGACCCAAAACCGCGACGACGTCCCACAAGTCCTCCTCTAGACATGCACAGCACACTAAGCGACCGACGTTTCAACGACACGAGGCATGCGTCCCTCCCACCGACCACGCCTAGCCGATTCGCCTGCCCACCCCGCGCCTTTGTGGACTCGTTTGGGCGCTGAGCGCCGTTGGGGTTCCACAAAGGTGGGTCGCCCCGGGTGGAGGGCGGTTTGCGGATGTTTGCTGCCTCTATTTGGCAGTAGTCCTCCGCTGATCCGCCGCTTTGGGGTTGGTTTCGGTACGGCGGGGTGGTTGCTCGCCGCTGCGGATGCGGCCGGTTCGGTACGGCGTTTGGTTGCTCGCCGCTGCGGCCGATTTACAGTGAGGGGGTGGCTGGGGTCGGCGCGTGGCTGAGGGACTGGCGAGGTCGGCGATCGCGTGGCCGCCGCTTGAGGTACCCGCTACGGCTGAGGCCCAAGATCTCCGCTAGTCGGCAATAAAGGGTCGCCATTTGAGAAAAAGTTACCGACCAACGACCGCGGCGGATCGGAACGCGGGTCTGCTCGCGCTCACTGTGAGTTGTGGGGACTCGGTGGCGAATCCGCCGATCGGTGCGGTGGTCTGGACCGGCCGGGACGTTCGCGTTACGCCGGTCCATCGCGATCACTTGGCGCGGAGCACATCTATCCACCGTCCAGCCGCGCGAGCATCCACTTTGAGAACCCATCAACCATCCCAACGCGCTTCCCGTGGTTGGTGCGTACCCAAAGATGCGAACCGTGCCCAAAGATGCGAACCGTGCCCAAAGGTGCGAAGCGTGCCCAAAGGTGGGTCGGCTGCTCTTTGGGCGCGGAGGTGCACTTTGGGTACCCATCGACCGTTTTGGCGCGCTCTCGATGGTTGGTGGGGCCCCAAAGATGCGATGCGTTCACAAAGATGCGATGCGTTCACAACGGTGCGCCGCGTGCACGAAGAGGTGATGCGTGCACAAAGTGATCGGGGCGGAGGGTTACCCCGAGAGGTGGGAGACGTTTTCCCAGGCGGGGTCTTGGGTGGTGGTGACGGCTACTTTGCCGTGCGGCCAGCCGGGGGTGGCGGCTTGGAGTTGGGCGGCGGCGGGCGTCGTACCGTCGGTGTAGTAGTGGAGGAGACGGGTGCCGGCGGAGGTTTCGTGGGCCAGCAGATTGCCGGAGCCGCCCAGGCGGTCGGTGAGGTGGTCTTCGAAGGCTCGGAGTTCGTCGAGCATCTCGGATTCGGGGAGGCCGTCGTCGCGGGTCACCGGGTAGCCGACGGAGATTTCGACATGGGTGTCGAGGTGCGGGCGGCGGATGGAGCGCAGGGGGTATTCGGCGGTCGCGATCAGGCGGTGCCCGTCGCGGGTGCCCTCCAGCATTTTCCAGGCGGGGCTGCCGTCTTCCAGCGTGTGTTCGGCGGCGAAAGCAGCCACGGCCGGCAGTAGCGTGGTGATCGGCCGAGCCTCAGCCGGTACGGCGTCCAGGGTGTCGATCGCGCCGATCCACGTCTCGACCATCTCTTCGCCGAGCACCAGATCGAGGATCAGGAATGTCACCCGCTGCCGCACCTCGACCGGCAACTCGGGAAACGCCGGGTGATAAACCCCGACATGGATCGACGACGCGTCCGGGTCCACCTCGACCACCGACTGCTCGATCGGTACGGCGGGCAAGCCCTCGAACTGGATCGTGCTCACCGGCCCCGGCCGCCGCAGATCGGCGTACTCCCAGACGCGGTCGGACGCAGGCGCGGACCGCAGCCAGCGCCGGGCGATCGCCCGCCGGCTCGGATTCCCCGCGGCGGTGACGATCAGCGCGTGCTGAGCGTGCAACCCCGGTCCAAGCTCCCAGTCCAGCTCCGGGTGGACCCGGTTGACCCACTCGCTCAGCGTGGCGCCGACGTCGGCGGGCTGTTTCCGGGCGACTGCGTCCGCGACGAGTTCGGAGCCGACCGAGGTCCACCAGGTCCAGAACGCGCCGATCGGGTCGGCCTCCACAACGGCCGCCTTGCGACGCTTGAAGATGGGCATACGTCCTATCCTCCCTCGCCCAGGGTGCGGACACACAGCGTAATCGGACCAGTACGCCACTGGTGTGGTTCCGGCCACAGGATTATGGAGCGCCGTGTTCAGGCGCGTAGCCTGCTGACACCACTGGCATACGGGGCCGGGTGGCTTCGAGGAGGAGAACAGAAGTGCTTCGCCGAGTCCTGCTGGGCATGTCCCGCAGCCCCCAGATCAAGAAGGCCGTCTCGGCCATGCCGGTCTCCAGTGGCATCGTGTCGCGCTTCGTGGCCGGTGAGACTGCTCCGGAGGCCGTGCTGGCCACCGAGAAGCTGGTCGCCAGTGGCCTGAACGTCACGCTCGACCACCTCGGTGAGGACGTCACCGACCTGGCCGCCGCGTCCGCCACCGCAGACGCCTATCTCAAGGTCCTCAAGCAGCTCTCCGCGGCAGGCCTCACCAAGAACGCCGAGGTGTCGGTCAAGCTCTCCGCCGTCGGCCAGGCGCTGCCGGGTGACGGCGAGAAGATCGCCCTCGAGAACGCTCGGACGATCTGCCACGCTGCACGCAACGCCGGTACGACGGTCACTCTCGACATGGAGGACCACACCACCACCGACTCCACGCTGGGCATCTTGCGCGAGCTGCGCCAGGACTTTCCGGAGACCGGTGCGGTGCTGCAGGCCTACCTGCGCCGTACCGAGGGTGACTGCCGCGACCTGGCGCACGCCGGTTCCCGGGTCCGGCTCTGCAAGGGTGCCTACAAGGAGCCCGAGTCGGTCGCGTTCCAGGACAAGCGCCAGGTGGACAAGGCGTACGTCCGGGCGCTGAAGATCCTGATGAACGGCACCGGCTACCCGATGGTCGCCTCGCACGACCCGCGGCTGATCGCGATCGCCGGCTCGCTCGCCGAGCGCGCCAACCGCCTCCCGGGCACCTTCGAGTACCAGATGCTGTTCGGCATCCGCCCCGAAGAGCAGCTCCGGCTGGCAGGACTCGGCCACACGATGCGCATCTACATCCCGTACGGCGAGGACTGGTACGGCTACCTTGTCCGTCGCCTGGCCGAGCGTCCCGCCAACCTGCAGTTCTTCGCGCGGTCCCTGATCAGCAAGAAGTAGGGATCAGCAAGAAGTAATCAGCACAGGGAGCCGTACTCCGTGCCGTACCAGTTGCTCCAGACGGTGAAGTTTCGCGTGGTGCCGTTCTTCAGCTCGTAGAAGCGGAACCGGACGCACTTGCCTTCCTTGTGGTCGAAGTCGCAGTAGTCCCAACCCTGGGCGGCGGGAAGCGACTGGCAGTAGTTGTCCTTGCCGTAGTTGGTTTGCACGTGGACGACCGTGGCCCAGCCGTTCTCCTGAAGGTCGCGCACCCACTGGTTGTCACCGACCCACTGGAAGCAGGTCTCGCCCCAATAGGTGCCGAAGAATCGGCACTTGGTGGTATCGGGCCCGGCCTGGGTCTTTGCGGCGAGCGGCCTGGCGGTGGCTGCGGCGGTGACGGTCATGGCGGGGTTGGTCATGGTGCTGGTGTCGGGGCCGTCGGCGTCCTCGTCCGGTACGGCGGCGTACGCCGTACCGATGCTCCCGGTGAGCAGGAGCAGGGCAGTGGCGGCAGTGGCGAAGGTGCGGCGAAGTCGCATGGGCGGTCCTTAGGGCGAAGGAGGCTATGACATAGGACATCCTATGTCCTCCGCGTGGACAAATTGCGCGCGATGCGTGGCGGATCGTCAGTACTGTGTGGGCATGACTGACCAGGTGGCCATTCTCGGGGCCGGTGTGATGGGCGAGACGTTGTTGTCCGGGCTGATTCGGGCCGGACGGCGACCGGAGCAGTTGCTGATCACCGAGCGGCGGGCGGAGCGGGCGGCCGAGCTGCGCGAGCGGTACGGCGTCGATGTCGTCTCGAACCTGGATGCCGCAGCGAAGGCCGACACCCTGGTGCTGGTCGTGAAGCCGCAGGACATGCCGGAGCTCCTGGCCGAGATCGCGCCGGTGGTGAAGCCCACCCAGACAGTGGTCTCGCTGGCCGCGGGTATCTCCACGAGCTTCATCGAGTCGCGGCTGCCCGAAGGCGTGGCCGTCGTTCGGGTGATGCCGAATACGCCGGCTCTCGTCGACGAGGGCATGGCGGCGATCTCCCGTGGCGCGCATTGCGACGAGAGCCACCTCGCGCTGGCCGAAGGCCTGCTGTCCGCGACCGGCCGGGTGATCCGCGTTCCGGAGAAGCAGCAGGACGCGGTGACCGCGATCTCCGGGTCCGGTCCGGCGTACATCTTCTTCGTTGTCGAGTCGATGATCGAGGCCGGTGTCCACATGGGCCTGCCGCGCACCACGGCCACCGACCTCGTCGTACAGACCGTTGTCGGTTCGGCCAAGCTGCTGCGGGAGACCGGTGAGCACCCGACCGTTCTGCGGGAGCGCGTGACGTCCCCGGGCGGTACGACGGCCGCCGCCGTACGGGAGTTGGAGGACCACAAGGTCCGTGCGGCTTTCCTCTCCGCGATCGAGGCGGCGCGCAACCGTTCCCGCGATCTCGCCGCCGAATAACCCCTGCCGAATAACACCAATGGAGTGGCTGGCGTTATTCTGAGCCCACTCTTTCGGCAAGGATGAATCGATGATCGTTCCCGCCCATGGCTAATCGTTCGGCGCAGAAGAGCCCCGAGCAGCTGAGCGCTGCCCCGGAGCCGGTGGCGCAGCTGCCGGAGTTGCCGTGGCGGGTGCCGCTCGACCCGGCGCCGTGGTGGGCCTGGGCGCTGTTCGTGGTGCCGTTCATCGCCATCCCCGCGCTGAATTCCTGGCTCTGGATGGGCGCCCGCGACATCCTCGCGGTCTTCCTGCTGACGATCATCGGCGCCTCGGTGGTCCGGATCGCCGGCGGCGTCGTGCTCTACCGCGTGATGCTGACCCCGACCGGCCTCAAGGCGCGGACGAGCATGCTGATCCGCAGCCTGCCCTGGCAGGACGTCGACAAGCTCGAGGTCGGCAGCGACAACGTCGTGCTGACCCGCGGCAAGGACGAGAACGAGATCAACGGCATCCCGGCCGACCGCACCGTCGAGGTCGCCGCGGTGATGGAGGCCCTGCGCCAGCGGGCCGTCGGCCGCCCGGCCCGCCGCGCCACCCCGCGCCCCGGCATCGGCGCCCTGCTCGTCCTGCTCTACCTGGTGCTCTCCATTGGTTCTTTCCTGATGCGCTGGCACCTGGTTTAACGCCAGACGTAGGGTCGAGGCCATGGACTTTTCCTTTTGGCCGAACGCCGGTCGCAGCTGGACCGAGATCCTCGAAGGTGCCAAGTACGCCGAACGTACCGGCTGGCACGGCGTCTGGATCGCCGACCATTTCATGAAGAACGGCGACGACCTGTCGACTCCGGTGAACGAGGCGTTCGCGCTGCTCGCCGGTCTCGCGGTCCGCACCGAGCGGGTGCGAATCGGCTCGATGGTGCTCGGCAACACCTACCGGCACCCGGCCGTCGCCGCCAACGCGGCCGCGACGATCGACCAGATGAGCAACGGCCGGTTCGTGTACGGCATCGGCGCCGGCTGGCAGGTCAACGAGCACGAGGCCTACGGCATCGAACTGCCTGCCGTGAAGCCGCTGCTGGCCCGATTCGAAGAGGCCTGCCAGGTGCTCACCGGCCTGCTGACGCAGGAGCGGACGACCTTCGACGGCAAGTTCTACCAGCTCAAAGACGCCCCGCTCGAGCCCAAGCCCACCAAGCTCCCGGTCCTGATCGGCGCCTCCGGCGAAAAGGTTGCCCTCGGCATCGTTGCCAAGTACGCCGACGAGTGGAACCACTGGGGGCGCCCGGATCTCGCCACCCACAAGGGAAAAGTCTTCGCCGAGCACTGCGAGAAGATCGGCCGCGACCCCAAGTCGGTACGACGTTCCGCCCAGACCTTCCTCGAAGTCATCGCCCCCGGTGACACCGAGGCGGTCGCGCGCAAGGCGGACTTCGAGGCCCGCGGCCTGCACGTGATCATGGGCTCCGCCCAGGAAGTCCTCGACGTCGTCGCGCAGTACCCCGAGGCCGGCATCGACGAGGTCCTCGTCCCCGACCACTGGTTCGGTTCCGGCGCCAAGCGCTTCGAAACCCTCGAACGCCTCCGCGAAGAGGTCTTCAACAAGATCTAAAGGGACAGCGTGGCCATCACGGGCCAGTGATCACTGGGCAGCCGTCCGCCGGGACGGAAGTGCGAGACGGCTGCCTCGGTCACTGTCCAGGCCGGGCTCACCAGGATGTGGTCGATCCGGTCGTCGTCCTCGGCGCCGGTGAAGTCGTGCCAGCTGCCGCCGGCATCGGCCGGTACGGCGTAGCGCAGGCCGGCGTCGGTGAGGGCCTTCAACGGCGGTGAATCCGGGGTCGCGTTGAGGTCGCCCATGACGATCCACGGCAAGTCACCCGCGGTCCACTTGGCGACCAGTCGCGACGACTGCAGCTGCGCGACCTGACCTGCGTGGTCGTAATGCGTGTTCAGTACGCCGATCGTCGTACCGCTGCGGTGTCGCAGCCACACCAGCGTCGCCACTCGGGTCAGATGAGCGTCCCAGCCGACCGAGCCCGGCGTACCGGGGTCATCGGACAGCCAGCGTGTTTCGGAGCGCTCGAGCTTCCAGTCGCCGGGGCGGATGAGCACCGACGAGTGCTCGCCGGCGCTCATACCGTCGTCCCGGCCCGCGCCGACGATCTCCCATTTCGGGAACCGGAAGCGCAGGTAGTCGAGCTGGTCGGGCAGCACTTCCTGCAGCCCGACCACGTCCGCTTCGAGCAGTTCGATGGCCGCCACGGCCGCTTCTCGCCGCAGCGGCCAGGCGTTTTCGCCGTCCGGGGCGGAGGAGTTGCGGAGGTTAAAAGTGGCGGCGCGGATCTTCATGGAGCACAGCCTGCCAAACCCATGGCTCGCATCGCCGCTTGGAGTCTTGGTTCGCTGGCCGCAAGGGCCCGATCCCGGCCCTGCGCCAGCAGCCCGTCGATCGCGCCGGGGTCGGTCGCCAGCCGCGCGTACTCCTTCTGCAGCGGCTCGATGACCGCCAGTACGGCGTCCGCAACATCCCGCTTGAGATCGCCGTACGACGAATAACCCAGCGCCAGTTGCGCGGGATCACCACCAGTGCACGCAGCCAGGATCTCGAGCAGATTCGTCACCCCAGGCTTGGCGGCCTCGTCGTGGCGGACCTCGTTGTCGGAGTCCGTCACGGCCCGCATGATCTGTCGCCGGATGACATCCGGCGGGTCGAGCAGCCGAATCGTCCCGACCGCGTCGTCGGCATCGGACTTGTTCATCTTGGCGGTCGGGTTGGCCAGATCCTTGATCCGCGTCGCCAGCGCCGCCTTGTGCAACTCCGGTACGACGAACGTGTCGCCGTACTCGCGGTTGAAGCGGACCGCGACATCGCGCGCCAGCTCCACGTGCTGGTCCTGATCACCGCCCACCGGAACCCGCTGGGCGCCGTACAGGAGGATGTCGGCGGCCATCAGGCACGGATAGGTGAACAGCGAGGCCCGGGTCATCGGGCGGCCGCCCTTCTCCTTGTACTGGATCATCCGGGACAGCTCGCCGACGTACGACGTGCATTCGAGCAGATAGGCGAGTTGGGCGTGGGTGGGGACGTCGGACTGGACGAAGACGGCTCCGGGTGGGATTCCGGCGGCGAGCATCAGCGTCGCGCACTCCCGGGTGAGCGTGGCTAGCCGCCGTGGATCGTGTTTCGTGGTCATCGCATGCAGGTTCGCGACGAAGAAGAATCCGTCCGGGTCGGTGAACCGGGACAGGGCCCCGAGGTAATTGCCGAGGGTCAGGCGGCCGGACGGGGTGATGCCGGAGAGCGAGGTCATAGCAGTGCCTTTCGGTGAGTGTGGGGTCTCACCGAGGCATGAAAAAAGGCCGTCTCGGCGAGACGGCCTCGTGGATGCGTGTGAACGCCGGGTGACCGCCCTAGACGGCCCACCACTGCTGCAGCTTCATGTTCACGCCTCAAGCCTAGCCCGGGACCGGCGAGACGGCTACCTCAGGCTCACTCTGGGCAATGATTCTGTTTTTCCTTGCAGATCCTGTAACGCTTTGCAGCCCGGCACCGATGAACCGTTCGTTGGACCCGCTGCTGACCCAGCGCTTGAGCGGGCCGGCGCGTCCTGGGAGGGGTGTCGCGCCGCCCGCTGCTCCAACCCCCTGCACCGGGAGCCAAAATAAGAGCATGACGGTGCAGGTACGGCGATTGGCCGTGGGCGACTGGGAGATCCTGCGCGAGGTCCGGCTCCGGGCCCTGCGTGAGGCGCCGCAGTCCTTCTATGAGGCGTACGACGATTCGGTCGCGCAGACCGAGGCGGATTGGCGCGCCCGGCTGGGCGACCCCACGAAGGTGACGCTGCTGGCTGAGTCCGACGGGCAACCGGCTGGGATGGTCATCGGCGTACCGGCTGGTCCCGACGAGCGCGACCCCGACGCCGCGCTGATGCTGTCGATGTGGGTCGACCCGGCGTTCCGCGGAGTCGGCGTGGCCGACGCGCTGACGGCTGAACTGCTGGTCTGGTCGCGAGAGCAGTCCTTCAAGCGCCTGTTGCTCTGGGTGTACGACGCCGCTCCACGCGCCGCCGCGTTCTACCGCCGGGCCGGCTTCGAGTCGACCGGGCGCGTCGACACCTTCTACGACGCGACGCGCCCGCTCACCCTCATGGTCCAGAACCTCTAGGCGGTCGGCACCAGGCTGATGTCGATCGCGTCGAGCTCGGTGTAGCAGTCACCCTTCATGAACGTGACCGTGTTCTTTCCGGCAGTCAGCGGCAGGTCGACCTTCGAGATGGCGAACAAGTCCCAGCTGTACGACGGGTAGCTGACGATCTGCTGCGGCCCGCCGTTGGCGCTGACCTTGTGGGTGCAGGTGGCGTTCATGCCGTTCGCGCCCCGGGCCCGGATCCGGTAGTTGCCGGTGGTACCGACCTCGAAGCTGAACTTGACGAAGCTGTCCGGGTTGTCGATGTAGCCGATCTTCGCGCCGCCGGAGGCCGAGGTGATCTGGGTCCGCTTGGTCGGCGCACCGCTGATCGACGCGTTAGCTGACTGTTCTGCCTCGAAACGCGTTACCTGCTGGCCGGTCAGGGCGGCGTACCAGCGGACTGCGGCCTTGGAGGCCGCGCCGTAGTTCGGGTGCCACATGTCGACGAAGTCGTAGGGATGGAAGAGCCCCGAGTTGGCGTCGAGGTAGTCGACCTTCTTGCCCGCGGCAACCTTTGCGGCGACGATCCCGGGGATCGTGTAGTTGAAGGCGGCGACCCGGCTGTAATGGTCGGCGTTCGCGAGCTGCGGGATGGCACTCACGAAGACCCGGACGTTCGGCAGCGTCGTGGTGATGGTGTCGATGAGCGCCGACAGCTTGCCGGGCGCGGCGCCCGCCGAGGCGTCGTCGTACATGTCGTTGGTGCCGATCTGGAGCGTGATCACGTCCGGCGTGTAGGTGTTCAGCCAGCCGACCACGCCGCCCTGGATCTGGCCGAGCGTCCAGCCGCCGTGCCCCTCGTGGTTGCGGTCGCCGACCACGGTCGGGCCGGAGGTGACCGAGCCGACGAAGTCCACTGGGCGGTTGTCGGCCTGCAGCATTTGGAAGAGATCCACCCGGTACGACGCTCCGGGCGCGTCGCCGCCGGCCGTATTGGAGTCGCCGATCGGCATCAGCTTGGTCGGCGTCGCCCGATTGATCGGTACGGCGGGATCGTCGGCGGCGGGTGCGTTCGTGGCGCTGGTCACGGTTCCGGCGGTGAACGCCGTACCGATGAGGGCTGCCGAGCCGATGAGCGCGGGGAGAACGCGGGCGAGGGCGCGCATGAGGTTCCTCCAGGGGGACGGGCCAGCGGTTCTGGCACCTGATCGTCGGTCGGCGGACAGGCCCCGGCAAACCATTCGACAGACCCCGAATCATCAGTGGGCCGCTAAGGTCGGATCCATGAGTGGTGAGGCGAGATTGGTCTATGACGATGCGCTGACGCGGTACGACTTCGGTCGCGGCCATCCGATGAGCCCGATCAGAGTGCAGCTGACCATCCGGCTGGCCGAGCAGCTCGGGATCTTCGACCACTTGCCGGTCGTGCCGGCTCCGGTGGCGAGTGATGAATTGCTCCGGACCGTGCACACGGCTGAGTACGTCGAGGCGGTCAAGCGGGCCAGCGCGGATCCCGACGTACCGGATCTAGACCACGGGCTCGGTTCGGACGACACCTACAATTTCGCCGGCATGCATGAGGTCAGCGCGCAGATCGCCGGCGCCAGCGTCGAGGCGGCGCGGTCGGTGTGGGAGGGCGAGGTCCTGCACGCGGCGAACATCGTCGGCGGCCTGCACCACGCGATGCCGAACCGGGCCAGCGGGTTCTGCGTCTACAACGACCCGGCGGTCGCGATTCAATGGTTGCTCGACAACGGCGCTGAGCGGGTCGCGTACGTCGACGTCGACGTGCACCACGGGGACGGCGTACAGGAAGTGTTCTACAACGACCCGCGGGTGCTGACCGTGAGCCTGCACGAGTCGCCGACCACGCTCTTCCCGGGGACCGGGAGCTCGGGTGAGATCGGCGGACCGGATGCGCGGGGGTCGGCGATCAACGTTCCGCTGCCGCCGGGGACCGGGGATTCCGGTTGGTTGCGGGCGTTCCACGCGATCGTGCCGGATGCGATCAAGGCATTCCAGCCGTCGATCCTGGTGACTCAGCACGGGTGCGATTCGCACGTGGAGGACCCGCTGGCGCACCTGACCAAGACGGTGGATGGGCAGCGGGCGGCGTACCTGGCTCTGCACGACCTGGCGCACCAGGTGTGTGACGGGAAGTGGGTCGCGACGGGTGGTGGCGGCTACGCGATCATCGACGTCGTCCCGCGGGCCTGGAGCCACCTGCTGGCGATCGTGGCGGGCAAGCCGATCGACCCGCAGACCGACGTACCGGCTGCTTGGCGCGAAGAGGTACAGATCCGCTTCGGCCGGGTTGCGCCGATGCGGATGACAGACGGGCGCGACCCGGAGTATGTGGACTGGTCGACCGGTTACAACCCGGATGCCTGGCTGGACCGGTCGATCAAGGCCAGCCGTGACATCAGCTTCCCGTTCCTGGGGCTCGACCCTACGTACTGACTTCGTCACAGGATCGAGTCACACGAGTCCCCCTCTTTCCCATTCGCACCAACAGCCACTACCCTCAACCTATGCACGGACGGAGGTGCCGGAGGGGAAGCCGGCGCACGATCCGTGCTGGAAGTGCGGTGCGCAAATGGCATCAAAGAAGTCCGGTGGTGAGCAGCCGCTCGCAGAGGTGAAGTTTCTGACCGTGGCAGAGGTTGCCACGGCTATGCGCGTGTCCAAGATGACGGTGTACCGCTTGGTGCATTCCGGTGAGCTGCCCGCAGTGCGGGTGGGTCGTTCGTTCCGGGTATCGGAGGACGCAGTGCACGACTACCTCAAGGGCGCCTTCTTTCAGGCCGGATAACCACGAGAGAAGCGGCCGGATCCCTTACGGGGGACCGGCCGCTTCGTCATTTCCGGAGCGTGCGGAGCAGCTCGGTGAGCTGCTCGACCGTCTCTTCCGGGACGTCCTTGAAGTGGTCGTGGTGTGCTCTCGAGGCCGCGATCACGGCCTCTTCGGCCGCCTGCACCCCCGCGTCGGTCAGGCGGATCTGGGTCCCGCGGCCGTCGACCGGGTCCGGCTCACGGTCGACGTAGCCCCGCCGTACCAGCTGGTTGACGACGTTGCTGGTGCCGCCGGAGGACAGGAAGAGGTTGCGGCTCAGATCCGACGGCTTCTGCCGGTATGGCGCTCCCTCGCGCCGGAGCGCGATGATCACCCCGTATTCGGCGCCGGTGAGGTTCAGCTCCCGGAGCACTGGGCGGACCGCCTGATCCAGCTCGTCGGCCAGCAGCAGCGTCCGCTTCACCAGCTCGCTCGTGGAGTGCAGGGTGTCCGGCAGCTCTCGCTGCCAGGCCGCCAGGATCCCGTCCACCCGATCCGTCGTCATGGTTGACAGTCTAGATGCCTTTGGTGATAGCTTTTAAGAAAGCTTTCCACTGAGGGGATTTCTGATGCGCACACTCGTGCAGGGTGGTTTGGTCATCGATACCGCGCCGGAAGTGACCGTTCGGCGCGGGGTCGACGTACTGATCGAGGATGGTCGGATCGCTGCCGTCGGCGCCGGACTGCCGGCGGACGGCGCGTCCGTGATCGATGCGCGGGGGCGGATCGTGCTGCCGGGGTTCGTCGACACCCACCGGCATGTCTGGCAGACGGCGCTGCGGGGGATCGGCACCGAGGGCGACCTCGGCTTCTACTTCGACCACGTGATGCAAGCGCGTGGTACGCGGTATCGCCCGGAAGACGTTGCTGTGAGCAACCTTGTTGGGGCGTTGGAGTGCCTGGACGGCGGCATCACCACCGTGCAGGACTACTCGCACGTGCAGGGCTCGGCTGTCTTTGCCGAGGCTGCCGTTGATGCTTTGGATCGCAGTGGAATCCGTGCGGTCTACGGCTTCGGCCCATCGCCGCTGGTCGGTGGCATGGTCGACTCGGCCGCTCTGCATCATGTCGCCGACCTCGCCTCCCCGCGGATCACGATCGCGCTCGCCTCCACAGGGCCTGCGTACGCGCCGTTCGATGTTGTTCAGGCTGACTGGGCGCTCGCTGCTGAGTTAGGGCTCTCGGTGGTCACCCACATTGACCGCAGCGGGGTCACCCAGACGCCGATCGCCTTGCTGGCCGAGGCGGGCCTGCTCCGCGCCAGCACGCTCTACGTCCACTGCAACAATCTCTCGGACTCCGAGTTGAAGTTGATTGCTGACTCCGGGGCCTCGGTTTCGATCACCCCCGCTGTCGAGTCTCGGCTTGAGATGGGTCCCGCTGTGGCTGCGCGCCTGAAGTCCTTGGGTGTCCCGTTCGCGCTCGGGATCGACACCGTCACCAGCGCTCCTGGCGATATGTTCAGCATCATGCGGCAGGTCCTCGCGCTCGGCTATGGGTCGTTCACCGCTTCTGAGGTGCTCCGATTGGCCACTGTTGCTGGGGCTCAAGCCCTTAGCCTGCCCTCCGTCGGGTCCCTTGCCGTGGGCAACCATGCTGACCTGATGCTGTTGCGTGCCTCGGATGTGAATCTGGCAGGCGGGCTCGTTGACCCGGTGGCCACTGTTGTCAGCTCGGCTCATCCTGGCAATGTGGAAACCGTTCTGGTGGGCGGTGCTGTTGTGAAGCGTGATGGCCACCTGGTCACCGCGCCTCCGGTCGATGCCTTCGCGAGCTCAATCGCTCACCTCTTCGTCTGAGGGCTGCTTGTACGGCGGGACCGGTTGCTGCGCGCTCCGATGCGGCCGGAAACGTATGGCTTGTGGCTGGTCGCCGCTGCGGCCGATTTACAGTGGGAGGGTGGTGCGGCCCGGCGCGTGGCTGAGGGGGATGGCGAGGCCGGCGATCGCGTTCCCGCCGTCTGAGGTGCTCGCTGTGGTTGCGGTCGGTAGCGAGGGAGCCTGGAAAGTGACCCTTGGTGGTGGTGAAAAGCGCTGGCAAGGAGGTCTGGGGTGCCGCCGTGCGCGGCTGACCCTCGCACGTCGCTACACGTGGATTTTTCGGCGCATAGACCCGAAAAATCCCCGCGTAGTGCGAAGCGCCTCGGCTAGCTCTGACCGCCTCGCTAAGTGGTGGATTTTCGTCACCGGGTCCCCACAATTCACCACTTAGCGCGAGCCCGCCCACGTTCCGGCCCGCCGGGGCCTTGAGTGGAAACTTTTTCGCACATAGCGACAAGGAATTACCACCCAGCGCGAGCAACCCCCGCGCTCCGCTCCGCCTGGGTCGTTGGCCGGCAACTTTTTCTCAAATGGCGACCCTTTATTACCGACTAGCGGAGATCTTGGGCCTCAGCCGTAGCGGGCACCTCAGGCAGCGGTCACGCGGTCGCCGACCTCGCCAGTCCCTCAGCCACGCGCCGGGCTGCACCATCCGTCTCCTTCAATCGGCCGCAGCGGCGCGCAACCAAACGCCGTACCGGCCCGGCCGCATCCGAAACGGAGGTTTGTGGATCGCCAAGGGCACGGAGCGGCCTTGGCGATCCACAAAGCGCATCCAACCAGCGCCCGAAACACCCTGCCGGGCTTGGGTGGAACATTTTGTGCAAGGAGCGACGTGCAGTTTCCACTGGGCGCAGATCTTGGACCCCAGCCACAGCGAGTACCTCAAGCAGCGGTCACGCGGTCGCCGACCTCGCCAGTCCCTCAGCCACGCGCCGGGCCGCACCATCCGTCTCTGTCAATCGGCCGCAGCGGCGAGCAACCACCCAGCCGGTACTTCGGACGCTAGCGCGTGAGGAGGGTTTGGAGAGCGGCGACCACCTCGTCGGGGGATTCTTCGGCGATGAAGTGCCCGGCGGTGGTGAGTTGGTGGGTGAGGTCGGGCGCCCAGGCGCTCCATAACGCGACAGCGTCGAAGCCTAGGGCGGAACCCCAGTCCTGTTGGATGACAGTGACAGGCTGAGTAAGTTTGTTGCCTAGGGCAAGAGACTTGGTGTCGTCGGTGACGTCGACGCTAGCCGACGCTCGGTAGTCGGCGACGATCGACGGGATAGCGGCGCGGGACGCTGACAGGTAGACCGCGCGGACATCGGCGGGGATGGCGGTCGGGTCCTTCGTCCAGACATCGAGGAAGTGACCAAAGAACTGATCGGGCGCACCGGCGATCAAAGCTTCCGGGAGACCGGGCGGCTGGGCCATCAGGTAGAGGTGGAATCCGACGGCGGCGGTGGCCCCGTGCATGACTTCCCACATGTCGAGGGTGGGGAGCACGTCCAGGATGAGCAGGTGGGTGACCGTGTCCGGGTGGTCGAGGGCGGCGCGGAAGGCGACCAGGGCGCCGCGGTCGTGACCGGCGAGCGCGAACGTCGAATGCCCGAGAGCCTGTACGGCGGCAATGATGTCGGCCGCCATCGTGCGTTTCGAGTACCCGTCGAGCGGCTTGTCACTGTCGCCGTAGCCACGCAGGTCGGGGCAGATGACCGTGTGGTCGACAGCGAGCTTGGCGGCCACATGCCGCCACATCAGGTGCGTCTGCGGAAACCCGTGCAGCAGCACGATCGGCGTACCGGTGCCGCCTACTGCGACGTTGAGGGTGACGCCGTCGACGCCGGGGAGCTGGTGGTAGTCGAATCCGTTGATCTTCACCTGTCCAGAGTTGCGGGAGTGGATGAGCGTTGGATGAGCACTACGGTGAGCGGGTGGAGTTCGGGGTGCTTGGGCCGGTGGTGGCTTGGGATGACGCGGGGGAGCTGGTCGCGCTCAAGGGGCCGCGGCATCGGGCGGTGCTGGCCCGGCTGATCGTGGCGCGTGGCCGGGTGGTTCCTGCGACCCGCCTGGTGGACGAGCTGTGGCAAGAGCCGCCAGAGGGCGCGCTGAGCGCCGTACGGACGTTTGTGGCGGCACTGCGCCGATCACTCGAGCCAGACCGCGCACCGCGGACACAGCCCAAGCTGCTGGTGACAGAGGGCCCCGGCTACGCCTTGCGGGTGGACAAAGTCGACGCCTGGCGGTTTGAGGCGGCTGTCGAGGCGGGGGAGTACGAAGCAGCTCTCAAGCTCTGGCGCGGTCCCGCGTACGCCGACTTCGCCGATGAGCCGTGGGCGTTGGGGGAGCGCGGACGGCTCACCGAGCTGCGCTTGCTGGCCGTAGAGCGGCTGGCGGACACGCGACTGACTAACGGCCAGGCCGCAGCGGCCGTGGCTGACCTGGACGCGCATGTGACTGAGCACCCGTGGCGTGAGGAGGGCTGGCGGCTCCTGGCGCTCGCGCTCTACCAGTCCGGTCGCCAGGCCGACGCACTCGCCGTACTGCGTCGGGCCCGGGCCATGCTGGTCGAACAGCTAGCCATAGACCCCGGTACGGCGCTCACTCGGCTCGAGGCGGACATCCTCAACCAAGCCGTGGAGCCCGCGTCGGTGTGGTCTGCCACCGCAGCTGCCTATCAACGCACTAGCGGCGCACGCGCTCAACTCGAATCAACAGTCGGGCTACTGCGCAGTCTCGCCGTCACCGGCGAACTCGGCGAGGTCCGCCGGCACCGCCTGGCCGCGATCACTGCAGCCGAAGAGCTCGGCGATCCAGACCTGACAGCACGCGTGATCGGCGCGTACGACGTACCGGCGATCTGGACGCGATCCGACGACGAGCTGCAGGCCGCTGCGATCGTCCGAGCCGCCGAGCGGGTTCTTCCGACCCAAGACCACCCCGCGATCCGCGCCCGCCTACTCGCGACAGTCGCCTTGGAATCAAGGGGTTCCAGCGCCGACCGACCGCTGGAAGCAGCGCGCGAGGCCGAGCAGCTCGCCCGCACCCTGGACGACCCCGCGATCCTCGCCTTCGCGCTGAACGGCGTCTTCATTCAGTCCTGCCGACAAGCCGGCCAGTCGGTGATCCGCGACGGGATCGGCGCCGAGCTGATCGCCCTCGCCGAGCGCCACGCGCTCCCGTCGTACGAGATTCTCGGGCGCCTGATCCGCCTGCAGTCGGCCTGTGCCATCGCCGACCACGCCGCCGCCGACGAGCATGCAGCTGCGGCTGACGCGTTGGCCGCGCGACACGACTCACCGCTCGTGGGCGTCTTCACCGCCTGGTACGCCGCCCTCCGCACCGACACCCCGGCTGCCTACCAACGAGCCGCGACCGAACGCCCGGCCACCGCCATGCCCGGTCTCGATCACGGTCTACTCCCACTGGCGCTTGCGACCCACGCCCTCCGACACCAAGCCGTCGTACAGGCTGTGGACTACGGGCCGCACACCCCCTGGATCCAGCCCCTATTACTGGTTGCCCAAGGCAAGTACTCGTATGCCGCCCGACTCCTCAGTCATGCGGCAACCCCGCCCCCAGGCCTCTTCCTCGAAGTCCACTGGGCCCTCCTTGCCCAAGCCGCCAAAGCGGTGGATCACCAACCCATGCTGGCCAAAGCCCAAGCCGCCCTGCGCCCAGCCGCAGCCGAACACGCCGGAGCCCAGTCCGGCCTCCTGACCCTCGGCCCCGTCGCCAACTACCTCTAGGCCGGCTTGGTAGCCCGTACGGCGAGGGCGTGCGGGACGCCGAATCGCTCGGGCTCGATGAAACGCTCGAGGGTGAGGCCGGTGGCGAGGAACGCGTTGAGGTATTCGGCGAGTGGGACGTGGTGCATGCCGACGCGGCGGCGGATGCCGTCTTCGCCCCAGGCCGGCGAGTCCTCGTGCCAGCCGCCTTGGCGGTACGTCGGATGGATGGTCCGGCTGTCGTCCTCGTTGTAGATGACATGCGGGCCGTTGAACGCCGGGTGCACGCCGTAGACGACCAGCACGCCACCCGGACGCAGGATTCGAGTGGCCTCGCGCAGGACCAGGTCGAAGTCTTCGACGTCGGTGTGGATCCACATGATCATGGCGGTGTCGAAGGACTCGTCCGCGATCGGCAGTGCAGCGGCGTCGGAGACGAACAGCGGACCGGACGTGCGACCGCGCGCCAGGCGGAGCTGATCGGCGGAGAAGTCAGTGCCGATGACCTCGCGCCCGCTGGCTCGGATGGTTTCGAAGTTGCGGCCGGTACCGCAGCCGATGTCGAGACAGGGGCCTGAGCCCTGACCGAGCAGCTCGAGCAGACCGGGCTGATGGGGCTCCGCGCCGACCACGAAACGATCGTCGTACCAGTCGGCCAGACCGTCGTACCGGGCCTTCGTGACAGTGTTCATACGAGCCTCCCCAGACGTGATCTCCACCCTACCCAAGGCCCGCTTTAGGTCCACGAGGTGACGTACAGGTAAGCTTTGCCGACGTTCTCTTTGAGTTTGGATGGTCCTACTGTGGGTTCTGTAATCAAGAAGCGCCGCAAGCGTATGGCGAAGAAGAAGCACCGCAAGCTGCTGAAGAAGACGCGGGTTCAGCGCCGCAAGCTCGGTAAGTAGCCTCCGTTTGTGAAGTAGTAGGGCCCGTCGCGCCTCAGGCACTGAGGCGATGCGGTGTTCAGTGGGGTTGTTGCTGTCTGGCTGGGGGCTTCTCGTGGCACAGGTAGTAATGGTGACCGGCGTCTCGCGAGATGCCGGTGCTCGGTGTGCCCGAAGACTGGCCGACGATCCGTCGATCGGCACGGTGCTCGGCATCGACGTGGTTCCGCCACGTGCTGAGCTGGGCCGGGTCCGGTTCGTTCGAGCCGACATCCGCAACCCCGTGATCGCGAAAGTGATTGCCGCCGAGGGCGTCGATACCGTCGTCCATACCGGCGTTGTGGCCACCCCGGGCAGTGCCGGCGGCCGGTCGTCGATGAAAGAGATCAACGTCATCGGCACCATGCAGCTGCTCGCCGCCTGTCAGAAGGCACCCGGTGTGGCCAAGCTGGTGGTGAAGTCGTCGACCACGGTGTACGGCGCGGGTCCTCGCGATCCCGCCATGTTCACCGAGGAGATGGCGCCGCGGGCGATCGCTCAGACCGGTCTGAGCAAGGACGCGGTCGAGGTCGAGGGATATGTGCGCGGGTTCGCCCGGCGCCGCCCCGATGTCTGCGTGACCACGCTCCGGATGGCGAACTGGATCGGCCCCAAGACCGACTCCCCGATGACCCGCTACTTCGGCCTCCCCGTCGTACCGACTGTCTTCGGTTACGACGCCCGCTTGCAGTTTCTGCACGAGGACGACGGCATCGAGGCGATCCACCACGCCACGGTGAACGAGATCCCCGGGACGTTCAACTTGGCCGGCGACGGTGTGCTCGCACTGTCCCAGGCGATCCGCCGGCTCGGCCGCCCAGTCGTCCGGCTGCCCTCGTTCACAGCCTCCAGTACGGCGGCCGCCGTGCGGCGCGCGCGGTTGGCGGACTTCTCGCCGGACCAGATCACCTTCCTGACGTATGGCCGCGTCGTCGACACCACGCGGATGCGGAGCGACTTCGGTTTCGAGCCGCAGTTCACGACCGCGGAGGCGTTCGAGGAGTTCCGGCAGTCCCTCGGGCCGGGCGCGGCCACCCAGGTGACGTCGCTGCTCACGTCCGGGCTGGGAGCGTTCCGTGGCTGACGCGGAGGTGATCCCGATCGGCTCCGGTGGACGCCCAGGTCGCGGAAGCGGCCGTCGTACGACGCCCTCCGCGGCTGCCCGCGCCCTCGCGGGCCCGGGGAACGGCAAGCCGAAAAAGCCGAAGGTGAAGACCGCCGATTCCAAGGCGTCAGGCACGTCGGGGACAGACGAGACAGTGACGCAGCTGCCCAGCGACGCGGTTTCTGGTGCCAGGGTCACCGAAGACGGCAGTACCCGAAGCAGCAGCACTCGGACCGAGAGCCGGGGGCCGGATCTCGGGGCGCTGGCTGGGTTGGCCGGGCTGGATTTTGCTGCCCTCGAGAAGGCCGCGCGCGACCTGTTCGGTGCGGACGGCGAGCGGCGGATCGCGGAGTGGTTCGCGTTCCTGCGCCGGCGGCTGACGGGGGAGTACGAGGTCGACGAGTTCGGCTTCGACTCCGACCTGACCGATCAGATCCTGCTGCCGTTGCTGCGCCCGCTCGCGGAGAAGTGGTTCCGCGTCGAGGTCCGCGGGGTCGAGAACATCCCCGAGACCGGCAGCGCACTGATCGTCGCGAACCACTCGGGCACCATGCCGCTCGACGGCCTGATCACCCAGCTGATCGTCGCCGACCACACCAACCGCCCGCTGCGCACACTCGCCGCCGACCTGGTCTTCCGCACGCCGTTCGTCGGTGAGTGGTCCCGCAAGGGCGGCGCCACGCTGGCGAACAACGACGACGCCGAGCGCCTGCTCCGCCAGGGAAATCTGGTCGGCGTCTGGCCCGAGGGTTTCAAGGGTCTCGGCAAGCCGTTCAGCGAGCGCTACAAGCTGCAGCGCTTCGGTCGTGGTGGATTCGTCAGCGCCGCGATGCGAACCGGCGTACCGATCGTTCCGTGCTCGATCGTCGGCGCCGAGGAGATCTACCCGCTCGTCGGCAACCTCTCCTCGCTGGCCCGCCTGATGGGCGTCCCGTACGTCCCCGTCACCCCCTTCTTCCCCCTGCTGGGGCCCCTCGGCCTGATCCCGCTCCCCAGCAAGTGGCTGATCGAGTTCGGCGAACCCATCCGCACCGACGAGTTCCCCGACGGCGCCGCCGACGACCCCATGCTGGTCTTCAACGTGACCGACCAGGTCCGCGAAACCATCCAGCAAACCCTCTACACCCTCCTCGTCCAACGCCGCAGCGTCTTCTTCTGACCCCATTCAGTACGACGCCCCGTACGTCGTACCGGGGCACCCAACCGCGCCTTGAGCACGGTTCAGTCACGCGCGCCCGCGAAGAATGGCTGATGGGGGCTCAAAGTCGACGCCCACGCCCAAAGAGCAGCCGGCCCACCTTTGGACGGGTCTGGCGTCTTTGGGTGCGTGCGGCATCTTTGGGCACGCACCAACCATCTGGCCGGGGTGGAAGTGGTTGATGGGTTCTCAAAGATGAGGTTGGTGCCCAAAGAGCAGCGGGCCCACCTTTGGGCGCGAGGGGCGTCTTTGGGGGTGCCGCGCGTCTTTGGGTGCCTACCAACCATGTGGAGCCCTTCGAAACGGTTGGTGGGTACTCAAAGATGGCGTTCGTGCCCAAGGCGTAGCGGGCCGGCCTTTGGGCGCGGCGTGTGGGGTAGGCAAAGCAAGAAGCCCGGCCGTGGGGCCGGGCTTCTTGGGTGGTGCGGGTGCTGTTACTTCCAGGGTGGGAGCAGGGTCTGCAGAACACCCGGAAGGTTGAGAATCGGTGGCAGGGTCAGGCTGGGAAACGGCCAGGGCCACGACGGGCTGGTGGATGGGCCGGTCGGGGTGCCTGACGGCGTTCCGCTCGGCTTGGTGGACGGGCGCGGAGGGGTCTTCAGGCCGCTGGGTGGCGGCGTCTGGGACTCCCCGACGATCGTCGTGTTCGGCACCTTGGAAGGTGTCGTGGTGGGCTTGCTGCTCGGGCCGCTCGACGGGTTGGTGACCGGCGGGGTCTTCAGCTTGCCGCTGGGCGGCTCCACTGTCTCCCCGACCGTGCTGGGCACCGGCTGGTTCTTCGGCGGCTTCGGCTTGTCGCACTTCGGGCAGGCCGAGTTCGCGTGCTGAGCCAGTTGGTCGATCGTGGCCAGGGCCTCGACCGCCGACTTCAGCGACTCCGGTGGCAGTTTCGGCCCGAGCCCGACCAGCCCCTGGCGGGCGCTGGTGATGAACGCCGTGACCGCAGTGATCGCACTCGCGTCGCCGTCCTGCTGGTACGACGCGACCAGCCGGGACACGCCCTTGCGGGCCTGCGCCGAGAAGTCGTCGAGAGTGCCGTTGATGGTGGTCGCGGACCCGCCGTTGGCGGCGAGTGCCTGAACCTCGGACAGTCGGGTCTTGGCGTGCTCGAGATCGCGCCGGCCGCGGGAGTCGTCGCCGATCCCCACATTGGTCGCCACGTTCTCGATACTGCGCTTCATCCCGTACAAAGTATCGCCGGGCATCGCCTGCTGAGCGGCAGCGGCAGAACCGATGCCACCTCCCAGCAGGACCAGCGCGGCTGTGCTGGCCACGAGCCGGATGCGCCGGCCATGACGATGGCGGATATCTGTCACGGACGCGTCGACGTCCTCGCCACTCGGCGGGTCGTCGGAGCTGTCAGGGGTGCTGCGCACCATGGTCGGGGTCGTGGTCGCCGCGCGGGCCGCCGCCTGCTCTAGCAGTCGGTGCCTTAGCTCGGCGCTGAACTCCGGCCGAGGTGCAACTGCGCCGGCGGTCCTCAGCCGTCCGACGAGTTCTACAGCCTCTTCCAACTCCGGGTCATCGCTCAGTCGCGAAGAGTGACGGGGCCCGTGATCGACGGCGTGCGCGAAGGTCTCCGCGCGCGCTCGAGCCCTGTGTAGGTCACTCATGGATCTCGTTCTCCTCAATGGCCAGTCGGGGTTACCGACAGGTCCTCACGATGGAGAACGATGAAACTCCCTGACGGGTTACGGAAGACACTCGTTGTCATCCGTCTCACCTCAAGTCCTTGGGGATAACCTTCGCCAAGTGCCGGACGGCCCTCAGTTGCAGTTGCTTGACGGCGCCTTCGGACTTCTCCAGCGCCCTGGCCGTTTCTGCGATCGACAAACCGGCGAAGAACCGCATTGTCAGGCAGTCGCGTTGTTCGTCGGGCAAGCCCGCGACGGCGTCCCGCAGTACCTCGGCGGTGGCGGCGGCCAGTACGTCGACCTCCGGCCCCTCGGTCTGCCGGTCGTGCGTCTCGATCTCGTCCGTGACCACTTCGAGCCGGACCCGGCCGGATTTGTAGTGGTCGGTGATCAGGTTGCGGGCGATCGTCACCAGCCAGGCACCGAAGTCCCGTCCTTGCCAGCGGAAGGAGTCCAGGGCGCGCAGCGCCCGGACGAAAGTCTCGCTGGTGAGGTCCTCGGCGAGTGCCGATGACGACACCCGAGCGTAGATGTAGCGATAGACGGTGAGCGAGTACTCGTCGTAGAGCTCACCGAAGGCACCGACGTCTCCAGCCTGGGCGCGATCGACGAGCTCAGCCCGTCGCATCCCGTCCGGACTTGGCTCCGGCGTCGTCAAGATCTCTCCCCGTTCGAAAGACACGTCGATTGACACATCCGCGCATGGCCACAGCGGCTGCGACGTGAGCGAGCACCGAGCGTTACGCCTGGAGTACTCACTGTCAACAGCTTGCGGCGTGCCGCCTTCCCGTCGGTCGTTCACACGAATGCGCCAGCGGACTGCTTCCGTCACCACCTGATGACGCAGAGCAGCCTGCTTTGGGGTTATCGCGCATGGTCGCCCCGACGTGGACGGGTTTCTGCAGTGTGAGGTTCAGCAGAAGCACATCCACGAGTTCACCTGTATATCTCCCGTCACGCTCTGCTGCAACCATTACGGACAACCTGGGCCCTGCCTGAGCGTGGATCGGTCATGGCAGACTCAGCGGGTGGACTTCAACTTCGCGGACCTGCTTCGTGACACAGCGCGACGTCACGGCGATCGGGTGGCGCTGGTCGACGGCGACCGGCGACTGACCTGGGCCGAGCTTGACGCGGCCGTCGAAACCGCTGCCCGGGGGTTTGCCGCGGCCGGTCTGGTGCCTGGCTACCGAGTCATCCTGCTGGTTGCCAACAGCATCGAGTTCGTCACCTCCTACCTGGGCGTTCTTCGCTCCGGGCTGGTGGCGGTGCCGCTGAACACCGGGCTGACCAAGCCCGAGGTGGACACCGTCGTGGCGCATTCCGGGGCCCGCCTCGCGGTCACTGACGCAGACCTCGCCGGCCTCGTCGAAGGGGTCCGGACGGTGCGCGCGGGCGATCTCCAAGGTGACGCTGTGTTACAGCCGACCCTCGACCCGGAGACGCTCGCGGTGCTGCTTTACACCTCGGGAACCAGTGGAGATCCGCGAGCAGCGATGCTCACTCACCGCGCACTCTCAGCGAACGTGAGGAACCTCTCCGCACTCGGCCCCGACAGAATGGGGCCCGAAGACGTCGTCTTGGGCGTCCTGCCGATGTTCCACGCCTTCGGCCTCAACGCCGTCCTTGGCTGGACCGTGGCGACCGGTGCGGCCCTGGTCATCGACCAGCGGTTCGACGCCGCGCACACCCTTGAACTGATCGCGCAGCACGAAGTCACCCGCCTCCCGGTCGCGCCGCCGGCTCTCCATGCGCTGCTGGCCCAACCAGATCTCCGTACGGCGCTCTCCGGCGTCAAGGTCGTATTGACCGGCGCATCCGCGCTGGAGCGCAGTCTCGCCGACCGCTTCGAGCAGGTGACCGGCCTCTATGTCCACCAGGGCTATGGCCTGACCGAGGCATCCCCAGGCGTGACCACCACGCTGGACGAGGAAGAACCGAAGCCGGGCTCGGTCGGTCGCGCGCTGCCCAATGTCGAGCTCCGGATCGCCGACGAGCAGGGTGAAGACGTCGAGGGCGACGACCCCGGCGAAATCCTGATCCGCGGCGCGAACATCTTCTCCGGCTACTGGCCGGACGGCGTGGACGGTCCCGACGCCGAAGGCTGGTACCGGACCGGTGACGTCGGCTACCTGGATTCCGACGGCGACCTGTTCCTGGTCGACCGGCTGCGCGAGCTGATCATCGTTTCCGGGTTCAACGTCTTCCCGAGCGAGGTCGAGGAGGTGCTGGTCGCGGCAGACGGCGTACTGGAAGCTGCTGTGATCGGGGTGCCGTCCGAGGAGACCGGTGAGTCGATCAAGGGATTCATCGTCGCCGAGGCCGGTACGACGCTCGATCCGCAGGCCGTGGCCGCCTACGCATCCACCCGGCTGGCGCGGTTCAAATGCCCGAGCGAGCTCGAGGTCGTCGAGCAGTTGCCGCACTCGGTCACCGGCAAAGTGGCCAAGGGCCGGCTCCGGGCGGAGGGGTGAGCGCCCGCGTCACGCTCTACGGCAAGCCGGGTTGTCACCTGTGTGACGACGCCCGGGTGATCATCGAGGCGGTCTGCGCCGAGGTCGGCACGGAGTGGACCGAGGTCGACATCACGCAGGATGACGCGCTCTTCACGCAGTACGGCGAGCAGATCCCGGTCACCTTCGTCGACGGCAAGCAACACGACTTCTGGCGGGTCGACCCGGCCAGGCTGCGGAAGGCACTTACTGCTTAGTGCTGTCGGTCACCCTGGGGTTCGCCGATTTTGTTCTCACGTTCACAAGCTCCTAGAGTAAGAGGAGCCGCAGGGTACTGAACGCGGCTGAGAAGAACCACCCCCCAGGAGAATTGTGACGCGTGCCAGCAGCCGTCGTCCCGGCCCGCCGACGAGAACCGAACGCGGCATCCCCGAGGCAACTGTCGCGCGCTTGCCGGTCTATCTGCGCGCGCTGACCGCGCTGTCGGACAGTGGTATCGCGACCGCGTCGAGTGAGGACCTGGCCACCGCGGCCGGCGTCAACTCCGCGAAGCTGCGCAAGGACCTGTCCTACCTGGGCTCCTACGGCACCCGCGGCGTCGGGTACGACGTCGAGTACCTGCGCTACCAGATCGCCCGCGAGATCGGCGTCACCCAGGACTGGGCCGTCGTCATCGTCGGAATCGGAAACCTCGGCCACGCGCTGGCGAACTACTCCGGCTTCGGGACCCGCGGTTTCCGGATCGTCGCCCTGCTCGACGCCGACCCGGCGCTGGTCGGCGAGCGGATCGGTGACATGGAGGTCCGCGACTTCGCCGAGCTCGAGCACATCGTCGAGACCGACCGGGTCTCGATCGGTGTCATCACCACTCCTGCCGGTCCGGCCCAGGAGGTCTGCGACCGGTTGGTCGCGGCCGGGGTGACCAGCATCCTGAACTTCGCGCCGGTGGTGCTGTCCGTGCCCGACGGCGTCGACATCCGCAAGGTGGACCTCTCGATCGAGTTGCAGATCCTGGCGTACCACGAACAACGAAAGTCCGGAGAGGTGGCGCTCCCCCAGGTGCCAGAACTACCAGCGACCAACGGTCTTGCTCCTGATCTGCCCGCCGTGGGTGGAGGTGTCAGCGCGTGAGCTACTTGGTAGTCGGCATCAGCCATCGCTCCGCGGACATCAACGTGCTGGAGCGGGTCGCGCTGGATCCGGACGCGGCGACCAAGCTCGCGCTGGCCGTGCAGAACACCCCGGCCGTGTCGGAGTCCGCCGTACTGGCGACCTGTAACCGCACTGAGGTGTATGCGACGGTCGACCGCTTCCACGCCGGGATGGACGAGGTCACCGCGATCCTGTCCGACATCACAGGTGTGGCGCTGATCGATCTGGCCGAGCACCTGTACGTGCACTTCGAGGAGGGTGCGGTTGCGCACCTCTTCCAGGTCGCGGTCGGGCTGGACTCGATGATCGTCGGCGAGAGCCAGATCCTCGGTCAGGTGAAGGAGACGCTGCGCGTCGGCCAGGACCTGGAGACGATCGGCACTGAGCTGAATGCCCTTCTGCAGCACGCTTTGCGGGTCGGTAAGCGCGCTCGCGCCGAGACCGGTATCGACTCGGCCGGTCGCTCGGTCGTGTCCGCCGGGCTGGAGGCGGTCGGCGGTTTCGAAGGCCGCCGCGCCCTGGTTGTCGGCGCCGGTTCGATGGCGTCACTGGCTGCGCAAACCCTGATCAACAACGGCGCCAAGAGCGTGGTCATTGCCAACCGCAACTATGAGCGCGCGGTCCTGCTGGCCGAGCGAATCGGCGGTACGGCGATTCAGCTGGCGAACGTGCCGGACGCCCTGGCCGAGGCCGATCTCGTGGTGTCCTGCACCGGTGCACGCGGTGTCGTGCTGACCGCCGAGATGATCCAGAACGCCAGTGACGGCAGGCCTTTCGGCGTGCTGGACGTGGCTCTGCCGCGTGATGTTGCGCCTGAGGCCACTCGCATTCCGGGCGTCACGCTGGTCACCCTGGCAGACCTCGCGGGGACTGCCGGCGGCAGCGAAGCCGACATCGAGGATGTACGGCGAATCGTCGGCGAGGAGACCGGGGCTTTCGAAGCCACCCGGCGCGCCGCGTCGGTCGCGCCGACCGTCGTTGCCCTGCGGACAATGGCCAGTGAGCTCGTCGATTCCGAGCTGGCCCGGCTGGAACGCCGGCTGCCCGGCCTGGACGACAACCAGCGGCAGGAGGTGGCCCGGACGATCCGCCGGGTCGTCGACAAGGTGCTGCACAACCCGACCGTTCGGGTGAAGGAACTTGCCGCCGATCCCGGCGGACCGACGTACGCGAACGCGCTGCGCGAGCTGTTTGCCCTCGACCAGGCGACGGTCGATGCGGTGACGACGCCCAAGGCGCGCGGAGGTGAGCACGCATGATCAGACTGGGAACCCGGCGGTCCGCACTGGCGACCGCACAGGCAACCTTGGTGGCCGACCAGTTGCGCGCACTGGGGCACGAGGTCGAGCTGGTCCCGATCGTCACCACCGGCGACGTGAACCTGGCGCCGATGCAGCAGATCGGCGGCACGGGCGTCTTCGTCAGCGCACTGCGCGACGCGCTGATGGCCCACGAGATCGACATCGCGGTGCACTCGCTGAAGGACCTGCCGACCATCCCGGTCGAGGGTCTGACGGTCGGCGCGATCCCGGTCCGCGAGGATCCGCGCGACGTACTGGTGGCCCGGGACGGTCTCACCCTCGGTGAACTGCAGACCGGCGCGCTGGTCGGGACGGGCTCGGCCCGCCGGGTCGCGATGCTCGAAGCACTCGGTCTGGGGCTGGAGCTGACCGGGATCCGCGGCAACGTGGACACCCGGATCAAGCTCGTCACAGACGGTAAATTGGACGCGGTGGTCCTTGCAAGGGCAGGGTTGTCCCGGTTGGGACGGCTCGACGAGGTGACCGAGACCCTGGATCCGATCCAGGTTCTGCCCGCTCCCGGACAAGGTGCCCTGGGCATCGAATGCCGGGCGGACGACACCGACGTACTGGCCGCACTGGCTCCGCTGGAGGACCCGGCGACCCGGGCAGCGGTGACAGCGGAACGGCAGATGATGGCCACGCTCGAGGCAGGGTGCTCGGCTCCGGTCGGGGCGCTCGCCGAGGTGGTCGAGGGTGAGGACGGTCCCGAGCTCTGGCTCCGGGGCGCGCTCGGCCAGGACGACGGCGTACGGCGGCTCTCCGCGAACGGGCCGGTGGACGACCCGGTCGCTCTCGGCATAGCGCTGGCGAACGAGTTGCTGGAGCGCGAATGAATCCACCTGCACAAGGAACGACGACAGCCAAGACGACAAGCACCACGAGGACGAGGGCGAAGGCAGACGTGAGCAGCGCAACGACAGCAGCGGCCACCGCGGCATCCGCGACACCTCAGACAGTGCCGGCGAAGGCTGCCGCGACCAGTGCGGCGGCGAAGGCGGCCAGACCACTCGGCCACGTCACGTTCGTCGGCGTCGGCCCGGGTGACCCCTCGCTGCTGACGCTGGCCGGACGCGATGTCCTGGCCGGTGCGGACGCGGTCGTCGTCGAGGGCCCCGAGCACGACGCCTTCCTGACGTACTGCAAGCCGGGTGTCGAGATCATCGACGGCTCCGGTGCAGAGGGCAGCCGCGCACTGCGCGTCGCCGCCCGTGGCCGCCTGGTGGTGAAGACCGCCAAGTCCGCCGCGAACGTCGTCCGCCTGCTGACCGGTGACCCGTTCACCTTCTCCAGCGGTGCGGAGGAGGCGGCCGCGTGCCGCAAGGCCGGCATCGGCTTCAACGTGATCCCGGGTGTCAGCGAGGTGAGCGCCGTACCGACGTACGCCGGCATCCCGCTGACGATGAAGAACGACCGCGAGGTCACGGTGCTCGACCTGGCCGAGACCAAGCTGGACCTGAACCGCTTGCACGCCAAGCAGACGCTGGTCCTGCTGAACGCGACCGAGGTTCTCAAGGAGACCACGGCGGCGCTGATCGAGTCCGGCTTCGACGCGTCCACTCCGGTTGCTGCCACCGTCGGTGGTACGACGACCGCGCAGACGAGCGTGATCGGCACGCTGGAGACGATCGCCGCGGAGATCCGCGCCGCGAAGGTGACCGGCGAGGCCGTCATCGTCGTCGGTGCCGTGGTCGAGCAGCGCGAGGCGCTGTCCTGGTTCGAGACCAAGCCGCTGTTCGGCTGGCGGATCCTGGTGCCGCGCACCAAGGACCAGGCCGGTCCGCTGATGGACCGCCTCCGCCGGTACGGCGCCATGCCCGAAGAGGTCCCTACGATCTCGGTGGAGCCGCCGCGCAACCCGCAGCAGATGGACAAGGCGATCCGCGGGCTCGTCGAGGGCCGCTACGAGTGGGTCGCGTTCACCTCGGTCAACGCGGTCAAGGCGGTCCGGGAGAAGTTCGACGAGTACGGGCTGGACGCGCGGGCGTTCTCCGGGCTGAAGATCGCGGCGGTCGGCGAAAAGACCGCCGAGGCGATCGCTGCCTGGGGCATCCGGCCGGACCTGCTGCCGTCGGGCGAGCAGTCGGCCGCCGGGCTGGTCGAGGACTGGCCGCCGTTCGACGAGGTGCTGGACCCGATCAACCGGGTCTTCCTGCCGCGTGCGGACATCGCGACCGAGACGCTGGTCGCCGGTCTGACCGATCTTGGCTGGGAGGTCGACGACGTCACGGCGTACCGGACCGTCCGGGCCGCCCCGCCGCCCGCGCCGACGCGTGAGGCGATCAAGTCGGGCAAGTTCGACGCGGTCGTGTTCACGTCGTCCTCGACGGTGCGCAACCTGGTCGGTATCGCCGGCAAGCCGCACGCGTCGACCGTGATCGCGGTCATCGGCCCGGCCACGCTGAAGACGTCCGAGGAGCACGGCCTGCGCGTCGACGCGATGGCCGAGGCGCCGTCCGCCGAAGAGCTGGCCGACGCACTCGCCCGGTTCGGTGCCAGCCGTCGTGACACCATGGTGGAGGCGGGCGAGCCCGTGACCCGCCCCTCCGAACGCCGTGCAGGTTCCCGCAGGAAGAGCTAATGCTGTGACTGGATTCCCGGATGTGAGGCCCCGTCGGCTACGTCAGTCGGCGGCGATGCGCAGGCTGGTCGCGGAGACCACGCTCGAACCGCGGCAGCTGATCCTGCCGATGTTCATCCGGGAAGGGGCTCGCGAGCCGATCGCGATCAGCTCCATGCCGGGTGTCTACCAGCACACCCGGGACACCGCGCGGAAGGCGGTCGCCGAGGCGGCGCAGCTGGGGCTTGGTGGCGTGATGCTCTTCGGGGTTCCCGAGGAGAAGGACGAGGTCGGTTCGGGCGCGCTCGATCCGGACGGCATCCTGAACGTCGCGATCCGGGACGCGGTGAGCGAAGCCGGCGACTCGCTGCTGGTGATGTCGGACCTGTGCCTGGACGAGTTCACCTCGCACGGCCATTGCGGCGTGCTGGATTCCGAGGGTCGCGTGGACAACGACGCGACGCTGAAAATCTACGCCGAGATGGGCGTCGCGCAGGCCTCGGCCGGTGCGCACATCGTCGGCCCGTCCGGGATGATGGACGGCCAGGTCGGCGTCGTACGGCGTGCTTTGGATGCAGCCAACTTCCAGGACACGGTGATCCTGGCTTACGCGGTGAAGTACGCGTCGAGTTTCTTCGGGCCCTTCCGCGAAGCCGTCGGCTCGTCGCTGCAAGGTGACCGCAAGACCTACCAGCAGGACGGCGCGAACGCCCGCGACGCGATCCGCGAGGTCGACCTCGACATCGCCGAGGGCGCCGACATCGTCATGGTGAAGCCGGCGCTGGCCTACCTCGACATCATCCGCCAGGTCCGCGACCACGTGAATGTCCCAGTCGCGGCGTACAACATCTCCGGTGAGTACGCGATGGTCGAGGCCGCCGCGGCCAACGGCTGGATCCACCGCGAGAACGCGATCCTCGAGACCCTGATGTCGATCCGCCGTGCCGGCGCCGACCAGATCCTCACCTACTGGGCCGCCGAAGCAGTCGACCTCCTCGGCCGTCGCTGATCCTCCCGTCGAGATAACCTCGGTACGACGTTCCGCCGTACCGAGGAGAGTGTTCGCGTGTCGACCCCGGACCCGACCGACCAGCAGGCCCTCGAGGCCGCCCGCACCGACCTGCAGGCTGCGCGTATCGAGCTGCAAGGGGTCGAGGCGCAGTTGCTCGCTGCCCTGGCCGACACCGAAGACGACGAATGAGCACGCCGGCCGCGGAGCAGCAGCGGACCCAGGAGCGTGCCGCGTGGCTGGCCGACATCGCAGCCAACGCGCTGCATTCAGCCCGGGGCTCGCTCGGACGCGCGGCGCACGTCACGCAGGAGGTCGACAACTACCTGCGGCGTAGTGAGGAAGAGCTCGCCTACCTGCCCGGCCAGGCGAACCAGGTCCGAGCCGCCGAGGGCGAGACGCGACCCTTCGTCCGGAACGCTCAGCACCTGGCCGGCACCGCCGACGACCGGATCCGCCACGGCCAGGCCGGCATCGCCGAGGTCCGCAACCAGTTGGACCAAGGAGCAAACGCGCTCCGAGCCGGCCGCGAGGCGCTCAACGAGCTCTCCACGCTCCCGGTCCAGCACGACACCGCCGCCATGGTCCGGCTGGCGTACAAGATCGGCGCGCTCGACAACGCCGTACAGAACGCCCACCACGGCATGGACGAAGCCTCCCGCCGCCTGACCTCGGCCCGCGATTCCCTGGCCCCGCTCGTCAACGGCGCACCCACTCAGGACCGCGAAAGCACCGCGGCCCTCATCAACCAGTCCGCAACCGCAGCCGACACCCAACTGGCAAACGCCCGGCTCGGCCTCGGCACCCTCAACGAATCCTTCGCCACCACCCAAGGCGACTCCCAAGCCGCAGCCGCCGACTCCGCCGACCTGGCCCGCCACTTCGCCGCCGCAGCCAACCCGACCCCGTCAGCCGCCCAGCAGCATCAGCCCGCGGCCGGCGACGAGGCCCACAAGCCCAAGGAATCGGAGATCGCCTCCCGCCTCCGCGGGCTCTAACCGCGGGCGACTCCGCGCGTTCCGAAGGCCAGTTGGCTAAGGGATCCGGGTCGCCCGACCTGCGGGTCGTGGGGGTCGACCTGCTGCACTCGCTGACCGTCTCGCGATGGTGCCCCCGGTACGGCGGATCGCCTCGCCCGGGGGTGGTTCGCGGTGGATCGGTCGTGCCTGGGTTGCGGTCGGCGGGAAATGTTGGGGTTGGTGGCGGGTTGGCGTGGCCTCGGCCGGTGATGTCTGGGGGTGGCTGGTCGCCGCTGCGGCCGATTGACGGCGGCGTGGCTGGTCGCCGCGGTGGTTGAGCTGCTTGGCGAGGTCAGCGGTCGCGTGCGCCGTTGCTTGGGGTTGCTGGGCTGTGGTTGCCCCCTGAGATGGAGGGTTGCCCACTGAGAATCTGAGTGGGCAACCCCCGATGTGAGGGGTTATCCCCAAGGAGTGCTGTGCTGCTGTCTGGCGGGGGCTGGGGAGCGCTACGCACCGGAATCGACAGGCAATGCTCCCCGACTCCCGGCAAACTCACCCACCGGCTCAGGGGATATCCCCTCAGTTGGGGGGTTGCCCACTGAGAATCTGAGTGGGCAACCCCCCGACTGAACTGGTCCCCGATTGTTGGACTGGCTGGTTAGAAGCCTAGGCCGCGAGGGCTTGGGCCCGGTATTGCACCGGGCTCAGGCCCTCGAGTCTTGTTGAGATGCGGTCGTTGTTGTACCAGCGGATG
>NZ_SMKX01000347.1 GCF_004349055.1 Kribbella antibiotica
AACCGCCTCGTCGGCATCCTCCACGGCTGCCTCAAAACCAGCACCCCCTACAACGAAGAAACCGCCTGGCAACACCACACCGAACCACTCGCAGCTTGACACCCTTAGCTCCTGGGATGTCTGTCCCAGCCCACCGTTTCTTGTTCAAGCCCCCGGTTGTTGGCCCGGCCACGCCTGGCCAGCCGCGCTGACCGTCACTACGCGTGAACTTTTCGGCGTATGGAGGCTGTTGCAGAATCGGCGTGGTGTTGGACTGTAACCCGGTGGGTGTTCGATTATTGGGTATGGCGAATGCGTATCGGCTGGTTGATCGTGGTCAGGGGTTCTTGTTGCCGCCGGACATGTCTGA
>NZ_SMKX01000348.1 GCF_004349055.1 Kribbella antibiotica
GGCGGTAGTGGTCCCAGGTGCGGATGCGGGGCGGGATGTTGCCTATGGCATCTACTTGGGTGAGGGGGTGGTGGTCGGTGAGGTGCCAGAGGTCGTCGTCGGTGCGGAGTTGGCGGAGGTCGCCGAAGGTTTCGCGGGCGCACCAGACGGGGTGGCCGGGGCCGTTGTCGTAGTGGCTGATGCCGAGGGGCGTGGCCGGGCCGGCGACCTCGGCAACGAGCGACCAGACGGCGGCCGAGGTGATGCCGGGCTGGTCGCCGAGGAGGACGACAACCCCATCAGTACGGCGGTCAATGGCGTCCAGCGCAGGGACTATCGACGA
>NZ_SMKX01000040.1 GCF_004349055.1 Kribbella antibiotica
GGGTCAGGGGGTCCAGGTTTGGAGGATTTGGGGGTAGGCGGTCATGGCGGTGGCGAAGTGGTTGGTGGGGCCCATTGAGTGGACTGTTACCTGCGTGCCGCGGGCTCGGAGGGCGGTGGCGCAGGCGGTTGAGTTGGCGGGGACTACGTCGGTGTCTTTGGTGCCGCTGTAGAAGTGCAGGGGGACGGGGGAGGTCCAGTTGTGGCAGATCTGGTCGGCTTCGCGAAGGGCTTGGCGGAAGCGGCCGGTGGGGTGTTCGAGCTTGGCGTAGAAGGCCTTGGTGAAGAGTTTGGCGGGGGTGTCGGGGAGGCCGTTGGCGATCTCTTCTTCGGTGTGGGTGCCGTCCACCAGGCCTTCGACCGTTTTCGCGTACGGCGGGCGGAAGGCTTCGCGGGGGTTGTTGTAGAGGCCGACCGTGCGGTTCCAGGCGGTGGTGAAGTAGGCGAGGTACATCGTGGCTACGTGGGGCTCGACCTGGCCGGCGAAGACGGCGGGGAGCTCGGTGTTGAGGAGGTCGTAGGGGCCGGCTACGCCGCGGAGGTCCCCTAGGCGGAACGCGCCGGCCTCGCCGCGGGTGAGGGCGCGGCCGACGCCGAGGGTGGCGCGGCCGCCCTGGGAGAAGCCGGTGACGAGTACGTCGCGTTTGAGGGTGACACCGTGCCGGGCGCTGAAGGTGCGGGCCGCGAGCAACAGGTCGATCGAGGCGCTGGTCTCGGTCTTGGTGTCGATGTAGGGGTGCTTGCCCGGGCCGAGTCCGAGGCCTAGGTAGTCGGGGGCGACCGCGGCCAGCCCGGTGCCGGCGAAGAGTGCGGTGATCAGCCGGTCGGTCGAATCGGCTGAGACCGAGGCGGCGTAGGCCTTGGTAGCAGTGGTGCCGTGCAGGTACTCCGCGACGGTCAGCGCACCCCGGCGGCCGTTCGGCAGGACGACGATTCCGCTGGCGGTCGTCGGCCGGCCTTCGGGGTCGATGGTGCGGTAGATGACCCGGTACACAGTGACGTCGTACCGGGATTTCGGGGCACCCACGAAACCGCTGTCGAGCGCGGCCTTGTCCAGTTCGGCGGCGGTCAGGCGGGCGATCTGCTCGGCGGAGACGAGTGCGCCGCGGGGAGCGTGGGTGGTGGCTGCGGCGACGGCGGCCTGGGCCAGCGACGGTTGGGTGGCAGCGAAGGCCGACAGCGGCGCGGCGATCAAGGCACCGATGGCGAGGGTGACGGGGATGATGCGCATCGCACGGGTTCTCATGTGTCTACCCAACCCGTTGGGCGAGCACGACACATTGGTGCTCGCCCCCGAACTGCAAGGGGGGTTATCCCTACCCCAGCAGGCTGTTGTACAGCTCGACCGTCCGCTCGGCGACGGCGTCCCAACCGAATTCCGAGACCGCCCGGGCACGACCCGCCTTGCCCATCGCCGCGGCCTTGGCCGGGTTGGCGACGAGTTCGTTGATGCCGGCGGCAATGTCGCGCTCGAAGGTGTCGATGTCGGTCTCGTCGTAGCGGACCAGGGTCCCGGTTTCGCCGTCGTTGACGACCTCGGGGATGCCGCCGACCGCGCTGGCGACGACGGCGGTCTCGCAGGCCATCGCTTCGAGGTTGACGATGCCGAGCGGCTCGTAGATGGACGGGCAGCAGAACGCCAGCGCGTGGGTGAGCACCTGCCGGACTTCTTCGCGCGGCAGCATCTCCGACACCACGAAGACACCGTCGCGCGCTGCCTTCAGGTCGTCGATCAGCGCGTCGGTCTCGGCCTTGAGCTCGACCGTGTCGGCTGCACCGGCCAGCAGCACAAGCTGCACTGACGGGTCCAGCTGCAGCCCCGCGCGGAGCAGGTGGGGGACACCCTTCTGGCGGGTGATGCGACCGACGAACGTCACGTACGGGCGGCTCAGGTCGACCCCAAGTCGCTCCAGCACGTGGGTCGCCGGGTCTGGGTGGTAGAAGTCCGCGTCGATCCCGTTCGAGATCACGTGCACCTTGGCTGGGTCGATCGACGGGTAGCAGGCCAGTACGTCGTCCCGCATCCCTCGACTCACCGCCACCACTGCATCAGCTGCCTCGTACGACGTCTGCTCGGCCCAGCTCGACAGTCGGTAGCCACCGCCCAGCTGCTCGGCCTTCCACGGCCGGCGTGGTTCCAGCGAGTGCGCCGTCACGACGTGCGGGACGCCGTACAGGAGCTTGGCCCAGTGGCCGGCCATGTTGGCGTACCAGGTGTGCGAGTGCACGAGCTGAGCGTCGCCGACAGCCGCAGTCATGGTCAGGTCGGTGGAGAGGATCCGCAGTGCGGCGTTGGCGCCCGGGATCCGCGGGTCGTCCTCGGAGTGGGCGGTCGCGCCGAGACGCGGCTCACCCATGCAGTGCACGTCAACGTCGAGCAGCCGGCGCAACTCGCGCACCAGGAAGTCGACATGCACCCCCGCTCCGCCGTACACGTCCGGAGGAAACTCACGCGTCAGAATGGCGACCTTCATAACGTCCGACGATAAGTCATCAGGACGTGTGCGTAGCGACCCAGAACCGCAGCTTCCCGTGTCGCTCGTCCTCGAACTCACCACCGGCCGCCTGGATGACCCGGCGCGACGCGTCGTTGTCCGCGTCGCAGGTCAGCAGCGCGGGGTCGATGCCCAGCCTCGCGGCCACCGGCAGCGACTGGACGAGCATCTGGGTCGCATAGCCGCGTCGGCGGGCAGAGGGCCGCACGCAGTACCCGATGTGGCCGCCGAGCTCCAGCAACGGCGGAGTCAGCTCGTGGCGCAGCGACAGGCGGCCCAGCCACTCGTCACCGTCGACTAACCACAGGCTGGTGTACGGAACGATTCCATCGGCCAGTACGGCGTCCGGGTCGGCGGAGCCGCGGGTCTCGGCCACGAAGCGCTCGAACTCGGCCGGCTCGGCGAGCTGCTCGCGGTCCCAGCGCTCCGTCTCGCCACCGATGTATGTCTCCGCGCCCATCCATCGGCTCTGCACCTCCGGCTCGAACTCGTCCCAGGCGAGCAGGAACGAGCGGTGGACGGCGACAGTGGGTTCGACGAGAGTGGGCACCCCTCCAGTCTTACGCACGCCCGGTAGCCACCCAGTAGCGCAGTTTGCCCTCGTACTCGTCCTGGAGCACGCCTCCAGCCGCCTCAATGGCCTTCTGCGATCCCACGTTGTCCACCAGACAGGTCACCCGGGCAGGGTCGATGCCAAGCGCCGCAGCGACCGGCAGAGACTCGCGCAGCATCGCAGTCGCGTATCCACGACGCCGGTACGACGGCCTGACGCCGTACGTGATGTGTCCCGCGACCTCGGCGAAGGCCGGGCCGAGCTGGTGCCGGATCGACAACCGACCGAGCCATTCCGAGCCGTCGACGTACCAGAGCACTGTCTGCGGCAGCATCTCCGGACCGAGTGCGGTCCCAGCAACAGCCTCGCTCGCTATAGCCGCCACCATCGCGGAAAATGCGGCCGGATCGGCGAGCTGCTCCCGCGTCCACTCCGGTACGCCGGACACCACCGAGCGGGCGCCCATCCAGCGGCTGTCGGCCCCGAACTCGTCCCAGGCAACCAGGAACGAGCGGTGAACAGCAACGGTCGGCGTGATGAGCGTCGGCATGCTTCCAGTCTCGCGACACTCGCAACTGCTTATGCACCCGCACAACGGCGGCTAAGGTGCGGACATGGCAAAGGCGCCCAAGATTCTCGGAATTGTCCTGGCCGGTGGTGAGGGGAAGCGGCTGATGCCGCTGACGGCTGACCGGGCCAAACCGGCTGTGCCCTTCGGCGGCAGCTACCGGTTGATCGACTTCGTGCTGTCCAACCTGGTGAATGCGGGGATCCGCAGTCTCTGTGTGCTGACGCAGTACAAGTCGCACTCGCTGGACCGGCATGTGACGATCACCTGGCGGATGTCCACCTTCCTGGGCAACTACGTCACCTGTGTGCCGGCCCAGCAGCGGCTGGGTCCGCAGTGGTACCAGGGCAGCGCAGATGCCATTTACCAGTCGATGAACCTGATCAACGACGCCAAACCCGACATCATCGTGGTGTTCGGTGCGGACCACGTGTACCGGATGGACGCCTCCCAGATGGTGGCCGACCACATCGCCCGCGGCAACGGGGTCACCGTGGCGGGCATCCGGGTGCCGCGGTCCGAGGCGTCGGAGTTCGGCGTCATCAAGACCGCAGACGACGGCCACACGATCGCTGAGTTCCTGGAGAAGCCGGCCGACCCGCCTGGGCTGCCGGACTCGCCGGACGAGACGTTCGCGTCGATGGGCAACTACGTGTTCAGCGCCGACGTCCTGGTGGAGGCGCTGCGCAAGGACGCTGCCAACCCGGCGTCCCGGCACGACATGGGCGGCGACATCGTCCCGATGCTGGTTGCCGAGGGCAAGGCCGGGGTCTACGACTTCAAGGACAACGACGTGCCCGGTGCGCTCGACCGGGACCGCTCCTACTGGCGCGACGTCGGTTCACTGGACTCGTACCACGAGGCGCACATGGATCTGGTCTCCATCCAGCCTGTGTTCAACCTCTACAACTCGGACTGGCCGATCTTCACCTCGCACCCGCAGCTGCCCGGTGCGAAGTTCACCGACAACGCGACCGTCAGCGAGTCGATCATCTGCCAGGGCTCGATCGTGTCCGGTGCGACCGTCGACCACTCGGTGCTCGGTTCCAACGTCAAGGTCGGCGCCGGGGCGAAGGTCGAGCGCGCGGTGATCATGGACAACTGCACTATCGGCGCCGGTGCGGTGCTGAAGAACGTCATCCTGGACAAGAATGTCGTCATCCCGCCAGGTGTCGAGATCGGGATCGACCCGGACTACGACCGGCAGCGTGGCTTCACAGTGTCCAAGGGCGGTGTCACAGTGCTCGGCAAGGGGCAGGTGGTCGAGCCGCCCGCCGTCAAGGCTGCTGCGGAGCCGGAGGTCGCCGAGGCATGAGCCCGGAGGCGGAGGCACGCGCACTGGACGCCGCCGACCCGGGCCACCGCGAGCTGTTCGACATCCCGACGGCGTCCGAGGGCCGCTACCGGGAGGTCGCGTACTTCGCTGGGAACTCGCTCGGACTCCGCCCGAAGGCGACCCGGACCGAGCTGCTCGAGGACCTCGACTCCTGGGCCGCGCTAGGGGTCGAGGGACACCTCGAGGGCGAGCGGCCCTGGCTGCCGTATCACGAGCTGCTGACCGGACCGGCGGCTCGACTCGTCGGTGCGCTGCCCAGCGAGACCGTGGCGATGAACTCGCTCACGGTCAACCTCCACCTGCTCATGGTGTCGTTCTACCGGCCGACAGCGTCGCGCTATCGCATCCTGATCGAGGACTCGGCCTTCCCGTCGGACAGCTACGCAGTGCAGTCCCAAGCCCGCTTCCACGGGTACGACGATGCTGTCGTCCGTCTGACGCCCAGACCGGGCGAACACACCCTCCGTACGGCGGACGTCGTCGATCGGCTCGGGGATGACGTCGCACTGGTGCTGCTCGGCGGAGTCAACTACCTGACCGGTGAGCTCATGGACATCCCGGCAATCACAGCGGCTGGTCAACGAGCCGGTGCGGTCGTCGGCTGGGACCTGGCGCACGCAGTGGGCAACGTGCCGCTGCAGTTGCACGAGTGGGGCGTGGACTTCGCCGCCTGGTGCTCGTACAAGTACCTGAACTCCGGGCCAGGCTCCCTGGCCGGTGCGTTCGTGCACGAGCGGCATCTGGGCGGTGATCGGCCGCGGTTCGAGGGCTGGTGGAGCACTGACGCCGCTACCCGGTTTGAGATGGCACCGGAGTCCCGGCCACCCGCGTCGGCGGATGCATGGCAGGTGTCGAACCCACCGATCTTCTCCCTGAGCCCAGTGCGCACCTCGCTCGAGATCTTCGACCGCATCGGCATCGGAGTGCTGCGGGAGCGCAGTCTGCGACTGACGGCGTACCTGGAGAAGCTCCTGGCAGATGTGCCGCTGCAGGTGATCACACCGACCGACCCAGCTCGCCGGGGCGCGCAGCTGTCGCTCCGGATCGAGGGAGCGCTCACGGCCGGTGAGCTGTCCAAGCGGCTACGGTTCGAGTACGGCGTGATCGCGGATGCTCGCGAGCCAGATGTACTGCGACTGGCGCCGGTGCCGCTGTATTCGACGTACCACGACTGCTGGCGCGCAGCGGCAGCGCTGGCCGAGGTGATAGCGGGATGAAGGTTGCGATCGTCGGAGCCGGGCTGACCGGCAGTCTGCTGGCCTGCTATCTGGCCCGCCGCGGGCTGACAGTGACCCTGTACGAGCGTCGTCCGGATCCACGCGTCGGTACGGCGGACCGCGGCCGGTCGATCAACCTGGCGATCTCCGAGCGTGGTCTGGACGCGCTGCGGCGGATCGGGCTGGATGCGACTGTGATGGCGGATGCACTGCCGATGAAGGGCCGGATGATCCACCCGGTCGCCGGAGCGCTCGACTTCCACCAGTACTCCGTCAGTGGTGACAGGGCGATCAACTCGATCAGCCGGGGCGCACTGAACAACGCGCTGCTCACTGCAGCGGCGGCCGCCAAGGGTGTGTCGGTGGAGTTCGAACACCGGCTGTGTGAGCTGGACTCTGCGGCGGGTCGGATGGTGTTCCAGACGCCGTCGGGGAAGGTCTCTGCGACAGCTGATGTGATTCTGGGTGCAGATGGCGCCGGGTCCGCCGTGCGGGAGCAGTTGCTTGCTGAGGGCATCGTTGCCGAGGACGTCGACTTCCTGGACTACGGGTACAAGGAGCTGTCGATCCCTGCGGTCGATGGGGAGTTCGCGCTCGACCCTGGTGCGCTGCACATCTGGCCGCGCGGCACGTCGATGATGATCGCCCTGCCGAACCCGGACCGCTCGTTTACCTGCACCTTGTTCTGGCCAGCCGGGTCTTTCGATGCACTGACCACAGCAGACGCAGTCACGACGTACTTCAGTGAGCACTACCTGGATGTGGTCCCGCTGGCACCGGATCTGGTCGATGACTACCTGCACAACCCGGTGGGCGTGCTCGGCACGGTCCACACGCTGCCCTGGCAGGCGCACGGGCGCACCGGGCTGATCGGTGACGCGGCGCACGCCATAGTCCCGTTCTACGGCCAGGGCGCGAACTGCGCGTTCGAGGACGTGGTGGAACTGGACCGCTGTCTCGACGAAACAGGTGGATCGTGGGCCCGCGCCCTGCCGCTCTTCGAAGCACGCCGCCGCGAGAACACCGAAGCGATCGCCGACATGGCGCTGAACAACTTCATCGAGATGCGCGACAAGGTGGCGTCCCCTCTCTTCCGCCTGACGAAGCAGGTGGAGCACACGCTGGAGCGCCTCCTCCCGGGCCGGTACATCTCCCGCTACGAGCTGGTGTCCTTCAGCACCACCCCGTACGCCGAGGTGCAGCGCAGGGTCCGTCGCCAACACCAGTACGTCGGTCTGGCCGCGGCCGGGCTCGGTCTGGTTCTGCTGAAGCTGTTGAGGAGACGTCGATGACGTTGTGGACCCCAGAGCTGCTCACCGGCCAGCCCACCTCTGTCGGTCTGCTGCAGCACTTCGTCGGTGGCTCCTTCGTCGACTCGCCTCAACGGTTCGCCAAGGTGAGTCCGGTGACAGGGGCGCAGATCTTCGAGGTATGCGAGGCCGACGAGTCCACCGTGGACGCGGCGGTGGATGCGGCCCGCAGCGCTCTCAAAGGTCCCTGGGGGCGCATGGGGGAGCAGGAGCGGGCGAATGTCCTGCGGCGGGTCGCAGACGAGCTGGAGCGGCGTTTCGACGACCTGGTCGCGGCTGAGGTCGGCGACACCGGCAAGTCGATCAGTCAGGCCCGCACCCTCGACATCCCGCGCGGCGCGGCCAACTTCCGCGCCTTCGCCGACTTCGCGACCACCACCCCGACCGAGTCCTACACCACCACTCTTGCGGACGGCCGCCGCGCGCTGAACTACGCCGTCCGCAAACCGGTCGGTGTCGTCGCGATCGTCGTACCGTGGAATCTCCCGCTCCTCCTGCTGACCTGGAAGGTCGCCCCGGCCCTGGCCTGCGGCAACGCAGTGATCGTGAAGCCGTCCGAGGAAACCCCGTCGTCCGCGACCGTTCTCGCCGAGGTGATGGCAGCGGCCGGCGTACCCGACGGCGTCTTCAACCTCGTGCACGGCCTCGGACCCTCGTCCGCCGGCGAGTTCCTGACCCGCCACCCCGGCATCGACGCGATCACCTTCACCGGCGAATCCGCGACCGGTACGGCGATCGCCAAGGTGGCCGCGGAGCGGGTCAAGTCGGTCTCGTTCGAGCTCGGCGGCAAGAATGCCGGCCTGATCTTCGCCGACGCCGACTTGGACGCGGCCGTCGAAGGTTCGGTCCGCTCCACCTTCACCAACGGCGGCCAGGTCTGTCTCTGCACCGAACGCCTGTACGTCGAACGCCCCGTGTACGACGAGTTCTGCGCCCGACTCGCATCCCGCGCCAGCGAGCTCACCTACGGCTGGCCGTCGGACGAGGCGACCGCGAACATGCCGCTGATCTCCCAACAGCACCGCGACAAAGTTCTCTCGTACTACGACCTCGCCCGCGCCGAAGGAGCCGACGTACTGGCGGGTGGTGGCGTTCCGACGTTCGGCGACGCCCGCGACGGTGGTTGCTATGTGCAACCGACCGTCGTCACGGGCTTGCCCGCGGATGCCCGGACCAACCGCGAAGAAGTCTTCGGGCCGATCTGTCACATCGCGCCGTTCGACACCGAAGACGAAGCGTTTGCCTTGGCCAACGACAGTGATTACGGGCTCGCGGCAACAGTCTGGACCCGCGATGTCGGTCGGGCCCATCGTGCCGGGGCGGCCCTTGAGGTCGGCCTGGTCTGGGTCAACACCTGGTTCGTCCGCGACCTCCGCACACCGTTCGGAGGCATGAAGCTGAGTGGCGTCGGACGCGAAGGCGGCAGGCACTCCTTCGACTTCTACTCCGAACCGACCAACGTCTGCGTGGAGCTGTCATGACAGTCGTTCCTGGTAAGGCGAAACCGCGCGGCCGGTTCCCGCATGTGAAGGTGTCAGGCGGGTTCGCGTTCGTGTCCGGCACCTCCAGTCGCCGGCCCGACAACACGATTGCGGGCGCAGCGGTCGACGAGCTGGGCACGACCACGCTCGACATTCGCGAGCAGACGCGCGCCGTACTGGAGAACATCCGCGACATCCTCGAAGCGGTCGGCGCCGGGCTGGAAGACCTGGTCAGCGTCACGACCTACCTGGTGTCGATGAACGACTTCGGTGGGTACAACGAGGTCTACGCAGAATTCTTTACAGAGGACGGCCCGGCGAGGACGACTGTGGCCGTTCATCAGCTTCCACACCCCCAGTTGCTGATCGAGATTCAGGCCGTAGCGGCCATCCCTCACGGACACAGCCCGGCTAAGGAGTGATCCCATGAAGTCGACGAACTTTCCGGAGTGGATCGAGGAGAACAAGCATCTGCTGAAGCCGCCGGTCGGCAACAAGCAGATGTTCCCGACCGGGGACGACTTCATCACGATGGTTGTCGGCGGCCCCAATCAGCGCACCGACTTCCATGTCGATCCGTACGAGGAGTTCTTCTACCAGATCAAGGGCGAGCTGCGGGTCAACGTGATGACCGAGGATGGTCCGGAGACCGTTGAGGTCAATGCGGGGGAGATGTGGGTGCTGCCGCGCAACATGCCGCACTCTCCGCAGCGGGGTCCGGACTCGATCGGCTTGGTGATCGAGCGAGTCCGCGAGCCCGGCACGCTGGAGAAGTTTCGCTGGTACTGCGGAGAGTGCAGCGCGATCGTGCATGAGGTCGAGCTCCAGGTGACCGACATCGTCGCCGACCTTCCGCCGGTCTTCGCGGCCTTCTATGAGAGCGAAGAGGCGCGCACCTGCCCGGAGTGCGGGACGATCCACCCAGGCAAGGCGTAAGTGACCGTAGACGTTCACACCCACCTGGTTCCCAAGGGCTGGCCGGACCTCGCGGCCGCCTGTGGGGGCGAGGGATGGCCGTGGCTGCGGGTGGACTCCGAGCGGGCCGCGATGATCATGGTCGGCGAGACCGAGTTCCGGCCGGTCGGCCCGCAGGCCTGGGACACCGCCGTACGGCGTGAAGATATGGATGCCGACGGCATCGACCTGCAGGTGGTGTCACCGACGCCGGTCTTCTTCGGCTACGACCGTCCGGCGGATCAGGCGGTCAAGCTGGCAAGGATCTTCAACGACCGCACGCTCGAAACGCTGGCAGGCGACGAGCGATTCGTGCCGTTCTGTCAGGTTCCGCTGCAAGATCCGGACGCGGCCTGTGCTGAGCTCGACCGCAGCCTGGCCAACGGTCATGTCGGTGTCGAGATCGGCAACCATGTCGGCGACAAGGACCTCGACGACGCCGGAATCGTTGCCTTCCTCAAGCACTGCGCCGAGACCGGAACGCCGGTCCTCGTGCACCCGTGGGACATGCCGGGCGGGCCGCGGCTCGATCGCTGGATGGCGCGCTGGCTGACCGGGATGCCCGCCGAGACGCATCTGTCGATCATCGCGATGATCCTCGGCGGCGCGTTCGACGTACTGCCGGAGTCGCTGCGAATTTGTTTCGCCCACGGCGGCGGGAGCTTCGCGTTCTGGCTCGGCCGGCTGGAGAACGCCTGGAATCGGCGCGGCGACATCGTGCGCGGTTGCTCTGAGCACCCACCTTCCCACTATCTGGATCGGTTCTTCGTCGACACAGTGGTGTTCGAATCAGCGCCTTTGCGGCTCCTTGTCGATACCTTGGGAGAAGACCGGGTACTGGTCGGCAGTGACTATCCCTATCCGCTGGGTGAGCGACCCGTCGGGGAGGTGGTACGAAAAGCCGGCTTCCTGACCGCGGACCAGCAGCAGAAGTTGTTGTCCACGAACGCACTGACCTATCTCGGGAGGTCTGCATGAGCGAGGACCGATCGGTACTGACCCGCGAGGCCCGTGAGCCCGACGAGGAGCTCCGGTACGGCGACCATGCGGACCAGGTGATCGACCACTGGCACGCCAAGAACCCCCGCCCCCTGGTCGTCTACGTCCACGGCGGCTTCTGGCGACCCGAGTACGACCGCAAGCACGCCCGCTCCCTGGGCGCAGCCCTCGCCGACCTGGGCTGGCCCGTCGCCTCGCTCGAGTACCGCCGCGTCCCCGGCGACCCCGACACCACCACAACAGACATCCGTACGGCGCTCGACGTGCTCCCCGACCTGGTCGACGTACAGGACGGGTACGTGCTGGTCGGCCACTCCGCAGGCGGTCAGCTGGTCCTCTGGGCCGCAGCCACGCTCAACCCGGTCCGCCTGCGCGGAGTGGTTGCGCTAGCCCCGGTGGCCGACCTCCTGCTGGCAGACCAGCTGATGATCGGCGACAGCGCCGTACAGGCCTTCATCGGCAGCGGAGTCCGCAACGACCTCGACCCGGTCCACCTCCCGGCTCCCATCGCTCCGGTGTCCATCCTCCACGGCCTCCAAGACACAGTCGTCCCGCTCCGGGTAGCAGAGTCCTACTTCACCGCCCACCCGACAGCCCGCTTCCACCAAATCCTCGACTGCGGCCACTACGAGCTGATAGACCCGCTCACAGACCCCTTCAACGACCTGACCACCGAACTGGCCCGCCTCACCACCTAAGCGGTCACCAGGAAGGCGGCAGCCGGACAGACCAGCGCGGCCTCGTGGACGCTGTCGTGCTCGGCCGGAGGCGGTGCCTCGTCCAGTAGGACGACCATGCCGTCGTCGTCCCGCTGGTCGAAGACCTCGGGAGCGATCTGGACACACTGCCCGGATGCGACACACTTCGGAACATCTACTGCTACCTGCATCTGCTGATCCCTTCTACCAAGTGACGGGGAGGAGCGCCGGCCCATAGGCCGCCGCGTGGGGCTTGTAGATCACTTCTTGTCGGTCCGCGACGCGGAGGTTCGGTAGTCGGCGGAAGAGCTCCGGCAGCACGACCTGCAGCTCCATCCGAGCCAGCGGCTGCCCGAGGCACTGGTGGATGCCGTAGCCGAAGGCGACGTGCTGACGGGCGTTGGCGCGGCCCAGGTCCAGCTCGTCGGCGGTGGCGGAGAAGATCGCCTCGTCGCGGTTGGCGGAGTTGAGCATGATGATCAGCCCGTCGCCGGCCTGGATGGTCGTCTCGTCGACGGTGAAGTCCTCGATCGCCACTCGGGCCAGACCGGACTGCGCGATGGTCAGGTAGCGCAGCAGTTCCTCGATCGCCGTCGCAAGCTCAGCCTTGCCGGCGTACAGGCGGGGGAGCTGGTCGGGGTGTTCGAGGAGCGCGAGCACGCCGAGGCCAATCATGTTGGCGGTGGTCTCGTGGCCGGCGAACAACAGGAACGCGCCGACATCGGCGGCGTCCCGGGTCGTGAACGTCCCTGCATCGACCTGCTGGCCCAGCCGGGTGATGAGGTCGTCGCGAGGCTCCTTGCGGCGCCGCTCGACCAGCGTCTCCAGATAGTCGCCCAATGCGCCTTGTGCCGCGGCCTTCTGGGCACCTGTCACCGTGTTGTCGATGAGCACCTTCGAGTGCTCCTGGAAGAAGACATGGTCCTCGTACGGCACGCCCAGCAGCTCACTGATCACCAGCGACGGCAGCGGCAGCGCGACCGCCTCCACAAGGTCCGCCACTGGCCTATGCACGACCAGCTCGTCCATCAGCCCGTCGAAGATCCGTGCGGTCGCCTCCCGCAGCGCCTCGATCCGCTTGACCATGAACTCGCGCGTCAGCACTTTGCGGAACACGTCGTGGATCGGGTTGTCCTGGAACAGGAAGAACCCTGGCGGCATGCTCATCGGAGTCCGCGACGGATACCCCGGCCGCGACAGGTCGGTGCTGGTCGCCGGGTTCGCCAGTACGGCGCGTGCGTCCTCCCACCGCGTCACCAGCCAGGCCGTCGGAGCACCCGGCCCAAGCGAGATCCGCGTGATCGGGGCCTCCCGCCGGAACCCGCCGTACTGGCTTGGGGGATCGAGTGGTGCCTCCGGCTCCCGTGTCATGGACAGGACCGGTACGTCGGCCTTCACCGGAGCGTCCGCTCGAGGTGGTGAGCTGCGGTGTCCGATGCGATCTTCATCGGGGCGGGCTGGTCGTAGAAGTCGAACTGGGTGACGTCGTCGAGCCATAGCTCCTCGACCGGACCGGGGACCTTCGCGACGAACTCGGGGACGCTCTCCGGGCTGGCTGCCGCGGAGCTGTGCACAATCGCCAGTGGCTTGGTGAGGTGAGCAGCTGATGCTTGAGCGTCGTACTGGAGCCAGGCCAGCCAGGACTTGGGATTGAAGGTGTTGTCCCACTCGGGGATGGCACCGCGGCCGGGGCTGCCGTAGTAGTCGCCGCCCGGGGGCTCTACAGCCGGGACCAGCTGCTCTCCATCGGCGGCGTGAGCCATCGCTAGCAGCGCGTCGACACCGGGTTGTCCGCCGAGCGTTGCCCTGGTCGTCTCGCGGCTGGGTAGGGCGGGGGCGATGAGAGCGTCCGACTTGATCAGGTCCGACTGGGTCGCTGCGGTGGCCAGGTAGGCGCTCCCGGCGCAGATGCCGAGCCCGCCGATCGCGTTGGCGTCGTCGTCGTCGCGGTCGGCCAGGAAGGCGGCGGCCGCGGCGATGTCTGCTGCTTTGGCCAGCGGGTCCTCCATCGACCGCGGGCTGCCGCTGCTCTCGCCCCAGCTGCGGAAGTCGAACGCGAGGGCGGCGAAACCGCGCGCGGCCATCTCGCGGGCGTAGCCGGTGGCCATCTGCTCCTTCACTGTGCCCCAAGCACCGGCCACGACGACCGCGGGCAGCCGATCGGCCCGCGGTGCAGCCGGGAGATGCAGTACGCCGACCAGGGTCTCGCCGGCCGATTCGAAGGTGACCCGTTCTGTCGTGAGGTTCATGTCAGCTCCTCCAGATAAGAGAATGATGTTCTGTTAATAAGAGAATAGCACTCTCTTATCGAGTACAGTGGTGGTATGACGAACTTCCAGCGCGCCCGGACCGAGGAGCAGCGGACCGCCCGGCAGGCCGAGATCGTGGCAGCAGCCCGGGAGATGCTGGCCGAGATGCCGCTCACCGAGATCACGCTGAACGGCCTCGGCCGGCGGGTCGGTCTGGCCGCCTCCAATGTGCTGCGCTACTTCGAGTCGCGCGAAGCTGTTCTGCTCGAGCTCGTGCACACCGAGACCGCAGGCTGGCTCGACGACCTCGATCCGTTGCTACCGGCATCCAATGGCCGGGTCGGTGTCGAGCGGCAGATCGAGACTGCCGCCGATGCCTGGGCCCGCAGTCTGGCGGCACATCCACACTTCTGTGAGCTGATCAGTGCGCAGGCCGTGGTGCTCGAGCGGAAGATCAGCGCGGAGACAGCGCTGGCGTTCAAGCGGGACTCGCTGGCGAATCTCGTGCGACTCACCGGCATCCTGACCCGCGCCGTACCGGAGCTCGCGGCCAAGGATGAAGCGGTTGTGGCTCAGTTCGCCAGTCGCGCCACCTTGCTCACCGGCGCGCTCTGGGCGCAGACGCGGGCCACCGAGTCGCTGCTGGCCGATGTCCAGTTGCCGCCTGAGCTGACCGCGTTGCAGGAGCCCTTTGTAGATGCCGCACGCGATGCGCTCCACACCATGCTGCTCGGCACGGTGACCCGATGAGCCTTCCTGATCTGACGGGCCGGACGTACGCCGTGACTGGTGGCAATGCCGGTATCGGCTACTTCATCTCCGAGCAGCTGACCGCGGCCGGCGCCGACGTGGTGATCCTCGCCAGGAACGCCGAGCGTGCTCAGGCTGCTGCCGCCGCCATCCGGGGCCAAGTCGGCCGGGAGGTGGCTGCGCTAGTGCCCCTGGATCTCGCCGACCTCGATTCGGTGGCTGCTGCCGCCGATCAGCTCACCGGTCTCGACCGCCTCGACGGGCTGATCCACAACGCCGGTGTCAACGCCGGCATGGAGCGCCGTACGACGCGGCATGGGTTTGAAGTTGCCTTCGGCACCAATCATCTCGGCCACTTCGCGCTGACCGCGCTCACGATGCCGATCCTCGCCGCGACCCCGGGCAGCCGGGTGGTGCCGGTGGGCAGCATCATGACGAAGGCGGTCAAGTTCGATCCCGAGGATCTGCAGGTCGAGCGATCCGCCTACTCGCAGCAGAAGGCCTACACCCAGTCGAAGCACGCCGTACTGATCTTCGCTGCCGAGCTCGATCGGCGGCTGCGCGCTGCCGGAGTGAACGTCCGATCCGTCGCTGCTCACCCCGGCCTGAGCATCGATGCCTTCAGTCCGGCGCGCCCTGGGATCAATCAGGCCGCCCGGATCCGGCTCGCCGTACCGATCCAAGGCAAAGACCGTGGCGCGCGACCAGCGCTCGCTGCCGCGACCGATCCAAAGGCTCGCGGCGGCCAGTACTACGGCCCCCGGTACGGCGCCTTCGGCCCACCCGTCATCGTGAAGCCGCCCCGAACCACCGCCGACCCGGCCACGCTCTGGGCCCAGTCCGAAGAGCTCACCGGCATCCCTTTCACCCTCCAGGCAGGCCACCCGTGATCACTACCGCAATCGACCGGATCGCTAAGAGCAGCAACGTGCTCCTGACCACCTTCCGCAAGGACGGCAGGCCAGTGGCCACGCCAGTCGGCGGCGTGGTCAGCAACGGCAGGCTCTACATTCTCAGCTACTCGAACACCGGCAAGCTCAAGCGCCTGCGCAACGACGCCCACGTTGTCGTCGCTCCCTGCAACTCCGTCGGCACAATCCCTCCAGACGCCGACAGTCTGGAGGGCGCCGCCCGGGTCCTCGACCGCGAAGAGACCAAGCACGCCTACCGCCTGATGGCTCGCAAGAACCCATTGGCCCGCCTAGCCCGAGCCTGGTACGCAGTCCGCCGTAAGCCCGACCCCTGGGTCGGCATCGAGGTCACCTTCCCCGGCTGACTGAGCAGGCCGTCAGCTGGGATCGGGGATGCGGACCCAAACCGCGCCTCGACCCGCGCCCGTCGACTTGATCTTTCCTTCGTCCCTGAGCTGTTCGAGTGCCAGCCGAATCGTCTGGTCGCTCACGCCTGGCAAGGCGGTAGCCAGTCGTGATCCGTCGCGGAATGGTCAGCCGAGGCGTTTGGTGGCGGTGAGGAGGCCTTCGGAGGTGGGCAGGAGGGCGGAGACGAGGTCGTCGTCCTCGCGGACCGCTCGGATGAGGTCGCGGAGCGCGGTGGTTTCGGGGTCTCGGTGGGCCGGGTCGGGGACTCGGCCGGCGGTGAGGATGCCGGCGAAGACGACGATGCCGCCGGGGCGCAGCAGGCGGAGGGCCTCGTGCAGGTACGCCGTGTTCTCGCGGCGGTCGGCGTCGCAGAAGACCAGGTCGTAGTGGCCGTCGGTGAGGCGGGTGACGACGTCGAGGGCGGCGCCGGCGATCAGGCGGAAGCGGTTCGAGGTGATGCCGGCGTCCAGGTAGGTCTTGCGGGCCAGGCGCTGGTTCTCGGCGTCCAGGTCGACCGTGGTCAGGGTGCCGTCGGTGCGCATGCCGCGGAGCAGGGCCAGGCCGGAGACGCCGGTGCCGGTGCCGATCTCGACGACGGCCTTGGCGCCGACGGTGGCGGCCAGCAGGCTCAGGGCGGCGGCCGAGCCGGGCCCGATCGCGGTCACCCCGAAATCGGCAGCGCTCGCCCGGGCACCGGTGACGACTTCGTCCTCACCGACGTAGTCCTCGGCGTACGCCCAGGAGGTCGGGTCGATGCCGGTGGCGATGATGCCCTCCCGTAGGTCTGCAGGATTCTCTGCGGCTGCGCTGCTCATGCTGCCCAGAAGCCTAGCGGCACTGGGTCTCGTTTCCTTGCCTCCCGCGCGGAGATTGCGCAAAACTGCTCATTACAACTAGCCCGCAATCAGATATGATCGTCCTGGACGGGGCGGAGCTCACCTAGGGACAGGAGGTACGGCGAGATGCGGCTAAGCGCGGATGACGTCGATGCCGGCTTCCTTGAAGATGCCGAGCTGGCTGTCGTCGGCCTGGGCGTCGGTGACGATGGTGTCGATCTCGCTCAGTTCGCAGATCCGGGCGAAGGCACGCTGGCCGAGTTTGGAGGAGTCGGCGACCACGACGACCTTGGCGGCGCGGCTGACGATCAGCTGGTTGATGTTCGCCTCGCCCTCGTGGTGGGCGGTGGCACCGGTCTCGTCGATGCCGTCGACGCCGATGAAGGCGATGTCCAGCGACAGGTCGGCCAGGATCCGGTGCGACAGCGGCCCGATCATCTCGTAGGACTGCGGCCGGGCGACACCGCCGGTCAGCACCATCTTCACGTGCGGCCGGACGATCAGCTCGTTCGCGATGTTCAGCGCGTTGGTGACGAGGGTGAAGGCCGGTTCGCCGTGCTCGGCGGACAGCTCCGGGCGGGTCGCGAGTGTGCGCGCCACCTCGGAGATCGTCGTACCGCCGTTCATCCCGATCACCATGCCGCGCCGGACCAGCGTGGCCGCCGCCTGAGCAATCCGCTGCTTCTCCGAAGCGAAACGCGCAGTCTTGTAGCGCAGCGGCAGGTCGTACGACACCGCGTTGGCGACGGCACCACCCCGGGTCCGGGTGAGGAGTTGCTGCTTGCCGAGGTGGTCCAGGTCGCGCCGGATGGTCGCCGCGGACACGTGCAACTGCTCGGCGAGCTCGTCGACGTCGATGGCGCCCTTCTCGGCGAGCGACTCGAGCAAGGTGTTGAGGCGTTCATAACGCTTCACCCGGGGCTCCTCCTATACAGAATCGGTCAGCCGGATGGCGGCCGGTTGGCACCATTCGATCACGTTCGAGCAGTTTCGACCATGACAAGTCCGGAGACGACATGACTCAGACGCCCGATGAGACCCCTTTCGTGACCGCGGAGATCGCCACCCAGCCGGAACTCTGGCGTCAGGTCGGCAGCAGTTTCGCGCAGTACGGTGACGCTTTGCCCAAAGCCGGGCAGCGTGTCGCAGCAGTCGGCTGCGGCACCTCCTGGTTCATGGCGATGGCCTACGCCGCCCTGCGCGAAGACCTAGGCCAGGGCGAGACCGATGCCTTCGCCGGTTCGGAGTTCCCGAACGACCGCTCGTACGACGTCGTGGTCGTAATCAGCCGCTCCGGTACGACGACCGAGGTGCTCGACCTGATCCGGTCGACCGAGCTGCCGACCGTGGCGATCACCGCGACCCCCGGGTCGCCGATCGTTGACCTGGCCGATCAGACGATCATGCTCGACTTCGCGGATGAGCAGTCCGTTGTCCAAACCCGCTTCGCGACCACCGTGCTGGCGCTCCTGCGCGCATCGCTCGGTCAGGATCTCGAGCAGGCCGCTGCGGATGCGCAGACCGCGCTGACCATCGACGTGGACGAGCTGGCCAAGCTCGAGCAGGTCACGTACGTCGGCACCCGCTGGACCGTCGGTCTGGCTCACGAGGCGGCTCTCAAGCAGCGCGAGGCGGCGTCGGCGTGGACCGAGGCCTACCCGGCGATGGACTACCGGCACGGTCCGATCGCAATCGCGCAGCCCGGCCGCGGAGTGTGGATCTTCGGCGACGCTCCGGTCGGCTTCCTGGACGACGTCGCCGCCACCGGCGCCACGATCGTTCATCACGCCGAGCTGGACCCCCTGGCCTCGCTCGTCGTAGCCCAGCGCGTCGCCGTCGCCAAGGCGCTGGCCCTCGGCCTGAACCCGGACCAGCCGCGCAGCCTGACCCGTTCGGTCATCCTTCCCTGAATCACGCACGGATCGGCCTACTTCGTGGTTCGGCGTTGACGCAGGGTAGTCGAGTGATTACCTTGGCGCGGTGAGTCGCCTTACCACCGAGTAGGCCGGTGCTGGACAGGCGATTCACCCCGCCCCGTTCCACCGAAGGAGTTGCCGTGCGCGCTTTCCGTCGCCGTCCGCTGCAGATCTTCCTCGCAACGCTGTTCGCCGCCGCTGTGCTGACCCCAGCCACTGGCCAGGCCGCTCCCACGGCCGTCAATCCGTACGAGCGAGGTCCGGCTCCGACCAATGCCAGCATCGAAGCACCGCAAGGAGCCTTCGCCACCGCGACGGTGACCGTCCCGGCCTCCGCGGCCCGCGGTTTCGGCGGCGGCACCATCTACTACCCGACCAGTACGAGCGAAGGCACGTTCGGTGCGGTCGCCATCTCACCCGGCTTCACCGCGACTCAGTCGAGCGTCGCCTGGCTCGGGCCCAGGCTGGCCTCGCAGGGCTTCGTGATCATCACCATCGACACGCTGTCCCGCTACGACTCACCGGCCAGCCGCGGTGACCAGTTGCTGGCAGCGCTGGACTACCTCACCACCACCAGTTCGGTCCGGTCGCGGATCGACGCGAGCCGGCTCGGTGCGATGGGCCACTCGATGGGCGGCGGAGGCTCCCTCGAGGCTGCCAAGGACCGGCCCGCACTCCAGGCCATCGTCCCGCTGGCCGGCTACAACACCACGAAGAACTGGTCTCAGGTCTCCGTGCCGACCCTGGTCGTGGGGGCCGAGAGCGACACCGTCGCCCCGGTCAGCAGCCACTCCGAACCGTTCTACACCAGCCTGCCGGCCACCCTCGACAAGGCGTACCTGGAGCTGAACAACGCCAGCCACTCCGCACCGACCTCGCCGAACACGACGGTCGCGAAGTACAGCATTTCCTGGCTGAAGCGCTTCGTCGACGACGACACCCGCTACGAGCAGTTCATCTGCCCCGGACCGGGTGCGAGCACGACCGTCGAGGAATACCGGTCGACCTGCCCGTTCTGACCTGGGCCTGGTGATCTGGGCCTGGCCCGGCTGCGCGAGGCGACCGGGCCAGGCCCAATCATTCGCAGTGGACCGCCGTGAACAGGCCGATCACTGCACTCGACGCGTCGCCACCTGGGAGCGGGTTGTACGAGAGCGTTGCGTGGGTAGCGCCGGAGTGAGTCGAGTACGTCGTGTAGCCCAGCAGTTCGCCGCTGTGTCCCTCGACCGTGGTCCCGCAAGGCAGACGGAACCGCTGGAGACCGAGCCCGTAGTCGAAGAGTCCTGTGGCGGGGACATAGCGCCGCATCTCGGCCAGTGCGGCTCTGCTGGTCAGTCGTGCGTCGAAGAGCGCAGCGAAGAACCGGTTGAGGTCAGCCGTCGTGGAGATCATCTCGCCGGCTGCCCAGTCCAGCGACGGGTTCATCAGCGTCGCATCGACCAGCTTGCCGTCGACCGAGGTGTAGCCGGGCGCGTGCGGGGTCGGCAGGCCAGGCCAGTCGCCGGGCAGACTCGTATGCGTCAGCGCGAGCGGTTTCACGATCCGCCGGACGATCTCAGCGCCGTACGGGCGGCCCGTGACGCGCTCGATCAGCAGTCCGGCCAGGATGTAGTTGGTGTTCGAGTAGTGCCACCCCGTGCCGGGTGGGAAGTACGGCGGGTGGCTGAAGGCGACGGTCAGTAGTTGTGAAGGCTCGTAGTGCTGGAAGCGGTCAGAGCCACGCCAGCGGTTCGTCGACCACCCAGGATCATGCGCGTAGTCGTAGATCCCGCTGGTGTGATCGAGCACTTGCCGGACAGTGATCCGTCGCCCGCCCGGCACGACGCCCGGCAGATACCGCTCGATCGGTGCGTCGAGGCGGACCCGTTGCTCGTCCACGAGCTGGAGGACCGCGGTCGCGACGAACGTCTTCGTGACACTGCCGATCCGGAAATACGCATCGGGTGTGATCGGTCCGGCGGCACTGGACTGTGCACCGACCGCCAGCACAGCGGTGGAGGCAGCCCCGTCGTCGACGAGCTGCTGGAGTTGGGGGACCGGGGCGAGAGCCAGGACTGCGCTGGCCAGAAGCGCGGTGAAGTTCATGCCCAGAACGCTATGAATTTCGGCGCCGCGCCGATATCCGGCCAGCCCCCGAACTCAGGCGGGGGATAACCCCACCTGCCGCGACGGTGAGACCACTTCTGCGCGCATCCGGGGCCCGGGCCTAAGATCGGGGCGTGGATCGGCTCAACCAAGTCGGTCCGTAGCGCGTCTTGTTCGGTGAAGGCACTGTCCGGGAACTTCCGGCCGGAGCACCGCGTTGAGCCGTCGTAGCAGCATCTCAGGGGTAAACCCGGGTGTTCCCGACGTGCGCAGAGGACGGTGACCGAGGCACCATGGCCTTCACGCTCATTGCCGAGAGGACCCAGGGAGGCGTAGCGGTGAAGCCGCTCGATACGTCACTGGCACCCGCGCGTTCCGCGGAGCCGGTGCCGGAGACGCTGCCCTCGTGGGACGAGATCGTCCGTACTCACTCTGCCCGGGTCTACCGGCTGGCCTACCGCCTGACGGGGAACAAGCACGACGCGGAGGACCTCACTCAGGAGGTCTTCGTCCGGGTGTTCCGGTCGCTGTCGTCCTACACACCCGGCACTTTCGAGGGCTGGCTGTACCGGATCACCACCAACCTGTTCCTGGACGGTGCCCGCCGCAAGCAGCGGATCCGGTTCGACGGCCTGCCGGAGGATGCGCACGACCGGCTGCCGGCCAAGGGTGACGGCCCGGCCGACAAGCTGAACGCGGAGCTGTTCGACCACGACGTGCAGGGCGCCCTGGATTCGCTGCCGGAGGACTTCCGTGCCGCGGTCGTGCTCTGCGACATCGAGGGCATGACGTACGACGAGATCGCCGACGTGCTGGATGTGAAGCTCGGGACGGTCCGTAGCCGGATCCACCGCGGCCGGTCGATGCTGCGCAAGCACCTGGAGCACCGGGCCCCGCGGCCGGGTCAGACCAGGATCAGCGGTCCCTCCAAGGATGGTCTGCTCGGTGAGAGTTCCGGAGGTGAGTGGCGATGAGCCTTCAGCACCCGATGGACAAGCTCAGTGCCGTGGTCGACGGCCAACTCGACCATGACTCGCGCGACAAGGTCCTGAGCCACCTGGTCAGCTGCGACACCTGCCGCGCCGAGGTGGACGCCCAGCGCCGGCTGAAGGCCCGGATGGCTGCCCTGGAGGCACCGGAGCCATCCACCGACCTGATGCAGCGGCTGATGGGCGTCTCGTCCTTCGCCACCGAACCGCGTGAAGAGATCCGGCCGGTGCTCACACCGGCTCCGTCGCTCTTCCCACAGCGCTCTGCCTTCCCCGCAGCCCGCACCGGCGCCAGCCGCCCGGGAGCACCTCGTACGACGCGCTCGCGCCGCCGTACCGGGGTGTTGGGTGCAGCCGGCTCCGCAGCGGCCGTCGCTTCCCTCCTGGGGACGGCGTTCGTCATCGGCGACCCGGCCCGGTCGGAGCAGCCGCCGTCGCTGCGGCCACCGGTCACAAGCTTCTCGACCGACCACGCGAGCCTGACGGGCGGGACACCGTTCACCGACTCGGTCGCCGGGTTCAACTCGTACAACGGGACCGGATACGTCGGGTTCAACTCGACGCTGCAGCCAGTAGCCCTGACCGGGCGCTGATCGGTGAGCCTCAACCGGCTCGCCGTCCTGGTCAGCACCGCCCTGATCGGCATCGGCCTGCCCTTGCCTGCCACCGCGGCCACCGCGCTGGACCGGGAGGACGCGCCGGAGGCCGTCAGCTGGCTGGAGAAGGCTGCGGCAGCGCCGAACAAGGTTTCGTACCACGGCACCCAGATCATCACCGCCTGGGGACCGCAGGGCGCGAGTTCGGCCATGCTCGAGATCACCCACGCGGCATCGCAGGGCTCGGAGATCAGCGTGGTCGGCTCCGGCTCCTCACCGGGCGCCAAGGCCTTCGTGCAGCGAGCGACCAGCACCGATGCCTCCATTGACGGCGGTCCACTCGCGCTGCTGCAGGCGACGTACAAGCTGGTCTACAAGTGCTGCACCGACCTGATCGGGCGGACGGCGGTTCTGGTCGAGGCGGTGCGTGCCGACAAGACCCTCGCTGCGCGGTTCTGGATCGACAAGACCACCGGGCTGCTCCTGCAGCGGCAGCTGTTCAGCGTGGACGGCAGGACGATGGTCCGGGCGACCGTGTTCACCGAGCTCAGCATCGAGGACTCGGAGTTCATCGGCCATCTCCCACCGATGACTCCGAACGGTGTGGAGCCGCTGGGGCTCGGCAAAGCTGAGCAACTGCGGTCCGAGGGCTGGATCTGCGCAGCTGAGCTGCCCGCGGCCCTCAAGCTGTACGACGTCCACCAGGACACCGGCAACGGATCATTCCAGTTCTCGTACTCCGACGGTCTGTTCAACGCCTCGCTCTTCGAGCAGCGTGGCGCGCTGGATCCGGCCGCGGTGGCCGGCTTCAGCCCGACCGCGACCCCCGGCGTCTACGTCCGCTACGGCATGCCCTCGTACGTCGTCTGGTCGTCGGGCGGGATCGTCTACACCCTGATCGGTGACCTGCCACCGGATTCGCTGGCGAAGGTGGTCGGATCGTTCCCGCATGACCTGCCGGTGGAGCTGACAGCGGTCCAGCGGATCGGCAGCGGACTGGCCAGAATCGCGACCTGGCTCACTCCGATGGGTGCGCTTTCACCAAAGCTGGGATAATCGATGACGGATGGAACTCCCGGCTACTCTCGGGAGTGGCACCGGCCGATCTTCCCGACCCCGAGTGAGGCGATCACATGAGCACCAACGACGCCGAACCGACGCCTCCGAGCACCCCGCCACTGGCTGGGCTGACGCCGCCCGTGCCCGGCACCGGTACGACGCCGCTGGCTGCGCCGCGCAGTGACTCGGCGTACCGGCAAACGGAGAGCTCACCGCAGCCTGCTCTGCAGCAGCCGCTGCAGCCCCCGTCGCCCAATCAGCCGATGCCCAGCGCGCCGACGCCCGGGCAGCCGGGTCTCAACCAGCCGATGCGCTCGGTGACGCAGCGCAGCTTCGGTGCGCAGGAGCCGACCTTCCGCCCGGTCTACCCAGGCCAGGCCTGGCCGACCGAGCGCCCTGGCTACCAAGGCCCTGTGCCCCCGCCGCCGCTGGACTGGCATCAGCAGCAGGCCCGCGCGTACACGCCGGCTGAGCCGCCCAAGAAGCTCGACAATCGCGTCATCGTGATCGCAGCGATCGTTGCGCTGATCGTCGGTCTGCTGGCCGGTGGCGGTGCGGCCGTGACCGTGGTCGCGCTGAACGGCAACGGCCCGATCACCGAGCAGCCGGATGTCCCGGTCGGGACCGGCACCGATCCGAAGATCAAGACCGGATCGGTCTCCGCGGTCGCCAGCACCCTGCTGCCGAGTGTTGTCCAGCTGCGCGTCGAGGGCTCGGACAACTCCCAGTCGACGGGTTCCGGGTTCGTCATCGACAACGCCGGTCACGTGCTGACCAACAACCACGTGGTCGCCGAAGCCGCCAAGGGCGGCTCGATCCAGATCATCAGCCAGCAGGGCAAGTCGCAGACCGCCCGTCTGGTCGGCCGCTCCCCGGCGTACGACCTGGCCGTCGTGCAGGTGATCGGGCTGGCGGCGCCGGCGGTGCAGTTCGGCCAGTCGGATCAGGCGATCGTCGGGCAGGACGTCGTTGCCATCGGCTCACCGCTCGGGCTGGCCGGCACGGTCACCTCGGGCATCATCTCGGCGAAGAACCGGCCGGTGACGGCCGGTGACAGCGCGGACCAGGCGTCGTACATCAATGCTCTGCAGACCGACGCAGCGATCAACCCGGGCAACTCGGGCGGACCGCTGGTCGACATGAACGCCCGGGTGATCGGGGTGAACTCGGCGATCGCTGCCGTGCGTGGTTCGCAGGAGGGCCAGAGCGGCAACATCGGGCTCGGGTTCGCGATCCCGATCGACCAGGCCCGCCGGACCGCTCAGCAGTTGATCGCGAACGGCAAGGCGACCTTCCCGGTGATCGGCGCGAACGTCGACATGCGGTTCGAGGGCGGCGCCCGCGTGAGTACGGTGAACGCCGGTTCGCCGGCTGCGCGGGCCGGTCTGCGGGTCGGCGATGTGATCACCGAGATCAACAAGCAACTGGTCGACACAGCCGAAGGGCTGATCGTCGCCATCCGCTCGCACCAGCCGGGTGAGAGCGTCCGTCTGGTCTACGAACGCAGCGGCCGCCCACGCCAGGCGACCGTGACTCTCGCCGAGCAGATCGGCTGACATCCGCTCGGGTACGCTGTCTGCCGGGGCACGAGGAGTGAGGTGAATCCATGTTCGGCATCGGGCCGCTCGAGCTGGTTGTGATCGCGATCGTCGCCGTTCTGGTCTTCGGTCCGGAACGGCTGCCGGAGTTCGCGCGCACCGCGGGCAACCTGCTGCGTCAGGTCCGCCGGATGGTCTCCAACGCACAGAACGACCTGCGCAGTGAGCTGGGCCCGGAGTTCGCCGACCTGGAGCTGCAGGACCTCAACCCCCGCAACTTCGTCCGCAAGCACCTGCTCGAAGGTGCCGACGACTTCGACGACGACAAGCCCGTCTCCACGGACTTCGCCGACGCACCCCAGCGCCTCCCCGCCGGCGCCAAGCCCCCTTACGACCCCGAGTCCACCTGAGCGGTTCGCTCGTAGGCGACCATCGCGTCGCGGCCGCTGGCCAGCGCGTATGCGTCTGGCTCGGTGCGGACTAGTCGGAAGCCGGACCGCTCCGCCGTACGGCGTGCTGCGCCGTTGGTGCTCGCGGTTTTGATCCAGAGGCGCTGGTGGCCGGCGGCGAAGAACCAGTGGGCGACTAGCTCGATGGCCTCGACGATGACGCCGCGGCCTTGCGCGTCGGGGTGGAGCCAGAAGCCGAGTTCGCCGCTGCCCTCCTCCATGCGGAAGAGGGTCAGGTTGCCTAGACCGAGGTCAGTCGCGGCGTCGGCCACGCACCAGTTGAACCGCGTTCCGGCAGCGCGCTGCTCGGCCATGTCCTTCAGCCAGAACTGCACGTCCTCGACGGTGAACGGCTGCGGGATGAACGGCAGGAAGTGGGCTGTCGCTTGGTTCGTGCGCGCGGTCGAGATCCGTTGGGCCTCGTCCGAGCGCCACTCCCGCAACTGCAGCCGGGAACTGCTCAGCACCGTACGACGTCAGCGCCCGGCCGGACTGAGACCGAGCTGTCGGCCGAGCAGGCCGCGGGGCTTGCCTCCGAGCTTGGCCGCGATGCCTTCGAGGATCTGAGCGGCCGGAGTGTCCGGGTCGGCCAGCGCCAGCGGCACACCGAGGTCGCCGCCGCTGCGCAAGCGCTCGTCCAGCGGGATCTCGCCGAGCAGCGGAATCGGGTAGCCGAGGCGAGCGGACAGCGTCTCCGCGACCCGCGTGCCGCCGCCGGAACCGAAGATCTCGATCCGGTGCTCGGGGCCGCAGTGCGGGCAGGGCAGGTAGGACATGTTCTCGATGACACCGGCCACGCGCTGGTGGACCATCTGCGCCATCGTGCCGGCCCGCTCGGCCACCTCGGCGGCGGCCTCCTGCGGGGTGGTCACGACGATGACCTCGGCGCTGGTCAGCCGCTGGCCGACCGAGATCGCGATGTCACCGGTGCCCGGCGGCAGGTCGAGGAGCAGGACGTCGAGGTCGCCCCAGTACACGTCGGCGAGCATCTGCACGAGGGCACGGTCCAGGATCGGGCCGCGCCAGGCGACCACCTGGTCGCGCTTCGGCTTCAGCATGCCGATCGAGATCACCTTCACGCCGTGCGCGGGCACCGGCATGATCATGTCGTCGACCGCGGTCGGCCGCTCGTCGGCCACCCCGAACATGGCCGGGATCGAGTGTCCGTAGATGTCGGCGTCCAGGACGCCGACCGACAGGCCCTGCCGCGCCATCGCGACGGCCAGGTTCACCGTTACCGACGACTTGCCGACGCCACCCTTACCGGAGGCGATCGCGAAGACCTTCGTCAGCGAGTCGGCCCGCGAGAACGGGATCTCCTTCTCGGCCACGCCACCGCGCAACTGCGTCTGCAACGCGGCGCGCTGCTCGGCCGACATGACGCCGAGGTCGATCTCGACCCCGGTGACGCCGTCGAGCTTGTCCACCGCGGCTGTGATGTCGCGCCGCAGCGTGTCCTTCATCGGACAGCCCGCGACGGTCAGCAGGATCCGGATCGCAACCACGCCGTCCTCGCGGACGGCGACGGTCTCGACCATCCCGAGATCGGTGATCGGTTTCTTGATCTCGGGGTCGAGCACACCACCGAGAGCCGTGGTCACCTGATCAGCAGTGGGAGGAGCCATACCCCAAGGCTACGTGCTCGCAGGAAATCACCGGACCACGGTCCATGTGACGTAGGTCCGGCAAGGCAGCCCTTACAAGCCAGGTGCGCCGTAGATGGGGAACCACCGGGTCAGGTCCTGCTCGAGGCGGAGGTCCGTGGCGAGCAAGGACTTGATCTGTAGCTCGGTCTGGTTGTCACGGCGGTCGGGACCGGCCGGGGCGAACGGATACCAGGAGCCGCGCTTGTAGAGGTAGACCAGGCCGAGCGAGTTCGTGCCGTTGCTGAAGTTGACCAGCGTGCACAACAGCGCGGGCCCGAAGCCGGCATCGACCAGGGACGTGTTCACGCCGTGCAGGTCGGTGACGAGCCCTTCGACGTTGTCGGGGGTCGTCTCACGCACCAGCCAGGTGAAGCCGTAGGAGTCCGTCGTGCTGGTGAACTTGCCGTTGTCGAGCGCGAGCAGCTTGTCGACCTCGGAGCGCAACGCCGAGAACCCACCGCCCTCAGCAGCCTTGAAACAGACCGAGCCGATGCCCGTCGGCTTGTAGTCGGCGGCAGTCTGCAGGGTGATGGCGGCAGATGGGACCGAGAACAACTGGTCGAGGTTCGGCGGGACCGCTTTACTGCGGCCGAGCAAAATATCGAGGAATCCCATAGGGCTACTAAACCTGCTCGCCCAGCTCGCGGGACAGCGCGCCGAGCTTGTCGAGGCGTGTCTCCAGCGGCGGGTGGGTCGAGAACAGTGACGACAGTGAGACGCCCTTGCCGGAGATCGCCGGCGCGAAGAAGAAGGCGTTGAAGGCCTCTGCCTGGCGCAGGTCGCGGGACGGTATCTGCGCGATGTCCCCGCTGATCTTCGTCAACGCCGAGGCCAGGGCCGATGGTCGGCCGGTCAGTATGGCGCCCGCCCGGTCCGCAGCCAGCTCGCGATAGCGGGACAGCGCGCGGGTCAGCAGGAACGAGACCGCGTAGACCGCGGCCGAGACGGCGACGATGGTCAGCACGATGACGGCCGTGTTCTGATCCCGCCGTCCGCCGAGCCCGCTGTACAGGCCGAAGCGGGTGATCAGACCAGCCAGTACGCCGAGGAACGACGCGATCGTCATCACCGCGACATCGCGGTGCGCGACGTGTGACAACTCGTGCGAGAGGACACCCTCGAGCTCATCGGCGTCCAGCCGGCGCATGATCCCGGTCGTCACGCAGACGACCGCGTTCTTGGGGTTGCGCCCGGTGGCGAAGGCATTCGGCAGGTCGACGTCGGCGATCGCGATCCGCGGCTTGGGCATGTCCGCCAGTGCGCAGAGCCGGTCAATGGCGCCGTGTAGCTGCGGTGCCTCCTCCGGCGTGACGATCCGGCCGCCCATCGCGTAGAGCGCGATCTTGTCGGAGAAGAAGTACTGGACGAACAGTGCACCGCCGGCGATCACGACCGCCAGGACGGCGCTCTTGGTCAACGCGATCAGGGCCGCGACGAAACCGACGTACAGCAGACCCAGCAGGAAGCTCGTCACGAGCATCCGGCGGTTCAGCTTCTTGTCGGGAGCGAATCTGGATTTCATCGGGCCTGCCTTTCTACACCTGGCACCGAGATTAGCGCGGCCCCAAAGGGGACTCGCGATCCAGCTCGGCCAGCAGCGACTTCAGTTCGGAGCGGAGGAAGTCGCGGGTGGCGACCTCGCCGACGGCCATCCGCAGCGACGCCATCTCGCGGGCCAGGAACTCCATGTCCGCGCGGGTCCGGGTGTCGATGTCGCGGTCGCGTTCGTACTGGACGCGGTCGCGGGCCTCCTGCCGGTTCTGCGCGAGCAGGATCAGCGGCGCCGCGTACGACGCCTGCAGGCTGAGCGCGAGCGTGAGGAAGATGAACGGATAGGTGTCGAACCGGACGTTCTCCGGCGCGAAGATGTTCCAGACCACCCAGAAGATGATGGTCGCGGTCATGTAGACCAGGAACTTCCCCGTGCCGAGGAACCGCGCGATCCGCTCCGACAGCCGCCCGAACGCATCAGCGTCGTACGCGGACCGCAGTGCGATCGTGCGGCGGAGCTCACGCGGGATGTCCAGGCGGTTGCCGCGGGAGCGCCGGTCGTCGGTACTGCGGTCGTCACGAGCCATCGTGGTCCACCTCCTGCGGTTGGTCGTTGTCGCGCCAGTCAGCGGGCAGCAGATGATCCAGTACGTCGTCCACCGTGACCGCACCGAGTAGGCGGCCTTCGTCGTCGAGCACTGGTGCCGCCACGAGGTTGTAGGTCGCCAGGTACTTGCTGACCGCCGTCAGGCTGTCATCCGGCCGCAGACCGTCCAGATCGGTGTCCAGTGCGGCAGAGACGAGTTCTGAGGGCGGTTCGCGCAGCAGCCGCTGGATGTGGCCGACTCCGATGAACCGCCCGGTCGGAGTCTCCAGTGGCGGCCGACAGACATAGATCATCGCGGCCAGTGCCGGACTGAGCTCGGCGTTGCGGACATGCGCGAGCGCATCGGCCACCGTCGCGTCCACTGGCAGGATGACCGGCTCCGACGTCATCAGACCACCGGCTGTGCGCTCCTCATACGTGAGCAGCCGCCGGACGTCCTCAGCCTCATCGGGCTCCATCAGCGTCAGTAGTCGCTCAGCCGTCTCGGTCGGCAGCTCAGCGATCAGGTCGGCCGCGTCGTCCGGTGACATCTCCTCCAGGACGTCGGCAGCCCGCTCGGTGTCCAGACCGGCCAGGATCTCTACCTGGTCGTCCTCCGGCAGCTCCTCGAGCACATCGGCCAGACGCTCGTCGTTCAGCGCCGCAGCGATCTCCTTGCGCCGCTTGGGCGACAGATCATGCAGCACGGCGGCCAGGTCGGCGGCACGCATCGAGTCGAACGCAGCCAGGATGTGCGTGGCCCCCTGGCCCTCCTCGACCTGAGCGAACCCGCTGACATCGGTCCAGTCGAGCACATGGGACTGGCCGCGCCGCCGGAACCGCTTGCTGCCTTCGCGGACCGCAACCTTGGACAGCACCCAGTCCTTGGTCCGCCACTGCTCCATGGCCATGTCGAACACCACACCGGTCGTTTCGGTCTCCCGAATGGTGACAGTGCGGTCCAGCATCTCGCCCAGCACCAGGATCTCGGTGGTGCGCTGTTCGAAGCGCCGCATGTTGATCAGCCCGGTCGTGATCACGTGCCCGACGTCTACCGAGGTCACACGGGTCATCGGTACGAAGATGCGTCGCCGGGCGAACACCTCGACGACCAGCCCGAGCACCCGCGGCGGCTGCGTGCCCTGTCGCAGCATTGCGACCACATCGCGTACTTTGCCGACCTGGTCCCCATTGGGGTCGTAAACAGGCAGACCAGACAGCCGTGCGACATAGACACGCGTAGGTCCACTCATGACCGAAGGCTAACCCGCGGTCCTTCAGGTCAACTTGCGGCGCCGACGGACTCGCCGGTGCAGCGTGATCGGCTTCCGGCCGCGGGTAGTCGCCGGTGTCTCAGCAGGCGTCTCGTACGGCGATGCGCCGTCGAAGCCGGTGATCTCACCTGTCGGCTCCAGCACCAGGATGTCGGCCTCTGACCGCCACCGGTCGAGCTGGGTGTCGAGTCCGGCCGCATTGAGTCGCTCAGTCCGCAGAACCAGCGCAGCAGCCGTCCACTCCTCAGTCCCCGGCGGCAACCGCCGTACCGTCGCTTTCCAGCTCGCCAACCGCGTGGTGGCCGGCTTAGCCGGTACGACGACCTCCGCCGTACCCGCTGTGGCCAGCCCGGCGAGCGGTTGCTCCGCACTGCCGTCAGCGTCCGCCAGCACGACGTACTGGCCGTCGACCGTCGCGAACCAGGCCGGTGCAGGGCGTCGGCCGTCCCAAGACAGCCAGACCAGCCCGGCCTTCTTCATGACAGCGGCGATCTCCGTCACAGCGTCCTCGCGGTTCACCGCACCAGGGTGTCACAGTGAGCGATGTCACCGGGCACGCAGCGGACGTTTCGCCGTACGCTGCCGAGTGAACTGGTGAGTAACCCAAGGTGGAGGTCGACAGATGTCTGAGCAGGTGCTGCGAAGCAGAAGGTCGTGTCTGGCCACCCCGGGGTCGAACCCGCGGTTTCTGGCCAAGGCGAAGGGGCTGGACGCCGACCAGGTGTTCCTCGACCTGGAGGACTCGGTTGCGCCGATCGCCAAGGTGGACGCCCGCAAGAACATCGTGGCGGCGCTCAACGAGGGCGGCTGGGGCAACAAGGTCCGCGTGGTCCGGGTGAACGACTGGACCACGCAGTGGACGTATGCCGACGTGATCGAGGTCGTCGGCGGCGCCGGCGCGAACCTGGACTGCATCATGCTGCCGAAGGTGCAGACCGCCGAGCAGGTGGTCGCCCTGGACCTGCTGCTCACCCAGATCGAGAAGGTGCACGGCTACGAGCCGGGCAAGATCGGCATCGAGGCGCAGATCGAGAACGCCCTCGGCCTCACCAACGTGAACGCGATCGCGGCCGCGTCGCCGCGGGTCGAAACCATCATCTTCGGCCCGGCCGACTTCATGGCGTCGATCAACATGAAGTCGCTGGTGGTCGGCGAGCAGCCGCCCGGCTACGACGTCGGCGACGCCTATCACTACATCCTGATGCAGATCCTGATGGCGGCCCGCGCCTACGGCAAGCAGGCCATCGACGGCCCGTACCTGCAGATCAAGGAGGTCGACGGCTTCCGCCGGGTGGCCGGCCGCTCGGCCGCCCTCGGCTTCGACGGCAAGTGGGTCCTGCACCCGGACCAGATCGCTGCCGCGAACGAGGTCTACTCGCCGCGCCAGGAGGACTACGACCACTCCGAGAACATCCTCGACGCCTACGACCACTACACCTCGGCCGCCGGTGGCGCCCGCGGTGCGGTGATGCTCGGCGACGAGATGATCGACGAGGCCTCCCGCAAGATGGCCCTCGTCATCTCCGCCAAGGGCCGGGCGGCCGGCATGACCCGCACAGAGGTCTGGCAAGCCCCCACCGACTGACTACTCTGCCGCCATGACGACGGGGCACGAGGGGCACGGACGGGTTCAGGACAGGCTGCCGGGGGAGCCCGCGCGGGTCTGGGAGGTCCTGATCGAAAGCAACGTGGGCGAGCACTGGCTGCTCGAGGTGTCTTATCCGCCGCTCAAGTTCGCCACACTGGCGCAAGCGCGGGCGGTGGCTGAGGCGCAGACGCGCACCTTCAGGCCTGCTGACCCGTTCAAGCAGGTGCGGCGGACGGTGTACCGGACCGGCGAGGACCGCTACCTGGTCGCCGTCGAGGGCCTGATGTCGACCTTCCAGTTCACCGTCCAGGTGGGCGAGCAGGTGGCCGTCGTCGAGTACTGACCGACGGCCGCCACGACTCAGCCGAGTGACAGCACCTTGAGGATGCGGATGGGGCGGACCGGCGGGCCGTCCTGGTCGGGGTCGGCGATGCCGGCCTTGACCATCCGGTCGAACGTCGGCATGCCGGCGATCACGTGGCCGAGGACGGTGTAGTTCGGCGGGATGTTCGCGAACGAGTGGACGACGAAGAACTCGCTGCCGTTCGTCCCCGGACCCTGGTTGCCGTAGGCAACGGTTCCGCGGGGGTAGGTCTCCTTGCCGGTGACTTCGTCAGGGAACTTGTAGCCCGGTCCGCCCTCCTCCTGGCGGTAGATGTCACCGCACTGCAGGACGCCGAGGCGGGCCGAGTTCGTCAGCCGGAAGCACTGCGTGAAGTCGTAGAACCGGCTCTTCGCCAGGTGTACGAAGTTCGACACCCCGCACGGTGCGTTCGCCCGGTCCATCCGGACCACGAATGAGCCGTAGTTGGTGAGGAAGTAGACGTCGACCGTGCCGCGCGCCTTGGCCGTCGCGGACGGGATCCGGACCGGCTTGGCAGCCGGGTTCTCCGGCGTCGGGGTGAACTCGCACTTGACCGTCGGCTTCGGCCGCTGCACCGGTACGGCGGACGCGGTGGCGGTCGTGAACGTCGTGGCTAGCAGGGTGGCCGCGATCACAGCGGCAAACGTTCGCTTCATGGGCACACGGTAATACTGCGAGCGCGCTGCGCAGAGCTTTGCAAGGAATTGGCCGTGAACTCGATCTGATCGCCGTACCCGCCTAAGGTGAGTCGGTCCGCTGCGGAAGGTGTTTGTTTGTGAACGGCGAGGTACTGGCAGGGCGCTACCGATTACTCACCCTCTTGGGGCGAGGTGGTGCAGGAGAGGTCTGGAAGGCCGAGGACCTCGTTCTGGACCGGCAGGTGGCGGTCAAGCTGCTGCGGAGTCTCGACGGCGACCCGATGGACGCGGTCGCGCGGTTCCAGGCCGAGGCGCAGGCCGCTGCCCGGCTGATGCACCCGAACGTCGTCGCGACGTACGACGTCGGCTCGGCGGACGACCGCGTGTTCCTGGTGATGGAGCTGGTCTCCGGACCGGACCTGGCACAACTGATGCGTACGGCAGGTCTGCCGAGCGGCAAGCTGGTTGCGGACATCGCCACCCAGGGCGCAAGGGCGCTGGACGCGGCGCATGCCGGCGGGATCGTGCACCGCGACGTCAAGCCGGGCAACCTGCTGCTGGCGCCGGACGGCACGCTCAAGATGACCGACTTCGGTATCGCCAAGCGAGCGGGCAACGAGACGACCGGACTGGGCGTCCTGCTCGGTACGGCGTCCTATGTGGCGCCCGAGCAGGTCCGTGGCGGCGCAGCGACGCCGGCCAGTGACTGGTACTCGCTCGGCTGCGTCCTCTACGAACTGCTCGCCGGTACGCCGCCCTTCGTCGGAACGACCGTGGAAGCGGTCATGCACCAGCACCTGCAGGCGTCACCCGCACCGATCATGCGCAACGACGTCACCCCGGAGCTGTCCGGCCTGGTGATGCGCATGCTCGCCAAGAACCCCGCGGACCGCCCAGCCTCGGCCGGTGAGGTCACAGCCCTGCTGAGCTCCACTGCGAACCACGCAACGCAGGCGATTGCGCTACCGCCGATCAGCGACAGCACTCAGGTGCTGCCGTTGCCAGCTGCCGCCGCTCTGGTCGGCGCGGGAGCAGGGAATGTCGAGGCGAGCACGCCGGACAGCGAGGAGCCGTACGACGAGCGCCCCCGCCGCGCGCTCCCGTTCGCCAAGGTGATTGCGGCGATGGCCGTCGTACTGGCTGCTGCGGTGGGTGTGGCGCTGCTGAAGGAGGGGATCAAGGGTGACCCGGCTGCGGTGGCTGGTGGCACCCCGTCGGCACCTGCGGCGAAGGTGAAGGCCACGGCCAAGCCGAAGGCCACTCCGACGCCGACACCCACTCCGAGCAAGACTCCGTCGAAGACGCCGAGCAAAACGCCCAGCAAGAAGCCGTCGAAGCCCGCGAACCAGTACCCGGAGGTCGTCGCGCAGCTGCGCGCACTGGCCGACAAGGTCCGCGCCAGCGGTCAGGGCCAGCCGCAGTGGCCCGGCCAGGGTCAGCAGCAGCAGCAGCGCAGCACCGCGCCCAAGCTCGCTGCGCGCGATCTGGATCAGGCGGCCGACCAGCTGGCCAAGGGTGAGGTCAAGGCGGCCCGGGGTAACTACGACGACGCCAAGCAGCGGCTGGTCAACGCGCAGCGTGAGCACAAGTGGCAGCCGACCGCGGAGATCTACCTGGGGTTCGCCCAGCTCGACCGCACCATGCCGTCCGCCGACAACGGGGGCGACAACGAAGGCGACGACAGCGACGAGTGAGGCTGCGCCACGTGAGACTGCGTCACGTGAGCTAGGCGACGCCGTACGGGTGGCCGGAGTCACAGCGGGTGTCGGGGCTGTCCCGGGATGCTGAAAGCCGCAATACTCGCGAGTAGCGAGCAATAGCACCCGAGGAGAACCGGCGCATGAGCAGATTGCAGCAGACCGAGGGGCTCACGGACATTCAGGAGGAGATCCTGAAGACGGTCCGCGCGTTCGTGGAGTCGGAGATCCTCCCGGTCGCCACCGAGCTGGAGCACAAGGACGAGTACCCGACGAAGATCGTCGAGGGGCTCAAGGAGCTCGGTCTGTTCGGCCTGATGATCCCCGAGGAGTACGGCGGTCTGGGCGAGTCGCTGCTCACCTACGCGCTCTGTGTCGAGGAGATCGCCCGCGGCTGGATGAGCGTGTCCGGCATCATCAACACGCACTTCATCGTCGCGTACATGCTGCTCCAGCACGGCACCGACGAGCAGAAGCAGAAGTACCTGCCGCGGATGGCCACCGGCGACGTCCGGGGCGCGTTCTCGATGTCCGAGCCGGGCTGTGGCTCCGATGTGGCCGCCATCAAGACCAAGGCGGTCCGCGACGGTGACCTGTACACGATCAACGGCCAGAAGATGTGGCTGACCAACGGTGGCTCGTCGAACCTGGTCGCCGTGCTGGTGAAGACCGACGAGGGCAGTGACTCGGTCTACAAGAACATGACCACGTTCCTGGTCGAGAAGGAGCCCGGCTTCGGCGAGGTCGACAAGGGCCTCACGGTGCCGGGCAAGATCGAGAAGATGGGCTACAAGGGCGTCGACACGACCGAGCTGATCTTCGACGGCTACTCGATCGGCGCGGACCAGATCCTGGGCGGCGTTCCTGGTAAGGGTTTCTACCAGATGATGGACGGTGTCGAGGTGGGCCGCGTGAACGTCGCAGCGCGCGGCTGCGGCGTCGCCCGGCGCGCGTTCGAGCTCGGCATCTCCTACGCGCAGCAGCGGGAGACGTTCGGCAAGAAGATCGCTGAGCACCAGGCAGTGCTGTTCCGGCTGGCCGACATGGCGGTCAAGGTCGAGGCTGCGCACGAGCTGATGGTGAAGGCTGCTCGCAAGAAGGACAGCGGGTCCCGCAACGACTTCGAGGCCGGTGTGGCGAAGTATCTGGCCAGTGAGTACTGCTCACAGGTCGTGGAGGACTCGTTCCGCATCCACGGCGGCTATGGCTTCTCCAAGGAGTACGAGATCGAGCGGCTCTACCGGGAGGCGCCGATGCTGCTGATCGGTGAGGGCACGGCCGACATCCAGCGGATGATCATCGGCCGCCGCCTCCTGGAGGACTACAAGCTCTAGGTGCGCTACGCGCTGGGTCGACGGGCGGGGCGGTGCCAGTCGGCCCAGCGCGCTGCGCGGCCAGAGGTCAGTTGCCTCAGGCGGTCAGGCGGGGAACCGACTGGGGATGCGGTTGGCGGGTGTTGCCTGAGCCGTAGCCGGACAGCAGCCAGATCCCCAGCTGGGTGATCTCGTGCCGGACGGAGGCACCGGCCCGGCGGGTGGTGATCAGGCCTGCCTCGCGCAGCACGGTCGCCTGGTGGCTGGCCGCGGCCGGTGAGATCTTGCAGCGCTTGGCCAGCTCCGTCGTCGTACAGCCCGCCACAGCAGCCTCCAGAGCGGCTGCCCTGGTCGAGCCGAGTAGTGAGCCCAACGGGTCGCTGGAGGTGATCTGGTCCGCGGACGCCTGGCGCAGGATGCCTGGCGCGTGCTGGATCGGGTACACCAGGATCGGCTTGAGCTCAGGGTCACGCAGCTTGGTCGGCACCTGCCAGCAGAACGCTGACGGCTGCAGCTCGATGCCGCGGCCGTCCAGGTAGAGGTCGCGGTCGTTCATGTCGAGCACCTGCAGCACCGGTGCGACCCAGCGGACCCGCGGGTGCAGCGATGAGAGGAGCCGGTCCACGCCGTGCCGGGCCAGTGCTTCACCGCGATGCGCGTGGTCGGCGGAGATGTGCGTCCCGATCGACTTCCAGTACGGCGCGATGGCGGCCGAGTGGTACGTCTTGAGTGCCCGGCCGAGCTTGTGCAGCGCTCCGCGCTCGCCCTGAGCGAGCTCCCGGGTCCACGGCGAGGCCGGCCGGTACTTGGAGAGCAGGTCGAGCTGGCCGCGGATCAGCTGGCGGGGTGTCGCCAGCGCGATCTCCAGCGCGGTGTCGAAGTCCGGTGCAGACTCCGCCGGGGTCAGGAAGTCCGGTGAGTACCCCTTCGGCGGGGTGAGCTCGAGCAGCAGCCGCATCTGGTCCGGTGCGACCGACGTCCGGACGTGTCGGCGCCAGTCCTCGAAGATCAACCGGCCGTCGGAGTGCTGCAGCATGTGCAGGCTGAGCAGGACCTCCCACAACGGCGCGGGCTTCGTCGCGACCGTCACCCGCGTCAAATCGCGCGGCGTGAAGTGAATTCTGAGCACGGCAACGCCCTCCCAGCGCAAAACGATCACGACATCCCCCGATGCCGTCGGTCGCAGTCTGTGGCGGCCTGCTGACCGAACGCGATGAGGTGAGTAAATCAACGCAGCGGTTCACCGCACAACCGTTTGATCCATCCAATGGCCCGTGAATCCCGGCCATGGCAGAAGGTTGCCAACCTCTGGCCGGGCCGCTTCGTGCGTGGTATTAGGAGTATTTGATCAAAGCCAGTGGTTCCGCTTGAACAACCGGTGCAGACCCACGCACGCCACGAGCATCACGCCGAGCACCACGAAGTACGCGTACCGCATCCGCAGCTCGGGCATGTAGTCGAAGTTCATCCCGTAGATCCCGGCGATCATCGTCGGTACGGCGAGGATGGCGACCCACGACGAGATTCGCCGCATGTCCTCGTTCTCGGCCACCTGCACCTGGGCCAGCCCGGCCTGCAGGATCGAGCTGAGCAGCTCGTCGAACGAGATCACCTGCTCCTTCACCCGCAACAGGTGGTCGTCGACGTCGCGGAAGTAGTTCCGCGTCTCGTCCGCGATCAGTGGGTGCCGCAGGGTCGACAGAGCGCGCATCGGGCCGGTCAGCGGAGCCACTGCCCGCTTCAGCTCCAGCACTTCGCGCTTGAGCTGGTAGACGCGGTCGATGTTGCGCCAGCCGCGCGGTGTGAACATCTCGGACTCGATCAGGTCCATATCGGCCTGTACGGCGTCCGCCACCTCCAGATAGCGGTCGACCACGTGGTCGGCGATCGCATGCAGTACGACGCCCGGCCCGACCGCCAGTCGCTCTGGCTGGTCCTCCAGGACCTGTCGGAGGCCAGTCAGCTCGCTGTGCTCGCCATGGCGCACTGTGACCACGAAGCCCGGTCCGCAGAACACCATGACCTCACCGGTCGCCACCACTTCGCTGGTGGCGGTCAGATCCTTGTGCGGGACATAGCTGACCGTCTTGAGTACAGCGAACAGAGTGTCGTCGTACCGCTCGAGCTTGGGGCGCTGGTGCGCCTCGGAGGCGTCCTCGAGGGCCAGTGCGTGCAGACCGAACTCGCCACCGATGATCGCGAGCTGGTGGTCGGTCGGCTGGAACAGGCCGATCCAGACGAACCCCTGGCCGCGTTTGGCCCGGACCAGCGCCTCCGTGTAGGAGTTGACCCGTTGGTCGCGGTGGCCGTCCCGATAGAAGGCCCAGTCGACCAGTGCGCCGTCGAGTTTGCCGCTGGCGACCACGTCCGGACGCGTCGGCCCAGCACCCAGTTGCCGGCGGGCGAACAGCTGTCCCATCCGGCGTGTCGCGCCCAGGTCCCAGCGTCGTCCGCTCATCAACGGCGAGGCTATCAAGACGTGGTAACCAGCCGTCGGCAATGATGGGGGTGGACGCACGTGGAGAGGAACGACGATGACGCAAGGCATGCCCTTGATGGACCCGCGGCCGAGCGGTCTGACGATCGGGACGTATGACACCTACCGGGAGGCACAGCGCGCTGTCGACTACCTCTCGGACGAGAAGTTCCCGGTCGAGCACACGACCATCGTCGGCAACAACCTGCGCCAGGTGGAGAAGATCACCGGCCGGCTGACCTGGGGACGGGCGCTGACCGCCGGTCTGGCCAGTGGCGCCTGGTTCGGCCTGTTCGTGGGTGTCCTGCTGGGCGCCGTCACCAATGCGAACTGGCTGGCCGCCCTGCTCACCGGTGTGGTGCTGGGCGCCTTCTTCGGACTGGTGTTCGGTGGTCTGAGCTACGCCCAGTCGGCGGGCCGCCGCGACTTCACCTCGCGCACGGCGGTGGTGGCGACGACGTACGACGTCCTGTGCGACTTCAAGTTCGCCGAGGAGGCCCGGAACCACCTGGCCAAGCTGGCGCTCAAGGGTGAGGTCACCCCGCGCATCGCAGACCACTCGGTTCAGCAGCAGCAACAGCAGCAGCCGCCGCAAGCCTGAGCGCCACCGGGCGGAGTGACGCAGGTCTCTCCGCCCGGTGAGAGCCAGACCACGGCCTTAGGTGGTCCGATCCGCCAGCATGGGTTGTTCAACCCCGAGGAGGAACCGGCATGCAGTTCGGGCGTAGCTACGAGGAGTTCGAGGTCGGTGCGATCTACAAGCACTGGCCCGGCAAGACGGTGACCGAGTACGACGACCATCTGTTCTGCCTGCTGACGATGAACCACCATCCGCTGCACCTGGACACGAACTACGCGGCGGAGAGCACCCAGTTCGGTCAAAACGTTGTGGTGGGCAACTACATCTACTCGATCCTGCTCGGGATGTCGGTGCCCGACGTCAGCGGCAAGGCGATCGCCAATCTCGAGATCGAGTCGCTGCGCCACATCGCCCCGACCTTCCACGGCGACACCATCTACGGCGAGACCGTCGTCCTGGACAAGTGGGAGTCCAAGTCCAAGGATGACCGCGGTGTGGTCTACGTCGAGACCAAGGGCTACAAGCAGGACGGCACTGTCGTCTGCCTGTTCCGCCGCAAGGTGATGGTGCCGAAGAACTCCTACCTGGAGGCCCGCGGCGGCGAGCAGCCCGGCCGCCCGACGCCCCTGTCCTAGCTCAGGTTGTCCTAGTTGAGATCGACGCGCTTCAGCGTGTACGGCGCCGCTAGCTTCTCGCTGAGGGTGAAGTACGCCGAGGCGTCCGGCGCATACTCGATGGACTCGCCCTGGCCCTCGACTGTGTCCGTCAGCTCGACCCGCGTTCCGGTGAGTGCAGAGGCGAACGGGGCACCCTCCGGACCGCGGTACTCGTAGACCTTGCGGTACGTCCGGACCAGGAAGCGGTTCGCGTGCGGATGGATCGAGGCGGCGGTGACCTCGCCGTACGGGAGGTCGCCTTCCTTGAGCGGCAGGGTCAGCGTGGCCACCTTGGTCAGCACACTGGACGTGCCGGGCTTCGGGAGCGGGTTCGGGAACTTGTAGACGTCGCTGATCCCTTTGGTGGACTTGGTGATCACGTAGATGTCGCCGGTCCCGGGATGCACCATGAGCGCCTCGGCGTTCTTTGGGCCGCCGGGCATTGTGTAGGGGAAGTAGTCGCCGGTGAGGGTCCCGCTGGTCTGCCCGTCGCTCAGGTCCGGCTCCGGGACCCGGACGACCGAGCTGATGCCGTTCGGCTTCGGAATGTCCCGGGCGGTTCCGATGTCTCCGGCGAAGATGCAACTGCCGGCTGGGCACGGACCGGTGGCGATGTCCTCCCAGTCGAAGACATTCGGGATGGCGACGGTGTACTTGCCGACCACCTGCGCAGTGACAGTGCTGAACGCGAGCATGGTCTTGCGGTCCTTCTCGCTGTGCACGTACTGCAGCTTCGGGTTGATCCGGCTGGCTCCGAGCCCGGACGGCTGGTAGAGCACGTCCTGCGGGATCACGGTGTTCCTGGTGCCGTCCGGCTTCAGCCCGTCCCACAGGTTGCCGACAGTCACCGCGGGCCCGGCGTAGTCGTCAGCAGCCACGGCGCTGGCTGTGAGCGCCAGCAGGCCGGCGGCGCTCAGTGCGAGCGCCAGCGATGTCCTCCGAAACATGTGCAGTCCTCGCAGCGATGGGGCGGCTACTGACAAGTCACTATGACCGCCGCGAGGACTGCCTGACAAATACCGTCAGCTCAGGAAGAGCTCAATGACCGGGACGAGCGTGTTCGGCTTCTGGATCGGGAGCTTCAGAGTCAGTACGCCGTCCGCTGCCGCGCCCATGGAGGTGTTGTGTGCCTCCGCGGAGGAGTCGTGGACGAGCAGCTTGACCTCGGAGGCGTCGTTCAGGAGCTGGGCGTACTTGACCTTGCCGGCCAGACCAGGCAGGTGGACGTGACCCATCGGCCAGGAGAACAGGTGCAGGTAGAGGCGGTTGCCGACCTGCGTGTAGCGGGTGTCGGTCGGCGCCTTGAACTCCGCGGGGCCCGCACCGCGGAAAGAGCGCTCGTGCAAGCGGGTCCACTCGCCGATGGACGCCAGCGTGGCCAGAGCGCGCGGGTCGAACTCGCCGCGGCCGGTGGGGCCGACGTTCAGCAGCAGGTTCCCGTCCTTGGAGACGGAGTCCACAAGCATCTTCACCAGTGTCTCGGGCGTCTTCCAGTCCAGGTTGTCGCGGTCGTAGCCCCAGCTGCCGTTCAGCGTCTGACAGGCCTCCCACAGGACCGGTACGCCGTTGCGCGTCATCGGCCCGTCCGGCTGGTACTGCTCTGGCGTCACGAAGTCGCCGGGGATGTCCAGGCGGTCGTTGATCAGGATGCCGGGCTGTAGCTCGCGCACCAGCGCCATCAGCTCGGCAGAGCGCCAGTCGTCGCGCCCCTTGCCGTGCCCGTCCCGCCCGTCCTCGTGGTTGCGGCCGGGGTAGGAGAAGTCGAACCACATGAGGTCGATCTGTCCGTAGTTCGTCAGCAGCTCACGGGTCTGCGCGTGCAGGTAGTCGGCGTAGACCTGTACGTCGCGGCCAGCCGCCTTCGCGATCGCTTCTTCGTCGTCGCGCTGCGGGTGCATCAGGTCGATCGGGAACTCAGGGTGGTGCCAGTCGATCAGCGAGTGGTAGAAACCGACCCCCAGCCCCTCCTCCCGGCAGGCCTCGACGAACTGTTGCACCAGGTCCTTACCGGCGCCCCACGCGGTGTGCGCGACGGTGTAGTCCGACACTGCCGAGTCCCACAGGCAGAAGCCCTCATGGTGCTTGGTGGTCAGGACGGCGTACCGCATTCCGGCCTCACGAGCCGCCCGCGCCCACTTGCGTGGGTCGTAGAGGTCAGGCTCGAAGTGGTCGAAGTACGGCTGGTAGTCCTCGTCGGTCAGCCGCTCACGGTTCTTCACCCACTCGTGGCGGGCGGGCAGGGCGTACAGGCCCCAGTGGACGAACAGGCCGAACCGCCAGTCGCGGAACCTCTCGATCGAGGCTGCGGGTGGGCCATCGGGCATGTCAGAACTCCTCAGCGATCGCGGTCATCCGATCTATAGTCGGTCGTTTGCCCGCGATTCGCTAGAGTTTGTGACAATTTCGCTCAGAGATCCTACCTATTTGGGGTTAGCTCCAAGAGGATGGCGTAGGGCATCGGGAGCGTCACCTCGACTACCGAGCCAGTGAGTTCCAGCGGGGTGCTCACCATCCGGCTGCGCTCGACCAGCTCTGTCAGCTGGTCCTCGGTCGGCCACTCGCTGATGCCGAGCTCGGCGGTCGCCGCGGCCAGGTCACCGGCCCCGATGCCCAGGGTGGTCGCTGTCACCTGCCAGGACGGATCCACGCCGGGCAGCTCCACGTGGACCGTCCTGGTCAGTTCGGGGGCGCCGTCTGCCTTGGTCTGGTCCAGGGTGAGGTTCCAGAGCAGTACGGCGATCCGGTCGCGGTCCCGCGAGGCCCATGCCTCGATCAGGCTGCCACCTCCGTCTCCGGTGAGCGTGACGGGCAGTTCGACCGGTCCGAGCCGGCTGAGCAGGCTCAGTGCGTGGTAGCGCGGTTTCGGCAGCCCTCCGACGGTCTGTAGCCCGAATCCGCCGTGCAGGAAGCGCGGCGGCGGCCCTAGCTCCTCAAAGTGGTCAGACGCGACCCAGTACGCCAGTGCGTCCACCCGACCGGCCGCTGACCGCATCCCGCGTAGCAGGAACACCCCGGCGAACACGGAGTCGTTGATCGGGTTGAAGTGCCGCGGTGTCACACCCCACTCAGTCCAGAGGATCCGCGCGTCGCCGTACCCATGACGCTCCAAAGACGCTCGTATGTCGAGCGGCGGCGAGCCGTAGGTGTGCGTCGACACGAAGTCGACCGGGGTTCCATTGGCGCGAGCATGCGCGAGCAGGTCGTCCACCCAGCCGGCGGCCGCGGATGACGGGCCACCGACGGCCAGCCGCTCGTCGACCGCCTTCACAGCCGCGACAGTCACGTCGTACAGGTGGAACCATTCGGCCTTGGTGCCGGACCAGAAGACCTCGAGGTTCGCCTCGTTCCACACCTCGAAGTCCCAGCCCAGCACCTCGTCGAGGCCGAAGCGGTCGACCAGGTGCTCGACGAGTGCGCGGATGAGGTCGGCCCAGCGCTCGTACGATGCCGGTGGCGAGATGATCGCGCCGTACTCGAAGACGGTCTTCGTGGGATCGCCGGCGAGCTCCCGCGGCATGAACCCGAGCTCGACCACCGGCCGCAGCCCGATCGCGAGCAGCTTGTCGTAGATCGCATCCACCACCGAGAAGTCGTACGAATCGCCGTCGATCACGTGGGTGTCGTCGTGGAAGATCGCGTGCGCCCGGACTGTGCGGACGCCGAGCTCGTCGTGCATCCGGCGGAGGGCGTCTTCGAGCTCGACGCCGATCTCGTGCCCGCCGGTGGTGTCGGTGCAGAGCAACTGGCTGAGTCGTTCGCTGCCGATCATCGGCACCCACGGCCGCTGCAGCTCGATGCCTTCAGCAACCGTATCGACGATCACCTGCACTTGCGGAAGGGCGTCGTCGGCAACCAATGGCACTGCGCCTACCGGGTGACTCGGCCGGCCGGCGACTGTTACTTCGGGGACGCTCGCCACCGCATAGTGGTACGGCGTCCCCGGCGTGCACGTGGTGTCGACGTACGGCGGGCCAGGTACGGACAGCACGTCGCCGCTGTGATGATCGACCGGTTCCAGCGGTCCGTGATCACCGGTCGAACGCAGGATCAGGTATCCGACCGCGCCCTCGACGGGCGACCAGTCCACCGTCACCTGGCCAACTCCGCCAACCGCTGACACCTCCTTCGGCGGATCCAGATCGGGGAAGGCGAACCCGCGTTCTTCGTCGCTGCGGAGCGCGATCCGCTCGTCCCAGTCGGCCTTTGCCTTCTCCGTCATACGAGTCCTGACTCGAAGCGTTCGCGACCGATGATCGGGCGGATGCCGCGTTCGGTGCGGCGGTCGGCGAAGCTGCGGCGGATCAGGTTGTCGCCGAAGACGTTGCCGATGGCACCCATCACCATTGCCTGGTCGAGCGAGAGATAGCGCTTCGCGATCAGCCCGGCCCCACCACCATCGCGCAGCACTGCGACCGCGTCGTAGAAGCCACCACCGCCATATGCGTGCAGGTTCGTCTCGATCCGGCGCAGGTTGTCGATCGCCTGCCGCGGCGCGTACGACATCGCGAGGAACGCCGCGTGCGGGGTGACGACACCATCGCCGTACGACGGGTTCGGGTTGGTGCCTTCGCGGCAACCCTCGAAACCCGCGTCGAAGTTCGTCGCCTCGAGATCCGACGGGTAGCCGCCGGGATCCATGCCGATCGCCTCGACGCCGTACACGGAGTAGCCGCCCTTGGGGTTCGAGGCGGGGGAGAAGCCCCAGTACCCGTACTTCGCTTCGTCCAGACCGTGCTCGATGTGAGCGCGGACGGTGAGCGGGTGGTTGATGCCCCAACTGTTCGGCGCCCAGGTCGCTTCGGGGACGAACAGGTCGGGCATCAGCGACTCGAACATGTCGCCACCCCAGGACGGGACGAGCCGCATCCCGCGGTACTCGTAGGTGCCTTCGAAGACGTCGAGCCCGAGGTAGGTGCGGTGGACACCCTTCGGTTTCTGCTCGACCCAGGCCCAGTCGCACGAGTCCGGGAAGGTGCGGTAGGTCACGAAGTACTGGGTGGCGGGGACCTGGCCGAGCGCGAACCCGACGTACCCGGCGATGCGTGCCTCGGTGTTGAGGGTGTCGTAATGGAACTTGCGGTAGTAGACGTCCGGGCCGCTACCGGTGTGGTTGCCCTTGTCGGTCTCCTCGTCGGGCGGCGAGGTCTCGAAGAACCCGCCGCGCATGAGACCGCCGGGGCGGGCGGCCGCGTTGTAGTAGTAGGCGAAATTCATCTTGTTGAGCAGTTCGTCCGCGAGGTGCCGGGCGCGCGGCTCGGCGTTGCGCACCACCATCAACGCACACGCGAACCAGCCGTTGTCGACGCTGGAAACGAACGGGGTAATGGGTTTCGTCCCATCCGGATCGACGTGCAGCACCTCGCCGGTCGCCTCGTCGTACCAGTTGAAGAACATGCCGCTGGGTTGGTGATGGACGACGTTCTTCATCGTGGTGAGCGTCTGGGTGATCCGGCGCAGCGACTCCTGCGGCGAGATGATCCCGAGGTGCTTGGCGACGACTGTGCTCCACAAGTAGCCGCCGATATTGGTGGGCGACGTGTACTTGCTGCGCACCGGGCTCGTCACCGACTCCCCGATGTTGTCAGCAGGTAGGCCGGTTCGCTCGTCCGTCATCGCGACGATGCTGCTCCAGGTATCCCGGGCCCACCGCCCGACGAGAGCTTTGTCGGCGCGGCTGGGCTGCCATCCGCCCTTCAGCTGTACGGCGGGATCCGGTACGCCGGCGTACGTCGTACCGGCGATTCCGGCGGTGATTGCGGTTGCGCCGGCAGCCGTGAACAGAGTGCGGCGACTGATGTTGGCGGTCATCTTGTCTCCTACTTGAGTCCAGTGATGGCAATGCCCTTGGTGACATGGCGCTGGAAGACCAGGAAGAGCACCAGCACCGGTATGACGACCACGACCGCGCCGGCCATCAGCAGGCCGAAGTTCTGGGCGTTCTGGCCGGTCGAGTACAACGCCAGGGCAACGGGAAGCGTGTACTTGTCCTCGGTCTGCGCGATCACCAGCGGCCAGAGGAAGTTGTTCCAGGAACCGAGGAACGTCAGGATGCCGAGCGTGGCCAACGCAGGCCTCGTCAGCGGCAACATGATCCGCGCAAAGATCCCCAGCTCACCGGCACCGTCCACCCGGCCGGCGTCCATCAGATCGTCCGGCAGCGAGAGGAAGAACTGCCGCATCAGGAACACCCCGAACGGCGAAACCAGGAACGGCAGGATCAGCCCGGGATAGCTGTTCGCCAGCCCAGCATTCGTGACGAGCACGAACAGCGGCACGAACGTGACCATCCCCGGGATCATCAGCGTCGCCATCACCACGACGAACAACGTGTTGCGCCCCTTGAAATGCAGCTTGGCCAGCGCATACCCGATCATCGAACAGAACATCAGGTTCCCCGCCGTCACGACCAGCGCGACCAACCCGGAGTTCAGGAAATAGCGCGGGAAATGCGCCTTGCTGAACAGGGCTTCGTAGTTCTCGGTCGTCGCATCCTGCGGTAACCAGGTCGGCGGGACGCGCAACAACTCGCCCTGCGTCTTGAAGCTCCCGAGCACCATCCACACGAATGGCGCCGCAACGGCGACCAGCCCGAGAGCTCCGATCAGATAGATCCACCAGGTACGGCGCATCATTTCTCCCTCAGCAGCCGGAACTGGATGAACGTGATCACCGCGATGACGACGAACAGGATGTAGGCCATCGACGTCGCGAGCCCGTAGTTGCCGAAGCCGAACTGCTGGTACGTGTACATCGACACCGACACCGTGCTGTTCAACGGCCCGCCCTGCGTCATCACGAACGGCTCCTCGAAGAACTGCAGGTAGCCGATGCCCGTGGTCACGCTGGTGAACAGGATCGTTGGCCTGAGCAACGGCATGATCAGATACCGAAATCGTTGCCATGAGCTCGCACCGTCGAGCTGCCCGGCCTCCTCGACCGACTGTGGGATCCCTTGCAAGCCGGCCAGGAAGATGATCATCGCCGAGCCGAAATTCCGCCAGATCGCCATGGCGATCAACGACGGCATCGCCCAGGTCTTCGAGCCCAGCCAGTTCGGACCGTCGATCCCGAACCACCCGAGCACCGTGTTCAGCAACCCCGCATCCGGCGCCAGCACGAACCGCCAGATCACCGCGATCGCCACGATCGACGTGACCACCGGCAGGTAGTAGCCGACCTTGAACAACGCCTGGAACCGCTTGACCCCACGATCCAGCAGGAGCGCGGCGGCGAGCGCAACCACGAGCGTGAACGGCACCCCGATCACGACGAAGTACGCCGTGTTGAACGCCGCCTTGCGGAACGTCTCGTCCTGGAGCGCCTTCAGGTAGTTGCCGAACCCGACACCTTCGACGGCGAACGGCGTCCGCAGATCGCGTTGCCTGATATCGGTGAAGCTCATCCCGAGCGACCCGAGCACTGGCCCCGCGGTGAACGCGAGGAAGAGCACCACGAACGGCAGAACCAGGATCCAAGCGGCCGCGGTTTGTCTTCGCAACATCAGCTACCGCCGGTGCCGATCGCTGAAGCCTTGGTCTGGATGGCCTTGGCGGTGTCGGTGGGGGACTGGCCGGCCTTGACCATCTTCTCGACCTCGGTGTCGAACGCCACCGCGACCTGTTCCCAGTTCACGATCGACGGCGGCGCCTTCGCATCCTCGAGCTGCCTGCCGAAGACCGGCAGCAGCGGATCACCCGCGATACTCGGGTCCTTCCAAGCGCTCTTCACCGCCGGCAGATCAGTCGACAACTTGTACCAAGCCGCCTGCGTCTTCTCCTCGGACAGCCACTTGACCAGCTTCCACGCGCTGTCCTTGTTCTTCGAGTTCTTGAAGACCACGAAGTTCGACCCACCGACGAACGACGTCGCGGTCTTGTTCTTCGGCAGCTCGAACACCCCGATATTCGGCTTCATCGCCGGCCCACCGGCCTTCGCCACCGAGCCCGCCATCCACGGTCCGGAGATGAACATCGGCGCCGTACCGTTCACGAACTGCGCCTCGGTCTGGTTCGGCGGCAGGTCGGTCCCGGCGATCTTGTCGGTGAAGAAGCTCTGGAAGTACTGCAGGCCCTCCTGCATTTCCGGAGTGTCCAGCGTGAACGACTTCTCGTCGTCCCCAGTGATCTCGGCCCCGGCCGACCACGCGAACGGCATCACCGTCTGCCACGAACCCGTCCCGCCCGGCTGCAGGTTGATTCCGTACTTCGCTCCGGCCTGAGCCTGCATGGCCTTCGCCATCGCCTTGAGTCCGGCCCAGTCGGTCGGGGGAGTGGTGATCCCGGCCTTCTTCGCCAGGTCCTTGCGGTAGTACACGAGCCGCGTCTCGACATACCAGGGAACGCCGTACTGGGTGCCCTTGACCTTCGTCGTGTCGAGCGCACCCTCGAAGAACTTGCTGTTGTCGAAGCCCTGCGGCGTCGGATCGAGCGCACCGAGATCGGCGAATTCACCCATCCACGTGCTGCCGACCATCGCCGCATCCGGCAGGCTCTGCGCGGTGATCGCGGTGGTGAACTTGTTGTGGGCGGCGTCCCAGGGGATCGGCGTGACCGTCACCTTCGCGCCAGGGTTGGCTTCCTGGAACTGCTTCATCAGTTCGGGCAGGTTCTCGCCTTCGGTCCCCATCGCCCAGACTGTGAGGTCTCCGGTGGCAGGTCCGTCGCTGACGGTCGTGGTCGCTTGACCGCCCGCTTCGGGGGTGTCGGCCGACCGCCCGCAGGCGGCCAGCGTTAGGGCCAAGGCGCAGCCGATCACCAATCGGCGGCGAATGCTGTGGGTGAACATCGGTTGTCTCCTCACTCGGTTACTGCTGCATTGCCCCCGAGGTTCCACAGCTGTCCCGCAGGACAATCTCTGTGGCCAGTACGTCGTTCCGTGCGCGAGTCCGCTCCCCGGTCACCCGCTCGTGCAACCGCTGCGCCGCCAACTGGCCGAGCTCAGCCATCGGCTGCCGCACAGTGGTCAATCCCGGCGACACATAGCGCGCCGCCATCACGTCATCCCACCCAGTCACCACAACGTCTTCCGGTACGGCGATTCCACCGGCTCGCAACGTGGTCAGCGCCGCCAGCGCGAGCTCGTCGTTCGCGCACACCAGCCCGCCCGGTCGGTTGCCGGTGGCAAGAATCTCCTTGGCCACGCGCTTCCCCGACTCCTCAGTCAGCGGCACACACAACGGCTCCGGTACGGCGCTGCCCCGCGACTCGTGCGCTTTCGCAAATCCGGCGTACCGCTCGGAGACGTCGTACGAGCTGATCGGATCGCCAACGAACACAAGGTTTTTTCGCCCTGTATCCAGCAACCGTGTGGTCAGTCGCTCGGAACTCGACGCACTCTCCGTCCGCACCGAATCGCACCCCGTCACCGGCGGATGCGCAACCAGGACCAGCGCCACGCCGGCCTTGCGCAGCTCCTGGATCGTCGGCAGATCCAGCGCGTTGCCGTGCACAACGATCCCGTCGACCCGGCCGGCCAGATCCCGCACCGACCGCCGCGGATCCGCATTGCCCTGCGTGACCGTGAGCACGACGCTCTGTCCGTGCTCACCGGCCCAGCGCTCGTAACCCATCAGTAGATCGCCGTAGAACGGACCGCTGAGATCCGGCAACACCAAGCCGTGCGCCTCGTGTCGTTGCACCGCAAGACTGCGCGCCGCCCGCAACGGAACGTAATTGAGCTCCGCAGCGGCCTGCCCGACCTTGACTCGTGCCTTCTCCGATACCGGCCCAGTCCCTTGCAGGACACGCGAAACCGTCGCTATCGACAGGTTCGCCCGCGCCGCGACATCGTAGATCGTCGCAGGCTTGCCGGTCGCCATGGAACCTCCAGTGGAAGCGCTTACAGTTTCCGTACCCTGCCGTGGATCGTTCAAACGGTCAAGGGCTGAGAGCGGGTCTGGCAGGATGAAAGCGTGACCACTGCGGAACGCAAAGACCGGCTCTACCTGGTACGCCACGGCGAGACCGAATGGAGCAAGAACGGCCGCCACACCTCGGTGACCGACCTCCCGCTGACTCCCGAGGGCGAGCGGATCGCCACCTCGCTCCGGGAGCGGCTGGCCGATCGGAGCTTCGATCTCGTCCTGACGTCCCCGCGCCAACGCGCCCGCCGTACGGCCGAGCTTGCCGGCTTCCCGGACGCCGTGGTCGACGAGGACCTCGCCGAATGGAACTACGGCGACTACGAAGGCATCACCACCGCGGACATCCGCAAAACCGTCCCCGGCTGGACGGTCTGGGCCAACCCGGTGCCCAACGGTGAAACCGCCGTACAGGTCTCAACCCGGCTGGACCGCGTCGTCGCCCGCATCGCGGCCACCGACGGCGACACCCTCGTCTTCGGCCACTCCCACGCGCTCCGAGCCCTCACCGCCCGCTGGCTCGAACTCGACGCCACCGAGGGTCGCCACTTCGTCCTCGACACGGCGACGGTCTCGACACTCGGGTGGGACCGCGGTTCGCCCGCGATCCTGCACTGGAACAGCTAGCCGGTCACCAGCTTCACGAGTTGCTCGATGCGGTCGGTGCGCTGCGCCGGCCGCAACCTGGCCTCCTGGTTGAGCGCCGCCTGCCCGTGCAGGGCGCTCCAGAACACCTCGGTCAACGTCTCGACATCACCGTTGGCGTAAGGCTCCACCGCGGCCGCCAGTTCGCCGAAGGTGATCTTCAGGATCTCGGGACTTTCGGCCGCCCCGAACACCAGGTCGGTCCGCCGCGTGAAGATCGCGGCATACGTCGCCGGATGCTCTTCGGCGTACCCGAGATAGGCCTCCGCCAGCCCGCGAATCCCGCCGGCCTCCCGCGCAGAACGTAGTACAGCGGCGAGCTCCACCATTCCGTCTAGCGCCACCGCCGTCACGATCGCCTGCATGTTCTTGAAGTGCCCGTAGAGCACCGGCTGGCTGTACTCCACGGCTTCCGACAAGCGCCGCGTGGTGACCGCATCCCACCCGTCCGCCTCGGCCAACTCCCGCGCCGTCCGAACGATCAGCGCCCCACGCTCCGCACGAGCCCGTTCCCGACGATCCATATCCCGATGCTAGCACTGCTAGACAATCTAGCGCCCGCAATGTTAGCGTTGCTAGAAAGGTTAGCAACGCTAGATTCTGGAGTTCATCATGCGCCGTTTCACCAACATCCTGACCATCGTGCTGGGCCTCTTCCCGCTCACCTTCGGCCCCCGCTTCCTCTTCGACGGCGTCGCCGCAGCCACCGGCTTCGGCATCCCCGCAGCCGCCACCGCCTACTTCCCCGTCAAAGGCATCCGCGACATCGCCCTGGCCCTCGTCATCCTGGCCCTCTTCGCCCTAGGCCACCGCCGCCCCACCGGTCTGGTCCTCGCCATCACCGCGATCGTCCCCATCACCGACGCCATCGTCGTAGCCACCCACGGCGGCACCCTCGCCACCGCCCTAGGCGTCCACGCCCTAACCGCCGCCGTAATCCTCTTCGACGCCGCGCTACTCCTCCGCGAACCCGCACCCTTGCGTGCAGCGACTGCCGCTCAGCGACAGTAGAACCCCTCCTCCGCTGCCTTCGGCTGCAGCTTTTGGTACGGCGGGGTGGTTGCTCGACGCTCCGGACAAGCCGGACACGTCGCTTATGGCTGGTCGCCGCGGCGGCCGCGTTACATAAAGAGCTTGGCTGGGCCGGGTGCCTGGTTGAGGTACTGGCGAGGTCGGCGATCGCGTGACCGCTGCTTGAGGTACCCGCTATGGCTGAGGCCCAAGATCTCCGCTAGCCGGTAACAAAGGGTCGCCATTTGAGAAAAAGTTGCCGGCCAACGACCCCGGCGGAGCGGAGCGCGGGGGTTGCTCGCGCTGGGTGGTAATTCCTTGTCGCTATGTGCGAAAAAGTTTCCACTCAAGGCCCCGCCGGACCGAAACGTGGGCGGGCTCGCGCTAAGTGGTGATTTGGGGGGACCCGGTGACGAAAATCCACCACTTAGCGAGGCGGTCAGGGCTAGCCGAGGCGCTTCGCACTACGCGGGGATTTTTCGGGTCTATGCGCCGAAAAATCCACGTGTAGTGAGGCAGCAAGGGCCAGCCGGGCACGGCAGGACCCCACGCCTCCTTGCCAGCGCTTTTCACCACCACCAAGGGTCACTTTCCAGGCATCCTCGCTACCGACCGCAACCACAGCGAGTACCTCAATCGGCGCAAGCGCGATCGCCGGCCTCGCCATCCCCCTTAGCCACGCGCCGGGCCGCACCACCCTCGCACTGTCAATCGGCCGCAGCGGCGAGCAACCACACGCAGCGAGCCCGGCCGCATCGGAGCGCGCGGTCACCCACCCCCGCCGTACGAGAACCGGCCTCCGATCCTTCGGACGTTAACTCCGGAAACGCTGGCCAGGCTCGCTTTGTGGCCGACTCTGCTACTGCCTGGCAGCGGCAGCAGAAGCTCGCTGGTCGAACTGGTAGAGGTCGATGGTGCAGAGGGCGCGGAAGCCCAGCGACGCGTAGACCGAACGGCCGGCTGACGAGGAAGTCAGCACGGCATACCCGCTGCCTACCTGCGCCAATGCGGCGTGGGTGAGGGCGGCGCCGATGCCGCGGCGGCGGGCTTCTGGCACGGTCATCACGAAGTAGACGCCCGCGACACCGGCGGCGAGGTAGACGGTGATGGTGCCGGCCGGTACGCCGTCGACGGTCGCGACGTAGTGGCGCCAGGGGTCGTCGTAGCCGAGCACCCGGTAGACCGAGGCCGCCCACTGGGCCTCCTTCTCGCCCTCACCGAAGCCGCGAGCCAGCGTGTCCGCCCAGACAGCCAGTGCGGCGTCGTCGGTCACTCGCTCAAGCTGCAACCCCGGTACGACGCGCGGCGCCACCAGCTCGTCGAGTGCGACCGCCATCCCGGGCTCGGAGCCGTCGGGCGCGAAACCCGCGGCGAGTAGGCGCTCACCCAGTTCGGGGGACTGCATCGACGGGCCGACATGCCAGCAGCCGGGGACGTCGTACCGGCGGAGTTCGGCTGCTGATTCGGGGATGGCTCGGTCCAGGTCACCGCGGCTGCGACTACTGCGTTGTGGTAGTCGAGGGGTGAGCCGCCGATCGTCCAGCGGGCGGTGGCGTCGTCGCGTTGGGAGCCGCCGCCGGCTGCGCCCATGGCCATCAGGAGTTCGGCGGTGTTGTCTTCGATCGCGCGCACCAGCTCGCTGTCGTCCATCAACTCAGTGTTGCGGAGCTTGCTGGTGGGCGCGAGAGAGTTTCAGCCTGGAAGGGCGTTCCACTGCTCCAGCGTGGAGATCAACAGGGTTGCCGTCGGGAGAGCGAGCAGTTCGGGGCGAGTGACGAAGCGGGCGTCGGTGGCGTCGTCGCCGGGGGTGAGGGTGCCGGACAGGGGAGTGGCCTCGTAGTCGCGGATGACGTACAGCCGGCCTTGCGGGGCCTCGCGTTCGACCTCGCCGACCAGAGTGCCGACCTGGACGGTCAGGCCGGTCTCTTCAGCGACCTCGCGCACGACTGCGGTGGGGTCGTCTTCACCGGGTTCGACGCGGCCGCCGGGCAAGGACCAGAGGCCGCGACCGGGGTCGTTGGCGCGGCGAACGACGAGTAGGCGGCGTTGCTCGTCGTACACGAGTGCTCCCACACAGTCGACACGTTCCCGATCCATGCCAGGAAGGGTAGGCCGAGTTGGCCACAATCGGCGGATCCGGGGGTGCGCGGCGGCTAGCATCTGGGGTGACAGAAGTCCATATCTTGTTCGGCGAAGGGATCCCGACCGCTCGTGCGCATCGATCTGCACACCCACTCGAACCGCTCGGACGGCACCGATCCGGTGGACGACCTGATCACGCATGCCCAGCAGGCCGGGCTCGATGTGATCGCGCTCACCGATCACGACACCGCCGACGGCTGGGTGGAGGGGCGGCTGGCGGCGGAGCGGCTCGGCATCGGGTTCGTGCCGGGGATCGAGATCTCCTGCAAACTCAACGGCATCAGCGTGCACCTGCTGGGCTATCTGCTCGACCCGTCGTCTCCGCAGCTGGCCGACGAGTTGCGGACGGTGCGTGAGGGCCGCACCGACCGGATCCCGGCGATTGTTGCCCGGCTCAACTCGATCGGCGTCGCGCTGACGGTGGACGAAGTGCTGGCCCAAGCCACCGGTACGCCGTCGGTCGGGCGGCCGCATGTCGCCGACGCATTGGTTGCCAACGGCACCGTTGTGAACCGGACCGAGGCGTTCGACCGGTTCCTGGCCGACGGCCGGGCCGGCCACGTGTCGCACTACGCGATCGAGCCCGGGCACGCGATCGACCTCGTCCGCGCGGCCGGTGGCGTGCCGGTGATTGCGCATCCGTGGGGCCGGTCCAGCCACAAGGTGATGACCGAGGACATGATCGCGCAGCTGGTCAGTGAGCACGGATTGGCGGGGATCGAGGTCGAGCATCAGGACCACTCGCCGCAGTCGCGGGCTGCGCTGACCCGGATTGCCGACGATCTCGGGATCATCCGGACCGGGTCGAGCGATCACCACGGTGCCGGGAAGATCGACCACGATCTGGGTGTCAACACGACCGACCCGGAACAGTTCGAGCGGCTTCTCGAGGTCGCGAAATCCAACGCTGCCGCGGCTGACGGCGTACAAGTTCCAGAGGCGTGGCTGCCGTGAACAGCATCATCAACCTTGGATTGCTCAGCGAGGTCGTGGTCACGCTCTTCGTGATCATGGACCCGCCGGGGACTGTGCCGGTGTTCATCTCGCTGACCGCGGGCCAGTCACGGGCGGTCCGCAAGCGGGCGGCGTGGCAGGCGGTGTTGGTTGCCTTCGGCGTCATTGTGGTGTTCGCGGCCTTCGGCCAGCAGATCCTGAACAACCTGGGGATCACACTTCCGGCGCTGCAGTGCGCGGGCGGTCTGCTGCTTCTGCTGATCGCCTTGCAGTTGCTGACCGACACAGCTGAAGACCCGGTTCAGACCAAGAACGTGAACATCGCCTTCGTCCCGTTGGGTACGCCGTTGCTGGCGGGCCCGGGTGCCATCGTCGCCACCATGGTGTTCGTGCAGCGCGCGCACGGTGCACTCCCGGACGTGATCGCGATCTCGGTCGGCATCATCCTGATCCACCTGATCATGTGGCTGACACTGCGGTTCTCCGGCGTGATCATGCGGATCCTCGGCGAGAACGGTGTGCTGCTGGTGACTCGCATCGCCGGTCTGCTGCTGAGCGCGATCGCCGTACAGCTCGTCGCGGACGCGGTGAGCGACTTCATCAAGGCCGGCTGACCGATCCGGTTGCTCCTCTGCCCGATCCCCGTGCCAGCGCTATGTGCGTGGCGTGCCAGTGGGGGTTGCGAGGGTGGGGGCAACAAGCGGAGAGGGGTTGGGCGCGATGGGTGCCAAGACGGTGAACAAGCTGGCTGTGCCGGGGGCGACGCTGCATTACGAGGTGACCGGGTCGGGGCCGGTCCTGCTGCTGATCGCCGGTGGCGGGACGGACGCCGGGATCTTCGACGGGATCGTCGGGCGGCTCGCCGCAGACTACACAGTGGTCGCGTACGACCCGCGCGGCAACTCACGCAGCCCGTACGACGGTCCTGCCGCAGACGAGCGTGTCGACCAGTCGGCGGATGATGCGCTGGCGCTGCTTGACGCGGTCGGCGGACACGAACCGGCGTACGTGCTCGGGAGCAGTTCAGGCGCGATCACCGGCCTCGAACTGATCACCCGGTACCCCGATCGGGTCCGGATGCTGGTTGCCCACGAACCGCCGTGTGTCGAGGTACTGCCCGATGCGGCCGACCACCGTGCGTTCTTCGAGCAGGTCTACGACACCTACCGCACCGACGGCGTCGAAGCAGCCGACTTCCTCTTCATGCGGGGGATCGGTACCGACCAGGACGACATGCCTGCACCGGAGGACCTGCTGCCCGAGGTCGGCGAGATGTTCCTGCGGTTCCAGGCCAACGCGGCGAACTTCTACGAGCACAAACTGCTGCCGTTCACCCGGTACCAGCCGGACCTGGACGCCCTGAAAGCCGTTGCCAGCCGCATCGTTCCCGCAGCGGGAGCGGAGTCGCTGGAGTATCTCCCGGCGCGCCCGATCCAGCACATCGCAGAAGGCCTCGGCTGGCCCACTGTGAGCTTCCCCGGCAACCACGGCGGCTACGCCTCGCACCCAGAGCAGTTCGCCACCCTCCTCGCCCGAGTCCTCGAGTCCGACTGAACCCCCGGCCGGCCGGAGTCTGAGGGGTCTCCGGCCGGCCCGGCTCAGCCTGCGGCCGATAATCCGGTTGACGGGTGCGCGCCCACGTCGTACGGTCTGCATCTTTCCTTGACAAAACGGCGTGGGGTCACTCATGCCTGCCACAGTGGTGTCCGAACCCCCGGGTCCTGATGGAATCGGGGTGCTTCTGCGTGCCGCTGGGTGGATCAGGGGATTCGGGCATCACTCTCGAGGTAGTGAGAGGAGGTTGCCGTGGGCGTCTATTGGGCGATCGCAGTGCGGTCGTTCCGGCGCTTTTCGACGTACCGGATGGCGACTGTGTCCGGCGCGTTCACCAATTCGGTGTTCGGGTTCATCCTGTGCGGGGTGTATCTGACGTTGTGGCACGAGCGGCCAGGACTCGGCGGGTACGACGTCAATGACGCGCTGACGTTCGTTTGGCTGCAACAGGGGTTGCTGCTGCCGATCGGCATCTTCGGCGCCAGTACGACGATCGAGCTCGGCGAGCGGATCCGCAGCGGCGAGATCGCGGTCGACCTGTACCGGCCGACCCACCTGATGGTGTGGTGGATGTCGATGGATCTCGGCCGGGCGATGTTCCAGCTGATCGTGCGTGGTGGAGTGCCGTTGCTGGTCGGGGCGTTGGTGTTCGACCTGAAGTTCCCGAGCGGGCCGGTCAGATGGCTGGCGGTTGCGCTGGGGTTGGTGCTCGGGATCCTGGTCAGCTTCGGGATCCGGTACCTGGTTGCGCTGTCGGCGTTCTGGATCAACGATTCCCGCGGGTCGGAGGCGGCGGCGATGCTGCTGTCGCTGTTCTTCTCCGGGACGATCCTGCCGCTGGTCGTGTTCCCGGGCTGGTTCGGTGAGTTCGCGCGTGCGACACCGTGGGCGGGCACGCTGCAGGTGCCGATCGACATCTGGCTCGGGCGGAGCCCGAACGGGATCGGCGGCGCGCTGCTCTTCCAGCTCGGCTGGATCCTGGTGCTGTTGCTGGCTGGGCAGTTGCTGACGCAGTTGGCCATGCGCAAGGTGGTGGTCCAAGGTGGTTGAGCGCTTGCTGCGCGCACCAGGCCAGTACTGGATGCTCGCCGGGATGTGGATCCGATCGACCCTCGCGTATCCGCTGTCGTTCGCCCTGATGATGGTGACCGGGGTCTTGATCACGATCACGGACTTCGTCGCGGTACTGCTGATGTTCAGCCATATCAACGCTTTCGGCGGATTCTCGCTGGCAGAGATGGCGTTGCTGTACGCAACTTCCTCGCTGACGATGGGGATCGCCGACCTGCTCACCGGGTCGATCGAGCGGGTCGGACGCCGGATCCGGAGTGGTTCACTGGACGCCTATCTGGTCCGGCCGGTGCCGGCCTTCATCCAGACCGCGGCCGACGAGTTCCGGCTCGACAAGGTCGGCCGGGTGCTGCAGGCACTGACTGTGCTGGTGATCGCGCTGACTCAGATCGACGTCGACTGGACCGTTGCCCGAGGCATCATGCTGGTGGTCGGCGTGGTCTCCGGTGCGCTGATCTTCTGTTCGTTCTTCACTCTCGGCGCGGCCTTCCAGTTCATCGCGATCGATTCCGCCGAACTGTCCAATTCCTTCACGTACGGCGGCCGCACGTTGACGCAGTACCCGTTGACCGCGTTCGGGACGGACGTCGTCCGGGCCGTCACGTTCGTCGTACCGCTCGCCTTCGTCAACTTCTATCCAGTGCTGTTCCTGCTGGGCAAACAGGCCCCACTGGGACTGCCGTCCTGGATCGGTCTGCTGTCCCCGGTCGCCGCCGCTGTGATGGTCGCCTTCGCGGCCCTCGGCTGGCGCGGTGGTCTTCGTCGCTATCGCAGTACAGGGAGCTGAGTCGTGCCAGTCATCGAATTGTCCGACGTGTCGCGGTCCTTCACCGTCACGTCACGCACCGGCCTGCGCCGCACCAAACGCGAGGTCCGCGCCGTCGACGGCCTGTCCTTCAGCGTCGAACCAGGCGAGGTCGTCGGCTACATCGGCCCGAACGGCGCCGGCAAGTCCACCACCATCAAGATGCTCACCGGCATCCTCGTCCCGAGCGGCGGCACCATCCGCGTTGCCGGCGTCGACCCGTCCCGCCACCGCCTCAACCTCGCCAAACGCATCGGCGTCGTCTTCGGCCAGCGCACCACCCTCTGGTGGGACCTGCCGCTGAAAGACTCCTTCGCCGTCCTGCAGAAGATGTACGGCGTCCCGATCGCCCGCCACCGCGAAAACCTCGCCACCTTCGTGGAACTGCTCGATCTCGGCGACCTCCTCGACGTACCGGTCCGCCAACTGTCACTAGGCCAACGCATGCGCGGCGACATCGCCGCCGCCCTGCTCCACGACCCCGAGATCGTCTACCTCGACGAACCCACCATCGGCCTCGACGTCATCAGCAAGGCCCGCCTCCGCACCTTCCTCGCCGAGGTCAACGCCGAACGCCAAACCACCGTCATCCTCACCACCCACGACCTCGACGACATCGAAGCCCTCTGCACCAGAGTCATGGTCATCGACCACGGCCGCCAAATCTTCGACGGCACCCTCCCCGAGCTCCGCTCCAGCCAGTCCGCCCCCAGAACCCTGGTAGTAGACCTGGCCACGTCCCTCCCACCCATCACCATCCCCGGCGCCACCGTCACCAAAGTCGACGGCCCCCGCCAGCAC
>NZ_SMKX01000041.1 GCF_004349055.1 Kribbella antibiotica
AAACCGTCGCCGACGAACTCAACGACCGGCCCCGCAAACGCCTCGGCTACTACACCCCTACCGAAATGCTCGCTAGCCTCATCCTCAAAGACCTAGACAGCGTTGCGACCACCCCCTGAATCCGCCGACATGAAGTTTCCACACTCGGCGCTGCTTTTGGACCTCAGCCATAGCGGGCACCTCAAGCAGCGGTCACGCGATCGCCGACCTCGCCAGTACCTCAACCACCCGCCGGGCCCAGCCAAGCTCTTTATGTAACGCGGCCGCCGCGGCGACCAGCCACAGACAACGTGTCCGGCTTGTCCGGAGCGGCGACCAACCAGGTCCGCCATACCGGAGCCGAACCCGAAAGCGGCGAGTTAGACGGCGGCGTCGGCTCGTTGGGCTCGGCGGAGGCCGTAGAGCAACAGGCCGATGGAGATGGCGCCGACTACGGCGTAGGTGATGACTCCGCCGATGCCGTCCGAGGCGGTGTGGAGGGCTACGGCCAGGGCGTACATGCCGGCGAAACCGGCTAGGTGTTTGGCGGTGGGGGCGCTGACGAAGCGCCAGAGGCCCCAGCAGCTGAGGCCGGTCCAGGCGGCGTGGCCGGCGGGGGAGAGGAGGCCGCGGACGAAGAGGGTTTGTTCGGCGGCGCCTACGTTGCCGCCGGACTGGAGGAGGGCGACGAAGGCGTAGCCCATGGTTTCCAGAACGGCGAAGCCGGTGCCGACCGCCACTCCGATGACGATGCCGCGTCCGATCGAGCTGCGGTAGCGGTGGCCGAAGAAGACCACCAGGATCGCGGGGACGACCAGCTTGGCCGCCTCCTCGATCAGGCCGACACCGAGCATCGGCAGCGTGCCGAGTCGGCGCATGGCGTCGTACTCGAGTAGTCCGGCGACTACGACGCCCACTACGCCGCCGAACAGGAGGCAGCCGCCCAGGGTCGGTCCGTCGATCAGCCAGCGGCCGGAGCGGCCGGCGGCGAACGTGACGAAGGTCAGGGGGACGACTAGGGCCCCGAGCAGGATCATCGTCGGGAACAGGTTCGGATTGTTGGTGTCGGCAAGCACTGCGAGGACGGCGAAGTACAGCGCCGCCCCGATCAGCAGTGTTCCCAACCATGCCCACTTGCGGACCGCAAACACACTCATGTGCTGATGGTGCCGGTGCTGGCGTGCTTGCGCCATGTCGCAGGGACGGCAGTGATGGACAGGGCGGATCACCGTGACCTGATTGCAAACTCAAGGCGAAGGGGTTGCCCCCAGCTCCTGAACCTCTCCCTCCGAACGAGGAGACCTGCCCATGCGCTCCCCACGGATCACTGCGGTCGCAGTTGCCGCGGTCCTGACCCTCGGCGTGGTCCCGGTGACCCCGGCTGTCGCCGCGGCACCGCCCACCCGTGCCACCAAGACGCAGCCCACCAGCACGCCTCGCACCAGCACGGTCACACTGATCACAGGTGACGTCGTCTCGGTCACCGACGCCGGTAACGGCAAGAAGGCTGCCAGCGTCCAGCCCGCCCCCGGCCGGGAGCGCATCGCGTTCCACACTGTCGAGGCTGACGGCGGACTGCGTGTCCTGCCGAGTGACGCCGTCCCGTACATCTCGACCGGAGTCCTCGACGTCGACCTGTTCGACGTCGACGAGCTGGTCCGAGACGGATACGGCGACTCTGCCGCACCGCAGCTCCCTTTGATCGTCAAGTACGCCGGTGGTGCCCGCACCTCCTCAGCACTCACCGGTACGACGACCACTCGGCCGCTGGACTCGATCGGCGGCGCTGCGGTGTCGGCGGCGAAGGACCAGCTGCCCGCACTGTGGAAGTCACTCTCCGGCGCGCATGCGCTGAGCGGTGGCGTCAGCAAGATCTGGCTGGACGGCAAGGTGCGTCCGGTGCTCGACAAGAGCGTGCCGCAGATCGGTGCGCCGGATGCGTGGAAGGCCGGTTACCAGGGCTCCGGCGTACAGGTCGCCGTGCTGGACACCGGTGTGGATGCGCAGCACCCGGACCTGGCCGGCAAGGTCAAGGAGGCGCAGGACTTCTCCGACAGCGCCACCGGACCGGTTGACCACTTTGGGCACGGTACCCACGTCGCTGCGACGATCGCCGGGACCGGTGCGGGCGCAGGTGGTACCCGGAAAGGTGTTGCGCCGCAGGCAGACCTACTGATCGGCAAGGTGCTCAACGACGACGGCATCGGCTACGACTCGTGGATCATCGCCGGGATGGAGTGGGCGGCCGCGAAGGGCGCCAAGGTGGTCAACATGAGCCTCGGCGGTGAGGCCACCGACGGCACTGACCCGATGAGCCAGGCCGTCAACGACATCACCGCCCGTACCGGCACGTTGTTCGTCGTTGCGGCCGGCAACGACGGCCCGAGCGAAGAGACCGTCGGTACGCCGGGCTCTGCCGCCTCGGCGCTCACAGTCGGAGCGGTCGATCGCGCTGACAAGTTGGCCGAGTTCTCCAGCCGCGGACCGCGGCTCGGCGACGGCGGACTGAAGCCGGAGATCACCGCACCGGGTGTCGAGATCGTTGCGGCCCGCGCGGCCGGTACCGCCATGGGTAACCCGGTGGACAACCTCTACACCGCGGCCTCCGGTACGTCGATGGCCACGCCGCATGTGGCCGGAGCCGCAGCGCTGCTCGCGCAGCAGCACCCGGACTGGAAGGCAGACCAGCTCAAGAACGCTCTGGTCAGCACGGCGAAGACGCAGGCGAACCAGACCGTTTACCAGCAAGGCGCCGGCCGGGTCGACCTGACGCGTGCAGTCGCCCAGCAGGTGTTCGCGAGCGGCGTGGCCGACTTCGGTCTGACCGCAGACAGCAAGACCATCACCTACCGGAACGACAGTGCAGCACCCGTCACGCTGGCCCTGTCCACAGCAGTCACCAACGTCGACACAGGCAAGGCGGAGACCGATGCGTTCGGCCTGCCGACCACTGTGACCGTCCCGGCGCACGGCAGCACCGACGTCCCGGTGAAGCTGGACACTGCGAAGCTTGAGCGCGGTCTGCACAGTGGCTGGGTCGCTGCGACCGGACCTGGTGGCGTAGTCCTGCACACTGCGGTTGGCGCTTTCAAACAAGGCCCTAAGCACACAGTGACGTTGCGGGCGGTCGGACTGGACGGCAAGCCGACCGGTGTCCCGGTCATCTCGCTCTACGGCAGCAACGCGCGTTCCGACGTACTGGCTTGGATCGGCGACGGTGAGAGCTACCAGGCCGAGGTCGAGGAAGGCACGTACCTGCTGCACTCGTTGGTGGAGGACTACAACCCCGAGTTCGAGCAGGTCAGCCTGTTCACCGACAACGTCGAGGTCACCAAGGACAGGGAGATCGTGATCGATGCCCGCAAGGCGGTTCCGATCACCATCCAGACCCCGAAGCCGTCCGAGCAGCAGGCAGTGCTCAGCTACTACGTGCATCGCGAGTACCCGAACGGTCGCTCGATCAGCCACGGAGTCATGCACTTCAGCACTGTGCAGCAGGTGACCGTGACGCCGACCAAGCCGGTCAAGGACGGCAAGTTCGAGTTCTCGTCGCGCTGGCAACTGGTCGCGCCGATGGTGCAGACGTCAGTGTCGGGAGTCGACATCAACCTGCTGCACGAGTCACCGTCGTACGAAGGCAAGCGGCGGTTCCCCCTGGCGCTCAAGCCGACCAAGGGTGCGCTCGTGGTGCAGCGGACGAACGACGACGTGGGTGAGCGCGAGCAGATCGCCGCAGCGGCTGCTGCTGGTGCCGCAGCGATCATTCTGGTTCGGCCTGCTGGGGAAGGCGCCTGGACTGTCTGGCGACCAACCGGCGACCGGGAGCCGATCCCAGCGATGGTGGCCACCGCCGGAAACGGTCAGAAGCTGCTCGACCTGGCCCAGCGCGGCCGCGCGACCATCGACGTCACGCTGACGACCTCAAGCCCGTACCTGTACGACGTGCAGCAGGTGTCGACCGGATCGATCCCCAGCAAGATCACCTACCGGGTGAGCGAGCAGAACTCGGCCCGCGTCACCACGCGTTACAACGACAACGGCGGATTCGGCTGGGCCAAGGAGCAGCGCTTCGGCTGGCGTCCGTGGCAGGACTACTCGTGGAACGACTCGCAGCGGTTCGTGCAGACACCCAAGGTCCGCGAGGAGTGGGTGACGTCAGGCGACTCGCTCTGGCAGCACCGGGTGAGCCATGGCTATGGCTGGGACACCATGAACCCGCTGCGCGGAGGCATGACTCATCAGCCGAAGAACTACCGCGCCGGTACGTCGAACGAGACGTGGTTCGGTCCGGTCGTGCGGCCGGCCGCTGCGCCTGGTGTGGTCTCCACGCGGACAGGTGATCGGCTCTCGCTGCGCATCCCGACGTTCGTCGACTCCGACGGGCACTACACGATCGGCGAGACCACTGCAGCCTCCGCTGTGCTGTCCCGCAACGGCAAGACGATCGCCGAGCTGCCCGATGCGTGGCAGGACGTGATCACCACCAGCGGCGACGCGTCGTACCGGCTGGACCTCAGTACCGAACGGACCGATCCGGACGGTGAATGGCTCTGGGGCACCAAGACTCAGACCAGCTGGGACTTCCGCTCGGCGAAGACGGCAGAGGACAAGTCCACTCCGCTGTCGCTGCTGCAGGTTGGCTACAAGGCGCCAACCGACCTCACTGGCCGCGCACCGCGCACGCACGTCCTCGGCTTCGATGCGCCGAAGGCCACCAGCCTGCAGGCGTGGGCGTCGTACGACGAAGGCAAGTCCTGGCAGCGGCTCCCGGTCGTGGGCGCCTTCGGCCAGTACGTCGCTCTCGTGGCCCACGCCCGCAACACCGTGTCCCTGAAGGTCCAGGCGACCGGTGCGAACGGCACCAAGGTCACTCAGACCGTCATCAGGGCATACGGCATCAAGTGAGTTAGATCCAGTCGCGTCGAGCGGCTTGGTACGCAAGGCCGGTGCGGGTATCCACACCGGCCAACGACATCAACCGGTCGAGCCGGCGCTGGACAGTACGACGGCTGATGCCGAGCTGGGAGGCGATCGACTTGTCGGGGACACCTGCGACGAGCAGTGAGAGCAGGAAGCGCTCGTGGTCGTCGAGGACCTCACCAGCCGGCAACTGAGCAGTGTGCAGAGCCACCGGAGTCGCCATCTCCCAGTGGACCTCGAACAACGCCAGTACGGCGTCCAACAGCTGACCGCGGTTGATCACAGCCGCGGTGGGTTCGCCGATGCCCAGTTCCTCGTCTCGGACCAGCGGACAGACTGCGGTCGCCCGGTCCACGATGGCGAGCCGGACCGGCAGTGTGGGGAGCGTTCTGGCCTCCTCACCCCAGCTGACGCCCTCGGCGATGGTGTCGAGCTCACCGGGTGTCTCGAGCAGCGCTCGCTCGTAGATGGCGCGATAACGCACCCCACGGGACAGAGCGCCGTACTCCTCGGTGTTCTCGGCGCCCTGCATCGCCACTGGGTTCGCACGGCAGAACCAGAGGATCTCCTCGCGCGCTGACTCCTGTAGGTCGCGGAGCCGCTCGCGTAGCGCGGTAGCACCGACGACGACCTCGACCAGATGGTGTGCGTCGCGGCGGCTCGCACTGGCCCGGAACTCCTCGCTCAGCACAGCCACCGACTTGCGGGCTGCTTCCAGCGACTCCTGGCGCCGCAACAGCGTCGTACCGAGAGCTAGGTCCGGAGGGAGCGCGCGGAACACCGGTTCGTCGGCGGACTGGCTGACCGCAACCAGCCCCTTCGCCTGCAACCGCTGCAGCAGCTCATCAGCCTCGTGCTGCGACACCTCGGCCACCTCCGCGAGGTCCGCCGAGCGCGCAGCCGACAGGCCGACCAGCAACCGGTAGGCACGTTCTTCCCGCGCATCGAGCAACAAGCCGTCCTGCATCGATTCACCTCCCGCCCCCAGCTAACCAGTCCATCCACGCTCACGGCGACCGTTTTCCGCGCCGGTTTGATCAAATCCTTACTGACACTGCTGAGACACGGCACTCCTATGCCATCACGGAACAGATGAGCGCGCGTCACTTCCCGTCAGTTGTCCGCGGACCCTCGCCGCCGCCCGAGCCCGCCGCTGGAAAGAGAAACTCATGAGCGTGACCGACCTTGCCGGCATCGCCGGTCTCATCAGCGCGGCCCTGCTGGCCCTGTGGATGCTCCTCGGCTCCCCCAACCTCCGCCCCACCCCGCAGACCGGGAGGCATCGCCGCACCCGCGCCTAGTCGTCGCGGTCCTGGTTGTCAGCGGCAACATTCCGCGCCGGTCCGCGGTTCTGTCGGCGCGGGCTGAGACCGTAGGGCGATGACGGGGATTCGCATGGCCATCGCTCAGCCGACCATCACTGCAGATGCGGCGGCGAACGGGAAGCAGGTCCGTTCGCTGATGCGGAAGGCAGCGGCCGGGCGGGCCCGGCTCGTGCAGTTCCCCGAAGGCATGCTGAGCGGTTATGCCAAGGAGCAGATCGCCGACTGGTCCCAGGTCGACTGGGACACCGTCCGGGCCGAGCTCGAGCAGATCATGGCGCTCGCCGCCGAGCTGGAGATCTGGGTCGTGCTCGGCTCGGCGCATCCGCTGACCCCGCCGCACCGCCCGCACAACAGCCTGTACGTGATCTCCGACGCCGGCGTACTGATCGACCGCTACGACAAGCGGATCTGCTCGCACACCGAGATCACGCACTTCTACAGTCCCGGTTTCGAGCCCGTGGTCTTCGACATCGACGGCTACCGCTTCGGCGCCCTGCTCTGCGTCGAGGTCAACTTCCCGCACCTGTTCAGCCAGTACGAGCGGCTCGGTGTCGAGTGCCTGCTGCTGTCGGCCTACCCGGTCGATGTCGGCTTCGAGGTCAAGGCCCGGGCCCATGCCGCGATCAACTGCTACTGGATCGCGATGTCGCTGCCGGGCCAGACCGTCGACCTGATGCCGTCCGGCCTGATCAACCCGGCGGGTATCTACACCACCCAGGTCGCCGGCCAGTCCGAGCTGGCCTTCGCCACCATCGACCGCGACGACCCCACCGTGACCGGCCCGCTCAAGCACGCCCGCCCCTGGCGCGCCGCCGCCACCAAGGGCGACATCTACCGCAGCCGGGCCGTCACCGATCCGCGTTCCAGCAACCGCACAGCGTTGTGACGGGAGCCGTTGTGAGCAGGGACACTCCCGGGACAACAAAAAATCCCGGTCTTTCGACCGGGACTCCTGCTGACATTCGCTGTGCGCGAGGGGGGAGTTGAACCCCCACGCCCTTTCGGGCACACGGACCTGAACCGTGCGCGTCTGCCATTCCGCCACTCGCGCGATGATGCCTCGGACGATGCCCTGGCAACGAAAAGGAACATTAGCACGGGAATGTCGAGTGCTTCACATTGCGGGTTCGGTCGAACATCCCGTTACGATCGATCGTCGTACCCGGTGTGTCCGCCACGACCGGTGGATACGGACCGTGGACCGACCGTGGAGGAGGAGGCGTGCGACCGCTGCAGCGCTTCGAGCGTCGTCTGGAGGGCATCGTGAGCGGTGTCTTCGCGCGTGCGTTCAAGGGTGACGTCGAGCCGATCGAGCTGGCCGCGGCGCTCAAGCGTGAGATCGACAACACCGCCCGGATCCTGTCCCGGGACCGGCGGCTGGTGCCGAATCACTTCACCATCGAACTGGGTCCGGGCGATTTCGAGCGCCTGAACGCGTACGGCCGGACCCTCAACCACGAGCTGTCCAACGAGCTGCGGGACCATGCCGACATCCAGCGGTACACCTTCTCTGGGCCGATCGAGATCGAGTTGACCCAGCAGGACGACCTCCCGACCGGTAAGTTCCGGGTGGTCAGTGCGACCGTCGGGACACCGCAACGGCGGGCCCCGTCCTACGAGCAGCCCTACCAGCAGGAGCCCTACGTGCCGCCGAACGACGGCCAGACGGTGCTGCAGAGCGCCCCGGTCACCCCACCGCCCGTCCCGCAGCCACAGCGCAGCGGCCACCCGCAGGTGATGCTCGAGGTCAACGGGCGTCGCCGTCCGGTCAACCCTCCGGGCGTCGTACTCGGCCGTGGCACCGACGCGGACATCCAGATCAACGACCCCGGCGTCTCCCGCCGGCACGCGGAGATCCGGCTGATGCCCGAAGGCAACGGCGGGATCCGGGTCGTGCTGGTCGACCTCGGTTCGACCAACGGCACGCTGGTCAACGGCCGGCGCGCCTCCGAGCAGGAGCTGGTCGACGGCTCCACCGTGCGGATCGGCAACACCACGATGACCCTGCGGCTGGCCGACGAGCCGATGGCCCAGCCGCCGAGCAGCGGGTGGTGACCGCACCACCATGTCGGAACTGACGCTGACCCTGATCAAACTGGGGTTCCTGGCCCTGCTGTGGATGTTCGTCCTGGCCGTGCTGTCCGTGATTCGCTCCGACCTGTTCGGGGCGAAGGTGGACAGCCGGGCAGCGGCTTCGGCCGCCGCGCCGTCGGCGACGGCCCGGACGCCGCAGCCGGTCAAGCCGGTGAAGAAGCGCAAAGGCCTGCCCGGCTCGGTGACGATCGCCGACGGGCCGCAGGCCGGGGTCGGCGCGACCCTGGTCGAGGAGCCGGTCGTGATCGGCCGCGGTTCGGACTGCCAGATCCGGCTCGACGACGACTACTCCTCCACCCGGCACTCGCGACTGTTCCTGTCCGAGGGCCAGTGGTGGGTCGAGGATCTCGGCTCGACCAACGGCACGTATCTGGACGGCCAGCGGGTGACCCGCCCGGTGCCGGCTGAGATCGGTGGCTCGATCCGGATCGGCCGGACGACACTGAACATCGCGAAGTAGGTCTGCCTCGATGACCCTGTCGCTCGACTACGCCGCACTGTCCGACGTCGGACGGGTGCGCCGCAACAACGAGGACTCGGCGTATGCCGGTCCGCACCTGCTGCTGCTCGCCGACGGAATGGGTGGCGCGGCAGCCGGTGAGGTGGCCAGCGCTGCGGCGGTCCAGGTGATCCGGCGGCTCGACACGGCCACCATCGGTGGCGAGGACATGATCGAGGCGCTGGCCGGCGCCGTGCACCGCGCCAACGAGCGGCTGTCCGAGCTGGTCGAGGAGGACCCCGAGCGCGAAGGCATGGGCTCCACCGTGACCGCGCTGATGTTCGACGGCCAGCAGCTCGGCCTGGCCCACCTCGGCGACTCCCGTGCGTACCGGATGCGCGACGGCCTGCTCTACCAGTTGAGCCACGACCACACCTTTGTGCAGTCGCTGGTCGACGAGGGCCGGATCTCCCAGGAGGAGGCCTTCACGCATCCGCACCGCAACTTGATCCTGCGCGTGCTGGACGGCCGGCCGGACTCCGATCCGGACCTGCAGATTCTTGATGTCCAGGCGGGCGACCGCCTGATGCTGTGCAGCGACGGCCTGCCGGACTACGTGGCCGCCGAGGTGATCGCCGCCTCGATGGCTGACGGGACACCCGACTCGGTCGTCGTCGAGCTGATCACGCATGCACTCGAGGCGGGCTCCAACGACAACATCACCTGTGTTGTGGCCGATGTCGTCGAGACCGCGCCGGCGAGCGGGAGCACTCCGCAGCTGGTCGGTGCCGCGGCCGAGCTCGCCCAGGGCAGCACCGGGCGTGGTGAGGCAACCACGCTGGTGCCCGGTGGCAGCAACAGCGGTGGCAGTGGCGGCCGTGGCGGCGCACTCGACCCTGAGGAGCTGCGCTACGCGCCCCGCCCGCCGAAGCGGTTCCCGTGGGTCCGCCGGATCGCTGCGGTCGTGGTCATTCTCGGGCTGATCGGTGGAGCCGGCTGGCTCGGCTATCGCTGGACCCAGGACCAGTACTACGTCGGCACGGACGGTGACTTCGTCGCGATCTACCAGGGTGTCGACGCGGGGATCCCCGGTCTGAGCCTGACGAAGGTGTTCGAGAAGCAGTCGCAATTGCAGGTGGACGACCTTCCGACGTTCCGGCGCCAGCAAGTGGAGAACAACATCGAGGCTGACGACCTGGCCGGAGCCCGCGCGATCGTCGGCGAGCTGCAGAGCACCGCCGACGAGTGCGCGAAGAAGCTCCTGCCGCCGACGCCGACACCCAAGCCGAGCACGACGCCGACGAAGCCCCCGGTCTCGAAGGCGCCGACCACCGCGCCGACGAAGGCCACGTCCGGTGTGCCAAGCACTCCGGCCGGCGCCAACCCGGACGACTGCGACGGCGTCAAATGAGCATTGCCTCCACTTCGGTCATCCAGATCATCCCGCGCACTCGGCGCGGGGTGGAGTTGTTCCTGCTCCTGATCGCGGTCGGTATCTCGGTCGGCGCCTACGTGAACATCGGCATCACCGCCCAGGGCGGTGTCCCGGCCAGTACCGGCCTGTACGCCGCTGGGATCGGCCTGCTCGCCTTGGTCGCCCACCTCGCGCTGCGCTTCCGGGCGCCGTACGCGGATCCGGTGATCCTGCCGTGCGCCGTGCTGCTGAACGGCCTCGGCGTCGCGATGATCCACCGGCTCGACCTCGGACTGACCTCGGTCGGCAAGACCAAGGGCGTCCCGTTCGCACCGCAGCAGATCACCTGGACGGCGGTCGGCGTGGTGCTGTTCGTCGCGGTGATCATCATCATCCGCGACCACCGGCGGCTGCAGGCCTTCACGTACACGCTCGGGCTGGTCGGTCTCGTCCTGCTCGTACTGCCGCTCGTGCCGGGTCTCGGCGTGAACATCCACGGCGCCTCGATCTGGATCCGGGTCGCGGGAATGTCCTTCCAGCCCGGCGAGTTCGCCAAGGTCTGCCTGGTCATCTTCTTCGCCGGCTATCTGGTCGTGAAGCGCGACGTGCTGACGCTGGCCGGCCGCCGGTTCCTCGGTCTGGACCTGCCGCGGGCACGCGACCTCGGCCCGATCCTCGTCGCCTGGCTGGTCAGCCTCGGCGTCCTCGTCTTCGAGAGCGACCTCGGCTCCTCGCTGCTGTTCTTCGGCCTGTTCCTGTTCCTCCTGTACGTCGCCACCGAGCGGGCCGGCTGGTTGATCATCGGTGGCCTGCTGTTCGCCGGCGGCGCCTTCTTCGCCTTCCAGACCATCGGGCACGTGCACAAGCGGATCACCGACTGGCTGGACCCGCTGGCGATCGAGGGCGGCCAGATCGCCGGCGGCATGATGGGCCAGGCCTGGGGCGGCATCCTCGGCCGCGGCCTCGGCCAGGGCCAGCCGTACCGGACCCTGTTCTCGAACAGCGACATGATCATCTCCTCGATGGCCGAGGAGCTCGGGCTGACCGGGCTGATCGCGATCCTGCTCGTCTACACCCTGATCATCGAGCGCGGTCTACGGACGGCACTCGGCTGCCGCGACATCTTCGGCAAGCTGATCGCGACCGGTCTGGCGATGTCGTTCTCGCTGCAGGTCTTCGTGATCGTCGGCGGTGTCACCGGCCTGATCCCGCTGACCGGTCTGGCCACCCCGTTCATGACGCTGGGCGGTACGTCGCTGGTCGCCAACTGGGCGATCATCGCGCTGCTGCTCCGGATCAGCGACCAGGCCCGTAGGCCCCAAACTCCAGCCGCCCCAGTGTCCGACGAAACGATCGCGATGGCGGTGCAGAAGCAGTGAATGCGGCAATCCGAAAACTGGCAGTGGCGGCGATGGTGCTGATGCTCGCCCTGATGGCGAACTCGACGTACCTGCAGGCCTTCCGGTCCAACGAGCTGAACAGCCGCAACGACAACGCGCGGGTCCGCGACTCGCAGTTCTCGATCGACCGCGGCCCGATCCTGATCGGGAACATGCCGATCGCGTCCAGCAAGCCGGTCGACGACCGGTTCAAGTACCAGCGCACGTATTCCAACGGCCCGGTCTACGCCCCGGTCACCGGCTACTACTCCTACATCTTCGGCCGCGCCGGCATCGAGCTGAACCAGAACTCGGAGCTGAACGGTTCGGACCCGTCGCTGGCGTTCCGCCGGATCATCGACGTGATCAGCAACCGGCCGCAGCAGGGGGCCAGCGTCAGTCTGACGCTCAACGCGCCCGCCCAGCTGGCGGCGTACAAGGCGATGGGCAACAAGAAGGGTGCGGTCGTCGCGATCGAGCCGAAGACCGGCAAGATCCTGGCGCTGGTGACCACGCCGTCGTACGACCCGAACCAGCTCGCCGGGCACGACCTGGACAAGGTCGCGGCCGACTGGAAGAAGCTCGGCGCGGACCCGGACAAGCCGACGACGAACCGGGCCGTCCGCGAGACCTACCCGCCCGGCTCGACGTTCAAGCTCGTCACCGCCGCGGCCGCGCTCTCCAGCGGGAAGTACACGCCGGAGACCAAGACCAACTCGCCGGCCGAGCTGCCGTTGCCGCAGACCACCACCCCGCTGGTCAACGAGAACCGGCAGAACTGCGGTGGCAGCAACACCGCGACGCTGACGATCGCGCTGCGCTACTCGTGCAACACCGCCTTCGGCAGCGTCGGCCTCGACATCGGCGCGGACGCACTGCGTGAGCAGGCCGCCAAGTTCGGCTTCGGCGAGCGTCAGCTGCCCGAGCTGTCCGGTGTCGCCAGCGCGTTCCCCGGTGACCCGAACCCGCCGCAGACCGCACAGTCCGCGATCGGCCAGTTCGACGTCCGCGCCACCCCGCTGCAGATGGCGATGGTGGCCGCCGGGATCGCGAACAAGGGCGAGGTGATGAAGCCCTACCTGGTCCAGAACGTGAAGACCGCGAACCTGAAGACGGTCTCCGAGACCAAGCCCGAGTCGCTGCACCAGGCCATTACCCCCGAGGTGGCCGCGCAGCTGACCGGCATGATGGTCGACGTCGTGAAGAACGGCACCGGCAAGAAGGGCCAGATCGACGGGATCGACGTCGCCGGCAAGACCGGTACGGCGCAGACCTCGCCGGAGCGCCCGCCGTTCGCGTGGTTCACGGCGTTCGCGCCGGCCAACGACCCGCAGATCGCGGTCGCGGTGATGATCGAGTCGGCCAACGTCGCGCGCAACGACATCGCCGGTGGCGCGCTGGCAGCTCCGGTCTCGAAGGCCGTGATGGAGGCGGTGCTCAAACGATGAGCACCATACGGAATGATTCGCTCACAGAGCGTCTTTCCAACGGGGATCCACTGGTGGCGACAGCTACCGTGGGCAAATTGAACGTGTTCCGGACAGGTTGGAAGGCTGAGTCATGACATCGCAGGCACGTCTCGTCGGCGGCCGGTACGAAGAACACGAACCGCTTGGCCGCGGCGGCATGGCCGAAGTGCGCCGGGGGATCGACAACCGGCTCGGCCGGGCGGTCGCGATCAAGCGGCTGCGGGTCGATCTGGCCAGTGACTCGACCTTCCAGGCCCGGTTCCGGCGGGAGGCTCAGTCGGCTGCCTCGCTGAACCACCCGACCATCGTGTCGGTCTACGACACCGGTGAAGAGCCGGACCCGAACGGCTCCGGCATCACCATCCCGTACATCGTGATGGAGCTCGTCACCGGCAAGACGCTGCGGGACCTGATCCGCGAGGGCCGCAAGATCATGCCTGAGCGCGCCCTGGAGATCACCTCCGGTGTGCTCGAGGCGCTCGACTACAGCCACCGGGCCGGGATCGTCCACCGTGACATCAAGCCCGGAAACGTGATGCTGACCCCGCAGGGCCAGGTCAAGGTGATGGACTTCGGGATCGCTCGCGCGGTCGCCGACACCACCTCGGACATGACCCAGACCGCGGCCGTGATCGGTACGGCGCAGTACTTGTCGCCCGAGCAGGCCCGCGGCGAGACCGTGGATGCCCGCTCCGACCTGTACTCCACCGGCTGTCTGCTCTACGAACTGCTCGTCGGCCGGCCGCCGTTCGTCGGTGAGTCGCCGGTGTCGGTCGCCTACCAGCACGTCCGGGAACAGCCGCTGCCGCCGTCGTCGTTCGATCCGGACATCCCGCCGGAGGTCGACGCCGTCGTCCTCAAGGCGTTGGTGAAGAACCGCGACGAGCGCTACCAGAGCGCGGTCGAGATGCGTCAGGACCTGCATCGCGTGCTCGCCGGTCAGCAGGTGACCGCGCCGATGCACGCCGTCGCCGAGACCCGGGCGATGGCGCCGACGACAGTGGCGCCCGCCGCGCCGACCCAGGCCTTCCGGCAGACCGGCAACGATCTGCTGCCGCCGGACAACGGTGACGACGAGGTCGACGACGCCCGGGCCCGCCGGAATCGTGGGTTGGCCTACTTCCTGCTCGGCCTGGCGATCGTCGCGATCGCCATCGGTGGTTACGCGCTGATCAACAACCAGAACAACAAGGACAAGGATCCGGGCGGCGGCAACACCTCGGCCCCGGTCGCGAACAAGGTTCAGGTCCCGGATGTCAGCGGGATGACCACCTCGCAGGCGACCGCCGAGCTGGCCAAGTACAAGCTGAAGTTCATCCAGGGCGCTTCGCAGCCGAGTTCGACCGTCGACAAGGGCAAGGCGATCTCATCGACCCCGACGGCCGGTTCGCAGGCCGAAGAGGGCTCGTCGGTCACCGTGCTGTTCTCCACCGGCCAGCAGGCGTTCGAAGTGCCGCAGGGGCTGATCGGGCTGCCCGAGGACCAGGTCCGGTCGAAGCTCGAGAACGCGCAGGGCCAGTTCAAGGTCGCGAGCAAGAACATCGAGAAGGACTCCGAGGAGAAGGCCGGCACCGTGCTGGCGATCAGCCCGGACACGGGCCAGAAGTACGGCTCCGGGACGACGTTCACGCTGACCGTCTCCAGCGGCAAGGTCAACGTCGAGGTGCCGAACCTGCTCACCGTGACCGCTGACGACGCGATCGCGCAACTGAAGGCCAAGGGCTTCGTGCCCGGCCAGAAGTACGGCGAGGACCCGAATGCGGTCGACGGCACCGTGATCGCGCAGAGCGTCGAGGGTGGCAAGACCGCGCCGAAGGGCAGCACGATCACGATCACCATCAACCGGCTGCCCGAGGACGACCCGTCGGACCCGCCGTCGAGCACCCCGACGACGACGCCGATCATCCCCAACGGCTGATCGCCGGACCGAACGGCAAAGCCCCCGCGAGCCCTTGAGGTTCGCGGGGGCTTTCGTTTGTCGCGGGGTCAGCTGACGAGCGGGGCCATCCCGGCCGAGCGCTCGACGGCGCCGGGGTCGCCGCACATCTCGAGCCAGTTGGCGAGCATCCGGTGGCCTCCCTCGGTGAGCACCGACTCGGGGTGGAACTGGACGCCCTCGACCTGCAGGTCGCGGTGGCGGGCGGCCATGATCACGCCGGCCTCGGTCCGGGCGGTCACCTGCAGCTCGGCCGGGACGCTGTCCTGGGCGATGGCCAGCGAGTGATAACGGGTCGCGGTGAACGGCGACGGCAGGCCGCTCAGGACACCTGCGCCCTCGTGGAACACCTGGCTGGTCTTGCCGTGCAGCAGCTCATCGGCGCGGCCGACAACTGCGCCGTACGCGACGCCGATCGCCTGCAGACCCAGGCAGACGCCGAAGATCGGCACCTGACCGCCGGCTTCCTTGACGATGTCCACACAGGCGCCCGCCTCTTCCGGGGTCCCGGGACCGGGGGAGAGCAGAACACCGTCGTACGCCGTGACCTGGTCAGGGGTGACCTCGTCGTTGCGCAGCACGATGGTCTCGGCCTGCAACTGCTGGAGGTACTGCACCAGGTTGTAGACGAAGGAGTCGTAGTTGTCGACGACAAGGATCCGCGGCATGCGGCCCATTCTGACAGGCAACCGCTGTCAGCGCCCGCCGGTGGCTGTCGGACTGACTGTCGGCGTCCGCTCGAACCCCGGCGCGGCCGCGCTCTGCAGGTCCAGCGTGCCTTCGTAGGCCGGCATCAGGATCGACGATTCGTTCGTCACGTCGTACCCCAGCTGGAACCGCACCACGTAGTCCTGCAGGTTCTCGATGTACTTCGAGTCGTCCAGCGCCTTCTGCAGCTTCCGCTTGTCACCGATCGCCGTGATCTTGTACGGCGGCAGGTACGGAACGCCGTGCAGGACGACCGAGTTGCCGACGCACTTGATCCCGGTCGTCGAGATGACCCGGTGGTTCTGGATCGTCAGCGCCTCGGCACCGCCGGCCCAGAGCGCGTTCACCACGGCCTGGATGTCCTGCTGGTGGATGACCAGCCAGTCGGCGTCGACATCGGGATTGTCCCGTACGACGTCCTTCGGCGCGTCCTTGAGTGTCACCGTCAGCCCGGGCCCGGTCACCGGTGTGGTGCCGACCGCGTCGGACAGGCTCTTGAGCCGCGCGGCCACCTTCGGATCGATCGAACCCTGCTGCTCCTGCAGCTGCTCGATCTCCTGGGTGAGCGTGGCGTGCTGGCGGACCAGGGCAGCGCTCCGGCGGCTCTGCTCCTCCACCAACCCGGCCAGCGTCGTGTTCCGGCTGGGGCGCAGATCGGTGCCGCGGGCGCTGGTGGCACTGGTCGCGAACAGCAGACCGGCGCACAGCAGCGCCAGTGGCACGCCTGCGCGCCATAGTGAAATCCGCTTCAACCTACGCACCAGTCACCTCAAGATCGCTCTCTGCACTACGCTAACCCGGGACCGGACCCGACAGGTCCTGCCTCCTGGCCATTAAGAGGTCAGCTTATGCGTCCTTACAAGGAGTTCAGCCGTGCCCGAGTCGAGCAGTCGTAACAAGAAGAAGACCGAGAAGGTCAAGGCCGAGAAGACGCCGAAGGCGCCGCGCACGCAGAGCCGGGTCTGGGTGGCCCCGCTGATGCTGGCCTCCTGGCTGCTCGGGCTCGCCTGGCTGGTCGTCTTCTATGTCGCCGGCCAGGACATCCCGCTGATGAAGGACCTCGGCAACTGGAACCTGCTGGTCGGCATGGGCCTGATCGCGCTGGGCTTCGTCGTCTCCACGCAGTGGGTCTGACCTTCCCCTTCTTCGGGCAGCACAGTTTGCTCCACTGGCACGACTGAGGCGCTCCGCCGCGCCTCTTGGCCGACGTTCCCGGGTCACCGGGTGAACGTCGGCCACTTTGCGTTGTCCGGGGTCCGGCGCTGAGAGCAGAAGTTATCCACACCACTTTCCCCAGCTGTGCACACCGATTCGGCGGGGTTATCCCCAGATGAGACCTTACTTATCCACGGTTTCCACCGAAAACTGCCCAAAATCTGTGGATAACTCAGGTTTCAACAGGCTGGTTTCCACACCGTTCACCTGCGGGTCATCCACACTCTGATCTATACGTACAGATATAAGTAGACGTGGAGTTCGTTCTCTACGTATAGTTATGCGCATGCCGAACAAGACGATCTATGTGTCGGACGACGACCTGCCGGTTTACAAGCGCGCGCAGGAGTTGGCCGGCAACCTGTCCTCGGCGATCTCGGTCGCCCTGCGCAAGTACGTCGAGCTGGAAGAAGGCCGGCTCGCTGGGTACGACGAGATCACCGTCCGGATCGGCCGCGGCTCCGGACGTAAGCAACGCTTCTCCGGGGTGCTGCTCGCCGAAGGCGGCCGGTCCAGCAGTTCCGGGTACGAGGCCTTCAAGGTTTATCGCAGCCGCACCGGCAAGTTCGTGCTGCACGCCGACCGCAGCGCGCAGTACACCCAGGGCGCGGACGACGAGAAGTACCTGAGCGGCTGGCGCTCCTGGGTTGGCAACTGGAGTGCCGACTCGTCCTGGAGCATGGCCCAGGGCGAAGCCACCCTCGACGTGGTCGACACCGTCGAGGAGCTTCGTGCCCTCATCCCTGACGACCTCTATGTGCTGGTCGAGATGGCCTCCGACCAGCCCGCGGTGGAGGACCTCGACATCTAGTCCCCACACCCCCAAGCCGATGCCTCTCAGGTAGCTCGGCCGATCTCCCACACCCTTTTTCACCCACACACACCCCAGGGCGGCGGCAGCCTGCCCGGAAACAGGACCACTCATGTCTGCAGCGATCGAAGCCCTCGGGCTGCACAAGTCCTACGGCGACAACGTCGTCCTCGACGGCATCGACCTGACCGTTGCCCAAGGCACCATTTTCGCCCTGCTCGGTCCGAACGGCGCCGGCAAGACCACCGCCGTCCAGATCCTCTCCACGCTCATCACCGCCGACGCCGGGCAGATCCGCGTCGCCGGCCACGACCTGTACGCCGATCCTGACGCGGTCCGCGCCGCCATTGGCGTCACCGGCCAGTTCTCGGCGGTCGACGGCCTGCTCACCGGTCGCGAGAACCTGATCATGATGGCCGACCTGCACCACCTCGGCCGCCGTACCGGTCGGGAGCGGGCCGACCGGCTGCTCGAGCAGTTCGATCTCGTCGAGGCGGGCGGGAAGCTCGCGATGACGTACTCCGGTGGCATGAAGCGCCGCCTCGATCTGGCGATGACGCTGGTCGGCAACCCGCAGATCATCTTCCTCGATGAGCCGACCACCGGTCTCGATCCGCGCAGCCGGCACAGCATGTGGACGATGATCCGGGAGCTCGTGGCCGGTGGGGTGACAGTGCTGCTCACGACGCAGTACCTGGAAGAGGCTGATCAGCTGGCCGACAGGATCGCCGTACTGGATGGTGGGCGGTTGGTTGCGCAGGGGACGCCGGAGGAGCTGAAGCGGCTCGTGCCGGGCGGGCATGTCCAGCTGCGGTTCACCTCACCAGAGGAGTTCGCGCGCGCCGGGCAGGCCCTGTCGACCGCGCTGCCCGATGGTGACGCCTTGACGCTGCAGGTGCCGAACGACGGCAGCGTGAACGCGCTGCGCGAACTGTTGACCCAGATCGAGGCCTCCGCGCTCGAGGTCAGCGAACTCACCGTCCACACCCCTGACCTCGACGACGTCTTCTTCGCCGTCACCCACTCCGACTCGAAGGTAGCCAGCTGATGAGCACCACGTCGTACGCCCTGGCCGACACGGCCACCATGCTGCGCCGCAACCTGCGGCACTCCTTGCGCTATCCGTCGCTCGCGATCGGCGCCGTCGGGATGCCGATCATCATGTTGCTGCTGTTCGGTCTCGTCTTCGGCGACACGTTCTCGGCCGGGATCAACGGCGGCGGCTTCGACTACCTCGACTTCCTGACGCCGGGTCTGCTGCTGATGTCGATCGCCTCCGGAACCATGTCACCCGCAATCGGCGCCGCCGTGGACATGACCGATGGCATCGTGGCGAGATTCCGGACAATGGCGATCTATCGGCCGGCCGTACTGACCGGGCATGTGCTCGGCAATGTGGTGCTGACAGTCATCAGCCTGGCGTTCGTGATCGGTTTCGCCGTGCTGATCGGATTCCGCCCGAACGCCTCGGTCGTGGACTGGCTGCTGGCCGCCGGGTTGCTGATCCTCGTCACGATCGCACTGACCTGGTTCGCGATCGCGCTCGGCCTGATCAGTAAGACGGCCGAGGGCGCGAGCAACATCGTGCTGCCGATCAGCTTCGTCCTGCCGTTCCTCAGCAACACGTTCCTGCCGCTGGAGGCGATGCCGAGTGGCATTCGCTGGTTCGCCGAATACCAGCCGTTCACGCCGATCATCGACTCGCTGCGGCACCTGCTGCTCGGTACGCCGGCCTCGGCGGGCTCGGGCTGGCTCGCGATCGCGTGGTGTGTCGCGATCACGATCGTCGGCTACTTCTGGGCGCAGAAGAGCTACAACAAGGGCACTGCGGCTTAGGAAGGAGCGCCGAGCTGATTGGCTCGCGTGCGGACGTGGGCCGGCACCAGCAGATCGCAGTCGGAGTTGGTGATCGGCTCGTCGGCCACGACGCGGAGCGGAACCACCCCGGTCCAGTGCGGGAGGTCCACGTCGTCGGGTTCGTCGTTCGCCTCACCGGAGCGGGTCTTCACGGACGCTTCGGTGAGTTCGAGTGCCAGCACCGAGGTCTTGGCCAGCTCCTTGCGGTTCGGCGCCCGCGTGCCGGTCGAGCGGCCGGGCACCAGGTGATCGACGATCCGGTTCAGGGCGTGCAGCTTCTCGTCAGGATCGGTGACGAGACGCGGTACGCCGAAGATGACCGCCGAGCGGTAGTTGACCGAGTGATGGAACGCCGACCGCGCGAGCACCAGCCCGTCCGCGTGGGTCACGGTCACGCAGATCGTCTGGTCCGGCGCCGCGACCACGCTCCGCGCAGCGACCGAGCCGTGCAGATAGAGGGTCCCGTCGGGTCCACGGTCGAGGTCCACGCCGTACGCGGTCGGCAGGACGAGTGGTGAGCCGTCAACCACCACGCCGAGGTGACAGAACATGCCGTCGATCAGTACGTCGTACAGGGCCGCGCGCTCAGTCGCGGCACGGTGCTTCTCTCGGCGCAATGAGGTCCGGGCGGTCGGCTGCAGCGGCGTCGTGGTCATAACTCAAGAGTGGGCCGGGAAGTGGCATGCTTGCACGGTCCAATCCTCGACGAAATAGGTAGTCCATTCGTGGAGAGTTCGCTCCCGCTTGTCATCGACCGTGCTGCTGGGCAGGCGCTGCATCTGCAGTTGGCTGAGCAGATTCGAGCTGCGGTGCTCGATGGTCGGTTGCAGGCGGGGCATCGGCTGCCGTCGACTCGGGATCTGGCGCGGCAGTTGGCGATTTCGCGAGCGGTGGCACAGTCGGCGTACGACCAGTTGCACGCGGAAGGCTGGATCGAGGGTCGCACCGGGGCGGGCACATTCATCACGGATGTCGGGCCGCTGCGACCAGCCGAGCCCCGCCGTACGGCGTCTCCTCCCGAGCCTGAACGCTCATTGCTCACTCTGCGCCCTGGTATCCCGTACATCGACCCGACGCCCGATCCAGGCTGGCGCCGCGCCTGGCGGGAGGTCTCCAGCCAGTCACCACCCCGCGGGTACGACGATGCTGCGGGGTTGCCCGCGTTGCGCGTCGCCCTGGCTGAGCATGTCGGCCGGGTGCGCGGGATCGCTTGTGGGCCGGAGAACATCCTGGTCACCAACGGCACCGTGCATGGACTGCGGCTGTTGCTCGGAGTGACTCGGGAGCCGGGGGACCGGATCGCCATCGAGGACCCTGGCTATCTGAACGCGGTCGCGGCCGCACAGGATCACCGGCTCGAGATCGTCGACATCCCGGTGGATCGGGACGGTCTGCAGGTGTCCGCGCTCACTGATGACCTGCCTGCTGTGTACGTGACACCGTCGCATCAGTATCCGCTCGGCGGTCGGCTACCCGTTGCCCGGCGCAACGAATTGATCCGGTGGGCCCGCCGTACCGGGGCAATGCTGATCGAGGACGACTACGACAGCGAGTTCCGCTTCGACGTCGCGCCGCTGCCCGCGCTCGCGCAGCTCGACCTGGATCGGGTCGTCCATCTCGGGACGCTGTCGAAGACACTCAGCCCGGCGCTCCGCCTCGGCTGGCTGGTCGCCTCCGAAGCCACCGTCGTTCAACTCGCCGACTTCCGCGCCAACTCCGGCGACTGGCCAGGCTGGCCCATGCAGGCCGCGCTCCTCGCCATGCTCCGCGACGGCTACCTCGACCAAGCGATCCGCAAACACCGCCGCCGGTACGCCGAGCGTCGTACCCGCACGTGCTCGGTCCTCGCGCCGTACGGCCGCGTGATCGGTCAGGATGCCGGTCTGCACATCACGCTGCTGCTCTCCAACCACATCGACGACCGCGAGGTTTCTGCTGCAGCCCGCGAAGCCGGTGTCGCCGTCGGTCCGCTCTCCGACTATCGCCGTACGGTCTCGGGGCCACCCGGCCTCGTCATCGGCTACGCGACACCCACCACCGACGACCTCCACCGGGCCCTGGAGATCCTGACCGAGGTCCTCCTTCGAGCAGGCTCGAAAGGCTGACATTCTGGACCGGCCGACTGCCACGCTCGGGCCATGAATCGACGAGCCGGCCTGGCCATCCTTGCGCTATCCCTTCCCCTGCTGGCGACCCAGACCGCTCACGCGGCTCCGGCTCCCTGCCTGCAGCACCCACTCACCACTGTGTCCGGCCTGACTGGGCTGGGCCCGTCCGGAGCCGCACCGGCCGGGCGTTTCGTGGTCGGTTCCGGCGAACGCAGTGATGGTCAGCAAAGCGCCGTCCGCTGGCATGACGGCGTACCGAAGCAGCTCGGCATCACCGGCGACTTCGTGCGGCCGGTCGATGCCAGTGATGACGGGCAGATCGTGATCACCACCAGTACGGCGAACCTGCGCTACCGCGACGGGGTCACCGAGCAACTCCCCACACCCACCGGGTACGCCGGCGCGGGCGTGACCGCGATCGACAACGCGCACGGCCTGATCGCCGGCTACGCCACCGACGCGAACGGCGAGAACGGCCACGGCGTCGTCTGGAGCGCCACCAACCAGCCCCGAGTCCTCACCCTGCCCACCGGCTTCAACCACGCCATCGCCAACGACATCGACGACGACGGCACAGTCGTCGGCATCATCCAGGACTGGGACTGGCAGAACGCGAACATCCGCGCCCAAGAAGCCGTCGCCTGGAACCCCGACGGCACCATCACCGTCCTCCCCAAGACCGATACCAGCCCCGAGCCGACAGCAATCCGCAACGGCACCGCCGTAGGCGCCGACGCGGGTCAAGCCGTCAGCTGGAACCTCGCCGCCGGCACACCGCCCACTCCCATCGCCCGCGGCAAAGCCACCGCCCTGAACGACCGCGGCGACGTACTGGTCGGCACCGAGGTAGCCCTCACCGCCCAGGGCCTCCGCCCTCTCGAGCAGAAAGACTCCGGCGGCGCCTCCGGCATCTCCGTCGCCGCCCTCACCAACACCCGCCAGCTCTACGGCACCGACGGCTTCACCCACCAGGCAGTCCGCTGGGACTGCAACTAAGCCGACCGAGAGCTCCAGCTACCCCCTCTTTGGGCACGGATCGCATCTTTGTGTACCTGCCAACCACGCAGAGCCGGTTGAAATGGTTGGTGGGTACTCAAAGTTGGTGGCGGTGCCCAAAGAGCTACTCGCGAACGGTCGGGCGATCGCCATTCCAGGTGAGCTGGGTGATGTGCATGGTGCGGCCTCGGGGGTCGGTGCCTACTTGGGTGGGGTCCCAGGCGTGGTAGACGAAGTAGTCGCCGGCGGGGGTGCTCAGGACCATGTTGTGGCCGGGGCCGCCGGGGCCGGAGAGGATTGGGTCGCCGGATTTGGTGAAGGGGCCTGTGGGGGTGGGGGCTACCGCGTGGCCTACGGCGTAGTCGGCTCGGTCGAAGGCGTTGGCTGAGTAGAAGAGGTGGAAGAGGCCGTTGCGTTCTAGGACGTAGGGCGCTTCTACTAGGGCGCCTTCCCAGGGGAGGTCTTGTTTGATGAGCCGGTACGACGGGCCAGTGAGGGCTAGGCCGTCGTCGGAGAGGCGCTGGGCGTAGATCCAGGTGTCGGCGCCGATCGCGTTGCCGTCGTTCTTCCAGTAGAGCCAGCTGCCGAACGGAGACGCGTCAATGGAGCCGCCTTCGTCCGCCTGGCTAATCAGTGGACTTAGAGATTTGTCGATATATGGACCTTCGGGGCTGGTGGCCTCGGCGACACCGACTGCCTGGTGGCCGGTGACCGGATCGGCGGAGGTGTAGTACATGAGGTAGCGATGGGGGCCATGGGCAACCACTTCGGGAGCCCAGACGCGGCCCGGGGTGGTCCACGCCGGCAGCGTGGGGAGCGCGTCGCCGACGGGCTCCCACTCCTTCAGGTCCACCGATCTGAGGGTTTGCACGTTGCCGAGTGGGCCGTTCGTCGCGTAGGCGTAGAACGTGTTGCCTACGGCCACAACGAACGGATCGGCGAAGTTGCCGGCGTAGACCTCCATGTCACTTGCTCTCGTAGAACCGCAGGTAGTCGAAGGTTGCGACCGGAGCCGGGTTCGCGCCGGTGAACTCACCGTGCGCAAAGAGACCGAGCTTCGCTGGGGCCGACAGGACCCACGACGCACCCCACGTCCAGTTCTTCCCGTCCACACTCGTCCCCGCCTGGTAGACGTGCTCACCAGCCGCGTTCTTGTGATAGGCCAACCGCATCCACTGCGTCGGCGCCGACCGACCGATCGCGGCCCCGCCATAACTGGTCGCGCCATCCGATGCGCGCGCCACCAACTCACGCCCGTACTCGATCTGTCGCGTCTTCCAGATCGCCACGTTCCCGAGTCGCGCGAAGTCGCTGTCGTTCAGATAAGCGATCATCCCGGCCTGCTGGTAGTTGCGGATATCGCCCGACCCCGTGTCGAGATGCAGCTTCGTCTCCGCAATCCAGCTGTCGCCCGCAGGCGCGTTGTGGAACAGCAGTCCGGCGTTATTGCCGCCACCCACCAGATCCGCGTTCTCCAACGGCCACGATAACTTGCCGTCAGCAACTACTGCCTTGTCGTCCTCCCGCACCCAGGACCAGGCAGCGCCGAGCGGACCACCGAAGTCGTCACCCAAGAGCAGCTTTCCAAGCTTCGGTACGGCGGCCATCCGTCGTACCGGCGTTGCCACCGGCCGCACCGTCAGGTTGTCGGCCTCCGCCGACCCGATCCACCGCACCGGCGCGGCATTCAGCTTCAACCCCGGTACGGCGACCACGGCCTCGGCGTACACATCGCCCAGCCCCGCGTCATTCACCCGCGCGCTCACCGTGGAACCCGTCACCTGGACGATCAGCTTGTTCCACTGCGACCGGTCGAAGTCCGCCGGCAACGCAGCAGACGCCGTACGACGCCCTGCCACCACCGTCACTTTGCCGTGCGCAACCGTGGCCGAGACCTGATGACCACCAAGCACCGTGGTGAACGACGACCCCAGCCGGACATCAGCCTCGACCCGGAGCGAGCCACCCGGAGCCGACTTCCGCGTCTGCGCTGCGCCGGAGATCGAGGCAGTCGGACCACCCAGCGCGTCACCAGGGCGCCTGGAAGCCCCGACCAGCCCACCAGCCGGGTCAGTCGCGTTGATCCCAAGACCAGAGCCGGTGACCGGAGCCGGCACCGGACCCTCCGACGGACCAGCACCGGCGCGGGTCCGCGGCCAGCCGTCGATCCAGTCGATGCGGTCGATCAGCATCGGCCGCCGGTTGATGCCGAACGGGTCGGTCAACCAGGCCGCGTTGCGGTCGATCGCGTGATAGACGATGTGGTCCTGACCGGCCGCGTCCGTCATGAACGCGTGGTGACCGGGGCCGATCCACTTGTTGCCGTTCTGCGTGATGACCGTCGTACCGCCAACCCTCGACTCGGTCATCGAGACTCCGTCGGCGTCCAGGAACGGACCCTTTGGCGACTTCGAGCGGCCGGCGAAGACCGAGTAGCCGGTGGTCGGGCCGGCGCAGCAGTTCTGCGACGAGGCCATCAGGTAGTAATAGCCGTCGCGGTAGACGACGTACGAGCCTTCGTAGCGGTCGCCGATCGTCACCTGAGTCGGTTCGCCGACCGCGTGCAGGCCATCCGGGGTCAGCTCGGTGACCGAGATGCCGCCGTAGAAACCGCCGTAGTACATGTACCGCTTGCCGTCGGCCGCAGTCAGCAGCGCCGGGTCGATCGTGTTGTACCAGCCGCCGTTCCCGTCGGACTTCGGTGTGACCACCGGTCCATCTGAAACGGTCCACGGCCCGGTGGGAGTCGGCGCGGTCGCAGCGCCGATCGCGAAGTCGCTACCAGGGTTGGCGAGCGTGTCCGTGACGGTGAAGTACATGACGTACTGACCGTCGAAGAAGCGAATGTCCGGTGCCCAGAAGAACGAACCCGGCGCGGCCCACTTCGGCTTGGTCTGCTCGTTGAAGACCGTGCCCAGGTACTCCCAGGAGCTGAAGTCCTTGGTCCGCGCCATGTGCATCAGGCCGAACGGGCCGTTCGCGACCAGCGGGTCCGAGGTGGCGTAGGCGTACCAGTAGCCGTCGCGGCCCTGGATGATCGACGGGTCGGCGAACGTGTCCGCGAAACTCGACGAGATCGCGTTGGTGGTCGTCACTGCTGGAGGTGCGGCGGTGGCGGCCGTCGTACCGGCGGTCACCGCGACAACGGCAAGAGCTGCGGCCAAGAGTTTCACGGGCGGTTCCCCTCTTAGGTCAGTCGGATCAGATGCCACGACGCCGGCGGCAGCGTGGCGGTGCAGACGCCGTCGACGATCTCGGTCCCCTCGATCACCCGGGGTACCACCCGGTCCGGGTCGTCGGCCGTGTTCACGGCCACGCGGTCGTCGTCGTACAAGGCAAGGTGCTGCGCGACCCGCAGGCCGCCGACCGGGATCTCCAGGTCGAGCTTGTCGGTCTCGCTCCGGTTCACCACGAAGATCGCGATCTCGCCGGTCTTCTCGTCGTACGTCGCGGTGCTCCACAACGCAGGCACGCGCCCGAACGCGGCCGTGTCAACCGAAGGACCGTCGCTGATCGCGGTCTGCAGCACGGTCGGACCGGCGTACTGGGCAGTGAGCGCGAAGGGATGGAAGATCGACTGCCGCCAGGCGCGACCGCCCGGCTCGGTCTTGATCGGGCCGATCACGTTGACCAGTTGCGCGAGGCAAGCGATCTTCACCCGGTCCGCGTGCCGGAGCAGCGTGATCAGCAGGCTGCCGACGACCACCGCGTCGTCGACCGTGTAGGTGTCCTCGATCAGCGGGCTGACCTCACGGATACCGAGGCCGAGCTCGCCCGGGAAGTCCTGTTGCCGCCAGACGTTCCACTCGTCGAAGGAGAGCGTGATCTCCTTCGTGCTCCGCTTGAGCGCCTTCACGTGGTCGGTCGTCGCGATCACCGACGAGATCATCCGATCCATGTCCTCGGCCGCAGCCAGGAAACTCGCGTGGTCGCCGTCGTGAGGTTCGTAGTACGCGTGCAGGCTGATGTGGTCAACAAGGTCGTAGGTGCGCTCGAGAACCACGCGCTCCCATTCGCCGAACGTCGGCATGCGTGAGTTGCTGGAGCCGCAGGCGACCAGCTCGATGTCGGGATCGACCCGACGCATCGCATTCGCGGTCTCTTCGGCCAGCCGCGCGTACTCCTCGGCAGTCTTGTGCCCGATCTGCCAGGGCCCGTCCATCTCGTTGCCCAAGCACCACACCTTGATCCCGTACGGCGCTTCCTGGCCGTTCGCGACGCGGCGGTCGGGGAGCTCGGTTCCGCCCGGGAGGTTCGTGTACGACAGCAGCTCGACAGCTTCCTTGATCCCGCGCGTCCCGAGGTTGACCGCCCAGACCGGCTCGACGCCCGCCTTGGTGGACCAGGCCATGAACTCGTCGGTGCCGAACTGGTTCGGCTCGATCGCCCGCCAGGCCAGGTCCAGCTTGCGCGGCCGCTGGTCCTTCGGCCCGACGCCGTCCTCCCAGTCGTAGTTGGAGACGAAGTTGCCGCCGGGATAGCGGACCGCGGTCACCCCGAGCTCGCGGACCAGGTCGAGCACGTCACCGCGGAAACCGTCCGGATCGGCGGTCGGATGCCCGGGCTCGTAGATCCCGGTGTACACACAGCGGCCCATGTGTTCGACGAACGACCCGAACAACCGCCGGTCCACCGCGCCGACGACGAACGCCGGATCCACCACCAGCCGGGGCATCGAACCTCCACTTGTCGAGCATTACAACGTTTACCGTGGATTCTTACAACGATTGACATCCGCGGTAAAGGGTTCGTGGTTCGCGAGCGTGGCACACTCGGGCATCAAGCCGAGCACGGAGGTACGGATGGCGACCAGGCTGAGCGATGTGGCGGCACGCGCCGGGGTGTCGGTGAAGACGGTGTCCAACGTCATCAACGACTACCCGCACATCACCGCGCATACCCGGGCCAAGGTCGAGGCCGCGATCGCCGACCTGGACTACCGGCCGAACGTGAGCGCCCGATCGCTGCGCAAGGGCCGCTCCGACTTCATCGCGCTGGCGATCCCGGAGATGGCCTCGCCGTACTTCGCCGAGCTCGGCGCCGCGTTCTCGCGCGCCGCCAAGCGGCGCGGGATCACCGTGCTGATCGAGCAGACCGAGGGTGAGCCGGCCGCCGAGCAAATGGTCCTGGACGGGATGCGCGGCCAACTGATCGACGGCATCGTCTTCTCCCCGATCACCAGTACGCCGGCCAAGATCGGTGCCGCGGTGAGCAGCGGGAAGCCGCTGATCCTGCTCGGCGAGCGGACGGCCGGCGGAACGTTCGACCACGTCGCCGTCGATTCGGTCCAAGCGGCGTACGACGCCACCACACATCTGATCTCACTCGGCCGCCGGCGGATCGCGGCCATCGGTGTCGGCGGCGGCGGTGCCTCGGGCACAGGCGCCGTACGGCGTCGTGGGTATCGGAAGGCGTTGAAGGCGGCCGGGCTGCCGCACGATCCGGCGCTGGAACTGGCCGGGACTGGTTATCACCGGCTGGATGGCGCGGCCTCGATGCGCGCGCTACTGGAGTTGCCTGAGCCTCCGGATGCGGTGTTCTGCTTCAACGACCTGCTCGCGCTGGGCGCATTGCGCACGCTGAACGATGCGGGGCTGTCGGTGCCGGACGATGTGGCCGTCGTCGGCTTCGACGATATCGAGGACGGTCGCTATCACTCGCCGTCGCTGACCACGATCTCGCCCGACAAGGAGTGGCTGGCCGACCAGACGGTCGCGCTGCTGCTCGAGCGGATCGCCGGGAGCGGTGAGGATGCTCGTCGCACCCTCACCGTCCCTTACACACTGGAAATCCGCGAGTCGACTGCCGGCTAGAAGGCTGTTGAGCAGGCCGTCAGGTTGGCAGTGACACTGCCGCCGCGAGCGACGGTAACCGAGCGGGTCTCGAGGACCTGACCGGTCGGACGCTCACAGGTCAGCGTCCACGACTCCGTACCGCCACCGTTCTGGATGGTGATCGGACGCGTGGACTGGTTGGTGTGCCACGTGTAGGTCCCACCTGCGGGCACCGTCATCGTGGTCTCCAGGACGTCGGGCAGCAGCGTGCCGTTCCACGTCTTGGTGGTGAACGACTTCTTCAACCGCAGTACGGCGCCGGCCGGGCCGGTCCCGGTGACAACCGAGTGCCGTGCCGGGTTGATGGTGGACTCGGCCGCGATCAGATACGCCTCACGGTTGCCCTTGCCCGCCGTACTTCCGGATCCGAAGTAGTAGTTCGGGATGTTCGAGAACGCCGGGTGGAAGCTGCTCGCACCGTGCTCGAAGGTGAACCCGAGCCCGCCGGTTGCGTAGTACGACCAGTCCTCGGTCGTGCCGGTGGTGTCGTACAGCTGGTACGCCTTCTGGCTGGTGTAGCCGTTCTGCGCAGCCATCTGGTCGCCGAGCGACTTGTAGACCGTCTCGTCCGGAGTGTTCGCAGCCGCGGCATAGCCCGGCTCACGCAGGACCAGGTTGGAGTACGTGTGGTTGGTGATCAGCGTGGTCACCTGGTGTGCGGAGACCAGCGCCTGGATGTTGCGGGTCTCCGGTTCGCTGAACGCACCCGGGCCGCGGTAGGTCTCCGAGGTCGTGCTCGTCGACGCTCCCGGGCCACCCCAGAAGCCGGAGTAGTTCCGGTTCGGGTCGACACCGCGGGACTGGTTCGACGACTGCGCGCACTGCCCGGCGGTCGGGATCTGCCCGTTCGTGATCCGGCAGTTCTTCCGCTTCATCTCGTAGCCGAGCGTCCGGCTCAGGTTGAAGCCGTCCGGGTTCACCACCGGTACGACGATCACCTTGGACTTCTCCAGGATGTTCGTGATCCGGGTGTCGACCCCGTCGTTCTTCAACAGGTCATAGGCGAACTCGATGGTCAGCTCACCCGACGGCCACTCCCGCGCGTGGTGCAGACCCATCGACAGGAACACCGGCTTACCGCTGCTGACCCCGACGTTGTGCGAGATCTCCAGCCCCTGGACGCTCCGGCCCTCCAGCGACTTCTCCTTGAGGGTGATCAGCTTCGCCTTGGTCGGGTACTGCTGCGCAAGGCTCGCCAGGTCGTTGTTGAAGTCGGCCAGTTGCCGGTACGACGTCCGGCCGCTCGGCAAGGTGGCCAGGATCGACTTGTTCCGGACCGCCTTCGCGTAGGCGGCGTCGTCCTTCTCACGCTGCCGGTCGGCCCCTTCGAGGTCGTCCTCGAGCACCGACCAGGTGAATCCGGCCAGTGTCAGCAGCCGGAGATCACTCTTGCCATAGGCAACAACATCGGTGTACGTCGGTCCGGCCGACTCGGCCAGATCGAGGTCGAGGCTGGTCAGGCGCTTACGGTCAGGCTGCGTCGGGGTATTCACCCGGAGCAGTTGAATCAGCTCGTCGTTCTGCTCAGCCACGGACTTGCGGTCCGGTGGTGCCGACGCCTGCACGGCGGCAGGCAGTTGGCTCCCGGCACCGACGGCAAGAACGGCCGCCAGGGCGAGGGGAACGAGTCGAGTCCATCGGGCGGGACGGAACACGATGACCTCCAGTAGTTGAGGCATTGCATGCGGTAACTGGAGCGTAGAGGTAGCACCCCTCCCGCGGAAGCGATTCCCCGCGCGGCGAGGGCTAACCTTCGCCGCCGGTTCGTCTGTCCCCGCGCTCAGCGTGCTCGGGTCGCCTCGGTCAGCCCGGCCAACTGCTCAGCCAGACCGCGAGTCGCTCGGTGCGAGCCGGCCACCAGCCCCAGCACCGCGTTCCGGATCGGCCGCACCGGTCGCGGAACATTCGCCAGCCGCGTCAACCGACCCGCGAGCGCGATCACGCGGACTGCCTCCGCACGAGCCTGTACGGCGTACCGGTCGAGCTCGGACTCGTCTGCCGTGTTGAGTGCAGTGGCGAGTGCGTTGGCTAGGGCGATGGCGTCGCGGAGGCCGAGGTTCATGCCTTGGCCGCCGGCTGGGCTGTGGGTGTGAGCGGCGTCGCCGGCGAGCAGGACGCGACCGGTGCGGAAGGTGTCGGCCACCTGCTCGTGGATGCGGAAGCGGGAGCCCCAGACGACCTCGGTGACCTTCGGGGCGCCCGCGCGCGGACCGCGTTCGGTGAGCAGTTGCTGGGCATAGGCGAGATCCGGGTGCTCCGGCGCATCGCCCACCTCGGCGACCAGGCGGAACGAGCCGTCGCGGAACGGCGCGACCACCAGCAGGCCCGCCGTACCGAAGTACAGGGCGACCTCGTCGGCTCGTAGACCACCGTCGACGCGGACGTCCACCAGACTGCAGGACAGCGAGAGGGTGTCACCAGGCATCGTGATCCCCGCCAGCTCGCGGATCGTGCTGTGCATGCCGTCGGCGGCGACGACGTACTGCGCGTCGATCACCTCGCCGGAGTCGAGCGTGACGCGAGCACCTTCGGCGTCCTGGGTCAGCGCGACCGCGCTCCGCGGACGCAGCACCTCACCACCGAGCTCGATCAGCCGATCCAGCAGCACCTGCTCGGTGACGGGCTGCGGGATCATCAGCGTGAACTGATAGTCGGACGGCAACTCCCGCATGCTGACCGGCACGAGCATCCGGTCGCCCTCGCGGATCGAGAAGTCCTGAAGCGGTAGGCCCAGCTCGATCAGCCGCTTGCTGACGCCGAGCTGCTCCAGCATCTCCAGGGTCCGAGCGTGGACGACGGCAGCGCGCGAGGTGTTCGCCCCGGCGGCCTGCTTGTCGACGACCACCACGCTGCGTCCGTGCTGCCGGAGCGCGGCCCCCGCCGCGAGCCCGACCGGTCCGGCGCCCACCACCACGACATCGACCTTCATCGTCGCCTCCCATTTGTCAACGCTTGTTGATTTTAAAGGTAGCACGAAAGTCAACAGCCGTTGGCATATGCTGCGACCATGGCAGAACGGAAGTCCGAACGGACCCGAGCCGCGATCCTGACGGCGGCGCGGGAGCGGTTCGGTGCAGATGGGTACGAGCGCGCCACGGTGCGAGCGATCGCGGCCGATGCGGCGATCGACCCGGCGATGGTGATCCGGTATTTCGGCAGCAAGGAGAAGCTGTTCGCCGAGGCGGCCGAGTTCGACATCCGGATCCCCGACCTGAGCGACGTACCGGCTGATGAGGTCGGGGCGAGGCTGGTTCGGCATCTGGTCACGCGGTGGGAGGAGGAAGACACCTTCCGGGTGCTGCTGCGGACGGCGGCGACCAACGAGAGTGCGGCCGAGCGGATGCGGCAGATCTTCGCCAGCCAGCTCGCACCGACACTGGCACGGCTCGCCGTCGATCAGCCCGCGCTACGTGCAGGTCTGGTCGCGACGCAGGCACTCGGCTTCGCGTTATGCCGCTACATCCTGCAGTTCCCACCAGTGACCGCGCTGTCGGCCGATCAGGCTGTCGCCTTCCTCGCGCCGACGATCACGCGCTACCTGACCGAGCCGCTCAGCTGAGCCAGGCCCGTACGGCGGGGAGTGTCTCCGCGAGCGACGGGAGGTGCGGGTGCCACTTGGTTTCCCACTCGAGCGAGAGCGGGTAGTCGGTGCCGGCGAGAGCGGCCAGCAGGTCCTGGATCGGGAAGTCGCCGTCCTCGATCGCCACCGGCCGGTAGTTCTGCGCCGAGTCGCTCTGCTTGATCTGGACGAACTCCAGCCACGGCTGCAGCAGCGCGAACGCCTCGGCCGGCGTCTCGCCGTGCGACCAGGTGTGCGCGCTGTCCCAGATCACCTGCACGTTGTGGCCGGCGACATTCGAGTCGATCAGAGTCAGCAGGGCGGCCATCTTCTGGCCGGCCGAATGCGAGTCGTGGGTCTCGAGCAGGATGCGCGACTCCTTGGGAGCCGTCGCGATGCGGTCGAGGGCGCGGAATTCGCCGGCGGTCGGGGCGTCCGTCGTACCGGGGTCGTCGCCGGGGAAGACGCGGACGCCACGGGCGCCGAGGTCGGCGGCGAGCTCGAGGTGCGCCTCGAGCGGCTGCTCCTCGACGGCGCAGAGTTTCACGTAGCTGCTGACCGCGAGGATCTCCAGGCCGGCGTCCTCGATCCGGCTGCGGAGCTCGCGGCGCTCGGCGGCGGACAGACCGGTGTGGGTGAACTCGTCCGGCGCGGCACGCAGCTCGAGCCCACTCACATCGTTGCCCTTGGCAAGCTTCAGAACGTCTTCCAAGGGTGCGCCATGGCACCCGAGGGTCGAGAAGGCGATCGGCAAGATCAGGTCCACCGACGACGCGGGTGCGGACGGGGATCGGTCGGCTCGGCGGGAGCGGGCTCCTCCGGCTTGTACGACGGATACTCCTCGGCGGGCTGCTGTCCGTAGGACTCGTTGCCGTAGCTGTAGCTGGTCGGCTCGTACGACGTCGCGGGCTCGGTGTACTCCGAGCCGCTGTACGAGGCCGGGGTGTACGTCGAGTCGTACGACGGAGCCGGCGGCTCGTAGGCGGTCGCCGTGTAGTCCGAGTTGTAGCCGTACTGGCCCGCGTCGTAGCCGGTCTCGCTCGTGTACTCCGAGCTGTACGACGACGTGTAGTCCGCAGCCGGCGTCTCGTAGGACGGGTAGCTGGTCGGCTCGTACGACGGCGTCGTGTAGTCCGAACCGTAGGTCGGGGTCTCCGACGCGTACGACGACGGCTCCGGCCCGTACTCGGGGACCGAGGGGAGCGGCTTCGACGGTGTCAGGTAGTCGTCCTGCGGCGCGGACTGGTAGTACTCCGGCTCGACAACCGACGGGCTGTCGACCGCGACCCGAGCGGCCCGGCGGCCTACGCGCGCAACGGGCGCGGGCTCAGGCTCGGGTGCGGGCTCGACTGACGATGACGCCGTCGAGGTCAGGTAGTCAGAGGTGGTCTCGTACGACGTGTAGGGCTCGGAGTAGCTGCTCGCCCACGACGGCTCGGGGTCGGCCTGCTGCTCGGGCTGGTACGCGTACGGGTCGGGCTGGACGCTGGTCTGGGCCGGCTCGCTCATCCAGCGGCTCTTCGCCGCGGCCAGCGGGTCCTCCTCGGCCGGCGAGCTGAGGAACTCGTCCCAGGACGGCTTGAGCGGCTGGTACGCCGTCTGCTCGGCCGTGTTGTTGTCGTCCTGCCAGGTGGAGACTGCGTCGAACTGCTCGGTGGAGGGTCCGGCGTCGACCGGCTGCTCGGCAACCGGGGCGAACGGGCTCCACTTGGGCGCCTCCTCGGCCGGCTCGTTCGCACCGAACGGGCTGGGGGCGGCTGCACCATCACCGGGGAAGCCGCCGGGTCCTGCTGCGAACGGGCTGCTCGCCGGCGGGAGAGATCCCTCGGCGAAGGGGCTGCCCGCTGCGGCTGCTCCGGGACCACCGGCGAACTGCAGCTCCGGCTGACGCTCGAGGCGCCGGGTCGGCGACGAGGCCAGACCGGCCTGCGCCGAGGCGGCGATCGGCTCGGCGATCGCCGGCTGCTCGTCGGTATCGTCGTTCGCGTAGGTCGGGACCGCAGTCAGCTTCGGCTCGCGCTGGTCCCACCACGGGGTCCACTCGCGTTCGGTCTGCATCGCGGTGATCTTGCGGATGATCAGCGTCGCGGCGACCGCGGACACTCCGGTCAGGACGAGCGACGCCGTACCGGCCAGCGCGATCCCGCGCAGCGACTTTTCCGTCGCATCCATCCACATCAGGAAGCGGCGCACCACGACATCGAACGCAAGAGCGCCGATCCAGGCGACCCACCAGAAGTTCGTGAGGCTCGGCGTCCGGAATCGGCGCAGGTCATCGGCGTACACCGGGGTCTTCGGATCGCTGGCCAGCCAGACGTCATCGACGATCTGCTTGGGATACCAGAGGTTCGGGCCGGGGACGAACCAGCTCGCCAGCACCCAGCCGTGGCTGCGGCGGTGGTCGGCCTGGCAGAACACCTCGGAGTTGACCCGGGCGCGCCACAACCAGATGACGAAGAAGACGGCCGCGGCCACGGAGATGATGACGTTCGGGATCGCGGTGAACTTCGCGATCGCGTCGGCACGGTTGAGATCCGCGTCGTCGACACCCGGCAGGCCGCCCAGGTACCGGTGGACCACGGAGTACGTGTTCCAGTCGGACCAGGTGGAGAGCAGGTGCGTGACAGTCGACGCCCCCAGCAGTCCGATCGCAATCTTGCCGACCGTTCCTACCTGCTGGAACTCTTCGGTTGCGTGCGGCTGCCACTCATCGTCTGGGCTCTGCACAGATGACAGAACTGTGGGTTGCGGGTGGCTCACGTCGTGCGTCCCTCGCGTTGCCGGAACTCCGTCTGTTAGTCGGTTCGGCCAGAACCTGCCCCCGCATGACCGAGCCACATTGATACCACGAAGTAGGTACGCCAAGGGAGCCGGTCCCAGCACGGAGGGTATCGACTTAACGTGTTCTTTTCGTACGGCCATCACCACTTGTAACGACGAATCAGACCCTGTGTAACGGTTTGGTTTACCGCGCAGGAGGTTGGAACCGTCGTTGCGCCTGATCCGCCGCCCACCAAGGCACCCAGGGACGGTTCGTCTGCAGGTCGTCGAGGTGCGCGATCAGCTGTACGGCGAGCACTGCCGCCGCCGATGTGGAGACCGCCGAGATCGTCGACAGGATCACGTTCGTACGCAGGTCACCGACCGAGGTCGCGCCACCGAGAACACCCCGCTGGACGATGTTGCCCGAGACCAGGCCGACCACCCAGGTCAGCCACCAGGCCCACACCAATCGGGTCCCCGGCAATTCGCGCAGCGACTCGGTCTGCGGCGGCGTCCGCGGGTCGCTGGCCGCGACGATGTCGTCCATCACCTGCTTGGGGTACCAGAGGTTCACCACCGGGCAGATCCAGCTCCCGAGCACCCAACCGCGAGTGAACCGATGCTCGCCCCGGCAGAACATCTCAGCGTTCCATCGAACCCGCCACAACCAGACGATGAACACCGCCGCCGCAGCGAACAGCACGATCGCCGAGACGATCCCGAGCGATCCCGAGAACAGGTCCGCCTCGGCCAGTCGATCCGGATCGTCGCCGTACCGCTCGACTGTCCGATAGGAGTACCAGTCCGACCACGTCGTGGCCCAGGTGGTGATCGTGACGACACCGATCAGCACCGAGGAGGCCAGGCCCATCGTCCGCTCAGAACTGAACCATCGGTCCAGCGGCGGTTGCGGCGGCCGGCTCGGCATGGACCAAATGTAGGACAGGAGTCACACAAAGTGTCGGTGGCGCCCGCGAAGATGGATGACATGCGCTGGTCAGTTATCGATTCACCGATTGGTGAGCTCTCGTTCGCCGTGGACGACACCGGCCTGTGCCGGGTCAGTTTCCAACGGCTGGATCATCCGGAGCAGAGCGATCCGCTGCTGACCAGGACGGCCGAGCAACTCACGGCGTACTTCGCCGGTGAGCTGCAGGAGTTCGACCTCCCACTGTCGGTGCGCAGCGGGACAACCTTTGAGCGTGCTGTCTGGACGCACCTCTCCGAAATCCCCTACGGCGAGATGCAGACGTACGGCGATGTCGCCAAGATGGTGGCGGCGGATGTGGGTGCCTCCCGAGCCGTGGGGACGGCCTGCAACCGCAATCCGCTGCCGATCGTGGTGCCCTGTCACCGGGTGGTCGGCGCCGGCGGGAAGATGGTCGGCTTCGGTGGCGGGATCCCGACCAAACGGCATCTGCTCGAGCTCGAGGCACGGGTCAGCTTCGAGACCCTGTGGTCGTGACTGCACACGGAGCGAAACCTGACGAAGATCTGACACCGACATAGCCTCATTCGGCGCGCCTCGTTGGACAGAGCAGGACTACGGTTGCTATCAGCGATCAATCGATCACCCAAGAAACAAGCGATTCAGCAAATGATCGATGGTCGCGCCCTCCACCTGCCCGGGAAGACGCCCAAATGACCAAGACCCGCTCGATCACCCACCCCCACCCGGACCTGAGCGCGCTGATGGACAAGAGCGCCGAAGAATGGTCCGCTCCCGAAATCCAGGACGCCGCCCGGGCTGCGATGCAGACCCATGCGCCTGACCGGGAACCGATCACCCGCAGCAAACGGTTCGGCATCGTCCCGTGGATGCACCGCAATCACGCGCTGTGCACCCACTGCGGCGGCACCTACCCGTGCATCACCCACCGCTACGCCAGCCAGCTGCTGTCCGCCGGCCGCTACACGATGGCCGCGGCAGGCCACGACGACCACACGGACCCAGAGCCGCAACCGGTCTGATCGGCAAAGAACAACACGAAGGGCCGCAACCCCACCGGGGAAGCGGCCCTTCGTGATTGCGGTGCTAGCTCAGGAGTCGGTCGGCTTGGTGTCGGTCGACTTCCTGGGGGTGGTGGCCTTCTTGGCCGTGCCGTTCGACGCGGCCTTGACGTCGTCAGCCTTGGGCGCCTCGGCCTTGGGGGCTTCCGTCGTCGGAGCCTCCGGCTTCGGCGTCGTGTGACCGTTGGCGCTCTCTGCGTTCGAGCTCTGGGTGCGCGGGGCTGCAGCAGAGCTGTAGTCGCGACCGCTCGTCGGCGTCGACTGCCAGGCCGGCTCCGGCGGAGTCAGCAGCTTCTTGACAGCCGCTGCAGCGAGCGCACCGAAGCCGAGCAACAGCACCGCCGTACGGAGCTTGTGGCTCTTCTTCGGGACCTCGATCTCACCGCGCAGCGCGGCCTTGGTGGCCTTGCCTCGACGCGAGCTCTCCTCGATGACCGGCTCGGCGACGGCCGCCAGCGACGCCAGCGCTGCCGTCACCTTCGGCAGGACGTCGTCATTGAACCGCTCGCGCGCCTTCTCGGCCGCATGCTCGGTGGCCGGTCCGACCTTCGACAATGCGTCGTCGATGCGCGGTCCGGCCTTCTCGACCGCGACGTGGGCCAGGTGCGCGCCACGCTCGACAGCCTTCTCGGCGTACGGCGACACCTTCTCCCGTGCGGTGCCCACGGCCGGGCCGAACTTCTCCGACGCCGTTTCGGCGTACGGCCGGACCCGATCCTTGGCGATCTCGATCCGGCCCTTGGACTTCCTCAAACCCACAGTGCCCTCCATGGACGCAACTGATACCGCTCTGGACAAATCCGGTCTCATCTGCATCGTAGCCGTACCCACCTGGCAAACCCCCGGTCCCACTGATTCTTGCCTGGACGTGACAGGATCGATGGCGTCAGAGGTAACTACCGAGGAAAGTGACTCCCGTGGCCGAAGAGCTGTACGCAACCCTGCAGACGACGATGGGTGATGTCGTCATCCGGTTGTTCCCCAACCACGCACCCAAGACCGTGGAGAACTTCGTCGGCCTGGCCGAAGGCACCAAGGAGTGGACGGACGCCCAGACCGGGCAGCCGAGCCACGAGAAGTTCTACGACGGCCTGGGCTTCCACCGCGTCATCAAGGGCTTCATGATCCAGGGCGGCTGCCCGCTCGGGACCGGGACCGGTACGCCGGGCTTCTCGTTCGACGACGAGATCCACCCCGAGCTCCAGTTCGACCGTCCGTACCTGCTGGCGATGGCGAACGCCGGCATCCAGTTCGGCAAGGGCACCAACGGCTCGCAGTTCTTCGTGACCGTGACGCCGACGCCGCACCTGAACCGCAAGCACACGATCTTCGGCGAGGTTGCCGACGACGCGTCGCGCAAGGTCATCGACGAGATTGCGGTCGTCAAGACCGCGGCCGCCGACCGGCCGATCGATCCCATCGTGATCAACCACGTGGTCATCGAGCGCAAGAACGCCTGATCCACCCCCCGCGGGACCGGTCAGCGGACCGGTCCCGTCGCCCGTTCCCCGGAGGACCGCCGCGTGACCGAACCGTATGCCGGCCCTGTCTGCTACCGGCACCAGAACCGGCCCGCGGGTGTGCGGTGCCAGCGCTGCGACCGCCCGATCTGCCCGGACTGTATGAACAATGCGGCCGTCGGCTTCCAGTGCCCGAGCTGTTTCAACGAGGGCGTGAAGTCGATCCCGAAGACCCGTACGTCGCTCGGCGGCGTCCAGCGCGGCGGTAACCCGCAGGTCATCACGATCACCCTGCTGGCGCTCAACGTGCTCGTCTTCATCGCGGTCCGGACCGGCAGCCCAAGGCTCCTCAGCGACCTCGTGCTCTACCCGGTCATGGTGGACTCCGAGCCGTGGCGCCTGCTCACGTCGGCCTTCACCCACGTGCAGATCTTCCACATCTTCTCGAACCTGTTCATGCTGTGGCAGATCGGTCCGCCACTGGAGCAGATGCTCGGCCGCCTGCGCTTCACCATCCTGTATCTGCTGTCCGCCCTCGGCGGCGGCGTCGCAGTCTGGCTGCTGAGCGCCCCCGGTACGCCGACCCTCGGCGCATCCGGCGCGGTCCTCGGCCTGGTCGGCGCCCTGCTGGTGATCAGCCGCGCCCGCGGACTCGACGTCACCTGGATCCTCGGCTACGTCGCCGTCACCGCCGTGATCTCGTTCCTGCTCCCGAACATCTCCTGGGAAGGTCACCTCGGCGGCTTCGTCACCGGCGCCGCAGTCGCCTGGCTGTTCCTCCAGGACACCAAGCGCCGGCAGGACAAAGCTCGGCGCTAGTCCACAGCGTGCTCCGTACGGCGCGGCCCGAACTCGTCGGTGTGGTCGAGCGCCTGGCCATCGAGATGCCAGCTCCAGCTCGTGGTCGGCGTGATCTGCAAGTACGGGCCCGCACCGAACCGCCCCGCCCGGGTCATCACCTCGGCCGTCCCGTACACCCGCAGGAAGCGCGGCGACCACGGGTCGACCGAGACCAGGTCGTCGATCACGAACGCGACCTGCTGCTGCCCAGCCGCGACGTTGCGCAGCTTGCGCGTCCGGGCCGGCTCCATCGCCCCGCCGATGTAGAAGTACTTCCCGTCGTACTCGAACCCCACGGGCACCACATCCGGTTGCCCGTTCGCGCCGACCGTGGCCAGCCGGGCGAGCGGCTGCGTCTTCAGATAGTTCAGCTCTTCCTCAGTGAATGCCATATACTCAAAGTACAACGGTCGTTGCACTTACGCCAAGGAGCTCCGTGGCCCGAACCAGCAAGCGGCAGGACGTGCTCAGCGGTGCGTTGACCGTGTTCGCGCGGGACGGCTATGCGCGGGCGAGTATCGACGTCATTGCGGCTGCGGCCGGCGTCTCGACCCGAACGCTCTACAACCACTTCGGCGACAAGGCCGAGTTGTTCCGGGTGGTCATCCAGGAGAGTGCGGTCCGGGTCGCCGCCGCGCAACTTGCCATCGTCGAGAGCCACCTGACCGAGATCACCGACCTCGAGTCCGACCTGGTCGCCTTCGGTATCGCCTGGCGGACGCCGATCCCCGACTTCGCCGAGCACTCGGCCCTGGTCCGGCAGATCAACGCCGAGGCCGGTCACCTCCCCGAGGACGCCATCGACGCCTGGCAGGAGGCCGGCCCCCTCGCCGTACGGCGGGCGATCGCCGACCGGTTCGCTGCCCTCGCCGCCGACGGACTGCTCCGGATCGACGACCCACTGCGGGCGGCACTGCACTTCTCGCTACTCATCTCCGGATCCAATCCGTCCTACCGTGGAGGACCTATGCCCGACCTCGCCGACACCGTCACCACCGGCGTCCACGCCTTCCTCCACGGCTACGCCAACTGATGCGCTACCGGCTGTTCGGTCGCACCGGCCTCCGCGTCTCCGAACTGTTCCTCGGCGCCATGCGCTTCACGTCGGTCGAACAGGCCCGCCCGATCATCGACCTGTACGCCGCATCCGGCGGCAACGTGATCGACACCGCCGACGCGTACGGCCCGAGCGAGGACATCGTCGGCGAGGTGCTCGCCGAACGCCGGGACCAGTTCGTGCTGGCGTCGAAGTACTCGCTGCCGCGGGACCGGCACGATGTCAATGCCACCGGCAACCATCGGAAGAACCTCCGGCTCGCCCTCGAGTCCAGTCTGCGGCGGCTCGGCACCGACTACCTCGACATCTACTGGGTGCACTACTGGGAGCGGCACACCCCGATCGAGGAGACGTTGCGTGCGCTCGATGACGCCGTCCGCGCCGGGAAGATCCTGTACGCCGGGATCTCGGACGCGCCGGCCTGGCTCGTCGCGCGCGGCAACACCCTGGCCGAGTGGCGGGACTGGTCGCCGTTCGTGGGCCTGCAGGTGCCGTACAGCCTGCTGCAGCGTGACATCGAGCGTGAGTTGCTGCCGATGGCAGAGGCGTTCGGGATGACCGTCGCGGCCTGGGCCCCACTGGCGCACGGCCGGCTCACGAAACCCGCAGCCGACGACGCTGTGGTCAGCACTGTCCACGAGGTGGCCGCCGAACTCGGCGCCACCCCCGCGCAGGTCGCCCTCGCCTGGACCAGAACCCATTCACCGGCCGTGCATCCACTCGTCGGCGCAAGCTCACCCGAGCAACTCACGGACAACCTCGGCGCACTCAGCCTCGATCTGCCGCCCGACGCCGTACAACGGCTGGAGACCGCCACCGGCTTCGCGATCGGCTTCCCACAGGACTTCATCACCGAGGCCATGCTCGACCCCGACCGCATCGACGGCCGGCGAGTCTGATTTGAGGGCTAGGCCACAATTAGCGCTCGGTTGGATCAAAAACCGTGACACCTTCCGGTGTGGCGTGTCCTATAGAGGCACGTCCCGACGGGGGACCCAGGCGGTTAGGACTGTTCGATGAGCCCACGCGCAGTGAACAAGCGCGCCCGGCCCGGTAACGAACCGGCGCCCGTGTCAGCGCAGGATCAAGCAGCTGTCCCCGAATTCATGCCAGAGATACCGCTCATGCAGAGCCGCGTCGTAGGCCTGCTGCACGGTGCCACCTCCCGCCACGGACTCCAGGAGGAGAAGGTGCGAGGCCTCGGGAGCGTGCATTCCGGTGATGAGTCCGTCGACGACGGCAGCGGGGTGATCGGGACCGAGGACGAGGTCGGTCCAGCCGCGCGCAGCGACGACTGATCCGTCCGCCGCGACCGCCGACTCGATCGCCCGGACCGCAGTGGTTCCCACTGCCACGATGCGACCGCCGTTGCCCTTGACCCAGTTCACCAAACCTGCGGTGTGCTCGGGTACGTCGTACCGCTCGGGCAACGGCGGTTCGTGGCTCTCCAGCGAGGAGACACCACAGTGCAACGTGATCGGCGCGATCAGGACGCCTTGCGCAGCCAGTCGACTCACCAGCTCGAAGCTGAACGGACGCGCCGCGCTCGGCATCTCCGCGCTGCCCGGATCCCTCGCAAAGACAGTCTGGTACGACGCCAACGGCCACTGTTTGTTCACGTAGCTATAGGTGATCGGGCGCCCGTGCCGTTGCAGGTAGCCCACCATGTCGGTCACGGGCGGCTTGGCTCGCCACAGCCGGTTCGACTCCGACTGGTACGGCGCTAGCAGCGTCAGGATGCCGCGTGGCAACTCCACCTGATCACCCGCCGTACCGCCGAGCATCGGTGCGCCGCCGTTGCGTAGTTCGACCACCCAGTTGCCGTCGTCGAGCGCAGTGGAGAAGTGCACGACCACTCGCGCCACACCGGCTCCCGTGATCCAGGTGCCGTCCACTGCGGCGGCCAGCGTCCCGGAGGTGTTGACCAGTAGGAGATCTCCGGGCCGGAGGTGGTTGCCGATCCGATCGAAGCGGGTGTGCGTGATGGTCGACCCCTCCGCGACCAGCAGCTTCACCTGATCCCGCGCCAGCCCTCTGGCCTCCGGAGGCTCCGTAGCGTTGAGTGAATCGGGCAGGACGAATCTCGTGTGCGGATGAACAGTCACGGTGTCACCGCCGGCGTGAACTCGGCTGCGCGGTAGCGCCCGCTCGCCGGCCGCTGGTCCAGCAACGCCAGAAACGCCGGTACGACGGTGGCTGGCTCCGGCCGGTCCGAGATGTCCTCGCCAGGGAAGGCGGCCTGGTGCATCGCAGTGCGCAGATCACCTGGGTCAACGGCGTACACCGCCAGCGCCGGGTGCTCTTGCCCCAGGACTCGGGTTGCGTGGTCGAGTGCAGCCTTGGCGGAGCCATAGCCGCCCCAGGTTTCGTAGGCCTCGACTGCGGCATCAGAACTGATATTGACGACCACTCCGGTCGCCGCTGTGAGCTGTGGCAGCAGAGCCTGCGTGAGAGCGAGCGGTGCGAGCACGTTGACCTCGTAGACACGACGCAGCTCGTCGAGGTCCGCAGAACCCAACGCCTGCAGGGGACTGGGCCCGAGGTAGCTCGCGTTGTTGATCAGCAGGTCGAGACGGCCGAGCTCCTCGATGGCGTCGGCCAGGTCAGCGCGGTGCTGCGGATCGGTCACGTCACCTGCGAGCGGTACGACGTCGGTGCGATCGGCCAGTGCGTCGGCGGCATCCTTGAGCGCGTCGGCACCGCGGGCATTGATCACCAGCGCCCAGCCCCGATCGGCCAGACCATGCGCGAGCGCAAGACCGAGACCGGCCGAGGCGCCGGTGATGAGAGCAACAGGACGGTTGGCGGGTTCAGGAGTCATGCCCGAACTCTCATACTTCAAGTTAACTTGAGGTCAAGAGGATCCCCGGATTGAGCACTGCCGTCGGATCCAGCACACCCTTGACCGCCTGCAGCACCTCGACCGCCAGCGGACCGATCTCCGCGGCATACGCCTCGCGGTGGTCCGTGCCGACACCGTGGTGGTGGGTGATCGTCCCGCCGGCCTCGGCGATCGCTGCGTTGGCTGCGAGTTTCGCCTGGTGCCATTGGTCGAGCGGCTCATCGTTCTGCGCGCAGATGATGGTGAAGTACAGCGAGGCGCCGGTCTCGTACACATGCGACACATGGCAGAGCACGAGCGGCGGAGTGCCCTGATCACTCAACGCCTTCACCAGTGCGTCAGTCACAGCGGCCTTCAGCACCGGGATGCGCGACCAGAACGCCGCCGTCTCGAGCGTCTCAACCAGTGCGCCTTCATCAAGCAACGGATCCCGCAGGTACGGCGCTTTGTACCGCCCAACCCGCCATGCCTCGCCGGCCTCCGCGCCAAGGTTCTGACCACCTGCCGCGGTGAGCACGTCAGCGGTCGCCTGCTTGTACGGACCATCGAAACCGATAATCGCCAGAGCGCCGCCAGGCCCGTCCGGATTGTTGACCGCAGTCTCGGCCTCGTCCGACAACCGGAGCACGGTCGGCAACGGCCCGTCCTGCGCAAGCCCCCGTACGGCGGTCAGCCCGGCCTCGAAGGTGTCGAAGCGCCAGCCCTCGAAGTGCCGCTCAGTCGGCCGCGGCCGAACTCGCACCACGACCGAGGTGATGATGCCGAACGCGCCTTCGGACCCGAGCACGAGCTGGCGCAGATCCGGTCCGGCTGCCGACATGGGAGCGCGGCCGAGCTCAACCGTGCCACGCGGGGTCGCCAGCGTCACCCCGACAACCATCTGGTCGAAACGGCCGTAGCCGGCGGACGACTGACCGCTGGACCGAGCGGCGGCGTACCCGCCGATGCTGGCGCCTTCGTAGGACTGTGGGAAGTGGCCGAGGGTATAGCCGTGCTTCGCGAGCAGCGCCTCGGCCGCCGGACCGCGGACACCGGCCTGCAGCGTCGCGGTCCGCGAGATGTCGTCGACCTCGATCAGCTGGTCGAGCCGGCCCAGGTCCACGGTGACGAATCGCCGCGAAGCGGCCAGTCCGCCGACTACCGACGTACCGCCGGAGTAGGGCACCACTGCGAGATCGTGCTCGGCGCAGGTTGCCAGCAGCGCCAGGACCTCGTCATGGTCGGCCGGGAAGATCACTGCGTCCGGCATGTCTGAGGTGTCGCCAGCGCGGTGCCGCAGGAGGTCCGGAGTGGAATAGCCGCGCGTGTGAGCCCACCGGTCTGAGAGCTCAGTCGCCACGTGCTCGGCACCGACCACGGCGGTCAGCAGACGCACCTGCTCAGCCGACAGCCCCGGGCGGTCCACCGGATCGACCGGGCCAGTGGCAGGTCGCCGTACGCCGAGGTGGTGCAGTGCGGCCAGCGCGGGGGCCGGCACTTCGACAGAGACCTCGGGATCACCCCAGCGGCCCGGAGTGAGTTGCACCACCGGCAAGTCGGACTCAGTCACGGCAGTCTCCCCATCAGTCGGTCGGCGGGGTAGCGTCCTGGGCAGATGAAACCCCTGATCCCACCTGCCCAGGACTGTCCCTCGGCGTCGAGTCGCTGATACACTCTGACGCGTGATGTCTCAGCGTAGCAGCGAATCAGGGTCCGAGACCAGTAGTCGCCCCACTCCCGCGAATGCCATCGGCGAAGAGCGGATTCTCGACGCGGCCTACGAGCTGCTGCTCGCGATCGGGATGCGCCGGATGACGATGGCCGATATCGCCCGGCATGCGGAGGTCTCCCGCGCGACGCTCTACCGCCGCTGGCCGAACGTGCAGGCCGTGGTCGCCGCCCTGATGACCCGCGAGTGGACCACCGCGCTGATGTCGGCCTTCCAGCCGGACGCCGCCGACGGCCGTACCCGCCTGGTCGAGGGTGTCGTCGAGGTCGTCGCGCACACCCGGACGCACCCATTGATGCGGAAGATCATCGAGCTCGACCCCGAGTTCCTCACGCCGTACCTGCTCGAGCGCCGCGGCAGCAGCACGGTCGCGCACCTGGCGCTGGTGGAGGCAGGGGTGAAGGCCGGTCAGGAGGACGGCTCGATTCGGGACACCGACTACGTCTGGCTGTCCCGGCAGATCATTCTGGTGTCGCTCGCCTCGGCTGTCTCCGGTCCGGTGATGGCCGCCAAGGATGAGTACCCGAAGCTCGACGAGCAGCTCCGCGACATGCTGAATCGGTACCTGCAGCCATGATGACCGTGGGCAACGCCAGTCTCAATGCGGCCCGGCGCAGCCGTGACCTGGACTGGCTGGACACGACCGGCAAGGTCGACGTCCTGGTGATCGGCGGTGGCGTGACCGGCACCGGCGTTGCGCTGGATGCGGCGGCCCGCGGTCTGAGCGTTGCCCTGGTGGAGAAGCACGACCTGGCTTTCGGAACGAGTCGCTGGAGCTCGAAGCTCGTGCACGGCGGCCTGCGCTACCTGGCTTCCGGCCATGTGGGCATCGCGTACGAGAGCGCGGTCGAGCGCGGAATCCTGATGAAGACGACCGCGCCGCACCTCGTGCATCCGGTCCCCCAGCTCGCGCCTTGGTTGCCGCAGGCAAAGGCTTCGCAGGCGGCGCTGGTGCGCGGTGCGTTCCTCGGCGGCGATCTGCTGCGCACCTTCGCGCGGACGAGCGACGACTACTTGCCACATTCGCGCCGGGTCAGCTCGGCCGAGGTCCTGCGCTACGCACCCACGCTGCGACCCGAGGGACTGCGCGGCGGCTTCCTGACCTGGGACGGCCAGCTCTACGACGACGCGCGCCTGGTGCTCGCGATCGCCCGGACAGCCGCCCAGTACGGCGCTCGCGTGCTCACCCGCGTGGCGGCCACCCAGGTGACCGGACAGGGCGCCGTACTGGTTGATCAGCTGACCGGACACAGTCTGAATGTCGATGCGACGGTGGTCATCAACGCCGCTGGGATCTGGGCCGGCCAGCTCACTGACGGCATCAAGCTGCGGCCGAGCCGCGGGAGCCACCTGGTCTTCCCTCAGTCTGCGTTCGGTGGACTGTCCGCAGTGCTGACCGTTCCGGTGCCAGGGGAGATGCGCCGGGTGGTGATGGCGATTCCCGCGCCGGACGGCCGCGTGTACGTCGGTCTGACCGATGAGGACGCGCCTGGCCCGGTGAGCGATGTACCGCGAGCAACCGACGTCGAGATCGACTTCCTGCTCGACACCATCAACCGTGCGGTGCAGACACCGCTCACCCGCGCCGATCTGCTCGGCACGTACGCCGGACTGCGCCCGCTGCTCGACACCGGCCACGGGAACAAGACTGCGGACATCTCCCGGCGGCATGCGGTGATCACCGGGCCGGATGGGCTCGTGACGATCGTCGGCGGCAAGCTGACGACGTACCGGCGGATGGCGCAGGACGCGCTCGACACTGCGCTCGCCCAGTCCACTCTGACCACCACGCGGCCCTGTCTGACCCACCGGATCCCACTGGTCGGTGCAGCCGACCGGGTGCGGCTGGCTGCGGTCGCTGCGCCGACGCGGTTCGTCCAGCGGTACGGCGTCGAGGCACCTGTCGTCGTGGCGGGCGGTTCACTCGACCCCATCGCGGCCGGGCTCAAGACGACGTACGCAGAGCTGCTGTTCGCAGTCCGGCACGAGGGCGCGCTCGACGAGGACGACGTGCTCGATCGGCGGACCCGGATCGGGCTGTCGGCCGCCGACCGTGAGTTGGCGCTGCCTGCGGTCCGGGAGGCGTTCGCAGCCGTAGGGCGGGTCTCTTGACTCCGCGCCGTAGCGAGCATGTGCTCGGTGCGGTAGCTCGGCGTGCTGGAGGGGAGGCCTCGATGTGGTTCATCGTGGCCTTTCCTCCAGTACGGCGAGGTGCCGTGCCGAGTGCAGCGCAGTAGGCGGGGAGTCGAGAGACCCGCCCTAGATCGCTCCCCTGCCGGGATACCGTTGGCGCGGAGGGGTGACGATGACACAGCCGTACTATCAGCCGGGTCCGCAGGGTCCGCCTGGTCCGCCGCCGCGGCAGGGACCGTATGCGGTGCTGCCGCCGCGCTACCGAGCGCTGCGCACGATCGGCATCGTGGCCATCGCGCTGATGGGGGTGACCGCACTCCTCACCGCAGTGCAGTCGGTGCTGATGTGGCGCTCGTACGACAAGGTCAAGGACTTCATCTTCCTCAACGTCAGCGAGGACGACCTCGACGGCCTCGTGGACACAATGGTCGGGGCCAACTGGGCGCTCAACGTTGTCGGCTACCTGATGTTCGGGACGGCGATCGTCTACCTGCTGTGGCTCTGGTATGCCCGCGAGAACACCGACTTCCTGAACTCCACCCTCGCTCCGCGCCCACCTGCGAACCCGCTGCCGCCCGGTGAGGGTCTGCACCGCCGGAGTGCGGGCTGGATCATCGGGGCTTGGTTCTGCCCCGTCGTCCAGTTCTGGTATCCGCTGCAGCTCGTGCAGGACATCACTGTCGCCAGCGAACCGCTGGACCAGCCAGGCGCAGCCCGCAGCCCCCGGATCAAAGCCCTCATCTACACCTGGTGGGCCGGGTGGACCGGCTACTGGGTGATCGTGTGGGCCAGCCTGCTGGCCATCAGCATCGGTTTCATCACCTTCATCGTCCAGGCGGTCGAAGCCTCCGAGGACGCGGAGGGGTCGGTCAAGTTCTACGGTCTGCAGGACGTAATGGTGCAGGTCGCACTCTGGGTCGACATCGGCTTCAGCATCGCCGCACTGCTCCTGATCGTCGCGACCATCGCGTCCGCGCTGCTCATGCTTCAGATCGGCCAGTGGCAACAACAGCGCATGCAGGCTCCGCCGCCGCCCCCGGTCCAGGACTACTACCGCCCGCCGCCGGCCTTCCCGTCGTACCGGCCTCAGCAGTAGATGGCGACCGCGGTCGCGTCGTCGTAGCGCTTCCGGCGGACTGTGGTTGCGGCCTCGTCGTGGGTGCGGACTCGGCTGATGAGCGCGGCTGGGCCTTCAATGGTGAGGACGGTCATCAGGTCGGCCCAGCTGTGTCCGTAGTGCTCGGCGTAGCGGGAGGCACCATCGCTCAGTACGCCGATCGCCGTGACCTCGGCGCGGTCCGTCGTACCGGTGACTGCTTGGTACGCCGCCCCTGGGTTGGTGCTCGCCACCCAGAAACCTCCCGGGGCGTTGCGGAGCCGGCGGACGCTCTCGACTGTTCTCTCCGGCAAGTGCTCGAGTCGGTCGTCGCTGTGGACAGTCACCAGCTTGTCTGGGGACCAGCTTGTCTGGGGACCAGTAGACGACAGGGGAGTCAGCCAGAACCAAGTGCTCGACGCTGTCCGGCCGGACACGCACCATGGCGACGGTGGACGACGGACTGTCCCGGTTGGCGAGGTCACAGCTGTCCGCGTGCTCCGCACCAACAGCAGCGATCGCCTCAGCCAGTACGTCGGGCAGTGGCGCCGTCGACGCGGTGAGCAGCGGCGGTGCGACGTACCTGGCTAGTCGACCGACCAGCCAGGCCACCGTGTGCCGGCAGCCGGAGTCGACCCCGGGAAACGGGGTAGCTCCGTCGAACACCACTGCGAAGTCGGGCCCGGTCAGCACGAGGTCCTCGTTCACGGCGGGTGGTCGGCGGTCCGGTGCGGGCTGACAGCTCGAGCGGATCTCCACCCGGTCAGTCTGCCCGCAGTTCGGCCCAACTATCGGCGAGCGACTGCTCCAGTGCGATCTTCGGCGACCATCCGAGCCGCTCACCGATCAGTCCGATGTCGGCCTGCTGCCAGGGGGCGCCCAGCACGCCGTCCTGCATGGGGTCGTCGATGATCCGGGCCGGCTGGCCGCTCAGCTCGAACAGCTGACCGGCCACGTCGCGGGCCAGCGTCGCCCGGCCGCTGCCGACGTTCAGCACCGCTGGCAGCTTGGTATCGGTCAGCGCGACCGAGACCACCGCTTCCGCGGCATCGCGGACGTCGACGAAGTCGCGCCAGACATCGAGCGAGCCGACATCGATCTGCTGCCGGTCTCGCAGGTCCTCGATCACCCGGCCGGTCACCGTCGTCGCCGGCGATCCCGGCCCGTGCACGTCGAAGATCCGCAGTACGACCGCGTCGGCACCGTTGCGCTGGGCGCGAGTGACCAGCTCGGAGCCGGCCAGCTTGGTCAGCCCGTACGGACCGGTCGGCCGAAGCGCGGACCCCTCCGACTGACTCGCGCCATGCGAACCACCGCCGTACTCGGCCGCCGAACCGAGCTGCACGAACCGCGCATGCCCGGCGTTGTCGCGAGTCGCCGTCAGCAGTGCCTCGACCGCGGTGACATTCGCGGCAACCAGCTCGGCCGAATCACCGGTGGTCGCACCGACGGCGTTGATCACCACCGTCGGTTTGTAGAGACCGATCTGGGTCTCCAGCGCGTACGAGTGCATCGTGGCCAAGTCGCAGCGCAGGTGTGGTTCACCCCGGTTCCGGCTCAGTCCGCGGTACTCGACGCCCCGATCGGCGAGCAGCGCACAGATCCGGGCCCCGAGGAATCCACTCGCGCCGAACACCATCACCCGCTCTGATCCGCTCACTCCTCCATCGTGCGGCCCGTAGTTGTCGATCGGCTGAAGGCATCATCACAACCTGACGCGTAAGCATCACAACTGACTGTCGGCCGCGCCTGCGAGAGTGGTGGCATGGCGGGACAAAGTGGGCGTAGCGCGGTACCGACGGAGTCGACGGTTCGGGAGTGGGACGATCCGGAGCTGTCCGGGCGGACACAGCGGCGGGTGCTGTTCATCGACACCGATCTGACGGAGGTGGACAACCGCGGTGGGGTGTTCGAGGAGTGCACGTTCCGCGGGGTGCGGTTCAACGCGTCGACGCATACCGATGCCGCGTTCGTGAACTGTACGTTCGTCCGGTGCTCGCTGTTCGACACCACGTTCACCGGATGCAAGCTGGTCGGCAGCTTCTTCGACGACTGCACCTACAACCTGCTCAAGGTCTCCGGCGGCGACTGGTCCTTCACCGGGCTGCCCCGGGCTGACCTGCGCGGTGCGGAGTTCCACGGCGTGAAGCTGCGCGAGGCCGACCTCACCGGTCTGCGGGCCGCGAAGGCTGTCTTCCGCGACGTCGACCTGTCCGGCGCATCGCTCGCCCGAGCCGACTTCACCGGCGCCGATCTGCGCGGTTCGGACCTGTCGACCATCGACCCGCTCACGGTCGGGCTGCGCGATGCGCGGATCGATTTAACCCAGGCGATGGTCGTGGCGACCTCGCTCGGGCTCGATGTCCGGCCCTAGCCTGTGGATAACTTTACGTAGCTGAGCCGTCATCCCCCGGGTTACCCACAAGCTGTGGATAACCTTCCGGATAACTCACGTTCCCGCAGGTCAGCGGGCCCTCGCCACCGGTCTCAACCCGCTGGATGACTTGGCCGCCACCGGGATCGGGCGGAGCGGCAGGTGCTCGTGCCGCCGATGACGTGCTGTCGGACGGGGTCGAACCACGATCATGGCCGCGTGCTCGACGACGTACGGGCTGGGCACCAGAAGCCGGCGCCGCGCGATGGACTGTACCCCGGCGACCAGCCCGACCCCGCAGAAGGCACCCGCCGTGTTGGCGATCAAATCGTGCAATTGGCAGGAGCGCCCGAGCTGGGGGATCAGCGCCTGGACCGCCTCGACCGAGGCCGACAGCCCGATCCCGGCGGCGATGCCGTCGCCCGGCCGGCCGCTCGCCAGTGCCAGCAGCCCGGCGGCCGGGACGAACAGCAACACGTTGAGCAGACCCTGGACCGAGGTCAGTCCACCGGTCGTGGCCAGATGCGTACCGCACTGACCGACCACCGTGCCGAACCGGTGCGGCGTCGGACTGAGCGTCGCCGCCAGCACCAGCGCGAACGCCGCCGGCATCCCGAAGGCCGCGAGGCGAGGAGGCAGGGCCCCCGGCCGTCGCAGCGACGAGAGTGCAACCGGCAGTGCCATGCCGGTCAGCACGAGCCAGGTGTCGAGCAGATGTGGGATGCCGCGATAAGTCTCGAGCACTCGCCGGACCCTCCCGTGGTCGACCGCCTAACCCGATCTCTCTTCCTCTTCTCGACGATCTGTCGTCACGGGCACCACCCGCCACCCTTGTCCGGACATCTGCACGCAGCCGCAAGCCTGCTGTGACAATCCGTGCGCAAACTGTCACGCCATGTAGGGGCCAAGGGCAACGATTATTTGCGATGCGAAGCTGCCGGGTTTAGACCGGCAACTCCTGGTCAGCGCTGCGGCTTCAGCGGAAGCCAGGGTGAGTCCACCGGCGTGCACCGGCCGAACGTCCCGGTCTTCAACGTCGAGACCTTCGTCAGCCACTGTTCCCCGGATCCTTCACCTTCCAGCAGCAGCGTCCTTCCACGGCTGCGGTAGTCATTCGGCCAGAGCACCAGCACTGTCACCTGTCCGTTCGGGCCTTCGTGAAGCACTGTGAGCCGCGAGTCAGCGTCCCCCGGCGGCTTCCCGGCCGGCGTCCGGCGGCAGGTCTTCCCCTTCGCAAGGAAATCCACCTCGGCGGGCACGCCGGCTGCCCGCAGCCGCTTCTGCAGTCCTTTGTCGCCCTCCGCCCGGTAGATCGTCACCCGCACCGAACCGTCCGGCTGCGTGACCACGGCGTACGCAGGATCGCCACTCAGCATCGGTACGGCGACCGCCGTACCGGCAGCGAGTGTCAGGCAGGCGGCGATCCCGACCAGGACCCGCTTCGGACGCTTCCGGCGGATGTCGACCGGCCGCTCGGCGACGACTGTGCGGAGCTCGGCCAGGAGTTTGTCTTCGAAGGTGTTCATGAGGTCATCTCCGTGGGAGTCGGTACCAAGTGGAGTGACTGCGACCTGAGCCGGCCGCGCGCCCGGTGCAACCGCACTCGCATCGTCGGGAGCCGGATGCCGAGCACCTGCGCGGCGTCCTGCGGAGAGAGCCCGTCGAGCGCAACCAGCTCCAGCGCGGCACGCTCACCGGGCGGCAACTCGTCCATCGCCCGCAGCAGCGCCCGCGCCGATGCCTCGGCGTCGATCCGCTCCTCGAGCCGGGTGACGTCATCCGCTGTGAGCAGCCGCCGCCCCGAGATCCGCCGGTTCGCCCGCAATTCGCGGGCGTGCCGGCGCTTCTCCGCGGACACCACGTTCCGGGCGATCCCGTAGAGCCAGCCGATCGGCGTACCGAGGTTCGCCCGGTACCCGCCCGCCGCGTCGATCGCGGCCAGGAACACATCCGCCGTCAGATCAGCCGCAAGGTAGGGGTCGTCGACCCGCCGCGCCACGAAGCGCTGAATCCGTTCGATGTGTTCGGTGTAGAACGCCTCGAACGCATCTGGGTCCCGCCCGATCTCCGCAATCTCGGTCACGTCCGTCCTTCCGTCGCAGTCGGAAGTACTTGGCCCGAGCAGGCCTCGACGTTACGTCCGGATCAGGTTCAGAGCGGTCGGTGTTGCTGCACCGCTTCGGCCGCCCGCTCATCCCCGTCGGCCCGGAGCCCGGCGATCACCCCATCGACGTCAGCGGCCGACCGGTTCTGAGACAGCTTCACCTTCGCCTCGACCCGCGTGATCGCGAGCTCGATCCCCACGATCGCCCGGAGTTGCCCGCTCACGAACTTCTCCGGCGCATCGTCCACCGACCACGGCTCGGGCCGCGACCCCTCGTGCAGGTCCGACAGACGCCGTACGAGCTCTCCTACCCAGACCGGATCGTCGTGCACGGTCAGCTCGCCGTACACGTGGGCCGTCACGTAGTTCCAGGTCGGCACGACTCGCCCGTGCTCCTGCTTGGCGGCGTACCAGCTCGGCGAAACGTACGAGTCCACGCCGTGCATGATCACCAGCGCCTCGCCAAGCGCCGGCCGCTGCCACTGCTCGTTGTTCCGCGCCAAATGGCCCTGCAGCACCTTCCGCTCCGCGTCGTAGACAAACGGCAGCATCGTCGCCAACAGACCGCCCTCGGTCACCGTCACCAAGTCCGCCGCCCCATGCCGACGCAGCAACTCCTCAACGACAGCATCATCAGCAGCGAAATGCGCAGGCACATACATCCGAAACTCCCACCGTCGACTGATGATCACCCTGCCGCGCCACCTCCCGCCTGCCCAGGGCCAATTCGCGCCGTCTTCCACCCTCGACCGGCTTACGCTGCCGCCATGGGTTTCTGGGGAATGTTCATGGTCGCCGAGTCCGCCGTGCATCCGCGCGATGTCATTCCGGAGTTGCCCGCCGAGGTGGAGGTTGAACAGACCCGCCTCACTTCGGCGGCCGGCGACTGGTCCCGCTGGCGGATCTGGACCAACGTGGGACGCCTCTCGGCCGAGCTCGGTCATCAGGTCGAGGTGATACCTCGCAGCTCGGTCATCCTCGCCGAGTTCTACGACAGCGACGGCGCGCGGGTCGATTTCGTGGATTGGCCGTCGACGCACTGGACGACGTACCTGAACCTGGATCGGACCCTCGGCTACATCATCACGCCGTACGCGCCGTTCGATGCGGAGGGCAACGAGCTGGACGAGGCGGCCGTCGAGGCTCAGGATGCGGTCTACCAGCGCGAGCGTGATGCCGAGTACGCCCGGTTGCATGTCCCCGCTGCGACCACGGCACCGGCGGCGCTCGCCTGGGCAGAGCACGCCGGCCTGACGCCACAGTCGACGGTCGCTGAGCTCATCGCGCTCCTCGACTCCAACGAGCTCTTCGCCGAGGACGCGTTCTACGACCTGCTCAAGGCGCTGGGGCTGGAGCCGGCGGCAGCCACATGATGGTGGTGATCTCTTCCGTCGCGGGTGCGTGCGGGACGACCACGACCTGGTATTCGTCTTCGTAGAGGACGCGACCGGGGTCGGGGGAGGCGTAGCGCTCGCACGGGTAGTTGTGGGCGGCGAGGATCTCCAGGTAACCGGGAATCGGCGCGACCAGGTGGTCGGCGGTTTCGCGGAACCACGCCGCGGCCAGCGGGTTGTCGGCGTATACGGCTGGGTCGGTATCGGAGGGGTTCGGGTACGTCGCGTCGTACCAGGCGTTCGTCGTACGGCGGAAGTTCTCCTCTTCGGCGGTGAGCAGGCTGCGGTGGCCGAGCGAGTTGACCAGGCCGAAGATGCCGAGGTGTCGACCGCGTCGGTCCGGGACGGGGCTTTGGTAGCGCACGAAGGTCATCCGTCGATTGTGCGACGCTGGGGGAGTGGACACGCGCTTGGACACCGCCCGGATCCGTGCCGCCCGCGAGGTCATCGACCCGGTGTTTCTCGACACTCCGTTGTACGAGTGCGAAGCGCTCGAGCTTGGATGCCGGGTCAGCATCAAGCTCGAGACGGCGAACCCAGTGCGCAGCTTCAAGGGCCGCGGCACCGAACTGGTCGCGAGTCAGCTGGTCGGGCCCGCGGTCTGCGCGAGCGCGGGCAACCTCGGTCAGGCGCTCGCATGGTCCGGTCGCAAGCGCGGGCTCGACATCACCGTCATCGCCTCCCGGTTCGCGACCCCGGCCAAGCTCGACCGCATCCGCGCGTTGGGTGCCACCCTGGAGTTGGTGGACGGCGACCACGAACTCGCTCGCGACCGCGCCGCGGAGATCGCCCGCACCACGGGCATCCGGCTCGTCGAAGACAGCCTCGATCTCGAGACTTGCGAAGGTGCAGCGACGATCGGTCTGGAGCTGCTGTCGTCCGATGTCGACACCGTCCTGATCGCGCTGGGCGGCGGCGCGATGGCCACGGGAATCGGTCACGTACTGAAGGAGCTCGCACCCACCGTCGAGGTCGTCTGCGTCCAGCCGGCGGGTGCGCCCGCCATGACCCGGTCCTGGCACGAACGCCGCGTCATCACCACCTCCAGCGCCGAGACGATCGCCGATGGCGTGGCTGGGCGGCGCCCGATCCCCGAGGTGCTGGCCGACCTCCTACAGGTCGCGGATGACGCCGTACTGGTGCAGGAGGCGTCCATCGTTGAGGGCATGCGTCTGCTGCAGGTTGAGGCTGGTCTGGTTGCCGAGCCTTCGGCGGCGCTTGGGTTGGCTGCTCTGCTCGAGAACCCCGATCGCTTCGCCAGCCGCCACGTGGTGACCATCCTCTGCGGCAGCAACGTGAACCCGCCGGACTACCTGAGGTGGATCCGGCAGCCCTGAGAAATCGCGTGGCCAGGCCGAGCCGCAGACCCTAGCGTGGCCTGCATGTACGACGTTGTGGTTCCGATGACCATCCGCGGCCTGACCGTCGACGACCTCCCGACGCTCGGCGAATCCCCGAGCAAGCTGGTCTCGATGGAGATCGAACTGCAGCGAGCCGAACGCGGCGAAGTCGACTACCTCGCCGTCTGCACCCCCAACGGCCAACCAGTCGGCTATGGCGCCGTCGACTTCCTGAAACCACCCGGCGGAGCGACGCTCTACCAACTCACGGTCCTGGAGCAGTTCCAGTCCTGCGGGATCGGCACCATCCTCATCCAGGCTTTGGAACAGAGCATCCGAGCCCGCGGTATCGCCTTCGCCGAGCTCGGCATCGACGACGCGAGCCCCCGCCCACGCGCCCTGTACGAACGCCTCGGGTACGTCGTCAGCGGTACCGAACTGGGCTCATGGCAGATCGACACCCCCGCCGGTCCCGCCCGCTACGAAACGACCATCACCCTGTTCCGCAAGCCGCTAGGACCTCCCGCCCCGGAGTGGGCGACCACCGCCCTTCCACGCGAGATAGTCCGCTTGCTCGAATCACCGCGAACGCTGGCGGAACTGTCCGACGTACTGGGAGTGACCGACGCCCGCATCCTCTGGTACCTCACGAAACTGGCCGCGGCAGACCGGGTCCGGGAAACCGACGGCCGCTGGATCCGAACCCAGCAAGGCGCCACAGACCTCGCCACTCCACCGCCGACCACCGATCTCCTCGGCAGCACCACCTACGACTACCAGCAAGCCTTCGCCGACACAGCCGCCGGCATGTTCGGTACGACGTATGTCCAGGCCTCCGGTGAACACGGCGGGCGCGTCCCCTATGCCCAAGCGGTCGAGTTCAACCAACGCCTTCAAGCGCTCACCGCCGAATACTTCGCCCCGGACCGCATAGACCGCACCGCCTCCCCCAAGTACGGCTTCCACTGGGTGCTCACCCCCACCGACCTCCACCCGCTCGCGTGAGCACCGTCTACTTGATCGTCGGTCTCCCCGGCGCAGGCAAGACCACCCACGCCAAACACCTGGAAACCACGGCTTCGGCCCTCCGGCTGACTCCCGACGAGTGGCAGATCGCCCTCTTCGACGGCGAGAACCCAGACGACAAACGCGACCTGGTCGAAGGCAAGCTCATCGAGATCGGCATGCGCGCCGCCCACCTGGGCACCAACGTCATCCTCGACTTCGGCTTCTGGGGCCACGACGAACGCTCAGCCCTCCGCTGGATCGCCAGCGCCGTCGGCGCCCGCGCCCAAGTCGCCTACCTCCCCATCACCCCCGAAGACCAACTCCACCGAATCAACCACCGCTACACCACCACCCCCCCACCAGACC
>NZ_SMKX01000042.1 GCF_004349055.1 Kribbella antibiotica
GGAGCGGGGTTGGTGCCGGGGGCCGGGCGGGCGGTGGCTATGCGCGCTACGGCGGCGTCGGGTTTGCGGCCGGCTCGGCGGGCGGCTTCGACGTGGAGGCGGGCCAGCTCTACTGCTTGGCGGGAGACCCTTACGGTCTTCTTCTCAGCCATGCTCACCGTCTCCCTCGACGACCTCGATCTCGGCGTCTGCAATCTCAGCGTACGCGGCCGCGCCGACGCGGTCGATCGCTACAGCCGCGGTGAGGGCTGCGACCAGGTCATAGTCCTCCGGTTGTAACAGCTCGGAGCGCATCAGTGAGCGGAGCGTGACGACACCGGCATCTGTGCCGGCTTCGTCGTCGTCGAGGATCTGCTCGACGGCCCAGCGGACCATACGCATCGTCTCCTCGCGGTGCCGCCAGGTGTCGAGCTCGCGGTCGGACTTGCGGGTCAGGTAGGCACCCAGGGCGACGCCGCCGAGCGCCAGCAGCGGCGCACCGACCGTCATCACCACCCCGACCACCACAATCCAGGTCGGCATTACCGACACACCCCCCAAACCATCGATTTCTCCCCTGTTCGGCCCCATTGACCGGTCGATGATGTTACGTAGGAGCATTCCACCCAGCACCGACAGTCCGCGCCCCCGCGATCGGTCCCGGCAAGTCCCGCCCAGAATGACAAGGAACGAGGTCACCGTGAACGAGGAGCCCGAGGCGTACGACGTGTTCGTCCAGGGGACGGTGTTCCTGGACATCGTGCTGACCGGCCTGGAGACCGCACCGACCACAGGGACCGAGATCTTCGCCGAGGGGATGGGATCGTGCCCCGGTGGGGTCGCGAACTTCGCGATCGCCGCCAGCCGGCTCGGCCTGCGCAGCGGTCTGGCCGCGGTCTTCGGTGATGACGTGTACGCCGACTTCTGCTGGCGGACGTTGGCCGACCAGGAAGGTGTCGACCTGTCCCACTCGCGCCGGATCGGCCACTGGCACTCCCCCGTCACGGTGTCGATGTCGATCGACCGTGACCGGGCCATGGTTACGCATGCGCACGAGGCGCCCGGCAACCCGAGCAAACTGGTCGGCCCCGGGCTGAACACCAAGTCCGCGATCGTCCCGGTTGCCGACGACCTGCCGGACTGGGTTCAGCAGGCGAAACAGTCCGGCGCCCTGCTGTTCGGCGACGTCGGCTGGGATCCGACCGACGAGTGGTCTCCGGCAGTGCTCGACGTACTGGATGGTTTCCACGCCTTCACGCCCAACGCGGCCGAGGCGATGGCCTACACCCGCACCGACACCCCGAAGGCCGCGCTCCACAAACTGGCCGAGCGGGTCCCCCTGGCGGTCGTCACGAACGGCGCAGACGGCGTACTGGCTATTGACTCGGCGACCGGGGAAGAGGAGCACATCCCGGCGCTACCGGTTCGCTCTTATGACCCGACCGGTGCAGGCGATGTCTTCCTGGCTTCGCTCGTCCTCGGGACGCTGCGCGGCTGGCCACTGGCGCACCGCCTCGCGTTCGGCAACCTCTGTGCCGGGCTGTCGGTGCAGCACTTCGGTGGCTCGCTGGCCGCGCCCGGCTGGGGCGACATCATCGACTGGGTGCGCGACCACAGCCGGCACCGTCCCGGTGATGTCGACCCGGACATCCTCAAGCACTACACCTTCATCGGCGACGTCCTCCCTGCTGGTCCGGTCCCGATCGTCCGCCGCGCGTCCGCAACCATCGCCCGGCTGTCCGACGCCTGAAAAACACCGCGTTAAGAGCCGTGAGAGTCGTAGTCTCGGGGAACCAAACTGGTCTGGAGGCGGCGTGATGAGTGGGTTCAGCAGGCGACAGGTGCTGGGGCTTGGTGGCGGGCTGGCGGCGGTGGCCGTGGCCGGCTGTGGATCCAACACGGGCCGGCCCAACAGTGGCGGTGACAGCGGCGGCAAGCCCGCGTTGTCGCAGTGGTACCACCAGTACGGCGAAGCCGGCACTCAGCAGGCGGTCGAGCGGTACGCGAAGGAGTACCCGGACGCGACCGTGTCGGTCCAGTGGTCGCCAGGTGATTACGACAAGAAGGTGTCGACCACGCTGCTGACCGACCAGGGTCCGGACGTGTTCGAGTACGGCAACGGCCCCACGATCGACATGATCAAAGGTGGCCAGGTCGTCGACCTGACCGACGTACCGGGGCCTGCTGTTTCCGACTTCACGCCGTCGCTGATCAAGCGGATGTCGTACCAGGGCAAGCTGTACGCGATCCCGCAGGTCGTCGACATGCAGTTCCTCGTGTACCGCAAGAGCCTGCTCAGCGCGGCCGGTGTGCAGCCGCCGCAGACTGTCGACGAGCTGCTCGATGCCGCGAAGAAGCTCACCACCGACAAGGTGAAGGGTCTGTTCGTCGGCAACGACGGCGGCGTCGGCGTGCTCGGCGGGCCTGCCCTGTGGTCGGCCGGCCTCGACTACCTGACCGACGACGGCAAGTTCGGCTTCGACGACCCGCTCGCGGCCGAGTCGCTGAAGAAGCTCCGCGAGCTGTTCACCTCGAAGACCCTGCTGCTCGGCGCACCCGCCGACTGGTCCGATCCGTCAGCCTTCACGCAGGGCCTGACCGCGATGCAGCTGACCGGCCTCTGGACGCTGCCGGCGATCGAGAAGGCCTTCAAGGACGACTTCGGTGTCCTCCCCTGGCCGAAGCTGAACGCAACCACCGGCGCCCCGAGCGTCCCCGTCGGCGCGTACGGCGCCTGTGTCAGCTCGAAGTCGAAGAACGTCGACGCGGCGAAGAAGTTCGTCAAGTGGCTGTGGGTCGACCAGACCGACAAGCAGCTCGACTTCGCCCAGGCCTACGGCTTCCACATCCCGGCCCGCAAGTCGCTCATCGAGAAGGCCGACAAACTGAAGTCCGGCCCCGCCGCCGACGCCGCCAAGTTCGTCAACGACCACGGCCACGCCCAGTCGCCCGTCCTCTGGTCCCCCAAATCCAGTACGGCGTACTCCGACGCCCTGAACCGCGTCATCCGCAGCGGCTCCGACCCGGCCACCGAGATCAAGGCCGTCAAGTCAGTCGTCGAAGCCGAGCTCAAACGGATCGCCGGCTGATGGACCTGAACCCCTTGACCGCCGACGATCATGCGCTGATCGACCTCGCCCGCCGTACCGTCGACGAAAACACCGACGGTCCCGACGGCATCTACACGATGGGCGCCGCAGTCCGCGGCGCCGACGGACACATGTTCGCCGGAATCAACCTCTACCACTTCACCGGCGGCCCCTGCGCCGAACTAGTTGCCCTAGGCCACGCCCGAGCCTCCGGCGCCCGCGACCTGGTGTCGATCGTCGCCGTAGGCAACGAAAACCGAGGCGTCCAAGCCCCTGCGGCCGAGACCGCCAAGTATTGCTGGACTACCACCCAGAAATCCGAGTCATCCTCCCGGGCCCCAACGGCCCGGGCTGGGCCCCCATCACCGACCTACTCCCCGGAGGCTACCGCTGGGAGCCCTGAGGTCTTCCCAGCTGGAACGCATGGACCAATAATATGACTTGTTGGTTATGTCTCAACCAAGTTGGATTTCGCCTTCGCGGAACCACCAGGTGAGGGGTTCGGCGATCAGGATGCCGGCCTGTACGGCGGGATCCTGGGCGGCGTACTGGCGGGCTTCTTCGATACCTACGCGGTAGACGCAGAGGCCGCGGAGGGTTTGGTCGTCCTGATCACGGAACGGGCCTGCTGCGCCCATCACGCCGTTCGCCCGTTGCTGGTCCAGGAAGGCCAGATGGGCCTCCTGGATGGCGTCCGACTCGGCTTCGGGCAGGTCCGGTGGGTTGTCCGGACGGCTCAGGAGGATGAGGGTCAACGACTCCATCCCCGGGCGGGGCGGCGTACTCACGCGAAGACCGGGATGATGTCTTTGCCGTAGGCGGCGAGGGTTTCCTCTTTGGCGTCGTGCTGGAGGTAGACGGCGAACTGGTCGACGCCTAGTGCCTTGAGCTCCTCCAGCCTGGCGAGGTGGTTTTCGACTGGGCCCAGGAGACAGAAGCGGTCGACTACCTCGTCGGGGACGAAGGCGGTGTGGGTGTTGCCGGCGCGGCCGTGCTGGGTGTAGTCGTAGCCTTTGCGGCCCTCGATGTAGTCGGTCAAAGCCTTCGGTACGCCGCTCCCAGCCGCGCCGTACCGCTCGACGATGTCGGCCACGTGGTTGCCGACCATGCCACCGAACCAGCGGGTCTGCTCACGTTGATGCGCGAGATCGTCACCGACATACGCCGGCGCGGCCACGCAGAACTTGATCGCCTCCGGATCGCGACCCGCCTCCTCAGCAGATCGCCGTACGGCGCCGATCATCCAATCGGCGATGTCGGGATCGGCCAGCTGCAGGATGTAGCCGTCGCCGACCTGCCCGGTCGCGGCCAGCGCCTTGGGCCCGTACGCCGCCACCCAGACCTCGAGCGCGCCGTTCTCGACCCAGCCGAGCCTCAGCTCCTGGCCGCGATGCGTCACGGTCTCGCCGCGGGCCAACGATCGGATCACCTCGACCGACCGCTTCATCTCGGCGATCGTGCCGGGTTGCGCGCCCAGCGTCCGCAAGGCCGAGTCACCGCGGCCGATCCCGCAGACCGTGCGGTTGCCGAACATCTCGTTCAGCGTGGCGAACTGGGACGCGATCACAGTCCAGTCGCGCGTGCCCGGGTTCGTCACCATCGGGCCGACGATCACGCGTCGCGTCGCCGCCAGGATCTGGCTGTAGATGACGAACGGCTCCTGCCACAGCAGGTGCGAATCGAACGTCCACACGTAGTCGAACCCGGCGTCTTCTGCCTTGACCGACAGCTCCACCACCGCGGACGCCGGCGGATCGCACTGAAACACCACTCCGAAGTCCACAGTCCGTTCCCCCTAGACCAAGTACGACGACAGGCCGCGCTTCAGGTACCGGCCGCGACCCTTCCGGCCATGGTAGTTGCCGTCAGCCACGATCACCTCGCCGCGCGAGATGACGGTGCCCACCCGGCCCTGGATCTCGACCCCTTCGTACGCCGAATAGTCCATGTTCATGTGATGCGTCTCGACGCCGATCCGCGTCGTACCGTTCGGGTCGTAGACGACGAGGTCGGCATCCGATCCCGGCGCCACGATCCCCTTCTGCGGATACAGCCCGAACATCCGGGCCGGCGTGGTCGCGATCGTCTCGACCCAACGCTCCAACGACAACTGCCCGTCGACGACACCTTGGTAGATCAGGTCGACCCGATGCTCCACCCCGCCGATCCCGTTCGGAATCTTCGAGAAGTCACCTCGACCAAGCTCCTTCTGGTCCTTCATGCAGAACGGGCAGTGGTCGGTCGACACGATCGCCAGGTCGTTGCTCCGCAGCCCCTTCCACAAGTCCTTCGCGTGCGACTCATGCTTGCTGCGCAGCGGAGTTGAACAGACCCACTTCGCGCCCTCGAATCCAGGCGCACCGAGCTGATCCTCCAGCGTCAGATAGAGATACTGCGGGCAGGTCTCGGCGAAAACGTTGCGGCCGGCATCTCTCGCCTGCGCAACAGCCTCCAGCGCCCCACTCGCACTCAGATGCACGATGTAGAGCGGGCAATCCTTGGCAACCTCAGCCAACGCGATCGCACGACTCGTTGCCTCGGTCTCCAACGCAGGCGGCCGCGTGATCCCGTGGTAGATCGGGTCGCTCTCACCGCGTGCCAGCGCCTGCTGCACCAGTACGTCGATGGCGATGCCGTTCTCCGCATGCATCATGATCATCGCGCCGTTCTCCCGCGCGGTCTGCATCGCGCGCAGGATCTGGCCGTCATCGGAGTAGAACACCCCGGGATAGGCCATGAACAGCTTGAAACTCGTAATCCCCTCGTCCCTGACGAGCGAATCCATAGCCTTCAACGAATCGCCGTCGACCCCGCCCAGAATCATGTGGAACGCGTAGTCGACATGGCAGTTGCCCTCAGCCTTGGCATGCCACGCAGCCAGACCATCCTGTACGACGTCGCCAGTCTTCTGCACGGCGAAGTCGATGATCGTGGTGGTGCCACCCCAGGCAGCAGCCCGAGTCCCCGTGTCGAAGGTGTCACTGGCCGCCGTACCGCCGAAGGGCAGCTCCATATGCGTGTGAGCGTCGATCCCGCCCGGGATCACATACTTGCCGGTGGCATCGATCACCTCGTCCGGCGCGATCGTTGCGCTGAACAACGGATCCAGCAGGGCAACGATCTTCTCCCCCTGCACCAGCACATCGGCTTTTTGTGACCCGGTCGGCCCGATGACCGTCCCACCCTTGACCAGCAACGTCATTGTCGCTCCCTCGTCTACGGCTTGGTCAGATCCCCGTAAGCATCCGGCCGGCGATCCCGGTAGAACTGCCACCGATCCCGCACCGTGTCGAGAAGATTCAGATCCAGGTCCCTGATGATCAGCTCGGGGTCATGGTCGTGCCCGACCTCCCCCACGAACTTCCCCTCCGGGTCCACGAAGTACGACGTACCGTAGAAGTCGTTGTCCCCGTACTCGGACTCGATCCCCACCCGGTTGATCGCCCCGATGAAGTATTCGTTGGCCACCGCGCTCGCCGGCTGCTCCAGCTGCCACAAGTACGCCGACAACCCGCGGCTCGTGGCCGACGGATTGAACACGATCTTCGCGCCAGCGAGGCCGAGCGCCCGCCACCCCTCCGGGAAGTGCCGGTCATAACAGATGTAGACGCCGATCCGCCCCACCGCAGTGTCGAACACCGGATACCCCAGGTTCCCCGGCCGGAAGTAGAACTTCTCCCAGAACCCCTTCACCTGCGGAATATGGTTCTTCCGGTACTTCCCCAAGTACTTGCCGTCAGCATCGATCACCGCAGCCGTGTTGTACAACACCCCCGGCTGCTCCTGCTCATACATCGGCAGCACCATCACCAGGCCAAGCTCTTTGGCGAGCGCCTGGAACCGCTCCGTAGTAGGCCCAGGCACACTCTCGGCGTACTCGTAGAACTTGGGATCCTGCAGCTGGCAGAAGTAGGGCCCATAAAACAGCTCCTGAAAACAGATGACCTTGGCTCCCGCCTCAGCCGCCTGCCGCGCATACTCCTCATGCGCCTTGATCATGGACTCTTTGTCACCGGTCCAAGACGTCTGCACCAGCGCAGCCCGCACAACCTCCGCCACCAAAACCTCCCGAAGTCGCCGAGCACTCATCCTCCATCCGCACCCCCACAGAGTCAACGGATGTCTCCGGCCGGTCTACCCGCAGGCGGTACCCCGCACATACGCGGAGATCCGCAGGGGCATCACGAACTCCGCACCCCCTGCAAAGACACCGAGCCGGAGTGCCCCGCAACCGCGTCGCTGTAGTAGACATGCCGCCGCTCTTCCTCAAGCACCAGGCAGTACGACTCATTGGCATCCACCCCGATGCTGTACGCCGTCGCAGGCACACCCTTCGCCCGCAACCGCGTCAGCGCCTTCCGCGGACGCCGCGCCGCATCGCGATTGCCCATCGGCCGCAACTCGTCGTACTCAGCCTCAGTGAGGTGAATCGGGAAAGTGACATCGACGCCGGGGCCGGCCAGGCCGTCAAGTCAGGTGGTGAGGGGGCGACCGGCTCGCCGGCGGCGAGTCGGGTCATGCGTCGCCTGGAGCCCCACGGAGCCCCAGGCGACGCATTTCAGAAAGAGCCCATCGCGTAAGCAGAAACTCGCAGGATCGTTGCCGTGTCCGCTAGGCCATGCAGTTTGACTGAGTCGGACTCGCCGGAGAATCTGACCGGTCCGTCCTTCCGGACCGTGAGGTCGCAGATCGAGTCCACGGTCAGCTCGTTGATCGAGATAGCCTGCAGGCCACCGAAGGCGAGCTCGATCTGAACCACCTCCAGGCCGTCGCGCCGCCATTTCGCCGGTGGGTCGGCCGGAAACTCCGCCAGATCGAAGCGGAGGCGCAGGGTCGGCCCGTTCACGCTCAGGACGAGCTCTTCGATCCGCACCTTGTCCAGCGCAGGCAACTTGTTCCCGTAGATCGCCAGGACCGGTTGCGGATTGCTGAGAGCCTCAATCCACTCCATCATCGAAACTCCCATCAATACTCGTAGTGCTGGGCCGTGCCCGGCACCTTACCGGTTCTTGGAGTGTCGAACGGGCGCACATTCAGGTGCGCGCCTTGGTCGCCTACCCCGCCCTCGCCGTAGAAGTGGCCGGCCGAGTGGTCCTGGATGATCACTCGATCACCCCCAGAGCGCGTGAACACATATTCCCTGGTCATGATGGGGCGTCCATATGGATTCATGAGCTGATGCCCCGACCTGTCGGTCATCGCCGTCATCCTCAGCTCGTCGGCTTGCTGAGCGTTCGGAATTCCGAGGTCACGCTTCGCCGCCCGGAAAGCCGCGTTCCGGCTCGGAAGCACCCGAGTGGACGGCGTGCAGTTGGTGTTGTGAACAAGAACTGATGTGTCACCCGCCAGCACGTAGTACGTGTGGATTTCCGCGACGCTCAAGTTGTACGCGAGCGCCTGGTGGGCGGTTCGCGGCACCAGACCGAAAGCGCGTACCTTACGGCCGTCCGCGCTGAGGATTTCCTCGCCGGGGGCCAACTCGTCGGCACGTTCGAAGCGGTGGTCGGTCACCGACCAGAAGGGGTGATCCTCGGTCGTCGTGACTTTGCCGCCGGCAACGACAAGGTCGGTCAGCGTGTCGTCGTGCACCCAGAGCCGCTGGACTATCTTTGCGGCTTGTTCGCCTGACTCCGGATCCTTGGCCAGGACCTTGTCACCTGGCTTGATGTCTTGAATGGGTTTGGTGGTGCCGTCTGCCATCAGAACCGCGGTCGCACCGGCAAAGCTGCACAGGCCCCCGACCTCATCGGCAGCATCGTCGACAACCCCAGTGGCAAGATCATCGGCTTCCTTGCCGGCCGCCTTGCTGGCGGCTCGCGCCTCCTCTATGGCCTTTTCGAGCTTTCGGCCCTTCCTGATGCCCACCAACGCGTCTCCGAAGGCCGGAACTGCGCCTACAGCACTGAAACCAGCTTCGCCCCAATGGCCTCCTCCGGCGTACCAAAAGCCGTTGCCGACATCACACGCCGGACCGATCGGGCCGGCGAAGCCGCACATGTCCAAGACAAAGTGTCCTGCCTGCGAGTCACTGATCTCTGGCATCTGAGGCATGGCTGCCAGTGGTTGGACAGCCTTCATGATTGCTGGCGTGATGCCGTGCTGGGCGTAGCGGATTGCCTTGGCGGTTTGGTCGTCGGTGCTGTTCGTGCCGCCGCTCTTCTTGCCACTGCCGCCATTGCCGTTGCCCTTGCCACCGCCCTTGCCTCCGCTTTTCTTGCCGGTGCCCTCGGTGCCGGTGCCTTGGGAGGGAGTACCGGCAGGGGTTCGGCCGCCGCCGTCGTCCTGGTTCTTCAGGCCGGTGGGGTCGGAGCCGGAGACCGGGTTGTCGTTGGCATAGGTGTAGCCGAGCATCTGCTGGGGGTCGTTGGGATCCAGCAGCGGGTCGGCGCTGATGAAGCGGCCGATGGTCGGGTCGTACTCGCGGGCTCCGAGCGTGGTCAGACCCGTCAGCTTGTCCTCTGGCTTACCCAGGAAGCCGTGGTTGTCGGGCCAGGCGGTTGGCGCTGCGCCTCGGGGGTCGCCGAAGGGTTTGGCGTAGCGCTTGGTTGCTACTTGGGTGCCAGCGTCTACTGCCACCTGGGAAGTGCCGTGGTAGTCCGGGACCAGCCAGGACATGTCCGACGTCGCAGTGCCGTTCGCGGAGCGGACGCCGATCGTCTGGCCGGCAAAAGTGTACTGACGCTTGCCGAGGACCTTGCGGGTTGCCTTATCGAGGGTGAGCTCGAGCTCGCCCAGGAACAGTGTCGTTTCGGTCGGGCTCCGGCGGATCAGCAGTGCACCGTCGGCGTCGTAGACGTAGTTGGTGTCTCCGCTGGCTCCGGAGAGCCTGGTCAGCTTGCCTTGGGGGCTCCAGAGGAGCGTCTGCCCGGGGCGAACGGTGGTGTTGCCGCGGGTGTCGTAGTCATAGGCCTTCGTCGGACCGGCACCGGTGCCGGTCTGGGTGACGTTGGCCAGCGTGTGCGGCTGGTCGGTGTTGTAGTTGAAGGTGCTGGTCAGGTTGCCGGCAGTGGAGTGGTCGACCTGCGTCTTGCGCAGACCGATCGGGGTGTAGGTCCAGGACTGCCAGTACGGCGCTACTCCGCCCAGACCCGTGGTACTCGGGGCAGGCGCACAGTCGGCGCTGGCCGGCGTCCAGGCTTCGGTGACCCGACGCTGACCGTCGTAGTCGAAGCATTGAGTGTCGCCCCCGTCTACAAGATTCTGGTCCTTGAGGACGTTGCCGGTCGGGTCGTAGCTGTAGAGGTGGTCGGAGAAGACATTGGCCTTGCCCGCCGTAGTGCGAGCCAGACGGCGGGTGCCGTCCTCGTAGATGTTGTTGATTTCCATGTCGAACGCCGAGCCGAGCATGATCTTCGTGATGTCACCGAGCGGGTTGTACTCCGTCCCGTTCACATAGGTCCGGGCACTGTGCATCTTGGTCGGCAACCCGGCGGCGTTGTACTCGTACTCGACGTCCTCGCCACTGAACCCGCCCCCGTTGGAGTAGGAGTCCTTCCAGGGCGTCGTACCGTCCGGCTTGTAGGTGTAGTTGGTCCAGTAACTGCCGTCGACCTCGATCCCCTCGGCGGACGGGATCACCCGGGTAATCTGGGTCGGCAGGTACGACACGTTCCGCGTGTTGATCATCGTCCGGTACGCCGGACCCGACTTGCCCGCGGTATAGGTGGCAGACTCCGCGACCTGTCCCAACAGATCGGTCTTGTCGTATCTCCAGTCGGCCAACAGGTTGTCGGCCAGGACGCTCGTCTTGTACAGCCCCGTCTTACGATCCAACGCGTCGTATGTCGTGATCAGGGTGTTGCCGGACGAGTCCGTGGTCGACACCAGCCGGTCGCTCTCGTCGTACGCCGACGTCGACTTGCCCGCATCCGGATCCGTACTTTCGATCTTCCGGCCACGCAGGTCGTACTTGTTCGTCCACACTCCGCCCGCGCCGTCCATCCGGGTCAGCCGGCCGGCGATGTCGTACGTGTACTTCGTGTTGTCCGGCGTACCAGTGGCGGTGTTGCCCTTGAACTCGCGCCGCTCGATAATCCGCCCATATGCGTCGCTCACGGTTGCCGTCGCCGGACTTCCGGCCGGTGGCAGCACAGTCGTGATGTCACCGCCGTAGACGGTGCTGGTCGCCCACTTGGCCTGCAGCATGCTCATGAACGTCGACTTCACGTTCCGGCCGGAACCGTCGTACTCGTTCAAGGTCTGCGTCGGAACCGACGCGTTCGGAATCGCGACCAACGTTCCAGCCGGCGCCGACTCGTTCCAGATGCCCGAGTTCTCGTACTTCGCGAGACCGCGTGAGTCATAGCGCGTCTCGCTGATCACCCGCCCACCGTCGGCTCCCGGGGATTGCGACTGCCGTGCCCGCAACATCGAGTCGAACAACTGGTACGAAGTGTTGTACCCGTTCGCCTCGACATTGAGTGAATCCGTGCGGACCGTCGACGCCGCGGTGTTCGAAATTGTGTAGGTGTACTTGGTGTTCGCGGGCTTCGACGCGGCCGGCGCCTGGCTCGGCAACCACACACTGGTCAGCCGGCCAAGAGCGTCGTACGCCAGTTCGGTGACCCTGTCGTTCGCGTCCACCGTCTTCGCCGGCACGCTCCACTCGGGCCGGTACGTCGTGGCCGTGGTGAAGTTGACCGGAGCCCCGCTGTAGTCGTTGACCGTCGGCTGTTTGACCACGGTCTGCGTCAACGGACCGGTCGCCGCCGGAGTGAAGGCGGTGGTGGTCACACGCCCGAGAGCATCACTCGACGAGGTTGCGCGGCCGAGAGCGTCGTACGACTTCGTCCCGATGTTCTGGTAGACGGGCTGACCCGCCGTGTAGTGGTGGAGCCGCTGAGCCGTCGTTGCATCGCCCAGCGTCGCGACTCCGTACGCCTTGCCGTCGTAGAACGTCCGCACATCCGAGAGAACACGGTTCTCCGGCGGATTGGGCGATTCGGCGTCGCAGGCACCAGATGAGGTAACGATGCGGATCGGGCGAGCGAGCAGCCAAGTGTCCGTGTTCTTCAGGTAGTTGGTGATCGTGCAGGTCTCGTCTGCCTTGGTCGCGTCACCGAAGTCCGTGACCTTGACGGGGAGATTGTTGTCCGCGTCGTACTGCGTCGCCGTCGTACTGATCTCGTCCGGACGACCGCCGTCACGAGCTACTCGGCTCTGCGTGGCCGAGACGCCGACGAACGTCGACTTCAGGGTCCCACCCGGCACGGTCTGTGCTGCCTTCTGCGTGACGGCGTAATCGGTGATGACACCTGAGACCTCGTTGTTCGAGGTCGCGTGCTGGTATTCGACCTGCTCACGCACATTTCCGGCCAGTGCCGGCGCATCGGCCCGAACGCTGCCTGAGGTGTCGGTCACGTCGACGTTCTTGACGGCCGTCGTACCTTCGAGTTTGTCGCCGTCCATGCCACGGAAGTACTTCGTGACAGAGCGGCTCCGCGGGGAAGTGGTGTCCGCGGCGTCACCGGTGTAGGTCGTGACCAGGCTGTACCCGCGCCAGTCCGACCAGGTCTTGTCCTCGTCCTTGAGCAGCGGCGACTCCTGGTAGTGCCAAGCACCACCGCTCGAGTACAGGTACTGCGTCATCATCGTGGCGCCGTTGCCCGTCGGATCCGACGTCACGACGTTGTCCAGAACGTATTTGTGGAACCAGTCCAGGCGTTCGACGTCGCGCGGAGGCGTCCATTTCACCGGATAGCAGCGCTTGGTGTTCGTGTCCTTGTCCGGCTTCGCCGCGGATGTGCACTCCTTGCCGGCATAGTTGACCATGACCTTGGCGCCGGTCTCGGTGTTGATCTCGCTGATCCGGAAACGGACCAGTCCGTTCAGGCCATCGGTTCCGGTGTCGACGCGGTTCCCCAGGCCGACAGGCTTGAAGGTCACATCAGGCATGCCTACCGCTGTACCGGCTTTGCCGTCGTGCGCAATGCTGTTCAGCCACATCGGCTTGCCCGTGCTGTTGTCACCGGTCGACGGGAAGGTCAGGTTGGTCTGGTAGGAGTCAACCGCCTGGTACGTCGAACCCTTCAGCACCTGGGTCTGAATCTGCAGCAGGCGCTTGCGCGTGAAGTACGTCGGGGACAGCTTATTGGTGCATGCGGTCGACCCTTCGCAGACTTGGTCGAACGGGACGTCCGGCCAGTTCGCCTTGGTCGTTGCGTTCAGCACCGAACAACTCGTGAGGCAGCGTTCCGCTGTGGTGAACACAACCTGCTGCGGCGCAACCGTCGCATCGGAGAGCGAAGCGTCCCGCAGACCGTAGTCGATCCGGTTGAGGTAGCCAGCCCGGACATACGACGTGCCGGGCGAAGCGACACCGTTCTTCGCGTAGTTGTTGAGCTCCTTGGTGTACCAATACGACATCGCGTTTCCATGCAGATCAACGACGTAGTCCAGATTCCAACGCCACGCCAAGCTGCAGGACGAAGCCGAAAACGTCGATGCATGGCACGGGTCGCCGGCATCGTCGCCGAACACGGGCGCGGTGTAGACCGAGTTCGTGAGCTCTGTCATGCCGGGCTTCAGCTTGTGCTTGCCGAAGAAGTACTGCGTCCCGTCGGTGGTCGTGACCTTCCAGTACTCCTTGCGCGCATCACCGTTATCGTCGGTACCGATGATCTTCTCGACCCGCGACCCGTCGTCATTCTTGAGCTTCCACGTGCTCGCGCCGGTGTCCGCGCCGGTGACGCGAACCAGTTCGTTGGCCCTGCCGTTCAACGCGATCGTGGCGTTGTCGTACTTCCAGCACTGGTCGTACTTGCCGGTGTTCCCGTCCTGATCGCAACTGGTGTACTTGCGCTCGATGTACGACTCCGACAGGTCGAAGCCTTCGCCGACCCAGGAGACCTGATTGTTCGTGGCGGAGGTGCGTCCATCGACCGACTGCGCGGAGTACGAGAACTCCAGGCTCGGTGTCGGACCCGCTGCTGCGGGCGGCATCCGGAGCGGGTACGACCACGTGAAGTCACCGCTGGAGCCCCCACCTGACCAACTCGATGCGGCGGCGAGCCCCGTTGCCGCGTAGTCGCCGGTGCTCGAATCCGATCCGGCCGTGACAGCGAGGACGGACTGCTGCGCTCCGAGCGGAGCGGCCGCAGTGACCGTCTTCTTGGCCGCATCGTTCTGTGTCTTCAGCGGCGTGCTTGTCGAGCACGCCGGGACATTGGGGGTCGTCAGGACACAGGCCGGCAGCGCGACAACCTCTAGGCGCGAGCCCCAGTCAGCCCCGAACGCGTTCTCGTAACCGGCATAGTCGAAAGTCAGCTGTACGTCGGACTTGGCCGCCGTACTCGCCTTGACCAGGACTCCGCCGATTCCGGCGCGCACACTCGCCGCCTGATCGAGGAAGTCGAGGTCGACCGTGGCCGGCGCCGCACGTTTCGCGGATCGTGCGGCAACCAGCCCGGCCGGCTTGTCCGCCGCGGCGTTGACGGCGACGCTCTGGCGCCCTGGCGCAGGCCAGCGCACCGGACGGCTCGCGAACTCGGCGGTCTTCGCGACGGCCGCCTTCAGATCCGCCGATTCGGCCGGCGGCGCGATCGGCGGAACATCCTTGACCTTGACGCTCTTCGCCTTGACCGGCTTCGGCCGGCCCGGGCTATCGGCCTCGGCCGAGCTGGTCGGCCCGACCACCGCCACTGTCGCCGTGAGCGACAGGGCGAGCAGGATCGGAACTGATCGGCTTCGCAACTTACGCAACGTTCGATTCATCAGGAGCACTCCGTCGGGTCGCCGCCGAATTCGATGCAGAGCTGGCGTTGCGGTACGACGCCGCCGTAGAGCCGCAGGTCGTCCACCAAGGCGTTGAGCGGCGCGTACGTCGTGTCGGCATCCGCCTTCCGCGCGACGATCGTCGCGCTGCCCTGGACCGGCGTCTTGTACGACGCCGTACCGCCGTCACCGGATCGATCGGTGATCAGCAAGGTCATCTCGTCGGTGACCGCGTTGTACTCGGCGGCCAGAGCTGTCCACTCCCCCGCCGTGTACCGGTTCGTCGGCAGCGTGGTCTCCACGTACGCAGCGGTGGCGGAGTCGTTCGCGGCTCGGCTGAAGACCCATTCGGCGTCGTCATCCGTGGTGGGCCGGTACTCGATCCGCCAGGCGTCCTTGTTCGCTCCGTTCTGGCGGACGATGACCTGCTTCTTCGTTGGATCCTGGATCTGAACCCAGACTGTCGTCGTGAAGCTTGCCGTCGCGTCGACCAGTGGCCGGTTGGCCAGGAGGATCTCCGAGGCGGTGCCGGTCGTTGCCAGCACGTTGCCACGCTCGAGGTCCTCGACGATCGCGGACGACTGGTCCGGAGCGCCGGCGAAGCCGTTCAGGGTGAGGTTCTGGCCGTACACGCTGTCTGGTGTCGTCCACACCCCGGTCGAGGTGGGGGCGGTGCTGTCGAACGAGTACTTCGCCGCGAGTGAAGCTACCGGCTCGTCGTTCCCGGCCGGACCGGTGCGCGGGTCGGCGAGCAGGTTGGCCTCGGCCGGAGAGACGGTGCGGGGCCAGATCTCCACGTTGTCGACAGAGCCCTGCAGTACGCCGTTCGCCGCGCCGACGGTGTACGAGCCGACCTCGGTCGTGCCGGTCGCCTTCCACGGAGCGTGAGCGAATGTCGTGGTCCCCTGCGGCCGACCGTTGACGTACAGGGTCATCTGCTTGTTCGCCGCGTCGTAGACACCCATCAAGTGCGTCCACACGTTCAGGACCGGCGGGGCCAGCGAATCCACCCGCGCCTGGTCGGCCGTGCTGGAGTCGCTCACGTTCTGGATGAACGCCCAGCGGTTGGTCGCGCGGGTGAAGCGCAGCAATCCGCCGTACGCCTGGGTGCCGGTGAGTGCCACCACCCCGACGTCCTGCAGGACGGTCGGACGGACCCATGCCGCGATGGTGAAGTTCTGGGAAGTGTCGACCACGGGGTCGGCAGCGGTCGCCCGGTTCGGGGCACCGTTGAAGGCGAGCGAACCGGCGACGCGTCCGGCGTCGTCGAACTGAGCCCCGGTCAGGGCCAGCGGGTGGTTCTTACCGGAGGAGTCGGCCGCCGTCGTACCGGAGGTTTCGTCGAAGTCCCAGGCCCCGGACGGTGGCAGGCCCGCGCCGACATTGATCCGGTGGTACGCCGTGGTGCTGGTGTGCGAAGCGGCGTCGTGACTGACCGCGCCCAGTGTCATGAGCGTCCGGCCCGGAGTCAGCAGGTTGACGGTGACCGAGCGGCCGTTGACGCGGGTCATCTTGCCGTTGAAGCCGTAGCTGAGAGCCGCGACATCCACGCTGCTCGAGGAGATCGTGTAGGTCACCTTGGCGCCGAGCGGGACCACCTCGGGGCAGACATCGGGAGTTGTGCTGGTGAGGCAGTCGGTGAGCGTCGTGCCGTTGTACTTCGCCGTGATGACAGGCTTCGGCGGTGGTGTGGTGTCGACCTGGAAGTAGCAGGACGGCGACCATGCCGATACCAGCGTTCCACCGGGTACGGCCAACAGCGTGCGGGCTCGGTAGGTGTATTTGATGCCAGTGGTCAATGCGGTCTTCGGCTTCATCGTGACCAGAACGCCGGATCGGACAGTCCCCGCGTTCTGGAACTCCTGAACCACCTGCGACGGAGTGACGAGCTGGAACTGAACCACGATGGCGGCCGTGTTGTCACTGGCTCCCATCAGGCCCCGCGCGGAGACCTGCGGCAGCAGCGAAGCCACGATGGTGGGATCGGTCGACGGCGCGCAGCCGCTGGCCAGGTCGGTATCCGTAGCCACGCCGAGCCCGTACGCCGGCAGCGGGAAATTGGTGTACTCGATGTCGAGCTTGCCCGTGCTGTCGAACTGCTTCCAGGAGAGATTGTCGGTCTCGCTGGTGCCGCTCAGCCGGAAGGTCGCGATCTTGCCGTTGCCGGCCGACGTGTACTTGATGGAGCTGGTGACGTTGAACTCGACGGGGCCCGCGGGGCAGGCCGAGCCCCATCCCTTCGCAACGTTCGCGGTGGCGACAACGGCCTGTGCGGCGGGCTGCTTGTTCCACGTCGTGGCCGACCCGATCGCTGCGGTGCGGGAAACCGTCATGGAGCGGGCGGAGCAACTGGCCGAATGGATCTCGTAGGTCCGCAGCGAAGCGGAGACGACGTTCTTGCTGGCGAAGCCTGCGACATCGAACTGGAAGAACGAGCGGACGACCTTGTGCTGCTGATAGTTCTCGGCGCCGACCCCGAGGCTGTGGGTGGTCTTCCACCACGAGGTGGTCGGATAGTTCTCCCAGACCGCACCCCAGCCGTTGCGGTCGCGGGTCACGTTCAGCGTCGGGTCGATGACGACCGGGTACACGGTGCCCGCTCCGGTCAGCAGCTTCTGGTCCGGAATCACCGTCAGGCCCTGCTTGCTGCCGGAGAACGTCATCAGGGCACGCTTCGACTGACCGAACGGTCCGCGCTCGACCGCTGCGGCGGCAGCCGGCTTCGTCTTCATGCTGGTGCCGGCCGAGTCCCACATGAGCGGTTCGCCGACGGTGAGGACCTGGCGGCCGTTCGAGTCGACGTACGACGGGCGGCCGGGCTGCGAGGTGCGCAGGCCGAGGTTCTTGGTCGTGACCGGGAAGGTCAGGCTGCGCAGCGCGGGGTTGGACGCGGCCTCCCGGTTCTGTACGACGAGGTTGTAGCTGAAGGTGCTGTCCGCGGCGTCGACCACCAGGTCCACGCCGGGCAGGACAGCGGCGTACGTCGCCTTGGAGCCGGCGACCGTGGGCGCCGGCAGCGACCAGGGGGCCTTGAGCTCGAAGACACCGCCGTCCTGGGTGAAGCGGGCAAGCGGGCCGTTACCTCCGGCAGAGAAGGCGATATCGGTCGTCGATGCCTTGGGCGCGATCATCCCGTCGGGGCGAGCCGCGAGGTTCGTGTCGATCGCGGTCCAGGCGCCATCCTTCTGGACGCGGACCGGCTCGTTGGACATCTCGGCCTTCAACGTGCCCTGCGGAGTCGCAAGGGTCCGCGTGTACGGCGTCGTCTTCTCCTCCACCTCCACCGAGGTGTTGAACTTGGCCGCCAGCCGCGACGCGTCGACGACGGTCTTCGCCGACGACGGCGCCACCTCCGGCTTGGCCTGCGCGACGACCGGCATCGCAGCCAATCCCGCCGCAAGCACCGATGTGATCGAAACAACGCTGATCGGGCGCACGAACGCACGCAAAGACCACCGGTTGGAAGACATACCTCACCCCTGAAAATCAGAACCACCGAAACCGCGAACCTCCCCCGAGGCGCACCACTCGGAGGACGGCCGAGGGCGCCCTCAGGGTGACCCGGGCAAACCCGCCGGGTCAACGCGATTGCAGGTACTGACAGACCTCGCGAGAGTACCTGGTACTTCTTGCACGAATATGCATTTCCGCAGGTCAGAGCGTGATTCTGGGAATCCGACCCATACAACCTGAGCCGGCGGGGTCAGCGGGCAACCGTGCGAGAGTCCTCTGCCACGACGCGGCCGCCGACGGTGGCGTGGGTCGGGGGCTGGTGGGTCGTGTGCAGGTGCGAGCCGCGGCCTTGGATGATGTGGAGATCCCGCGCGAGCAGGGCTGTCAGCTGGGTGGCGGCGGAGCCGGTGGCTTCGTCTTCGGAGGCGCCCATGGCGGGGGCGAAGGCTCGGGAGCGGAGGAGGCCGGCGGCCTCGTCGATCCAGGACCAGAGGTAGGTGTGGCCGGACCGGTACGACGTGGGGTCGGCGGCCAGGACTTCTTCGGGGGTTGCCAACTCGCGCCAGTCCCAGGTGCTGCCCCAGCTTGAGTCGGCCTGGACTGAGACCAGGTCACCGGAGAAGGTGACGGGGATTTCGCCGGCTGGGCAGTGCAGGACAGGTACCGGGATGCCTTGGGAGCGGAGCCACCAGGCGGTGCCGACGGTGGGGTGGCCGGCGAAGGACATCTCGGTGGTGGGGGTGTAGATGCGGATTGCGCCGGTGGCGGCGTCGTCGACGTACACGGTCTCGCTGTAGCCCAGCTCGGCGGCCAAAGATTGCCGATCGGCGGGGGCTACCAGGGTGCCGTCGACGATGCCCAAGGGGTTGCCGAAGGCGCCGTCGGGGTCGGTGAAGACTCGGACGACGTGGACCGGGAGTGCGGTCAAGGGGTCAGAGGACGGCGATGAGCACGACGACGATGACCAAGATGACGGCTGCGCCGACGATGGCGAGGATGCGGCCGTTGGGCTTGGACTGGGCGGGGGTCTCGCCCTCGTTGACGAAGGCGCGGAACATCTGAGTGTTCGCGCCCGGGTCTTGCTCGTTCTCGTTGCCGGGGACGTTCTGGTCTGCCATGGCTCCTGACCCTACCCGCACAACACCTCTTCCGCGGGCACCAACTCCCCCTGCGAGGTACATGTACCATTTGGTACATGCGATTTGATCACGAGGTCACGATCCAGGCGCCGGCGGAGCGGGTGTGGGCGGTGTTCAGCGATGTCGAGCGGTGGCCGGAGTGGACGCCGACGATCGCGAGTGTGGAGCGGCTCGACGCGGGGCGGATTCACCCAGGGGCACGCACGCGGATCCGGCAGCCGAAGCTTCCGGTGGCGGTGTGGGAGGTGACGGTGCTCGAGGAGGGCACGTACTTCGAGTGGGTTTCGACAGCCCCCGGCATCAAGACGACCGGTGGGCATCGCGTGGTCAGTACGCCGGAGGGGACGGTCGCGACGGCGACGATCATTCAGGAGGGGCCGCTCGGGTGGCTGTTCGGGAAGCTGTACGGCGGCCTGACGCGACGCTATATCGCCACCGAGACGGCGAAGCTGAAGGAGACCGTGGAGCGGTGAGCCGGGACACCCTTCTCAACGACGCGGTCGAGTACTTCGCGAAGAACGGGGTCGGCGACGCGAGCCTGCGCACCATCGCGACGACCATCGGCACGAGTCACCGGATGCTGATCTATCACTTCGGCTCTCGCGAGGGGCTGCTGGCGGAGGTGGTACGGACGGTCGAGCAGCAGCAGCGCGACCTGCTCGCCCAACTGAAGGATTTACCGATCGCCGAGCAGTCGGAGCAGTTCTGGCGAAAGGTGACCGAGGCAACGATGATCTACGGCCCCTTGTTTTTCGAGCTTTCCGCGCATGCGATGCAGGATCGGCCGCATACGGCAGAGCTCAGAAGAGACCTGATCAACGTCTGGCTCCCGCCACTCACCGACCTCTGCATCAAAGCAGGCATCCCGCCCAATGAAGCGCCGAGCTACGCAAGGCTCGGCCTGGCCGCATCGCGCGGACTCCTCTTCGACCTACTCCTGACCGGCGACAACGAGGGTGTCGACGAGGCGTCAAAACTGCTCAACAAGCTGTTCAGCCTGTCTCAGTAGGCGAATCGACCCACCCGGCCACGATCGGCAGCCGCGACTCCCGCAGCACAGCAGCGAAGGCAAAAGGACGGTCCAGTACGACGTCCAGCCGCAGCGCCTGGCGCATCGGCGCAGCCGCCCGCACCATCGCCAGCGACGTCACCGCCGCAGCCTCGAACCCGGTCGCGAAGAACCGCGCAAGCACTTCTTGCTTGGCCTGCCCGATCGCGAGCGGAGACGGGCTGATCGCGCTGAAATGCCCCGCCGAGTCCGAACTCACCGTCGACAACCCGAACAGCTCCGCGGAGTCGAGCAAGTCATGCGACGCCGACACCTCGAACGACGGCAGCGACAACCGCACGTCCGGCCGCAGCGCCGACGTCTTCCCCAGACGCACCCCGGGAGCGACCTCATCGGACGAGCCCTTGATCAGCTCACTACCCGGTACGCCGTCCGCCGGGCGGCCCACCGCGTCGAGCAATCCGCCGACGACATCACCGGAACCAACCCCGAGCAGTACGTCGACATCCGCGTCCCCGCGCACCGTGATCACGGTCAGGGCGCCATACCGGCGTACGGAGTCGAGGTCACCGTCGGTCCGCTCGAGCCAATGCCACGAACCCTCCCAAGCGCCGGCCCCAACATGCTTGACCTGCTCGGTGAACGGCCGAGCCCAGGTGGTCCGCAGGCAGAGCGCGGACGCGAGCACCAGCATCACGTTCGGATCGATGTCCACCGGCATCGAGGGGATCAGTCCGTCAGTGTGCTCAGCCGCCCACGCATCCAATCGAGGCTTGTCGATCGCCGCGTCACCGGTGAGCATCCCCACCACAGGAGCCGGTACGACGTCATCGAACGACTCGGCCAGCTTGAGCTGCGAGCTGATCCAGACGCCCAGCGCCGCATGCAGGTCTGTCGACGACTCGAGCGCTTCGATCAGCTGCACCGCCAGGCGGGAGCCGTCACCCGCGGCAACCTCAGCGGCCGCGGCGAGCTCGGCCCGGCCAGGCTCGTCGGCGGCCGTGGCGAGGATCGCCAGCAGCGGCCACAGGCCGAGCCCGGACACGACGGAGTTGCCGGGCGGCAGGCTGCGCACCCAGCGGCCGGTCAGGTCGTTCACTGCACGCACGGCATCGGCATCCATACGTCCACCCTGCCACGCGGCACAACCGCCAATACACAGGAAAACCCTCACCACGACAGGCAGATCTGATGGGCAGGGAGCCGGGAACCGGGAACGAGTATTTGGCGTAATGACGCTGATTTTCATTTTTCAGGTGCCGTGAGTCCTCGTTCGAACGCGCTGCGTTGTGTCAGGATTCCGCCCATGAGTGCGCCCGCTGACGTCGCCGAAAAGGCCGAGAAGCCGCCGAAAGAACCGGCTGGGACATCGATCGCGTTCACCGCGACCCTGATCCTGCTGGTCGCTCTGGCGTTGTTCGGGCGCCGGATCTTCGCCGGAGCCTTCACCGACGAGGGGGTGCGCACCTGGGCCACCATGTTCGTCGGAGTGACCGTCCAGGCGCTGCCGTTCCTGGTGCTCGGCGTACTGCTGTCGGCGGCGCTGACCGCGTTCGTGCCGGCGTCCTTCTTCGCGAAGGCTCTACCCAAGCACCCGGCCTTCGCCGTACCGGTCGCCGCCGCATCGGGCGTCATCCTGCCGGGCTGTGAGTGCGCTTCGGTGCCGGTGTCGGCCGCGTTGATGGCTCGCGGCGTCACGCCGGCCGCGGCGATCGCGTTCCTGCTGTCGGCGCCCGCGATCAACCCCGTCGTACTGGCGTCGACCGCGGTGGCGTTCCCCGGGCAGCCGAAGGTCGTGATCGCTCGTGCGGTCGCCTCGATCGCGATCTCGATGATCCTCGGCTGGCTGTGGCTGCTGACCGGCAAGGGCAGCGACTGGCTGAAGATTCCGAAGAACCGGCACGCCGAGGGCACCCCCAAGTTCGAGGTGTTCCGCTCGTCGATGCTGCACGACTTCCTGCACGCCGGCGGGTTCCTGGTCGTCGGCGCCGCCGCGGCCGCGACCCTGAACGTCGTCGTACCGCGCGCCTGGCTCGATCACGTGGCCAGCAACCTCCTGCTGTCGGTGCTGGTCCTCGGGCTGCTCGCCGTCCTGCTGGCGATCTGCTCGGAGGCGGATGCGTTCGTGGCCGCCAGCCTGACGCAGTTCTCGCTGACCGCGCGGCTCGCGTTCATGGTGGTCGGCCCGATCGTCGACGTGAAGCTCATCGCTCTCCAGGCCGGCACCTTCGGCCCGAAGTTCGCCGTCCGGTTCGCACCGGCCACGTTCGTCGTCGCCATATTGGCCAGTCTTCTAGTGGGGTGGTGGTTGCTGTGAAGCGCAACGTGGCCGGTCTCGTGATCGTCTTCGTCGGGGCCGCGACGGTTCAGCTCGCGGTCTCGAACACCTATCTGCGGTACGTGAAGCCCGGCATGCGCTGGATGCTGCTGGCGGCCGGGCTCATCCTGATCGCCCTCGCCGTGGCCGACGTACTGATGGACACCCGGAAGAAGAACCCTGAGGAAGAGGGACACGACCACAGCGGCGACGACGGGCACGGGCACAACGGCTTGCCAAAAGCAGCCTGGCTGCTGCTGATCCCGATCTTCGCCCTCCTGGTCGTCGACCCGCCCGCGCTCGGCGCCTCCGCTGCCGCCCGACAGTCCCCCGTGGCCTCGAAGCCGATCCAGCCGAAGAGCAACTCCTGGCTGGCCGACAACCCGCAGGGCGGTCCGGTCAACCTCGCCGTACGGGACTATGCAGTCTGGGCGGTGTGGGAGAAGGAGAGCATGAAGGGCCGCTCCTTCAGCCTCACCGGCTTCGTCACCCCCGCCAAGAACGGCAACTGGTACGTGACCCGGATGGGCCTGACCTGCTGCGTCGCCGACGCCACGGCCTTCATGGTCGAGGCCCGCGGCCAAGCCGCACCGCCGCGCAACCAATGGGTCACCGTCACCGGCGAGTGGGCCGAGCCGAGCAAGCGCGAAGACGGCGACGTCGCCGCCCTCACGATCGACTCGGTCAAGACCGTCACCGCCCCGAACAACCCGTACGAGTAGCCCTCACACATCTGGCTGCCCCAGCGTTCCATGGGGCATGAAGCGCACAGTCGAGCCCAAGGTCCTCTACTTCGGTACGCCGGTAGTCCTGATCAGCACGCGGAATCCGGACGGGTCCACCAACCTGGCCCCGATGTCGTCCGCGTGGTGGCTGGGCTACCACGCCATGCTCGGGATGGGAACGAGCGCACAGACGGTCAAGAACCTCGTCGACCGTCCCGAACTCATCCTCAACCTGGTCGACCCGCCCATGGTCGCCGCCCTCGACCGCATCGCGCTGCTCACCGGCTCCGAAGAGATGTCCGACTCGAAGCGCGCCCGCGGCTACCGCTACGAACCTGACAAGTTCGCCGCCGCCGGACTCACCCGTACGACGGGACCTGTCACCGGCCTGGACGCGGTCGAGGAGAGCCCGATCACCCTGGAAGGCCGAATCGACGCCATCCACCCGATCGGCGGGCCCGAGGAGCACCTGTGTGCACTCGCGATGAAGGTCGAGCAGGTCCAGGTCCGCGAAGAGCTCCTGATGAGCAACGACCGCTACATCGACCCGCTCCGCTGGGACCCGCTGATCATGAAGTTCACGGAGTACTTTGCCGGTGGAACTCCGGCGTACGAGTCGTCGCTGGCTCGAGGCTGGCAGATGCCGCCCCTTCAGATCGGTTAGTACGTCGTCTTATGACCGTGCAGGCCATGCCGCCGATGACTAGGGCGGCTGCGATTGCTTGTTGGGGGCCGACGGCTTCGCCGCGGAGGAGCCAGGCGGCGGCCATGCCGACGATCGGTACGAGGAGCGAGAAGGGTGCCACGGTGCTGGCGTCGTACTGGCGGAGGAGGTAGCCCCAGATGCCGAAGCCGAAGAGGGTGGCGACGGCGGCCAGGTAGGCCAGCGCGCCGATCCCGGTGAGGTCGATGCCGCAGAGTGCATCGAGGTCGGCGCGTGGGCCTTCGGTGAGCAGGGACAGGAGGGTCAGCGGGAGGACGGCGACTGCGCTGACCCAGACCATGAAGCGGAGGGTGTCCGAGGGCTTGGCGTAGCGGGTGATGGTGTTGGAGACGCCCCAGCAGGCGCCGGCCAGGATCACCATGGCGAGCGCGCCGAGGGGTGCGGAGAGCCCGCGGTCGAGCATGATCAGCAGCATGCCGAGGCAGGCGATCGCGATGCCGGCGATCTGGGCCGGGCGGGGGCGTTCGCGGAGCACGGTGATGGCGAAGAGCACGGTGAAGATCACTTGGCTCTGCAGGACCAAGGACGCCAGCCCGGCCGGTACGCCGTGATCCATTGCGACGAACAACAGCCCGAACTTCGCGACGCCAAGCGCGAGTCCGACCCCGATCACGTAGCGCCAGGCGACCCGGGGGCGGCCGAGAAAGAAGATTGCCGGAACGGCGGCGAAAAGGAATCGCAGGGCGGAGAAGAACAACGGCGGGAAATCCTCCAGGCCGACCTCGATCACCACGAAGTTCACGCCCCAGGCAATCACGACGGCGAGGGCGAGGAGCAGGTCACGAGGCTTCATGCAGCCAGTGTGGGTCTGGACTAGAGTTAAGGACCAGCACCGATTGCTACCGCCATCACTGTAGGAGCGCTAAATGATCGATCTCGGCCGCCTGCGCGCCCTGCACGCCGTCGCGCGATACGGGTCGGTCAATCGTGCGGCCGAGGTGCTCGGCTACACACCGTCGGCGGTGTCGCAGCAACTGGCCAAGCTCGAGCGCGAGACCCGGACCACCCTGATCGAGCGGCAGGGCCGTGGGATCGTTCTCACGGATGCCGCTCAGCAGCTCGCCGCGACCGCGGCCCGCATCCTCGAGCTGGTCGAGGATGCCGAGCTGACGCTGGAGGAGCAACGCGGGGAAGCGATCGGGACGCTCCGGATCGCCGCCTTCCCGACGGCGGCCCGCGGTTTGTTGCCGGCGGCATTGAGCCGGTTGATCGATGAGCACCCGGGGCTCGATGTCCGGGTCGACGAGACCGATCCGTTCGAGGCCGTCGCCGCGGTCAATCGGGGCGAGGTGCATATCGCGGTCGTGCACGACTGGGCCAACACTCCGCTGGCCCTGCCCGAGGGACTGGCGCGGGTCAAGCTCGGTTCGGACCCGGCCGACGTACTGGTGCCTGCGTCGCATCGGCTGGCAGGTAAGGAGTTCGTCCGGGCCGAGGACCTGGTCGGCGAGCGCTGGATCTGCCAGATCCCGGGATCGATCTGCCACGAGTGGCTGATGCGGACGATGCGCCGGGCCGGCGTCGAGCCCGATGTCGCCTATTCAGTGGCTGAGTACCAGACTCAGTTGGCGATGCTTGCCCGTGGCATCGGCATCGGCCTGCTTCCACGCCTGGGCAGGGGTCCGGTGCCCGACGGCGTCGTCGCCGTACCGTTGCAGCCGGCCCCGAGCCGCCGGATTTACGCGGTCTGGCGGGAGATTGCGGCCCGCCGGCCGGCGATCGCCGTGACGCTGTCCACCCTCAAGCAGGTGTGGCCCGACCGCAGTACTGCCTGATCGAAACCTGATCACTTGGCGTAAGCCGTTGACAACGCTCAGCGTCGACATTAGGTTCCTGGCAACTATCAGGAAGGTTTCCTAATAGTTGTTCGCTACCTCCCCGCCCCAATGTATTAGGAGGCAGTCAATGATGCGTTCCTTGACGGCCGGCATTCTGCTGGCCGCGGTCGCACTTCTCCCCAACCTTCCGGCGAATGCGGTCAAGATCGACCTCGACGCGAAGGCATCGGTATCCGCCCCGGCGGCGGACACCCCGGTATCGCGCAACGGCCAGCTGCATGTCTGCGGCCTGAAGCTGTGCAACCAGAACAACGTTCCCGTCCAGCTGCGCGGCATGAGCACGCACGGCATCCAGTGGTTCCCCGACTGCCAGAAGAAGCCCGCCCTCGACGCCCTGGCCACCGACTGGAAGGCCGACATCCTCCGCATCTCGATGTACGTCGCCGAGGGTGAGGACGGTTACGAGACCAACCCGCGCAAGTTCACCGACATGGTGCACGGCTACATCGAGGAAGCCACCAAGCGCGGGATGTACGCCCTGGTCGACTGGCACCAGCTCGACCCGGGTGACCCGAACATCTACACGGAGAAGGCCAAGACGTTCTTCGCCGAGATCGCCGAGCGGCACAAGAACAAGAACAACATCCTGTACGACATCGCCAACGAGCCGAACGGCGTCACCTGGGCGAAGGTGAAGTCGTACGCCGAGAAGGTCATCCCGACCATCCGGGCCAAGGACTCCGACAGCGTCATCTTCATCGGCACCCACGCCTGGTCGTCGCTCGGCGTCTCCGACGACCGCACCGAGGCCGATGTCGTCAACAACCAGATCAACGCGACGAACATCATGTACACGTTCCACTTCTACGCGGCCTCGCACCACGAGGACAACTTCAACGCCCTGTCGCGCGCATCCACCAAGATCCCGCTGTTCGTCACCGAGTTCGGTACCCAGAACTACCTCGGTGAGGGTGCCAACGACTTCACCTGGTCGAAGAAGTACCTGGACTTCCTGAAGGCCAAGCAGATCGGCTGGACGAACTGGAACTACTCCGACGACGGGCGCAGCGGTGCCGTCTTCAAGCCCGGCACTTGCGACGGCACGAGCTTCACCGGTACGTCGAAGCTGAAGGAAGCCGGTATCTGGATCCGCGCCCGGATCATCGACCGCAACCTCTGAGTTAGCTGAACACCTGCTCGCGTGGGCTCTGTCCCGGGCTCACGCGAGCTCCCGCCGGCCGCACCGCCCCGCGGCCGGCGGGACTCTTCGCCGGAGTGCCGACGAGCCGGAGGAACTTTGCCTCGGTCTCCTCGTCGGCGGCGGTGTAGACGTTGACCCGGAACTGCCCGGCCTGCGAGAGCCACATGATGGCCGGGTCCACCCGCAGCAGGCCGGCCTCGGGATGGTCGAGCATCTTGACTCGCGAGCTCGGTGAAGCGACGTCGTACCGCTCCCACATCGCGGCGAACTCCGGAGACCGGGCCAGCAGTCCTTGCGTCAGTTCCTGCCAGGACGGCTCGTTGAGGTGGTTGGCCGACGCTGCCCGGTACGCCGCGACCATGTGGTGCCGGACCGACGCCCCGTCGACGAAGGTGCAGTGCCACTCGTCGGAAACGAAATTCAGCCAGAGGATGTTGCGCTCCTCGACGGCCACCTGGTTCAGATCCAGCACCACCCGGCAATAGGCGTCGTTGAACGCCACGACGTCGTACCGCTCATTCATCACGATCGCCGGGTACGGCGAGACCGCGTCGAGCGTCTTCTGCACTGACGGCGGTAGCAGCGTGCACTCCCCCCGGCGCCGGGCCGAACCGCAGACCGGCCAGGGTGTACAGGTGATTGCTCTCCAGCCGGTCCAGCCGTAGTGTCCCGGCGATCGCCTCCAGCACCTGCGCGGAGACGTTGATGTCGCGTCCCTGCTCGAGCCAGGTGTACCAGGTCACCCCGACCCCGGCTAGCAGCGCAACCTCCTCGCGCCGCAGACCCGGCGTACGGCGTCGGAATCCTGGGGCGAACCCGACCTCCTCCGGCTGGATCCGCTCGCGCCGGGTGCGCAGGAAGAGTCCGAGCTCCCGCCTGCGTGCGTCCTGACTCTCGTTCATGTTCTTATGGTGCCCTGCCGCGCAGACTGGTGCCAGGTGCTGTCAGTAATAGGATAATCAGGCTCTCACCACCAGGATCCAGAACGGCGCAACCTGGTACTCATGACTGCCACCCTCACTACGCACCAGCCGCCGGCCACGTCGCTGGCACCGGTTGCGCTGACGTCGCTGCTCTTCGGCTCGCTGTTGCCGATGCTGTCTTTCTTCATGGTCAACGTCTCGCTGCCCGCGATCGGCGCTGATCTCCATGCGAGCGCCGGGTCGCTCCAGCTCGTCGTCGGCGCCTACGGCATCGCGGCCGCGACGCTGCTCGTGGTCGGCGGCCGCCTCGGCGACGGTTTCGGACGTCGGCGGCTCTTGCTGCTCGGTCTGGCTGGGTTCGCAGTGGCGTCGCTGGTGTGCGCTCTTGCGCCCTCGGTGTCGGTCCTGCTGCTCGCCCGGGTCGTCCAGGGTGCGTCGGCTGCCGCCGTCACGCCGCAGGTGCTGGCGTCGATCACCAGTCTGATGACCGGTGAGAACCGCGCGCGTGGGATGGCGCTGTTCGGCGTGGCCAATGGCATCTCCGCTGCGCTGGGTCAGATCCTGGGCGGCGTGCTGACCGACGCCAACCCGCTTGGGCTCGGCTGGCGCGCAGTGTTCGTGGTGCTGGCTCTTGGTGCGCTGGTGGCGCTGGTGGCGGTTGCTGTGACGGTTCCCGACACCAAGGCGGCTGAGGCACATCGCGTCGACCTCGTCGGCGCTGCACTGCTCGCTCTCACGCTGGTACTCCTCCTGCTGCCGCTTACCGAGGGCCGCGCACTCCACTGGCCGCTCTGGACGTGGATCAGCCTGACGGCCGTCGTACCGGCCGTGGGTCTGCTCGCACTGCACCAGCGGCGCTCTGAGCGGTCTGGGCACGCTCCCCTGATCCCACCGTCGGTCCTGAAGCACCGCGCGATGCGGATCGGCCTCCTGATGGCAGTGGGGTTCTTCACCAGCTTCGGCGGCTTCATGTTCGTCTTCGCTATCGCCACCCAGGCGGGCGCCCACATGACCGCGCTAGAAGGCGGTCTGAGCCTCCTGCCGCTGGCCATCGGCTTCCTGATCACCTGCATCTGGGGACCTGCGCTGCAACGCCGGTACGGCGTGGGCATGGTCGTCTGGGGCTGGATCATCAACGCAGGCGGCTACGTGCTGCTCGCCGGCGCCGCACTGATGCTCTGGCCAGACGTGAGCGCCCTCAAGCTCGCCCTGCCCATGCTGATCATCGGCATCGGCGGTGGCCTGGTCATGATCCCGCTGATCGGCGTAGTGGTCAGCCAGGTCCCACCAGCCCAAGCAGGACTGGGCAGCGGCATCCTCCTCACCAGCCAGCAAACCTGCCTAGCTCTCGGCGCCGCCACCGTAGGTACGGTCTTCCTCTCCCTAGCCAGCACCACCTGGGGCTTCCGCGGCGCCCTAGCCGCAGTAGCCCTCGGCCTAGCCGCCATCGCCGTCCTAATGGCCCCCGTCACTCACCAACTCCGCCGCACCCGCGCCTAACCCGCCTCCACTTTGAGAAGCCACCAACCACTTTCCCGGCCCCAGAATGGTTGGTGGCTACCCAAAGATGCCCTTCGCCCCCAAAGGTGAGTCGGCGTGTCTTTGGGCACCCACCAGCCGCCCGAGCGCACTTTGAGTACCCACCAACCATTTTTCTGGGCGGGGAATGGTTGGTGGGTACTCAAAGATGGCGTTCGTGCACAAGGGTGGGTCGGCGTGTCTTTGGCCGCTCGCCGAGGCAGGCTGGGCGGTCCGAGTCGACGTACGATGCGGCGGTGGAAGGTGGAGTTGCCGTCAGGCGTATCGGTCGCACGCTGCTCAGTACGCTCTACCTGCTCTTAGCCGTGTTCGCGGTTGTCATAGTGGTGGTCCAGCTGCCTGGCGCGCTGCGCGCGGCCCGCGACGACGGGACTCCTGGGACCTTCACGGCAATGCGCAAAGAGTGCACTCCGAACGGGCTGAAGAGCCGCGGCTGCAGCATGTACGGCGACTTTGTCAGCCAGGACGGCACGGTACGGCTGAACGATGTTCTGTTCGACGGTGTCGGCGGCCAGGTCGGCGACCAGCACCCTGCTCAGTACGCCGGTGACACGGACCCTGTGGTGGTCTACGCCCCAGGCTCGCGAGCCTGGATCGTCGTCGCCGGGCTCGGGCTCGCGGCTGTTGGCTACCTCGGGTATCGCGGGTGGCGGTTGGTGCGCCCGCGGCGGGCTACCAGTGCGACGGACGAGTGAGAGTTGCTGGGAGCTTCGTTTGAGCGTTGCCTTGGGCGGCGTTGACCTGGGACTGGGTGAGGAAGAGGGCGCCGGTGAGGTCGGCGCCTTCCAAGTTCGTGTCTCGGAGGTCGGCGCCGATGAGGTCGGCTTGGCGGAGATTGGCGTTCGAGAGGTCGGCGGCGATGAGGTAGGCGCCGCGGAGGTTCGCGTTCGAGAGGTCGGTGCCGCGGAGGCGTTTGCCCATCAGGTCGGCGCCTCGGCGTTCCTTCGACTTGGGCTGTTTTCCGCGGACTAGCTTGCTGGTCTGCAAGAGCAGCTCGTTGACCGCCGCCCGCTCCGCCGTCACGTCGACAGCGGCCAGGTCGGCGGTGCGGCTCACGGTCTCGACGCGGGCGAACGCCGTACGGAGGTCTGGGTGGATACTCGCAGACGCCTTGTAGGTAAGGGCTTCTGTCAGGTACCAGAGGAGTTCATGGAGCTGGCGGAGGATGGGGAGGGCGGCGAACATGTCGGCGCCCGGCTGCTCCCGCCAGCTCTTGCCAGCGCGACGAGACAACTCCTGGCCGGCACCGAAACAGTCATAGACCGTGCAGCCCTGGAAGCCTTTCGGGCGCAGCTCAGTGTGAATGCGGCAGCGGAAAGCGTCGTCGAGATTGCGGCACGCCTCACCCGCCGGCTTGTTGATCGCGAAGTCGGCGGACTTACTGAACGTCAGCGCGACGCAGCAAAGGCCGAAGCAGTTGCCGCAGTCAGCGCGAAGGTCAGTTGTTTTCGGCAACCGTCTGGCCGGTGCGGCGCCAGCGGATGGCGGCCTCGACGAAGTCGTCGATCTCGCCGTCGAAGACGCCGGTCGTGTTACCGGACTCGTACAGCGTCCGCAGGTCCTTCACCATCTGGTACGGGTGCAGGACGTAGTTGCGCATCTGGTCGCCCCACGAACCCTGGACGTCGCCGCGCAGGGAGTCGAGGTGGGCGCGCTCCTCGGCCTTCTTCAGGGCGAGCAGCTTGGCCTTCAGGATGACCATCGCGGACGCCTTGTTCTGCAGCTGCGACTTCTCGTTCTGACACGACACCACGGTGCCGGTCGGGATGTGCGTGAGCCGGACCGCGGAGTCGGTCGTGTTGACGCTCTGACCGCCCGGGCCGGACGACCGGTACACGTCGACCCGGATCTCTTCGTCCGGTACGTCGATCTCGTCGGTCTGCTCGAGCACCGGCACGACCTCGACCGCGGCGAACGACGTCTGCCGCCGGCCCTGGTTGTCGAACGGCGAGATGCGGACCAGCCGGTGCGTCCCGGACTCCACGCTCAAGGTGCCATACGCGTACGGCGCCTTGACGGCGAAAGTGGTCGACTTGAGCCCGGCCTCTTCGGCGTACGACGTGTCGTAGACCTCGGTGGCGTGGCCGTGCCGCTCGGCCCAGCGCAGGTACATCCGCTGCAGCATCTCGGCGAAGTCCGCGGCATCGACACCACCGGCGCCGGAGCGGATCGTGACCAGCGCGTCGCGCTCGTCGTACTCACCCGAGAGCAGGGTGCGGACCTCGAGGGACTGGATCAGCTTCGCGACCGAGGCGAGCTCCTTCTCCGCCTCCGCGATGCTGTCGGGATCGTTCTCCTCGCGGGCCAGCTCGATCAGGACGCCGACATCTTCGACCCGGGACCGCAGCCCCGTGACGCGGTCGACATCGGACTCCAGCCTGGACAGCCGTGACGTTACCTTCTGCGCGTTCGCCTGGTCGTCCCACAGGTCGGGCGCGGCGACGGCCTCGCCGAGCTCGGCGATCTCCTTGCGCAGGGAAGGGAGATCGAGCACCTTCTCGATCGAGGTCAGTGTCGCGTCGAGCTGCTTGAGCTCAGCATCAAAATCCAGTCCAGCCACAACAGTGCAGCGTACCCGCTAACCCCTAGGCGCCGTTAAACCGTTTCTGAGCACGGCGAACACCTCGGCGACCACCTTCTCGAGCGCCTGCTGCGCCTCGACCAGCTCGGCGGGCGATGCGTCGTCGGGCAGGATCCGCATCAGCTCGTCCTCGAACAGGTTCTGTGCGGCGGAGTACTGGGCCGCGAGCAGGCGATTGCGCACACGCTCGTCCGACCTCTCATCAAGCGCCTCAGCCAGCGTCCGCACCAACTCATCGGCCTGCAACCGTCGCCGCGCTTGCAACGCCGGGCTGCCCTCGATCGTCGCGACGAACTGCTTCCAGGTCGCCAGATGCCCAACCGCGAGCCGCTCCCGGATCGACGTGAGGTAGTGCGCCTCGAGCGCATCCAGCGGATCACCGGCCTCCCGAACAGCGCGTGCCGGCCCGAGCCACCACCCCTCCTCGTCGAAGAACAGATCCTCCTTCGCCGGGAAGTGATTGAACACAGTCTGTACGGCGACATCCGCCGCGCGGGCGACCTCGGCCACCGTCACCGCGTCGAAGCCGCGCTCGAGGAACAGCAGTGTCGCGACCTCCGAGATCGCCGCCTTCGTCTGCTGTTTCTTCCGTTCGCGCCGACCGAGCTCCATTGGACAACCGTAGAGCATGCTGTTTTACTGAAACCAATCTTGTAGTCACTACATCTTTGGAGTTTATCCAATGACAATTCTCGTCACCGGCGGTCGCGGCGCGATCGCCCGCGCCGTCGCCGCAGGTCTGCTCGACGCCGGCCACGACGTCCGCGTCGGCAGCAGCGACCCGTCCGCCCTCCCGGGCTCCATCGCGTACGACGCCGCCGACCCCGCGCCCGCTCTCGAAGGCGTCAGCCAGGTCTTCCTCTACTCAAACCACTCAGGGTCGCAGGCCTTCGTCGCCGCCGCGGAAGCAGCAGGCGTGAAGCAGGTCGTCCTACTCTCTTCACTGTCCGCACTCGGCGGCCCCGAGGACCCGCATGCGAAGGCCGAGCAGGCGGTCACCGTCGGCTCCTACGCAACCACCCGCCTGCAGCCGGGCGCCTTCATGAGCAACGCCAAGTACTGGTCGTACCAAGTGCGGGCGACCGGCCAGATCCGGCTCCCCTACCTCGATGCCGAGGAAGCGCCGATCCACGAACAAGACATCGCCGACGCCGCCCTGCGGATCCTGCTCGACGGCCCCGGCAACGGCCACGACGGTCGCGGTTACCCACTCACCGGCCCGGTCTCCATGACCCGACGCCACCAAATCGCGCTCGTCACCGAACTGACCGGCGTACCGATCGAAGCTGTTGATCTGACGCCCGACCAAGCGCGCGCCGAGATGCAGATGCGGGACGAAGGTCAGCGCGAGACCCTGCTGGCGTACTGGGCCTCGCGCGTCGGTTTTCCGCAGCCGATCGAGCCCGGTGTAGAGCTCTTGACCGGCCACACCGCTCGAACCTTCGAGACCTGGCTGACAGACCACCCAGGCCTGTTCGGTTAACGGCCCTGCAGTGCCTTGACGTTGTCGCCGAAGGTCCAGTTCTTTGAACCGTCCCAGTTGATCGACCAGGTCATCAGGCCCTTGAGTTGGCCGTTGAAGCTGTTCCAGGACTGGGATACCAGGGACGGCGACATGTATCCGCCGCCGGCGCCGTTCTGGGCGGGCAGGCCGGGGACCTGCTTGTCGTAGGGGACGCGGATGGTGACGCCCTGGATGACGAGGCCGTTGTTCAGACAGGTGGTTTGGGCGACGAAGCCTTGGACGGTGCCGGCGGAGTACGAGTCACCGGAGCAGCCGTACATGCTGCCGTTGTAGTACTGCATGTTCAGCCACCACAGCCGGCCGTTGTCGGCGTACTTCTTGATGATCGGCAGGTACGAGCCCCAGATCGAGCCGTAGGTGACGCTGCCACCGGTGACGTAGGCCGTTTCCGGGGCCATCGTCAGTCCGAAGTTCGACGGCATCTGCGCCAGTACGCCGTCGATGATCCGGATCAGGTTCGCCTGCGAGGCGGAGAGCTGGTTGATGTTGCCGCTACCGGTCAGCCCGGTCTCTACGTCAATGTCGATGCCGTCGAAGTTGTACTGCTTCAGAATCGGTACGACGGTTGCCACGAACCGGTCGGCGACAGTCGACGAACTGAGGTCGATCCCGGCGGTCGCGCCACCGATCGACAACAGGATGGTCTGGCCGGCCGCCTTCGCCGCGCACATCTCGGCCGGAGTGGCGACCTTCACGGTCGCGTCCATGCCGTCCTCCCACTTCACGGTGCCGTCGGAGAGGATCACCGGGAAGGCTGCGTTGATCACGTTGTAGCCGTGCTGACCGATCCTGCTATCCGTGATCGGCGTCCAACCGAAGGGCGGGTGCACGCCGTTCGAGGAGCCGTCCCAGTTCTCCCAGTAGCCGTGCAGCACCTTGCCGGCCGGGCGCGACTTCACCGCACAGGTCGCTTGGCCGGGCGGCGGGGTGGTCGGCGGGTCGGTCGGCGGCGTGCTGTCACAGGCGCCGAGATCGAGCCAGAGCGAAGGCGCGGCGACCGGGTTCCAGCCAGATCCGGGCGGCGCGGTGTGCGCTGAGCGGGCTTGGTAGGTCCGGCTCTGATAACTCACCTTGGCGCCGGTCGCGTACGCAACACCCTCGGCCCAGGCGGGCGCCGTACAGGCTGCTTGTACGGCGGACCCGCCGGCCTGGGCGACCAGACCGGCGGACGCAAAGAGGAGTCCGGCTGCGATGGCACTCGCAAGAACAACGCCGACCCGTCGTTTCATGGCCACTCCCCTTTAACGTAGGAACCGTTCGTTTGTTCACGTTAGGGGTTGCACGCCGCGGGGAGCTACGACATGTCGGAAACCCGCCATGGAGGTTTAAGGCAGGATGGAATCGACGTAACCGCCATCGACGCGGACCGCTCCGCCGGTGGTCGCCGAGGCGAGGTCGGAGCTGAGGTAGACGACCAGGTTGCCGATCTCCGGCGGCTCGATCAGGCGCTGGATCAGCGAGTACGGGCGATGTTCGCGCATGAACTGGCGTTGCGCGTCATCCCATTCCTGGTCGTCGCCGACCAGCTCGTGCACGAAGTCCTCGACGCCTGGTGTGTGAGTCGGGCCGGCGATCACCGAGTTCACCGTGACGCCGGTCCCCGCCGCGGCCTTCGCGTAGCCGCGGGTCACGGCGAGCAGGGCCGTCTTGGTGACGCCGTAGTGCACCATCTCGACCGGCGTCACGATGGCCGAGTCGCTGGCGATGTTGAGCACGCGGCCGCGGCCGCGCTCGGTCATTCCGGGCAGGTACATCCGGATCAGCCGGATCGCGGACAGCACGTTCACCTCGAAGTAGTGCCGCCACTCGTCGTCGTCCACCTCCAGCACCGGCTTCGCCCCGAAGATCCCGAGGTTGTTGACCAGGATGTCGAGATCCGGAACCTCGGCCTGCAACTGCTCAGCCCCTTCACTCGACGCCAGATCCGCCGCGACCGCAGTCACCTCAGCGCCCGGTACGTCGTTCCGCACCTGCGCAGCCGCGGTTTCGGTCTTGTCGGCCGTCCGCCCGTTGACCACCACCGCCGCCCCGGCGCGAGCCAGCTGAGTCGCAATCGCAAGCCCGATCCCCTGGCTCGATCCGGAAACCAGGGCCTTCCGTCCGCTCAAATCGATCTGCATGTCCTCACAGTGCCCCAACCCATGTCAAAAATCGGGTACCTGATCCGACGCATGAGTGAAGACCCACCGAGAGGAACTCCTCATGACCACCCTGACCACTCCCCGCCGGCGCAGTCCGCGGCTCGCGCTGGTCCTCCTGGCGCTGCCCTCGCTGCTGATCGCGATCGACATCAGCGTGCTCGGCGTCGCGCTACCGCGGATGGCGGCCGACCTGCGGCCGTCGCCGACCGAACTGCTGTGGATGAACGACATCTACGGGTTCATGGTCGGCGGCACGATGATCACGATGGGCGCGATCGGTGACCGGATCGGGCGGCGCCGGCTGATCGTCATCTGCGCGACTGTGTTCGCGATCGCGTCGGCTGTGGCCGCATTCTCGACCGCTCCCTGGATGATCATCGCGACGCGCGCGGTGATGGGCCTGGCCGGTGCCGCGATCATGCCGGCCTCGATGGCTCTCATCGGCCAGCTCTTCCCGGACCCGAAGGCTCGAATCTCAGCCATGGGCGCCTATATGACCTGCTTCCTCGTCGGGATGGCGGTCGCTCCGCTCATCGGTGGCGTGATGTTGCAGTACTGGTGGTGGGGCTCGGTGTTCCTGCTCGGCGTTCCGGTGATGGTGCTGACTCTGCTCGCCGCGCCGCGGCTACTCCCGGAATCACCGGCGCAGCTGCACACACCGCTGGATCTCCGCAGCTCCGCGCTCTGCCTCGCCTCGATCCTCTCCCTGGTGGCCGCGCTCAAGTGGGCCGTCAACGGCACCCCGGTATGGGAGTGCGTCGGCCTCGGCGTGATCGGACTCGTCCTTGGTGCGGTGTTCGTCCGTCGGCAGCACACACTTGAGCACCCGCTGGTCGACCTGTCGCTGCTCCGGCAGCCCGGCGTGAGTCGTGCGATGTGGGTGCTGTTCCTGACCGCCTTGCTAATGGGCGGTACGTCGATCTTCGCGGGCTTCTACCTGCAGTCGGTGCACGGCCTGTCCCCGCTAGCGGCGGCCGTGTGGATGATCCCGTCGATGATCGCGATGATCATCGCCTCGAACCTCGGTCCATGGCTCGGCCGCCGGTTCGCGCCGTCGCGAGTCGTCCTGGGCGGTCTGCTGCTGATGATCGTGGGCTTCATCCCGTTCGCGCTGCTCCCGAGCGGCCGCATCGGTCTGGTGGCGGTGGCGTCCGGCGCTGTCCTGACGACGGCCGGGATCGGCGGCGCCCTCCCGTTCCTGATGAACGACATCATTTCCCACGCGCCGCAGGAGCGAGCCGGTTCGGCAGCGTCACTGGCGCAGACAGCCAACGAGATCGGGATCGCCACCGGGCTGGTACTGCTCGGCAGCCTCGCCACCGTCGTCTACCGCGCCCGCCTCTCGGTGACCGGCGGCTCCTGGGTCGACGGATTCGAGAGCACCGACCAGGTCGTGCTGGCGAAGGTCAAAGACGCTTTCGTCGACGGCTACCACGCGGTCGGGATCGCCGCGGTCGTGACGATGCTGATCATCCTCGTCCTGTACGTCGTCCCCTCGCGGCGCACGGCCTAACGGATCGGTACGACGGCCGACGCCTCGGTACCGATATCCGCGGTACCGGGGAATCCGGGCGGCTGGAACGGCAGCTCGACAGTCGAGGTCAGCTGCACAGTGACCGTCGTACCGGTGACGTCGGCGGACCAGTCCAGGCCGTCGAAACGGTTGCTCGCGGCAACTTGATCCAGATACTCGGCGGTCAGCCGGCGGGCCTGGTCGGGATCGAGCTCGGCGTTGCCGTCGGCGGCGGGCTGAGCGTAGATCGCGGCCAGCCCGTTCGCGGCGGCCAGGACGGCGCCGTCGGCGGTGGAATCCAGATCGCGGCGGACCAGGAACACCTTGGAGATGTCGGTCACCACCACGATCATCAGCAGGATGACGAAGGTGAAACCGATGATCAGGACGGTCATCTGGCCGCGTTCGTCGCGGGGGCGGCTCATCCGTCGCCCTTGGCTTCGCGGTAGTCGCCGTACGGCTCGGTGTGGGACGAGCTGATCTGGATCGCGGGCGGCTCGCCGCCGAGCGCGTCGGGGATCAACGGCAGCGCAACGCTGGTGTTGAGCGTGACCGTCACCGTTGAACCGGGCTGCAGACAGGCGGGGTTGCAGCTGATCGTGAGTTGGCCCGGCGAAAGCTCCATGCCCTGGTCCTTCATCGCCAGGCGGGCGGCCTCGAAGGCACGGTCGCGGGCCTCGTCCTCCGACAAGCCGGACGGCACGATGATGAACGCCCGCCCGGCCGCGCGGGTCGCGGCAGTCGCGCCGTACGAGGCCCTTTGGACGTCGAAGACGCCGAGCATCACGTAGACCAGCGGGACCATCAGCAGCAAGGCGAGCCAGGAGAACTCGACGACCGCGCTGCCACGCTCGTCCTTCGTCATTCGCCGGTCTCCTTCACCGCATGTCCGGCGACGCTGAAGTCGACCGAAGGCCCCCACAAACCGAGCGACGGCATGTGGGCCGTGACGATCACCTCGACACCCGGCTGACCGTCGATATCGGTCGCGCTCGCCTCGACGGAATCGACCAGGCGATCGTTCACCACGCCGCTGATCAGCTCCCGCGTCCGGGCCTGGCCGTCGGCCGGCGACCGGTTCAGGACGGCGGCGTAATGGGCACCTTCGGAGGCAGCAGCGGTCACCGTGTTGCGCACATACAGGTAAAGACCGACCTGAAGGATGCCGAGGAACAACGGCACCACCAGCATCGCGACCAGCACGAAGTCCACGACCGCGGATCCACGGTCGCTCCTCCGCCTGAGTCGTTGAGTCACTTGTTGGAGACGGAGTCCAGCGCGTTCTGAAGCATCTGGGCCAACTGCTTGCCTGCGAGGCCCCAGATCGCAACGACCAAGCCGGCCGTCATCACTGTGATCAGCACCCAGCCCGGAACGTCGCCACGCTCCTTCCGCGCCGGCCGCGACGTCAACAGCGCCACGTACATTCTCGTCATCAGTTGGGACATGACTTCTCCTCGTTTCATCCGGCGATCAGCCGGATTCCGACAGCGCCTGGGTAGAAGGCGAACGCGATGGTGACCGGCAGGATCAAGAAGATCACCGGCACCATCATGGCGACCTCACGACGGGCCCCCGACTCGATCAGCTCCCGCCGACCGGCCTCACGAATATCGCCGGCCTGTGCCCGCAGTACGTCGGCCAGCGGCGTACCGCGCTCGAGCGCGACCGCCAGTCCGTCGGCGAACCGGGACAGGGCCAGCAGGCCGGTGCGCTCGGCCAGCGCGTCCAATGCGCGAACCAGTGTGTCGCCGGCCCGAGTCTCGGCCAGCACTTGTTTCAGCTCATCCGCGAGGTCACCGCGGCAGGACCGCGCGACCCGGTCGAGGGCGGCGGCCGGACCTTCGCCTGCGGCGACGGACAAGGCCAGCAACTCGGCAACCGTGGGTAGCTCGGTGAGCAACCTACGCTCGCGGTTCCGGACCTGCGTACCGAGATAGGTGTCTCTGGCAAGCACTCCGAGCACCCCGAGCAGCCCGCAGAAGACCAGCATGGCAACCGGGTTGCCGATTCCGGCGGCGACTGCGATCAGTGAGGCGACCAGGCCGGCACCGAACGCGGCGGTCCCCCACAGCAACTGCTCGATCCGGAACTCTTCGACGGTCCGCTCGATCCCGGCGCGGGCGAGCCGCCGGCGAATCGAGTTCGCACCGCCGAGAACCCGCTCCAGCCGGCGGGCGCCGGAACGCAGCGAGGGGCCGAACAACCGCAGGATCGCGTAGAAAGGTGAGTTCGACGCGGCGGCTCCGAGGAACACCTCGGTCCCGTCGAGATCTCGCAGGTACGGCGCGATCCGGTCGTCGGTCGACGGTTTGCGCAGGAACGGCATCCGCCGTACGACGATGAGCAGACCGGCACCGAATGTCGCGCCGAGCACACCGCCTAGCAGCAAGGGGCTCATCGCAGCACCCGCTCAGGCTCGGGCAGCCGGCCGATCCGCAGCATCAACCGGTAGGCGAAGACGCAGATGACCGCGCCGACGCCGATGACGATCGCGCCGACCGGTGAGTTGTACCGCTGGATCACGTCACCCTGGAAGGACAGCATCGCCAGGACCAGCCACGGTGCGGCGACCGCGACGCGAGCGCCGTTGACCGACCACGACTGCCGCGATTCGAGCTCGGACCTGGTCCGGGCGTCGTCGCGCAGGAAGGCCGACAACGACCGCAGCAGCCGGCCGAGATCACCGCCGCCGACCTCGCGCGCGATCCGCAGCGCCTCGATGACCCGGTCGCCGACGGGATCCGCGAGCCGGGCCTTCAAGCGGTCCAGCGATTCCGCGAACCGGCCGGTCGACGAGTAGTCGGCGCCGAAGCGGCGGAACGGCTCGCGCAACGGCAGCGGACCGCGTTCACCCACCTGGGCCAAGGCTTCCGACAGCGACAACCCGGCCCGGACCGCGGAGGCGATGTTGTCGACGACATCCGGCCAGAGCTCACGGAACTCGGCCAGCCGCTTCCGGGCGCGACTCCGCACCAACGCAATCGGCGCAAAGCCGGCCATCAGACCGAAGACGAAGCCCACCGGCCAGGCACCGGACACGGCGAACATCACCACGAAACCGATCAGGCCCGTGATCAGGCACGCTCCGATGAAGGCCGCCGGTGTCACCCCTTCGACCCCGGCAGCGGCCAGCAGGTCGCGGCTGCGCGTGATCAGGCGACCGTCCGTCGCCGCGCGGGCCTCGGCCGGCGCCACGAACGTCGCGATGATCAGCAGCACGCCGACCCCGAAGAACAATCCGAGAATGAGCCCCATCAGCCTTGACCTCGCGGCAGCTCGGTCAGCAGGCCGGACACGTTGTAGCCGGCCAGCTGGAAGCGCTCGGGATGCGGCAGGTGTCCCTCGGCCCGCCGCAGCAACCCGTCGACGGTGCCGAAGAGAGTCTCGGTCTCGATGACCTGGTCCTCGATTCGTCCGCTCACCGCCAGGATCTCCCGCACCCGGCGCTTCCCATCGGCCGCGATCCCCAGGTGCACAACGAGGTCGACACAGCCGGCCACCGTCGGCAGCACGAACCGGGAGCCGATGTTCTCGCCGGCCAGCAGCGGCAGCGTGCACATCTTCGTCAGCGCTTCGCGCGCCGAGTTCGCGTGGATCGTGCACATGCCGGGGAGGCCTGAGTTCAAAGCCAGCAACAGATCCAGGCACTCCTCGCCACGGACCTCGCCGACGATCACGCGGGACGGCCGCATCCGCAGCGACTCCTTGACCAGGTCCCGCAGCCGAACCTCGCCGGTGCCCTCCAGCCCGGCCTGCCGGGTCTGCATCGACACCCAGTCGGGAATCGGGAGCTTGATCTCGAAGACCTCTTCACAGCTGATCACGCGTTCGCTGCCGGGGATCGAGCCGGACAGCGCGTTCAGCATCGTGGTCTTACCTGCTTGCGTTCCACCCGAGACCAGGATGTTGAGCCCACAGACGACCGCTGCATCCAGCACCGCCGCAGCGTGCGGAGTCAGCGAGCCGAGCTGGACAAGGTCTCCCAGCCGGGTCGCGCCGACCGTGAACTTTCTGATGTTGATGGCCGCGTACCGCTGCGTGATCCCGCCGAGGACGATGTGCACGCGGCTGCCGTCGGGCAACCGGGCGTCGGTGAAGGGCTGCGACACGTCGACGCGGCGACCGGTGGTCTTCAGCATCCGCTCGACGAGATCGCTGACCTCTTCCTCCGTCAGCACGGTCGTGGTCAGCTCGTGCCGGCCCTCGCGGGCGATGAACACCCGGCTCGGCTCGTTGATCCAGATCTCCTCGACCGTCGGATCGTCCAGATACCGCTGCAGCGGGCCGAACCCGGCCACCCGGTCATGGACCTCGCGACTGACCGCCTCGATATCGCCGATCGGCGGAACCACGCCGGTCAGGCTGCGCTCGTCGTACTCCCGGACGACGGTGGCGACGATCGTGCTCACGGCACCCGGGTCGCGGAGCGGGTCGATGCCCTCGCGACGGACGACGTCGCGGACCTGAGCGTCGATGAGCTCGACCGCGTCGTCCCAGCCCGACCGGCGCGCGGCAAGTCTGTCGGCTGTCATCGCTCTCCCCGTTGCGTCCCGTCTGGCGACCTGAAGGTCACCCTGCGCGACCATCCTTTCAAGGAACCTGCGCGCGGCGCCACTCGCTCATCGCGGCCTGTGGATAACCGTCCCATGCCAAAGGCTCACCGAGCGTATCCGCGCCGCATCAGCCGGTCCACAAAGTTGCACGTTGTTGCAAGGTGCAGGTCAGCGGTGGATCAGGGTGTGTTCGAAGGAGTAGCGGCTGGCGCGGTAGAGGTGGGAGCCGAACTCGACCGGCTGGCCGTGGTCGTCGTAGGTGATCCGGGTCGTGGCCAGCAGCGGGTGCCCGGGCTCCTCAGCCAGCAGCCGAGCCTGCTCCGGAGACGCCGGTACGGCGGAAATGGTCTGGTGGGCCACTTTCAGCCGCACGCCCTCTGCGCGCAGCAACTGGTAGAGCCCTCGCTCGGCCAGAGTCGTCGGATCGGTCTGCAGGAGGTCCGGCGGGAGCCAGTTGCGCATCAGCGCCAGCGGCTCACCATCTGCTCGACGCAGTCGCTCCAGGCGGAGTACACGGTCGCCAACCTCACACTGCAGCGCAGTAGCGACATCCGCGGTGGCCGGCGCGATTCCGAGCCGCAGCACCTCGGTCTCCGGCTTACGGTGCGCTGCGGCCAGGTCGTCGTACAGGCTGGTGAGCTCGAGGGAACGGCGCACCTGGCCGGAGTTGCCGACCACCTGCGTCCCGACACCGCGCTTGCGGACCAGCAGTCCCTGGTCGACCAGGCGGGCGATCGCCTGCCGCACCGTGGGCCGGCTCAGCCCGTACGCCTCCGCAAGGTCCACCTCGTTGCTCAGCCGCGACCCGACCGGGAGTTCTCCCCCCTGGATCGCTGCCTCGAGCTGCTGTGCCAGCTGCACATGCAACGGTGTTCGACTGCTCCGATCAACCTGGACCTGCACGGTACTCATGGGCACATCCTGAGGGTTCCACCCTGATCAGTCGACCCACCACGGTGATTTGATCAGATCCCTGCCGATCACCCAATGTTCAACTATCGCGACACACGGCGATATGAACGCAGAGTGAACGTGCCCGTTTTCGGGTCCGGATGGCGGTCCGGGGATATCTGTCCGAGCGTTCGTAGGCGAGGATGACGCCTTCTGGATCACCACCGGCCCACTCGGGGGCTGTGTTGGCTATTGGCAGAGGAGATGTATGGAACCGCTGCGTATTGGGATCCTTGGTGCGGCCCGGATCGCGGGCCGCGCGATCGCTGAACCGGCCCGGCTGACCGGTGCCCGGCTGGTCGCCGTCGCTGCCCGGGACCGCGACCGCGCCGTTGCCTTCGCGGCGGAACACGGGGTCGAGCGCGTCCATGCGTCGTACGACGATGTGCTCGCCGACCCTGAGGTCGAGGTGATCTACAACCCGCTGGCGAACGCGCTGCACGGCCCGTGGAACCTCAAAGCCATTGCCGCAGGCAAGCACGTGCTGACGGAGAAGCCGTCGGCCAGCAACGCCATCGAGGCAGCGTCGGTGCGCGACGCTGCCGCGGAGCGCGGTGTGGCCGTCATGGAGGGCTTCCACTACCTCTTCCACCCAGTGACTCGGCGGCTGCACGAGTTGCTCGCCAAGGGCGAGCTGGGTGAGCTCCAGCACGTAGAGACCACCATGGTGATGCCTCCGCCTGCTGAGGATGACCCCCGCTGGTCCCTGGCGCTTGCAGGCGGCGCTCTGATGGATGTCGGCTGCTACGCCCTCCACGCCCAGCGCTCCGTAGCCCCCTGGGCCGGCGGCGCACCCCGTCTGGTCAGTGCCCGCGCCGGCGAGCGCAAGCGCGTCCCCGGCGTCGATGAGTGGCTGAACGCCGACCTGGAGTTCCCCAATGGCGCAACGGGAGCGGTGCGCACCAGCATGGGCGCCGAGACCCTCGACTTCAGCATGAAGATCATCGGCAGCCGCGGCGAGGCCTTCGCTCCCAGCTTCGTCCTTCCCCACAACGACGACCGCGTCATCGTCACCACCAAAGAGGATCACTGGGTCGAACACCTCGGCCGCAAGTCGTCGTACGCGTATCAACTGGAGGCCTTCGCGGCCCACCTGCGCACCGGCGCACCGCTCCTCACAGACGCCGATGACGCGGTGATCACCATGCAACTCATCGACGAGGCCTACGTCGCAGCAGGCCTGTCACCACGTCCTACGCTCGCTAGTTGACCCGCAGGTCTCTGGACGACTCAGCGCGCCAGGTGGCGCCGCTGTTGTCGCTGTAGAGGGCTGTTCCGGCTGCGTACGGGTTGGCGTCGTTGTAGGCGAGGCCGTAGCAGCCAGAGGTCGCAGTGCTCTTCACGACTACGGCGAACCGCTCGCCCTGGGCGTTGACCGGCAGGGTGATGCGGGACGGCGACCAGCTCACCTCAGACGGCTGTACGACGCGGCTGGCGACCACCTCGCCGGGGAGTCCGGCTGAGGTGAGTCGGGTGACTTCCAGCGTGAGGGGTGCGTTGGGGTGGCCGGACTGGAAGGTTGTGTAGCTGACGGACTTGAGCGCGCCGGTGAGGGTTTGGGCGCGGGCGATAGAGCCGGCGATGTCGCAGTAGGTGTGGAAGCCCTCGTCCCCAGTTGAGACGGCGCGACGCTTGGGCACGGTCAGGTCGTAACGCTTGCCGCACTCCAGGGGTTCTATGGAGCCGTCCGCGCGGAAGCGCAGGGGTTCCCAGTGGTGCTTGGCCAGGGCTTCGTTGGCGGCGCCGCTGTTCCACAGGTCGCTTTGGTAGAGGTAGGTGCCACCCGGGAGAGCAGCTACATCGGCTGGCTGGCCACCGCAGGAGTTGGTGCTGATCTTCTCGCCGCGCGGTGTGGTCGGCGGGGTGGCCCAGGCCGACAGGTCGCCGCTGAAATCGTCGGCAAGCAGTACGGCGCCATCCGGCGCAGTCACCCGCACATCGTCGAACAGCGCACCCTCACCGTCGTTCTCGCGGAAACCAATCCGGCCGGTCGGGTAGGTCGTATCAGTCGTGGTGTCGACCAGTACGCCGTCCACCCAGGTGCGAATCGTGGAGCCGCTGACCTGCGTGCGGACCTGATACGACTGACCGCTCACGATCGGCATCGGGGTCTTCACAGTCTCCAGCCGCTGGATCGAGCCATCGCGATACACGACCTTTGTCAGGTTGCCACCCTCAGCACCTGGATGCGGGTAGTTGCCGAGCAGCCACACATAGCCGGTGGTGGTGCTTGTGGCGCGGAAGGTCCAGCCAGCCTGTCCATAGCTACCGGTCTGGACTGGCGTCGCGCGGAACGATAGGTCGTAGTCCTGCCAGCCGGCACCCGTCTTGCTCAGGCCGACTCCTCCCCCGTTGACCGCCAGCGCCTGGTTCTGCAGTCGCCAGGGCGCGTCCGCGGTGCTGCCCTGCCACGGACCGAGAGGACTCGTCGCCCGGAAGTACGACGTACCGGTGGTGCAGTAGCCGCAGTTCGGGTCGGAAAGGGTCAGGTAGTAGCTGCCGTCGCGTTTGAACATCGACGGCGCTTCGGTGGACCGCACCCCGAGCCGCACATGCTGCCCGGTACCAGTCCGGTACGACGCGTCGAGCTTCTCCACGATGATGTCGCCACCGGCACGCCAGTCCGTGTACGCCAAGTACGCCGTACCGTCGTCGTCGCGGAACAGGTCATGGTCACCGTTGTTCACGCCCGGCGGAATATCGTTGTTGACGGCAAGCTTCGGCACCGCCTGCTCGGTGAACGGCCCGGTCGGGCTCGAAGCGGTGAAGACGTGATAGCCGACACCCACGTCGTACGAGTTGATCCAGAGCACGTACTTGCCGGTGGCCGCGTTGTGGAGAACGTGCGGGCGATAACACCCGTACGTCGAACCGTTGCAGCGCTGCTGCCAAGCCGCGGTGGTTCCGTCAAAGAGGAAGCCGTCGTCGGTCCAGTTCCGCAGATCGGTCGAGCTGTACGACTTGAACCCGCAGAACGGGGTGCCCGGTCGGTTCCACTCGTAGCCGCAGCCGTAGCTCGTCCCGTAGAGGTAGTAGCGCGAACCGAACTTCTGAATCTCGCCGTCATGAGCGTCCACGGCGTCACCGCCGGGGACGAACCGAACGGTCGGACCGCTCGCATCCCCGTTGATGATCGTGGTGGTTCCGCCGGGCCGAGCCGAAGCGGCGCTCGGCAGGGCACCCGCAGCGAGCACGCCGATGACTGCCACCAGGGCGAAGATCCGTCGTCGATTCACCCGACCGACGGTGGGCCCCGTGGCGTGCTGGGGTCAACGTCCCTGACCGGCATCGGCCAGGGACGTGTTTGGCTACCGAATCAGTCGCCGGTCGGGCTCAGTCTCCAGTAGGGAAGCCTAGGTTGATCCCACCGTGGCTCGGGTCGAGCCAGCGCGAGGTGACGACCTTGGTGCGGGTGAAGAAGTGCACCCCGTCCATCCCATGCGCGTGGGTGTCGCCGAACAGCGAGTTCTTCCAGCCGCCGAACGAGTAGTAGGCCATCGGAACCGGGATCGGGACGTTGATCCCGACCATGCCGACCTCGACCTCGTTCTGGAACCGGCGGGCCGCCCCACCGTCGTTGGTGAAGATCGCCGTGCCGTTGCCGTACGGGTTCGAGTTCACCAGCTCGAGCGCTGCGTCGTACGACGGGAGCCGGAGCACCGACAGCACCGGGCCGAAGATCTCGTCGGTGTAGATCGACATCTCCGGAGTCACCTTGTCGAACAGGGTCGGACCAAGCCAGAAGCCGTCGGAACCACCGTCGAACTCACCGGCGCGACCGTCGACCACCAGCTCCGCCCCCTCCTCGACACCGGCCGCCACGTACCCGGAGACCTTGTCGCGGTGCAGGCCGGTCACCAGCGGACCCATGTCGGCGGCGCGCGTGCCGTCGCCGGTCTTGAGCTTCGCCATCCGCTCGGTGATCTTCGCGATCAGCTCGTCGGCGATCGGCTCGACCGCAACCAGCGCCGAGATCGCCATACAGCGCTCGCCGGCCGAGCCGAAGCCGGCGTTCACCGCGGCGTCGGCGGCCAGGTCGAGATCCGCGTCGGGCAGCACGATCATGTGGTTCTTCGCGCCGCCGAGGGCCTGCACCCGCTTGCCGTTCTTGGTGCCGTTCTCGTAGACATACTTGGCGATCGGCGTCGAACCGACGAACGAGACCGACTTGATGTCCGGGTGCTCGAGCAGCCGGTCGACGGCCTCCTTGTCACCGTGCAGCACGTTCACGACGCCGTCCGGCAGACCGGCCTCTTTCCAGAGCTCGGCCATCGCGTTCGCCGCCGACGGGTCCTTCTCGGACGGCTTGATCACCACGCTGTTGCCGCAGGCGACCGCGAGCGGCACGAACCACATCGGCACCATGGCCGGGAAGTTGAACGGCGAGATGACCGCGCTGACGCCGAGCGGCTGGCGGATCGAGTACACGTCGACCTTGGTCGAGACGCCCTCGCTGAAGCCGCCCTTGAGCAGATGCGGGATGCCACACGCGAACTCGACCACCTCAAGACCGCGGGTGACCTCGCCCAGGGCGTCGGACAGCACCTTGCCGTGCTCGGCCGTGATGAGCGCAGCGATCTCTTCCTTGCGCTCGTTCACCAGCTGGCGGTACGCGAACAGGACCTGGGTGCGCTTGGTCAGCGAGGTCTGCGCCCACGCCTTCGACGCATCGTGGGCGACCTTCACCACCTCGTCGACGGTCGCGGCCGAGGCCAGGTCGAGCTCGCCGCTGACCTCGCCGGTGGCCGGGTTGTAGACCTTGCTGGTCCGCTCGGCGACACCGGTCCACGAGCTGCCGCCGACCAGATGGGTGATGCGCTTGATCTCAGTACTCACAACGATTCCTTTCAAGCTTCAGCTTGGGCTTCGGCCTCAGCCGAGGACTGCCTGACGGTCGGCAAGGTCGACGGTGACGGGCCGGCCGGTGCTCAGCGAAGCGACCCCGGCCTCACAGACAGCAGCTGCGGCATAGCCGTCCCACGCGCTCGGGCCGTCGATCTCACCGCGGCCCACGGCCTCGACCCAGCGCTGCACCTCGATGTCGTACGCCCGGTCGAACCGGATCCGGAAGTCGGCCGGCATCGCACCACCCCAGTGTCCGGCAGCGCGCGTGAGCACGCCCGAGCCGAGACCGATGGTCGCGCTCCCGCGCTCCGCGACGGCTTCACAACGCACTTCGTAACCGACCTGGAAGTTCACGAACACCTCGACGTCGGCCATCGAACCGTTCGCCATCTCGAACACCGCGAACTGCGGATCGAGCACGCCCTCCGGTACGGCGCTGGTCGGCTTCGGCGCATGCACCGTGATGGTGCTGATCTCGGAGTCGAGCAACCAGCGCGCGACGTCGACCTCGTGCACCATCGAGTCCCGCACGATCATCTCGCTGCGGAACCCCGGGCCGTTGGCCTTGTTGCGGTGCACGTTGTGCAGCAACAGTGGCCGGCCGAGCTCCCCTGAGTCGAGCAGCTCCTTGAGAGCGGCGTACTCAGGATCGAAACGACGCATGAAGCCGACCTGGATGAGCTGCTTGCCGAGCTTGTGCTCGGCCTCGACGACCTGCAGCGAAGACGCCGCATCCATCGTCAACGGCTTCTCGCACAGCACCGGTTTGCCGTGCTCCAGGCAGGCGAACAACTGGTCGGCGTGTGCGAACCCCGGTGACGCAAGGATCACCGCATCCACGTCCCGCGCGCCGATCAGCGCCAGCGGATCCGCGACCACCTGCACGGGGCCGGCCGCCGACAAGCGGGTGGCCAGCTCCTCGGCGCGGGCGGTGTCGGGGTCCGACACCGCCACCAGCCGGGCACCGGAGATGTGCCGCACGATCCGCTCGGCGTGGTCGGCGCCCATCGCGCCCACCCCGACGATGCCGATCCGCAGATCGCTCATTACTGCTCCTTCTCCTGTACGACGTCCTGTTTCGGCTTCTGCACCGCGTCCGGGGCGAGGTCGCGGAGCTCGTGGGTGAGCGCCTCCAGCTCGGACCCACCGGCCATCTCGGTGGTCAGCTGCTCCAGCGTGATGTCGGCCCGGTGCGTGTCGAGCGCGACCCGGCCGAGCTTGAGCACCACGAAGTGGTTGCCCACCAGATAGGCGTGATGCGGGTTGTGGGTGATGAAGATGACGCCGATCCCGGCGTCGCGGGCCTTCACGACGTACTTGAGGACCACACCGGACTGGTTGACGCCCAGTGCCGCGGTCGGCTCGTCCAGGATCAGCACCTTGGCGCCGAAGTGGATGGCGCGCGCGATCGCGACACACTGCTTCTGACCGCCCGACAGCTTGCCGACCGGCTGTTCCAGGTTCGGGATCGAGATCCCCATCTTGGTCAGTTCCTGCTGCGCGATCCGCTTCATCGCGCGCTCGTCGAGCCGACCGAGCGGGCCCTTGGTGAGCTCGTTACCGAGGAAGAAGTTGCGCCATACCGACATCAGTGGGGCGAGCGCGAGGTCCTGGTAGACGGTCGCGATCCCACTGTCCAGCGACTCCCGCGGGGAGGAGAAGTGCCGTTCCTCGCCGTTCACCGACATCGTGCCGGTGGTGTAGTCGTGGAGACCGGCGATGATCTTGATCAGCGTCGACTTGCCGGCGCCGTTGTCGCCGAGCACACAGGTGATCTCACCCTGGCGCACCGACAGCGAAACCCCTCGCAACGCGTGGACGTTGCCGTAGCTCTTACCGACGTCCTCGAGGTGGACGATCGGGGTCGTCGGGCTGTTGGCAGCCTCGGACGCGAAGCTCTCCGTCGTGGTCATCGTGCCTCCGCCCGGTTCTTCACCATCAGGTTGACGATCGTGGCCAGCAGCAACATCGTCCCGAGGAACGCCTTGAACCAGTCCGGATTCCAGCCGGCGTACACGACGCCGAGCTGCACCATGCCGAAGATCAAGGCACCGACCGCGCCCCCGACCACCGAGCCGTAGCCACCGGTGAGCAGGCAGCCGCCGACCACCGCGGCGATGATGAAGACGAACTCCTTGCCGACACCTTCGCCGGACTGCACCACGCCGTTCTGCACGAACAGCAGCTGCATCCCGGCGAACCAGGCAAAGAACCCGACCGCCATGAAGAGGCCGATCTTCACCTTCTTCACCGGCACGCCGACCGCACGGGCCGCCGCGGCGTCACCGCCGACCGCGAAGATCCAGTTACCGATCTGCGTCTTCAGCAGCACCCAGGCGGCGATCGCGACGAACAGGATCCACCACAGGATGATGATCTTGATCGTCACCCCGCCGAGGTGGATCTCCGATGCGAAGATCCATTGCGCGGTGCGGAATCCGTCCATGTCGCTGATCGAGTTCGAGGCGACGGCACCCGAGGTCAAGCGGGTGACGGCGATGTTCAGTCCCTGCAGGATGAAGAAGGTGCCCAGCGTCACCAGGAAGCTGGGCAAACCGGTCCGCATCAGGAGCCAGCCGTTGAACGCACCGACCGCCAGCGAGACGACCAGCGCCAGCAGGATGCCGACCCAGACGTTCACGCTGAGCTGATAGGCGAACAGGCCGGCGGTCAGGCCGGAGGTCGTCACCGCGACTCCGGCCGACAGGTCGAACTCGCCGCCGATCATCAGCAGCGCGACCGGCACCGCCATCACTCCGACCAACGCGGCTTGGTACAAGATCGTGCCGGTGTTGTTGATGTCGCGGAACGGCGGCGCCGCGATCAGGAAGAACACCAGGATGACCGCTGCGCCGACCAGCGATCCGATCTCGGGCCGGCTGAGCAGCCGCGCCCCGACCGACCGGGCCGCGACCCGGTCGTCGGCCGTGGTGGGTGAAGTGATGCTCGATGCCATAGCGCTACCTCAGCGGGTCCCGGCCGCGGCGTACTTGGCGACGGCCTCGATGTTCGTCTTGTCGATGAAGGCCGGGCCGGTCAGGGTGGCCTCGCCACCGCCGATGGTGTCGCCGTTGGTCTTGTTCAGCCAGATCGCGTCCACCGCGAGGTAGCCCTGCAGGTACGGCTGCTGGTCGACGGCGAACTGGACGGAGCCGTCCTGGACGGCCTTGGCCATCTCCTTGCTCATGTCGAAGCTGCCGATCTTGGCTGCGGAACCGGCGGTCTTGGCTGCCTTCGCCGCGGTCAGTGCGATCCCGGCGTTCAGCGCGACCACGTAGTCGGCCGTCTTGTCCTGCTGCAGCTTCGCGGTCAGCGTCGCCTCGGTCCCCGGCTGGTCGGTGCCGTTGACGTTGACGTTCTCGACGTTGCCGAACTTGTCCTTGATGCCCTGGCAGCGGCCCTCGAGGCTGACGTTGCCCTGCTCGTGGATGACGCAGAGGACCTTCTTCGCGCCGAGTTGCTTGAGCTTCTCGCCGGTCGCCTCGCCGGCAATCTTCTCGTCCTGGCCGAAGTACCCGATCGCGCCGGTCGACTTCCAGGTGTCCAGACCACCGTTCAGGATCGTCACCGGGATACCGGCGGCGATGGCCTTCTTGACGTTCGGGATCACCGCGTCAGGCTTGTTCAGCGTGACGGCGATCCCGTCGACCTTGGCGTCGATCGCGGTCTGCACCAGGTTGGCCTGAGCGGCGCCGTCGGGGTCGGAGGAGTACTGCAGTTCGATGTTGTCCTTCTGGGCGGCCGCCTCGGCACCCCGCCGGACGATGTCCCAGAAGGTGTCACCGGGCCCCGAGTGGGTGATCAGTGCGACCTTCATCCGCGGCGTGTTCGCGACGTTGCCACTGCCGCCGCTCGTCTTCTGCTCCTCCTGTTTGCCCCCGGAGGAACTGCACGCGGCGAGCGCCGCGACGAGCACGAACGCCGCGCCCGCGGCCACTGCCTTCTTGTGCCACCGAACCATGACTCCAACCAGCCTTTCAGATGTTCCGCGGTCGACCCGCGGAGAGTTGCGTTGGGACCAGCGAGTTTCACACTCTGCTGGCCATCACACCGATACGCCACCCCCGTGGGATCTCAGATCGGCCGCGATGTGTCAGTTGCCTTCAACCGGTGCCAGGTAAGTGTGCTGAGCCTTCTTGCTCTCCTCGTACGCCGCAGCGGCGGCCTGTGTCGACTGCAGCTCGGAGACCTCGCTCACCGGCACGTCCCACCAGGCCTCGCTGTCCGGCGCACCGATCAGCGGGTCGGTGGTGACGTGGATCGCGATCGGTCCGGTCGCCGCCTTCGCGGTGTGGATCGCCTTCTCCAGCTCGTCCCGGCTGTGCACGTCGAGCACCTCGATCCCGAAGCTGCGCACATTCGCCGCGAGATCGACCGGAACGTAGCCGCCGTCGAGGCGGCCGTCACTACTGCGCTTGCGATACGACGTCCCGAACCGTTGCGAACCGAGTGATTCCGACAGCGCGCCGATCGAGGCGAAGCCGTGGTTCTGCACCAGGACCACGATGATCTTGAGGTCTTCCTGGACCGCGGTGGCCAGCTCGCTCGACATCATCAGATACGACCCGTCGCCGACCATGACGAAGACATCGCGCTCGGGCGCACCGAGGCGAACACCCAGACCACCGGCGATCTCGTAACCCATGCAGGAGAAGCCATATTCGACGTGGTATCCCTTCGGGTCGCGAGTCCGCCAGAGTTTGTGCAGGTCGCCCGGCATCGAACCGGCTGCACACACGACTACATCAGATGGCGCCGACAATTCGTTGACGGCACCGAGAACCTGGCCCTGGGTGAGCACGCCTTCGGCCAGCTTCCCGGTCACCTCGGCCGGGGGGTTGTAATGTGCCGAGACAGTTCCGTCCCAGTTCCTTGTGAGTTCCGTGGCCTTGGCTGTGTACTTGGTGTCCACGGACCAGTCACCGAGCGCGGAGCCCAAGGAAACAAGGGCCTCCCGTGCATCCGCGACGAGAGGAAGGCCGGCATGTTTACCACTGTCGAAGCGCGCCACGTTGATGTTCAGGAACCGCACGGCCGGGTTGGCGAAGGCGGTCCGGGAGGCGGTGGTGAAGTCGCTGTAGCGTGTGCCGATCCCGATCACCAGGTCGGCTTCGCGGGCCAGCGCGTTCGCTGCCGTCGTGCCGGTCGAGCCGACCGCACCCATCGACTGCGGGTGATCGTAGGTCAGCGATCCCTTACCTGCCTGGGTTTCTGCCACCGGGATTCCGGTCGCCTCGGCGAAGGCGCGCAGCGCGTCCTCGGCGCCGGAGTAGTGCACGCCGCCACCAGCGACGATCAGCGGCCGCTGCGCGGACCGTAGGAGATCTACCGCCTTGTCGACAATTGATGCTTCCGGCAACGGGCGCGCGACGTACCAGGTGCGCTCGGCGAAGAGCTCCTCCGGCCAGTCGTAGGCCTCGGCCTGGACATCCTGCGGCAGGGCGAGTGTCACCGCGCCGGTCTCGACCGGATCGGTGAGCACGCGCATCGCGTTCATTAGTGCCGACGGCAACTGCTCGGGTCGCCAGACGCGATCGAAGTACTTGGAGACCGGGCGGAAGGCATCGTTGACGGAGACGTCACCGGCGCCAAAGCTCTCCAGCTCCTGCAGCACGGGGGTCGCCACCCGGGTTGCGAACACATCCGAAGGGAGGATCAGGACCGGGAGCCGATTGATCGTCGCGAGGGCCGCGCCGGTCACCATGTTGGTCGAGCCCGGACCCACGCTCGCCGTGCAGGCGTAGGTCTGCAGCCGATCCCGGGTGCGAGCAAACGCAGTTGCCGTGTGCACCATGGCCTGCTCGTTGCGGGACAGGATGTAGGGCAGCGCCGTCGGGTCCTCGAGCTCGGCCTGCAGCAGTGCCTGGCCGATGCCGGCAACGTTCCCGTGCCCGAAGATGCCCAGAGTGCCGGCGATCAGCCGCTGCCGAACGCCGTCGCGCTCCGAGTACTGGACGCTCAGGAATCGCACCAGCGCCTGCGCGACCGTGAGACGCACCGTCATGACTCTTCTCCTCCGAAAGGCAGCCGTGGATCAATCTGCTGGTTCGCCCACAGCTCGCGAACCCAACCGTGCTGGGGATCGTCGGTGATCAGCCACTCGCGCTCCACGCCCGGGCCGGCCATCACGTTCAGGTAGTACATGTCATAGCCAGGAGGCGCCATCGCAGGACCATGCCACCCATGAGGCACCAGGACCAGATCGCCGTTGCGGACCTCGGCAAGCACGTCGATCGGCCGGTCCTCCGTGCCGTAGACCCGCTGATAACCGATCGGGTCGTTGCCCTTGGCACCTAGTGGGGCGGCGTCGGAGAGCTGGAGCTCGAAGTAGTAGATCTCCTCGAGGACGCTTTCCTTGCCAGGCTTGTGCTCGTCGTGCTTGTGCGGCGGGTACGACGACCAGTTCCCGGCCGGGGTCAGCACCTCACAGGCGATGATCGAGTCGGCGTCGAGGACACCCGGCGTGCCGAAGTTGCGGACCTGACGGGAGGAGACACCCGCACCGCGGAGTTCGGACTCGACCTGCTCGGTGCCGATCCGGCGGAACGGATAGTCGTTCGCGGCCTTCGCGTGCGGGAAAGCGATGCGTGCTCCCCCGGCGCTCTGGACCGCGACGGTGGTTCCGCGCGGGACATAGGCGAGGTCGGTCGGTCCGGCGAAGACGTCGGCCCGGCCGCCGAGCGGGATCGTTTCGCCATCGACAACGACCTCGGCTGATCCGCTGAGCGGAAGCACGAGGTATTCGCAGTCGTTGGTGTCGAACTCGACCGATTGCCCGGGGCGGAGCGTGGCGACGTACAGACCGCTGTACTCCCAGTCCTTGTCGCCGGGGGTCACGGCCACGTCGAAGCCATCGCGTGCGGTGCTACCGGCCGGCTTGAACCACTCCGTCATGCGACGCCCCCGTGAACCAGCGAAGCCGCCTGGTCGACCGCATACGCGACGTTGCCATCGGGTGGGAAGAGCAGCGCTCGTCCGACAACCAGACCTCGAGCGGAAGGGAGAGATAGTGCTTTACCCCAGCGTGCATAGGTTTCTTCGGGCGCGACCGTCGGGTCGCCGCCGAGGAGGAGCGTCGGCAAAGTGGTCGCATCCATGACGCGGTCCAGGTTGTCGACGACCGGGAGCTTGAGCCACGTGTAGGCGCTGGTGGCACCGAGACCGGCGGCGATGTGGACGGACTTGATCACCGAGTCGGCATCGAGAACGTTCGTGACGCGGCCTTCTTTACGGGTCGACCAGAACGGTTCGACCATCGCCATCAGCTTGTGCTCGGCAAGCTCGGTGACGGCCTTCGCGCTGGCCTCCAGCGTGGCCACCGTGCCGGGATCGGCGAGGTCGATCCGGGTCAGCATCTTACCGCCGTCGAGCCGGCGCGACGCGAGATCCGCGGCCGAACCGTAAGCAGTGAAGCGATCGTCGAGCTCGAAGGAGGAGCCTTGCAGACCACCACGGTTCATCGAACCGATGACGACCTTGCCCTCAAGGGCGCCGAGCAACAGGAGATCTTCGAGGATGTCAGGAGTCGCCAGGACGCCGTCAACGCCGGGGCGCTCAAGCGCTGTCACGAGCCGCTCGATCAACCCGGGCCTGCTGCCCATGGCGAACTGGTCATCACGAACGCCGAGCGCGCCCCGAGCCGGGTGATCAGCCGCGACAATCAGCAGTCGCCCGTCCGCACCCACCAACTCGCGAGTCCGCCGACGCTGCCAAGCCTCAGCAATCCGCTCCGGCTGCCGCACGCGGATCTCCGTCAACTCGTTCAACCGAGCCAGGAGATCGTCGCGCCCGGCGCGGTCCGAGGCTGCCTCGGACCGCCCAGCCGGCTCCGCAGCCGGACGGGGCCGCCCACCTTCCGTCGCCGGATGCCAAGAATCCACCGCAGGCACCACTGGCGCGGCACCAGTCGGGTCACCAACCGGTACGGCGCCCTGTGGGTCACCAGCGCTCGCAGTAACCTTCACGTCGTCCGCGCCGGGGTAAGCAACACCAGGCGCAGCCGCCACCACACTTGGCGGTGGGGGTGATGCCGGGGCAGCATCAGCAGCGGACTGCGGTGAGTGCGGCTGAGGCGTCGGTACCACCGCGGTCGGATCATCAGCACTCGCGTGCACGCCAGACTCAGTGGTCGGGACGACGGTGGTTGGGTCGTCGGCGCCCACGTACGTGGAGCCGGCGGCGTTCGCCGGGACGATCATGGTCGGGTCGTTGGCGGCGACCACCATCGTCGGCTCACCGGCCTGGTGCGACGGGACCACGGTGGTCGGGTCATTGGCGCCGGGTTGTTCGACTCGCGCGACGATCGTGGGGTCGTTCGGCATGCCTGCCTGCCGCCGAGCCCGGGCCGCTTGCACCGACTGCACCGCCGTCGGATCCGTCGAACTCACCGCACCCGTCGGCGCAGAGGGACGCCGCTGCACCACGGTGGGATCGGTCGGACTCACCTCGCCCGCCTGCACGCCGTTCGGCTGGGCGGGGGTGGGGGCCGCGGGGCGACGCTGGACGAC
>NZ_SMKX01000043.1 GCF_004349055.1 Kribbella antibiotica
CTTTTTGCCGGGCGGGGCGGGTGCTGGTGGGCCCGCGGCGGACAAGCCTGCTGAGCGGGGTGCTGCGCCACTCGCAGCGCCTACGCCGCGGTTGCGGCGCGTGATTGATGAAGAGGCTGCGCCGCAGTTGAGCGGATCGCGGCTGGATGGGCCCGGGCTGGCGGGGTCGCGGTTGGGGACCACCCCGGGGCAGGACGCTGCGGCGGCGTACCGGGCTGTTTATCACCCGGACCCGATTCCGTTCGATCCGAACAAGAAGCGGTCGAAGGCGCTGGTGGCCGGGGTTGTGGCTGCGGTGCTGCTGCTGGTGGTGGGTGGGATTGTGTACGGCGGTGCGATGCTGCTCACGAAGAGTGACAGCCTGCTCGCGAATCCGCTGACCACGCCGTCGGTGCGGGGGAGCGATTCGCCCAAGCCGTCGCGGAAGCCGACGCCGGATGCCGATGTGCTGGGGAAGAACCCGATTTATGCGGCTGGGAAGCTGGCTGCGTTCAGCTGCAAGGAGCCGGCGTACCGGCCGACCTCCAAGGAGAACGTGTTCTCGTACTACGAGGCGATGATCAAGTGCCTCGACAGTGCGTGGAAGCCGGTCGTGACCAAAGCCGGGTTCGAGTTCAACTCGCCGCGGCTGATCGTCTTCGACGAGGGTGTCGAGACGGCGTGCGGGTTCCAGAAGAAGGTCGCGTCGTACTGCGCCGATGAGCAGGGCGGCAGTGTGACGATGCCGTACGAGGATTTGGTCGAGACGGACTACGCGAACGACAAGGCAGGCTCCCGGGTGCGGATGGCCAACTCGATCGCCTTTGTGTACGGCATTCACGTACAGAGCCTGACCGGGATCCTGGAGTCGTCGATCAACCTGCACGACCAGGCCAAGAACAAGGCCGGCGAGCTGGAACAGGACCGGCGGCAGGCTTTGCAGGCGGGCTGTTTCGCTGCCGCCTTCATGAGCGCCGTCAAGGCGAGCTTCCCGCTGCAGGGTGAGTTGCAGCGGCGGTGGATCTCCCTGATGAACAACACCGGCGACGAGAACACCAAGGAGAAGGTGCGCGACCACGGCTCGGTGAAGAGCAATGCGCTCTGGATGGGGCAGGGCTGGAAGAATCTCGATCCGGGGACCTGCAACACTTTTGGAGCGCCTGCCGCCAAGGTCGGTTGAGTTTGTGACACGAACGATGGGGACGAGCGATGCCTGACGAGAAGCCCGACGGTGGTGCCACTGCGCAGCCTGCGGCTGGTCACTTCCTGACCGAAGGCGAAAGTGCGCCGCTCCCCACCGCTCACCGGTCGCAGCCGATCGCGCTCGGTAAGGCTCGTGCCCTGTCCGGCCCGGGCGAGTCGGCGCTGCGCCGCAAGGCGCGCCCGCTCCCTGTCGACCCCGAGGCCGTCTCGGTCTACAGCGGTCCTCCGGTCGCGCCGCTCCCCGGTGCGCCGACAACGCCGTTGACCGGCACCCGCCGTACGGGTGGTGCTCGTCGCGTCGGGTGGAACCGGCCTTACTCCCGCGCCGGAGCGCAGTACAACCAGGTGGGACCGCCACCTCCGCCGCCGCGGAAGTACTCCAACGTGGTCGTCGCCGGGCTGTCCGCGCTCGTCCTGGTCGTTACTGCGTCCGTCGGCGTCGCCTGCTTCAAGGCGATCAGCAGCTACGACAGCTCCGTCGACAACCCGCTGTCCCGTCCCTCGGTCCACCGCCCGACGGCTCCGATCCCCACCCTTCCCGACCCGACGGTCACCAAGACCGTGCCGGGCGTGAAGGACATCGACCGCGTGCAGAAGAACGAGATCTACAAGGCGGGCAAACTCGCGGCCGTCGGCTGCAAGGAGCCGTCGGTCCGGCCGACCTCACAGGTCACCACCCTGCGGTACTTCCAGGGGTTGCTGCCCTGCCTCAACGAGGCCTGGAAGCCGCTGATCGAGAAGGCCGGTTACACCTTCCGGGCCCCGAAGCTCACGCTGGTGAGCGCGAAGGTTCCCACCGCCTGCACGGGTGAGAGTGACAGCTCGTACTACTGCGGGACCGACGAGACGATCGCCATCGACTGGCAGGACTACGTCGCCATGTACAAGCGCGATCCGATCGACGCCCGGGTCTGGATGATGGACGTGATGGCGCACGAGTACGGCCACCACGTCCAGGACATGACCGAGATGCTGACCGCGGTCGGATCCTTGCAGGGCTGGGCGAAGACGGAGGCGGCGGAGCTCGAACTGAACCGCCGCCTGGAGCTGCAGGCGACCTGCTTCGGCGCCGCGTTCCTGGGCGCGAACAAGGCCGGCCTCGGCCTGACCGGCGCCAAGCTCCAGGCCTGGGAGTTCGACACCAAGCACAGCGGTGACGAGTACAACCCGAAGAAGGTCCGCGACCACGGCTCCCGTGCGAACCAGTGGTTCTGGGGTGGCCCCGCCTTCGACTCGGGCAACCCCGCGTCCTGCAACACCTACACGGCCTCGGCCAAGCGAGTCAGCTAATGCTCAAGGCGGCCGGGCTCGCCGTACTGGCAGTCGCGGTCGCCGCGGTAGCTGGAGTCGCGACACAGGAAGAGCGGTCGATGGCGGCGCAACCCGCCCGTACGACGCCTACTCCGCTGCCGGTCAAGCCCACGGTGAAACCGACCTCGACCGCGCGGCCAGTTGTGCCGACGGCGGCGACGAGCAAGCTGTACGGCGCGGGCCAGGTGGCGGCGGTTCCGTGTGTGCTGCCGCGGAAGCGGCCGTCCGCCAAGGCGGAGCTGATGGGCTACGCGCGGGTCGCGCTGGCATGTATGGATCGCGCGTGGGCGCCGGTCATCAAGCGTGCCGGCGGCAGTTACTGGTCGCTGGAGATCTACCCGTACGACGTGGTCCAGCTGCCGCTGGAGTGCGCTGCGGCGCGTGCGGACACCGACGCGTACTACACGAGCGGGCGGATCTGCTTCGAGTGGCGCGAGTACATCGACCCGGACTATCCGCAACAGGCGCTGGTCGACTTCCAGGACATGCTCGCGCACGAATACGGCCATCACGTGCAGCAGGCGACCAACATCCTTGACCTGTACGACAACCAGGCCTGGAAGCAGACGCAGGCCGAGCAGCTCGAAAGTAATCGCCGGATGGAGCTGCAGGCCAGTTGCTTGGGCGCCGCCTTCCTCGGCGCCAACCGCGCAGGCTTCGGACTGACCGGCGTACGGCGTGACTTATGGGTCTACCGGACCAGGCACCAGGGTGATGAATACAACCCGCGCAAGGTGCGTGACCACGGTGCGCGCGTGAACTTCGCCTACTGGACCGCGCGAGCCTTCGCCTCCCGAAACCCCGCATCCTGCAACACCTTCACCGCCACCTCGAAAAGAGTCAGCTGATGCGCAGTTCCCTTACCCGCTTGGCGATCGGCGTACTGGCTGTTGGTCTGCTTGCCGGCTGTGGCCCCAAGGACAGCCCGGTCGCCGAGCAGCCGACCCCCTCCGCCACCCCCACGCCGACGCCCACTCCGAGCCCGACGCCGACCGGGCCGCCGGAGGACGGGCTGGTGCGGAACTCGATCTACGCCGCCGGTGAGGTCGCGGAGGTCAAATGTGCGCTCCCGACGACGAAGCTCGCGAACCAGCAGGCGGTGATTGGCTATGCCGCCGCGTTCGTGGGGTGTTTGAACAAGGCGTGGGAGCCGGTTCTCGAGAAGGCCGACAAGGTTTTTGTGCCGGCCAAGGTCGTGCCGGCGGTTGTCGGCACGAAGTCGCCCTGCGACGAGATCCGGGCGACGTCCGCGGCCCACTACTGCTCGTCGGACTCGAGCATCTACCTCAAGTGGTCGTCGTCTGTCGAGAACCAGGCGAGCGCACAGGAAGACGCGCGCGAGGAGCTGCAGTTCGTCATTGCCGGTCTGTACGGCTATCACGTGCAGTCTGCGGCCGGGGTGGAGGAGCCGTACGCCAAGCGCTACGCAACGGCGACATCGGCGGCCGCAAAGCTCTTGGAGAGCAAGCGCTACCAGATCCAGGCACGCTGCTTCGCCGCCGCCTTCTACGGCGCCAACCAGAAGTCCCTTGCCCTGGACAAGGGATTCATCATCTACTACGGCACCTTCGGATTCGCCAAGGACAAGAAGAACGACGGTCAGCAGAACAGCTGGCTCGCCAAGGGCTGGCTCGGCAAGAGCGCCAACGCCTGCAACACCTGGGCCGCTTCACCGAAGCAGATCAGCTGAGGTTGAGTTTGAAGCCCTCGTGGGATTGCTCGAAGCCCAGGTTGACGTAGAAGCGGTGGGCGTCGGTGCGGGTCTTGTCGGACGTGAGCTGGACCAGCACGGCGCCTCGGTTGCGCGCCTCGTCGATCGCCCAGCGGATGAGCGTCGTACCGAGTCCTTCGCCGCGGGCCGGCTTCGCGACGCGGACTGCTTCGATGATGGCGCGGAGGGCGCCGCGGCGGGACATGCTGGGGACCAAGGTGAGCTGGAGCGTGCCGATGGTCTCATCGTTGCGATCGGCAACCACCAGGAGTTGGTTGGGGTCGGCATCGATGGCGGCGAAAGCCTGCTGGTACGGCGTCAGGTCGGCCGGCGACTCGCGGATCGCGCCCAGGGGGTCGTCGGCGAGCATGGCGACGATGGCGGGGACGTCGGCGGCGGTCGCGCGACGGATGGTCAGATCGGCGGTCATGGCGCTCAGTTTAGGCAAGGACCTTTAGTTGCAACCCAATGATTACAGGGATGTGACAACCGTTTGCTCTGAGCAACGAAGGGAACGGGTAATACTAGACACCACTGCATCCGCCCGTAGCCGGGGTCGTGTGTGCAGTGTTGCGCGCGATGGCGGGTGCGGGCCTATCGGGAGGAAATCCGATGAGTTCGTTGGCAATCGACTTCACTGGGCCGTTCGAGGACGCGTTCAGCAAGCTGCTGGGGTTCATTCCGAACCTGCTCGGCGGCCTGGTCATCCTGGTCATCGGGTATTTCGTGGCCAAAGTTCTCGGCAAGCTGGTCGGGAAACTACTCGGCAAGGTCGGGTTCGACCAATGGATGGAGCGGGCCGGTGTCTCCGGTGTGCTGCAGCGGTCCGGCACGGGGCTGACTGCTTCGGCGGTACTGGGACAGGTCGTGTTCTGGTTCGTGTTCCTGATCAGCTTCACGATGTTCGCCTCCGCGCTCGGTGTCCCGGAGATCTCGAACTTCATGAGCACGATGCTCGGCTACATCCCGCGGATCTTCGCGGCGATCGTGATCATCTGCCTGGCGGCGCTGTTCGCGAACTTCCTGGCCGCGATCATCCGTGGTGCCACCGGCAACGAAACCCTGGCCAAGGTCGGTAAGTACGCGATCCTCGTGTACGCCGCCTTTGCTGCGCTCACGCAGTTGGGGATCGCGGTTCAGCTGACCGGTAACACGCTCCTGATCGTGCTCGCCGGAGCGGCGCTCGCACTCGGCCTGGCTTTCGGTCTCGGTGGCCGCGAGATGGCTGCCCGTGCGCTGACCAACCTGTTCTCGCGCGACAACATCCAGAAGCCGGAAGCCCAGCAGAACGACGGCCTGGGCACGGCACCGCAGTACCAGCCGCCGGCCGACCCGCAGTACCCGGCGGCGCACGGAGCGCCGCACAACGGTGGTTACTCCAACGGTGCGCCGCAGAACGGCAACTGGCAGTAGAGCTCTTCATAGCGGGCGGCAATCCCATATCGGGGTTGCCGCCCGTTGCTATGACTATTCGGTCTTGTCGGGTCCGGAACTGCGGACGTCCTCGACCTTGGTGAGGGCTTCGCGCAGGTCAGCGAGCCACGTGTCAGCGTGCTGCGACACGAGCTTCACGCACCAACCAAGCGCGTCGCTGCGCGAGCGGGCTACCCCGGCATCGACCAGCGTGTCGAGGACCTGACGCTCGGGCTGCCGCAGCCGCGTCATCACCGGCGCGGACAGCGAGGTGAAGACCTTGCGGGTCTCACCGCAGTCGACACCCCAGGCGACCTTGCGGCGAGTCGCGTGCTCGAGCTCGCGCGCGATTTCGATCCGGCGCTCGCGGGTGTCCTCGCGGTACTGCTTGATCCGGCCCCCTTCGGCGGCGGATCGTTCGGCGGCGCTCACGTCGTCGCCCTGCTCAGGAGCCTTCAGTCGGCCCACGATCAGGATCTCGTCCCGGTCGATGGTCAGCTCCGGCTCGCCGTCGAACCAGTCGGCGGGCAGGCGGCCGGTCAACCAGCCGCGGACCTTCTCGGTCTCAGTCTCTGTACTCATGTAATCATGATTACATACTTACCCAAACGCACTTCAAGCAGAACCGCAGCCCGATTTCGAGCAGCCTGCAATAGGTAGTGCGCGCACGATCACTCACCGACGCTGGACCGCATGACTCTGCCCAGAACGCTGGCTGCCGTCTCAGCCGCCGCCCTGCTCACCACGGCCCTCGCCGCCACGCTCCCGGCCCAGGCCGCCGTACCGGACCTGCAGTTGGTCACTCAGACGACCGGTCCGGCCTCCACCGCGACCCAGCACGGCACCGCCCAGTGTCCGATGACCAGCAACATCCTCGGAGCCGGCGGAGAGGTGACTGGTGGCCGCGGCCAGACCAGCCTGTCCACCTACACCCAGATCGAGCGTGAGTGGGGATCCACCCAGGCCGACGAGGACGCCGACGGTACGACGGCCGACTGGGGCCTCACGTCGTACGCCATCTGCACGTCCGGCCCGCACCGCGAGTCGCTCAGCCAGTTCTCGCCGTACAACTCCAGTTCCGAGAAGCTCCTCACTGTGGCCTGCCCAGCCGGCACCGTCACCACCAGTGCCGGCGCAGCGGCCTCAGACGGCGGCAGCCTCGTCCTGGACGACGCCATCCCAAGCGCTGACCTCACCACCGTCACCGTCGACGTCTTCGAGGCCCAAGCCGGTCGCACCGACAGTTGGCCTGCTAGTGCCTCCGCCCGCTGCGGAACCCCGCTCCCCGGCCTCCAGCGCGTAGCAGCCACCTCACCCACCGACTCCGCCACCAACAAGTCAGTCACCGCCACCTGCCCCGCAGACAAGAAGGTAGTCGGCACCGGCCACGAAATCATCAATGGCAAAGGCCAAGTCCTCCTGGACGACGTAGTCCCCAGCGCCGACCTCACCTCAGTCCGAGCCGAAGCCTTCGAAGACCAAGACGGCACCCCCAACAACTGGTCCATCACCGCCTACGCAGTCTGCGCCACACCCTGAGCAGCACGGCTGAACCGATTGCAACTTGATGCAATCGAGGGCCTTTTTGCTTGACCGGGCAGGATCTCCGGGCTCACGCTGACGTCGCGTCACGGATCAGTGGCGCGGCGTTGGGGGTTCGTGCGATCCGTCCTGGGGTGGGGTATGTCTGCTTTTGGTGTGCGTACAGCTGTAGTAGTGAGTCTCTTGGCCGGGCTGCTGGTTGCCCAGCCGGCCGACGCGGCGCCACCGGTGATCCGGTCTGCTGCACCACAGACCGAGGCGCAAGCCATTCAGCAAGCTGCGGCAACCGGCGAGCGGGTCGAGATTCCGGGGAAGACTACCGAGACCTCCCGAGTGCTCGCCGAACCCAACGGGTCTCTGACTGCCGAGCTCAACGCTGCTCCGGTGCGGTCGCGGCAAGGCGGCAAATGGGTCTCGATCGATACGACTCTCGAGTTCACACCTGACGGCTCTGTGCGCCCGAAGGCCGCGGCGGACCTCACCTTGTCCGGAGGCGGTCCTGGAGCCCTTGCCCGGCTGGGGATCGACGAGGATGCGCTCGCCATGAGTTCGCCGTGGTCGCTTCCCAAGCCCGTTCTGGCCGGCAGCACAGCGACGTACGGCGAGGTTCTGCCGGGCGTCGATCTGGTCGTCGAAGCGACCAAGGAGGCGTTCACCTACAACGTCGTCGTGAAAAACCGGGCGGCCGCTCAGAACGCAGCTCTGGACACGGTCCGTTTCCCGATTACCAAGGACGGGTTGGAGGTCCGAAAGGACGCCGAAGGGCGCGCAGAGTACGTCGACAGCACCGGGCGGCTGGCCGTGGTTGTTGGCGAGGCGCTGATGTGGGATTCGGCGGGAGGGCCGGCTGGCAAGTCAGCACGATCGTCTGCGTCCGCTGTGGAAGGTGGCCCGGTCGGGGGCGCCCATGTGGCCGAGATGGACTTCCACGGTACTGGCGACGAGCTCACCTTCGTCCCGGACGCCGCAATGCTCGACTCGGCCCAGACGGTTTTCCCAGTCGTGCTCGATCCGGTTTTCAAGCGCCAGACCCGCAATGCCTGGGCAGCGGCTTGGCAGCTGTACCCAACCACGTCCTTCTTCAAGACTTCCCACGATCTGGGCGTTGGCTACGAGGGCTTCGAGCAGCACAAGATCGTCCGATCCTGGTGGCAGTTCGATGTTTCGCCTTTCCTGGGCAAGAAGATCCTAGGGGCGGACTTCCGCGTGTACGAGGTGCATTCGGCCAGCTGCTCGAAGCGGTCGGTCACCGTGACGCGCACCGGTCCGATCAGTGCATCGACCACGTGGAACAAGCAACCGGCTGCGGTGGCCGACGTCGCGACGAAGAGCTTTGCCCACGGCTACACGCAGTCCTGCCCGAATGCCGCAGAGGAATTCAGCGTGACGTCTTCGCTGACGACAACCCTGGCAGGCGGTGGGCGAACCGCGACCTTCCGGCTTCGCGCGACCGACGAGACGGACGAGATCGCGTGGAAGCAGTTCGAGCCGACCTTTGGCCAACTGGACGTCAGCTACATCTCGCCGCCGCTGGCGCCGGACATGGTCGGTGTGGCTGACCCGGCGGTCGGCTGCAAGCCCTCGACCGCTGTGGCCTATATCGGTGACCTGACACCGAAGTTCCAGGCGCGGGTTCGAGTGGCTGCGACTGAGACCAGTGCGCGGGTCTATGCGACCTGGGAGGTCTACAACAGTGCCGGCACCCTGGTGGTGAATCGAAGCAGCGGTCAGGACGTCCCGAACACGTTGATGACCAACACTGTTGCCAACTCACTGGCCGACCAGACGACGTTTCATATGCGTGCCAAGACGGTGTACCCGTACACAGGAGGCTCGCTCTCGTCGCCCTGGAGCGGGTGGTGTTACTTCCGGACCGACTCGACCGTTCCACCGGCGCCGACAGTGACTGCAAAGTACGGGACCACCGAGTTGAAGGACTGCGGCACCGAGGCGACCTGCCCCGATGTCACGCCGTACGGCGGGTCCGTGAGTTTCACCTTCAAGGGAAACGCCGCGGACGTCGTCAAGCACGTCTATCACTTCCAGAATGCCCGACTGCCCGGCGAATCGGCAGGTCTCACCTCGACCAAGGCATTGGTGCCGCCGGAAGAGGGATGGAACACCATCACAGTGCAGAGTCAGGACGCGGCCGGACACCTGAGCGGAAAGACCGAGCTCACCGTGAATATCAAGGCCCAGTCAGGCCCGATCGGCTCCTGGTCCTTCAACGAAGGGACCGGTGTGACGGTCGCGGACTCCGCTGTCGCCCCGGCGGTACCGCACACGTTGGGCTTGCATGGTGGCGCGACCTTCGATGATGTCGGTCGGTCCGGGGCCTCGTTACAGACCGATGGCGTGAACGGATATGCCAGTCACGCCGAGACGATCGTGGACACGTCCAAGAGCTTCACGATCTCCGCCTGGGCTCGGGTCCGGAACACCACGACCCAAGGGGTGGTCGCGGCAGCGATGGGCGAGCATGGAAGTGCGTTCGAGCTGTACTACGCCGGCAACAAGTGGATCTTCCAGCGCATGGTCACCGATGCTGTGAACCCGGCCATTGTGAAGGCCACCTCCGACGATGTCGCGCTGTGGGGAGCTTGGACCCATCTCACCGGCGTGTACGACGCCAATGGGAAGAAGCTTCAGCTCTACGTCAACGGCAAGCTGCAGAACGCCGGCAATGTCGCTTTCACGCCGGTTGCATGGAAGGCGACCAAGGCATTCGCCATCGGCATCGGCCGCTACAACGACGCACTGGTAGCGCCCTTCTTCGGAACGATTGACCAGGTCCAGCTCTGGCAGCGGGCGTTGCGGCCGGTCGACGTCGAGAAGGTGGCGAACTTCACCGACCCTGCCGATCCGCTCGGTGCGCAGGTATCCGGACTGGTCGGACACTTCCCGCTCAACAGCGCATACAACTCCGCCGATCAGGTATGGCGAACCGGCGAGCTTGCCTACACGGCCAATCTCGAGATCCGTGGCGTCGCCGACCCGGCCGCGGCCTTCGTCGACGACGACGAACGCGGACGGGTGCTGGAGCTCGGCGCGAATCCGGGCGAACAGCTGAACCTGGCCAGACCGATGGTGGACGCGGATGGAAGCTTCACCGTGGCGGTGTGGGTCAAGCTGGCGGATCCGACGAGGCGGTCGGTGATAGTTCGGCAAGGCCCCGCGAGCGGTGACCGGGACACCTGGAGGCTCGAGTTCGAGCCGACCAGCAGCGTGACCGGACGATGGGTCTTCGCCCGCGGTCTGAGTGCACCCGATCCGGCTGATCCGACCAAGAAGGAACAGACGGTCAGTTCCGAGTCCGACCTTGACTCCCCGCGCGACGACTGGCACCTACTGATTGCGACGTACGACGCAGCTGCCAAGCCCGACGGCGAAGACGCTGCGCTGGGCAGGATCGCGTTGTCGGTCGACCGGTACCGCGCTGCCGATGGAGCTGCTGACTTCCACTCGGCGCTGCGGACCGGCGCCACGCAACTGGCGGCGGGACGGAGCGGCGACCAGTTCGGCGGCAGGATCGACGAGCTGCGGATGTACGCCGGCGTGCTGACCGATGAGCGTGCTTGTGAAGAGTTCCCTGAGGTCGGCGACTGTGGCGCGGAGGGCTGACATGAAGAAGATCGGTGTCGCACTTGTTCTGACGACCGCCATGCTGGCCGGTCTGGTTCCGGCCGGGCAGCTGGCCACCGCTCAGGCGAAGGGTATGCCTCCGCTGCCGAAGTACGAGTCGTCGAAGACCTCGACATTCACACCGGCACGCGTGCCGGAGTCGGCGTACCTGAAGAAGGCGCTGGCCTCGACGGCAGCGCAGCTGTCCCGGCCCGTGAAGTGGCCGACGGCAACGGACAGCACTCGGGTGCCGGGTGCTGCCGCTCGGGCGACGGCTGCCGAACCGATTGCGGTGTCCCTGCCGGCGGGTTCACGCACAGCGAAGGCGGCATCCGTTTCTGTGCGGGTCAAAGTGCTGGACCGTCGAGCTACCGAGGCGGCGGATGTCTCCGGCGTACTGCTTGGACTCACTGCGCCGGGCGGGGCGGCGTCGAAGGTGCGGTTGAGCGTCAGCTACGCCGACTTCGCCAACGCCTTCGGCGGCGACTGGGCGTCGCGCCTGGTGCTGCGCGAACTGCCGGCTTGTGCGTTGACGACCCCTGCCAAGGTCGGCTGTCTGCAGCCCACCGATGTTGCCTCGGTCAACGACGCCGAGACGAAGTCGATCTCCGCCGACGTACCGGTGGACGGAACCCAACGAGCCTTCGCGGTCACGGCTGCCGATGCCGCGGTCACCGGCGACTACAAGGCAACCAGCCTGTCGCCCTCGGCGACCTGGGCAGCCGGCGGGTCCAGCGGCAACTTCAGCTGGAGTTACCCGCTGCGAGTTCCGCCGCTGGCGGGCGCTCCGGCGCCTCAGCTCGCCCTTAACTACTCGTCGCAGGCGGTCGACGGCCGGACGGCAGGCTCCAACAACCAGCCGTCCTGGGTCGGCGAGGGCTGGGAGCTCTCGTCATCGTACGTCGAACGCAAATATGTGAGCTGCAGCGAGGCTGGGCACGCTGACAAGTTCGATCTGTGCTGGAAGTTCGACAACGCGACGCTGGTGCTGAACGGCCAGGCCAACGAACTGGTCGGCTCCGGTGGTAGCTGGCACCTGAAGAACGACGACGGTTCGAAGGTCGAGAAGGTCACCACCGGCCCGGCCAACGGCGACAACAACAACGAATCGTGGAAGCTCACCACTCCCGACGGCACGCAGTACTTCGGGCAGCAGTCGATTCCTGGGATCACGACGAAGGTCACCAACTCGGTCTGGACAGTTCCCGTCTCCGGCGACGACTCCGGAGGCGCGTGCTACAACAAGCCGTTCGCCTCGTCGTTCTGCCAGCAGGCCTGGCGGTGGAATCTCGACTACGTCGTCGACCTGCACGGCAACGCGATGTCGATGTGGTACCAGAAGGAGACGAACTACTACGCGCAGAACGGTGCAACCGCTGCCAGTAAGGTCTACGACCGCGGCGGCTACCTCGAGCGCATCGACTACGGACAGCGGTCCACCGCGATGAGCGCCACCGCGCCGATGCAGGTGGTCTTCACTCCCGCAGAGCGGTGCCTCGCGAACTGCTCGTCGCTCACCAGCACCACCAAGGGCAACTGGCCGGACGTCCCGTTCGACCAGATCTGTGCATCCGGTGCGACATGCAGTAAGACCGCGCCGACGTTCTTCAGCCGGAAGCGTCTCTATGAAGTCACCACTCAGGTCTGGAAGGGGTCGGCGTATCAACAGGTCGATCGCTGGCGGACGAACCTGAGCTTCCCCTCGCCGAACGGCGACCCGGCGGACAAGTCGATGTGGCTGGGTGGCATCAGCCACACCGGACTGGTGACCCGGACCGGAGCACCGGAGTTCACGTCGACCGTCACCTTCGATCCGACAGTGCTGCCGAACCGGGTGGACTCCTCGAACGACGGAATCGCCGCGATGGTCAAGCACCGCGTTGGCACCATCCACACCGAGACCGGCGGCCAGATCACCGTCAACTTCGCGCCGACCGAGTGCGACTCCGCGGCCAACAAGATGCCGGCCACCAAGGACCGCAACGGGATGCGCTGCTACCCGGTCAAGTGGAGCCCCCCGATGGAGGCCGAGCGCGACGACTGGTTCCACCGGCACGTCGTCGCTCAGGTGCGGGTGACCGACGGCACCGGCGGCGGAGACACAGTCGTCACCAGCTACTCCTACAACGGTGGCGCAGGCTGGCACTACCAGGACAGCCCGCTGATCCCAAAGGGCCAACGCACCTGGGCCGACTGGCGAGGCTACGAAAGCGTCCAGGAGACATTGGGGGACCCGACCCAGCCAGGTCCGGTCTCCAGGAGCATCACGACGTACTTCCGTGGGATGCACGGTGACAAGTTGGCTGCGGGCGGAACAAAGACCGAGACGGTCTCGGACAGCGCCGGTGGAACTCGACCGGACCTTGAGGCACTGGCCGGACAGACCCGCGAGGAGGTCACCTACAACGGTACGACGGCTGAGCGAGTGGCGCGCACCATCACCGATCACTGGGTGCGGGAAACCGCGACTCGGGCTCTGCCTGAGGGCGCCGACATGCAGGCCAATTTCGTCAAACCGTCGGCGGTGCGAACCTTGATCGCACGCGACGCCGGCCGATCTGATCTCGATCAGCAGGTGGTGACGACCTACGACACTCAGACGGGGCTGCCAACTCAGGTGGACGACGCGGGAGCGCCTTCCTCCGGGGACGAGACCTGCACCATCACCTCGTACGCGAAGAACACCACCGACTGGTTGCTGAACTATCCGTCCCGGGTGGTGTCCTCGACAGGTGCTTGCGAGGCGGCCTCAGTGAACCCGCCGAAGAACCGGGTGCTGAGTGACAACCGGACCTTCTACGACCAGAAGGCTTTCGGCGTCGCACCGACCAAGGGTGAGGTTTCGGTTCAGCAGCGGCTGAGCTCGTACGACGCAACTGGCGCCGCGCAGTATCAGACGGTTCAGTCGAAGACCTACGACGACCTTGGCCGGGTCAAGACCAGTGCAGACGCACTCGGACGAACGACCACCACGACGTACACGCCGGAGCTCGCCTGGCCACAGACCGGATCGGTCGCGACCACTCCGGCTGTCACTGTGGCCGATGGGTCGAGCAAGGGTTTCGTGACGACTACGGCCTACCAGCCGGAGTGGGCCTTGCCGGCGCAGATCAAGGATCCGAACAGCAAGGTGACCGACTACCTGTACGACGCACTCGGACGACTGGTCGAGGTCTACCTTCCCAGCCAGCCGAAGTCGACCGGGAAGCCGACGACGCGCTACACCTACAGCCTGTCGAGTACGGCCGCGTCCTGGGTGCGGACCGAGACGCTGAACACCGGCGCCGACGGCTACGTGACGACCTACGCGATCTACGATGCGCTGCTGCGGCCGCGCCAGCAGCAGTCACCAGCCGTCGGCGGCGGCCGGATCATCGCCGAGAAGAAGTACGACTCGCGTGGACTGGTGGTCACCGAGAACAACGACGTCTGGGATACCGATCACGTAGCTTCCGGTGCGCTGGCTGTCGTCCTGGACACGACGGCTCCCTCGGAGACCGTGACGACGTACGACGGCGTCGGCCGACCCACGACCTCCACCTTCCTGGTGAGCAACGGGCCGCGCTGGACGACCCGCAAGCAGTACAGCGGGGACAGCATCACCACGTTGCCGCCGGCGGGCGGGACGGCTACGACCGACATCAGCGATATCCGTGGCCGAGTCGTCGAACGCCGCGAGTACAACGGCAACCTCGTGAGCTCGGACTTCGACACCACTCGCTACACGTTCGATCTGGCCGGTCGTCCGACGAAGATGACCAGCGACACCTCGGTCTGGACCTACGGCTACGACTTGCAGGGCCGCAAGGTTCAGTCCGTCGATCCGGATTCGGGAACGACCACCACCGGGTACGACTCGGTCGACAACCCGACGTCGGTCACCAACGGCAACGGCCAGACCTTGCTGAAGACCTATGACGCGATGGACCGGGTGGTGGCGATCCATGATGGCACCAAGAGCGATGCCACGGTGCGGTCAGAGTTCAGCTACGACGTCCCCGGCAACCTGGGCCAGGCCTTCGGTTCGACGGCGTACCCCAAGGGCAAAGCGGGTCCGGCCTACAAGACGAACATCGTCTCGCGGAACATCCTGTACAAGCCTACGACACTCAATGTCGTGGTCCCTGCGGATGGAGACCCGGAGCTCGCAGGCACGTACAAGACGACGATCGGCTACAAGCCGGACCAGCAGACGGTCAGCTACAGCACTCAGCCCGGTGCCGGGCCGGTCGGTCTGGAGACGGTCGACTTCGGCTACAACGAGCTCGGGATGCCGACCTCGTTGACCGGTGGCACCGGCGGCGCGCAGTACGTGAACGATGTCGCGTACAGCCCGTTGGGCGATCCGGTTCAGTACAAGCTCGGCGCCCGGAACGATATGCAGATTGCCAACCGGTACGAGAACGGCACGCGGCGACTGCTGAAGACCTTCTCGGGCAACACGACGATCTATTCGAGTCATGAGTACACCTACGACGATGCGGGCAACGTGTTGTCGGACAAGAATCTGATCGGCGCCGACGCGCAGTGCTTCGACTACGACGGTCATCGCCGGCTGACCGAGGCCTGGACGCCGGCGAGCAGCGACTGCTCCACGGCTCCGAATACGGGCTCGCTCGGCGGAGCAGCGCCGTACTGGCAGTCCTGGACCTACACGGGCTACGGCCTGCGCAAGACTCAGACCGACCACGGGCCGACCGGCAACACGGTGTCGACGTACACATACGACCCAGTGCGGCCGCACACGGTCAGCAAGGTCTCGACGACTGGCCAGGCTGACAAGAACTACACGTACGACGCGTCGGGTAACACGAAGACGCGACCGGGCGGCAGTGCCCAGCAGTCGCTGGATTGGGACGCGACCGGCAAGCTCACACAGGTCACCGAGGGCAGCGCAACCAACGGCTATGTGTATGACGCCGAAGGCAACCTGCTGCTTCGGAAGAACCCGGGCAAGACGACGCTTTACATCGGAACCCTGGAAGTCACGCTGGACACGACGACCCGAGCCCTGACCGCAAACCGGCGTTACGCTCTCGGCGACCGGCAGGTCGCGGTTCGGACCGCGAACAACAAGGTCTCGTGGCTGGTCACCGACTACCACGGCACCGCGTCTGTGGCCGTCGACAGCGACACCCTTGCCGCGACCACCCGATACACAACTCCCTTTGGAACCCCGCGCGGAGTTGCCGCCCCGAGTTGGCCCGACAACCGCGGGTTCCTGGGCAAAACCGAGGACAAGTCCACCGGCCTGACCACTGTCGGAGCCCGCGAGTACGACCCCGTGCTGGGCCGTTTCATCTCGGTCGACCCAGTCCTGGATACCCAGGACGTCAAACAACTCCTCGCCTACACCTACGCCAACAACAACCCCACCACCCTCTCCGATCCGACGGGCCTTCGACCCATCGAGAACGACGAGGCGGTACGTCCGTCAGGCCCGAGCGAGCCCCCTGTCAGCACACGCCCTACCCCAACGGAGGACAAGCCGGACCATAACCCGAATCGCAAGGGTGGATACATTGCTGCGGATCACGATGTTGCCGTCAGACGGACCGCCGAGCTTGTCCGGGTCTGGGCGGGGGTGCACGGCTACGAGGGCGACGTTACTGCCGATGTTGCCGGAATGAATGGTGGCCGTAACAAGATCAAAGGGGCCAACCGCAACGGCACCGGCGGCGACGGTGTTGCCGATATCATCTTTTGGGGCAAGGAAACCGTCTATATCTGGGAGATCAAGCCGTCCGGCGCCGAACACACGAAATTCGGTCGCCAGCAGGTCGAACGGTACGTTGAAAAGCTGCGAATCCAGCTCAAAGCAGCCAACGACGACCGGGAGGTCGACTTCGGCCCAGGGCTGCCCACCGACGAGAACGTTCCGGTGCCGGGCGGCAAACTCAGAATCTGGTCGAAGGCGGATCAGCCAGGACTCCGCTTCTACAATCGTAAATGGGATCCGGAGCCTCCGGCGGTAAAGGTGCAGCAACAGAAGCAGGAGGAGCAGCATCAGCAGGCCCCACAGACGGTCACGCAGTCGCAGCCACAGATGCCTTCGTTGTGGGCGCCGGGACTGAGGCCGGCCGATGTGGCGGGACTCCTTGTGGTCGGCATACTTGGAGGAATATTGACCGGTGGTGCTGCGCCGGGAATGGGATGGTGACTGGAATCTTGGGAGGTCGTGTGCGTCAGGTTTCGTATCTGAGGGTCGAGGTGAATTGCTCGATCCCGGACGACGCGAAGTTTGCGGAGGTGGCTCGTCGGTGGATGGAGCACGGACTGGCGTTGTTCCCCAGTCTGTTCGCAGAGTTGCAGTCCGGGGAAGCACACGGGATGTTCATCGATCAACCCCGCGGCGGCAGGATGGTCTCCAGGAAATTCTCGCTGTCCGGTTGGGAGAAGCGTCTTGGCGCGCTCAAGGGACGGCCGGAGGGGCTCACCCTTGCCATCTCCAACGGGCCGGACGAGACGACGATGCCTGATGAGTCGTCGCCTGACACGCATCAGGATGCTGAGATCACCGTGATCGACGGGCACATCGGAATGCCTGGGCAGGTGCGCCTGGTTGTCCACGCGATCCGCACACCGGAACTGATGGGCTCGGATGGCGGCGAGTGCGTGAGGTCATTCCTGGAAGACTGTGTCGGAGACGTGTCGATTGACTACGGGGATGTGCGGCTCGACGGTAACCGCGGTCATGCGACATCGCTCGACTCTGCTCTGAGGCGCGACTTCATCGCCTCGATCCAGCAAAGTAAGGAGTTCCTGCGCGGCTACGGCTGGATCACGGTATGCCCGTCCGAGTTGGTGGAGAGGGTCGGGGGAACTGCGAGCCTCGAGGCCTCGAAGGCGTTTGCGGACATTCGCGTGCAACGCAGTGGCGATGTCCTGCTGCAGGCAACGGACTCGCCAGAAGAGTTTGACCAGGATGCACTGCGCCGAGTCTGGAGCGCGCTGGGTCCGGTGCTTCATCCGGGAGGTCCTCAGCGCCGTCCTGGCCACGAGGACGACGAAGTGATCCTGGAAGATGCAGCGAGCCTGCAGTAGTGCAGCAGCGCACGGTCAGGAGGGCATGTCGATGCGACGGATCTCGCTCGTGCATGTCGAGGTGAACTGTTCGTTGCCTGCCGACGCGGACTTCGCGGAGGTCGCGCGAAGTTGGCTGGAGGGCGGGGCCGCTTTCTTTCCGGAGCTGTTTGCGAGGCTCGAGGCTGGTGCGGCCAGTGGGGCGTTCGTGGATCAGCCTCGGGGCGCGCGGATGGCACAGCGGAAGTTCTCGAAGTCGGGGTGGGAGCAGCGTCTGGCAGGGCTTGGAACTCGGCCGCTGGGGCTGACCTTGTCGATGGTCGACGAGTCCGACGAACATGTCGGAAGTGTCGAGATCACCGTGATCGACGAGCATGCCGGCCTCCCAGGGCAGGTGCGGCTTACGGTCAATGCACGGACGCCGGAGCTACTGGACCCGGGCTCGGATGAGCGGTGGATGTCATTCCTCGCCGACGCCGTCGGTTCCCGGTCCGTCGACTATGGGCAGGTCATCCTTGACGGCAACATCAACCATGCGACTTCTCTCGACATGGCAGTCCGGCGCATCTTCATCCATTCGATAGAAGAGAGCTCGAAGTATCTGCGCGGCTACGGCTGGATCACCCTCTGTCCAGCCGCCCTCGCGGCGCGGTTGGGCGACGGTGCTGGCCTTGAGGCGTCGGCAGCGTTTGTGGCGGTTCGGACGCTGGCCAGTGGTGATGTGTTGCTGCTGGCCACCGCCACTCCGCAGGAGTTCGATCAGGAGGCGCTGCGGCGGGTGTGGCGCGCGCTGGCTCCAGTTCTTCCACCCGGTAAGCCCAAAGTGAAGGTTGGTTACGAGCGCAACGAGGTGGTCCTCGAGGACGCCGCGACGGTCGAACGGCATGACCACCTGTGAACAACACCTCGAAGGCGGGTGATAGACCGGTGCAAAGGGTGAACTCCCTGAACGCCGAGGTGGACTGTCTGCTGCGGGAGGGACAGTTTGCTGCCGTGGTTGAGCGATGGTTCGAGCTCGGGCTGGGGATGGCGCCTGATCTCGTGCTGGCGCCGGGGGTTGAGTCGGAGTTGGTGGATCAGGCACCTGGTGGTGGAGGGTTCTCGACGCAGGCTTACTCGGCGGCCGCCTGGGAGGATCGGATCAGGGGGCTTGAGAAGCGACCGATGGGGTTGTCTTTGAGTCTCAAGGTGCCTCAAGGGGTGGAGGGGGCCGGGCGGCGCTTCGGCGTGTCCATGAATGACGAGTTCAATGCCACGCCGGGATGGGTGAGTCTGACCGTTGACGAGACAGTTGCCGACGTCGGTGAGTTCGTTCCGGGGACGGGAGCTCGTTGGCGGGAGTTTCTGGTCGCTGCGCTCGATTCGGTGCCGGTGGCGTTCGGGCGGGTGGCGACGGACGGAAACGTGGGGCTGCAGACCTCGCTCGATGCTGCTCTGAACCGAAACGTCATCGTGTCGATGCTTCAGAGCAGCCAGTACTTGCGCGGGTACAGCTGGATCACTGTGTGCCCGGCAGCGCTGGCTGAACGGCTCGGGGGCGCGGTTGCTCTGGTGGCCTCGGGTGCTTGGGCGCGTGTTGTTGAGCTCTCCAGCGGCGACATGGTTTTGCAGGCCACCGAAGAGCCTGCGGAATTCGATGACGCGGCGCTCAGACGGGTGTGGGCTGCGCTGGCATCGGTGTTGCCCCCAGGGACGCCTGAGAAGGTGCTTGGCAGCGAGTACTACCAGGTGATTCTCGAGGATGCTGCGACGGTCGAGTGACAAATACTGCAGGTAGTGGGAGCCGATCGGTCTTGTATCTGCACGTCGAGGTGAACTGTGCGATTCGCGACGATGCGGAGTTCGCGGCGGTTGCCCGGGGGTGGATGGAGCGCGGGCTGGCGCTGTTCCCCGGTTTGGTCGAGGAACTGCAGTCGGGGAATGCTCGCGGCACGTTCGTGGATCAGCCGCGGAACGGGAGAATGGCGGCGCGGAAGTTCTCGAAGTCCGGTTGGCAGAAGCGTCTCGCCGCGCTGGACGGACGGCCGGAGGGGCTTACCCTGGCGATCTCCGATGGACCGGACGAGATGACGATGCCTGATGAGTCGTCGCCTGACACGCATCAGGATGCCGAGATCACCGTGACCGATGGATACGTCGGGAGGCCAGGACAGACACGGTTCGTCGTTCACGCGATTCGTACGCCGGAGATCATGGGCGCTGATGGCGGAGAGCGGTTGAGGTCGTTTCTGGCGGACTGTTTCGGATCTCAGTCGGTTGATTACGGGGACGTGCGGCTCGACGGTAACCGCGGTTATGCGACGTCGCTCGATTCTGCGCTGCACCGGGACTTCATTGACTCGATTGAGCGGAGTGCGGAGTTCCTGCGTGGGTATGGCTGGATCACGCTGTGTCCGACTGTACTGGCGGATCGGCTGGGCGGGGTGGCGGGGTTGGAGGCTTCGAAGGCATTCGCGGTGGTGCAGTCGCAAGCTAGTGGTGATGTGTTGCTGCAGGCAACGGATTCGCCACAGCAGTTCGACCACGACGCACTGCGGAGAGTTTGGAGCGCGCTGGCTCCGGTTCTTCATCCTGGAAGTCCTGAGCGGCGCCCCGGGCACGAGGACGACGAGGTGATCCTCGAGGATGCAGCGAATTTGCAGTGAATAGGCGGTCAGGTCCGGGCACAGTGTCCGGGCCTGACCGCCTGGGGTCGGCTACGCGGCAGGGGATGTCGCGTAGGCGGATCGGAGGGTTAGGTGTGCGTCTGACGGCGCGTTGGTGTGGTCGAGGCCCAGGAGGGCTGCGCCGACTACAGGTGGTACGTCGATGACTCGGGCTACTGCCTTGGGCGCCACTGCGTTGAGGAGGCGGATGACCGTCTCCATCAGCAGGGGGTGGCCGGCCGTTAGGACTCCGCCGCCGAGGATGACGTCGGTGGGCTCGTCGAGGATGTCTAGGCGGCGCATGGCTACTGCTGCCATGGTGACGATCTCTTCGGCCTGGTGGTGGACTACCTCGCGGGCGACGGTGTCGCCTGCTGCCGCCGCCTCGAAGAGGATGGGAGTTGCTTCCAGACGGCGGTTGTAGGGGATGTCGCCGAGGTGGAGGGCCTCGATGAGCGCGGGGACGGACTGTACGCCGTAGTGCGCCGGGAGGGCTGCTTCCAGGGCCGAGTAGGGGCCACGGCCGTCGTCGGAGCGGGCGGCGGCGGCGAAGGCCTCGTCGGCGAGCTGTGCGCCGCCTCCCCAGTCGCCGGAGATCCGGCCTACTGCGGGGAAGCGAGCGGTGCGGCCGTCGGGCATGAGGCCGGCGCAGTTGATGCCTGCGCCGCAGACGACGGCTACGCCGCGCGGCTCGTCCACACCGGAGCGCAGTAGCGCGAAGGTGTCGTTGGTGACGTAGACCGACTCGGCCCAGCCGAAGCTCTCGAAGGCTGCCTTCAGCCGCTCCTCTTCGATCGGGAGGTCGGCGTTGGCGAGGCAGGCGGAGATCTGCTGGACCAAGGGCCGGTCGCCGAGGGGCAGACCGGCTGCTGCGGCTGCAGCCCGCACCAGCGGCTCCAGACCCGCCACTGCGGCGTCGGCACCGATGACGTGCGGCTCGAAACCGCCGCCGCGTGCTGTCCCGAGCACGCGGCCGTCGGCCGACACCAGTGCGACGTCGGTCTTGCTGTTGCCGGCGTCGAAGGCCAGTACGCCGCCCGGCACCACTGCGGCGCTCATCGGGCCCACGGCAGATGCTGCTTGTTGTGAGCCAGCAGCTTGTCGGTCAGCTGGTTCGCCAGCGAGATCTGCCCCACCAGCGGGTGCGCCAGCAGCGCCTCGAAGACACGCTCGCGGCCGCCCTTGATGGCAGCCTGCAACGCCAGATCCTCGTACGCCGTCACGTTCGCGATCAGACCGGCGTACAGGGGCTCGACCGGGGCTACGGCGACCGGCATTGCGCCATCTGCGCCGACGGTGGCCGACACCTCGATGACGGCGTCGTCAGCCAGGAAGGGGAACGTGCCGTCGTTCAGCGTGTTCACCACCTGGATGTCACCGGTGTCGTTGAGCAGTGAGGACGCCAGGTTCACAGCGGCCTCGGAGTAGTACGCACCGCCCCGCTGCTCGAGCAGGGAGGGCTTCTCGTCGAGCTGCGGGTCGGCGTACATCTCCAGCAACTGGGTTTCCAACGCAGCCACCTCCGCGGCACGCGACGGCTTGGTGAGGAGCTCCTGCACCACCTCGTCGTGCTGGTAGAAGTAGCGCAGGTAGTACGACGGTACGACACCCAGCTGCAGCAGCAACTCCGCCGGGAGCTTCAGATCGGCCGCAAGCTCGCCGATGTGGCCCTCGAACAGCTTCGGCAGCATGTCCTCGCCGTTGACGCGGACTGCCCGCTCCCAGGTGAGGTGGTTCAGCCCGACGTGGTCCAGCTGTACCTCCTCCGGGGTGACGCCCAGCAGCTTCGCGAACCGCCGCTGGAACCCGATCGCCACGTTGCACAGCCCGACTGCCTTGTGGCCGTGCGACAGCAGCGCCCGGGTCACGATGCCCACCGGGTTGGTGAAGTCGATGATCCACGCGTCCGGGTTGGTACGCCGTACCCGCTCGGCGATGTCGAGAACCACCGGCACCGTTCGGAGCGCCTTGGCGAGGCCACCGGCGCCGGTCGTCTCCTGACCGACGCAACCGCACTCCAGCGGCCAGGTCTCGTCTTCCTGACGAGCAGCCTGGCCGCCGACCCGCAGCTGCAGCAGTACGGCGTCCGCACCGTCGATCGCCGCGTCGATGTCGGTCGTCGTGGTGACGAGACCGGGGTGACCTTGTTTGGCGAAGATGCGCTTGGCCAGCCCACCGACGAGTTCGAGGCGGTCCGCGGCCGGGTCGACCAGGACCAGCTCGGTCACCGGCAGCGTGTCACGCAGCCGGGCGAAGCCGTCGACGAGTTCGGGCGTGTAGGTGGATCCGCCGCCTACGACTGTGAGTTTCAACCTTTGACCCCTGTGAGTGTGACGCCTTCGATGAAGGCTTTCTGCGCGAAGAAGAACAAGATGATCACCGGGGCCATCACCAGCACGGTGGCGGCCATGGTGAGGTTCCAGTTGGTGTGGTGGGCGCCCTTGAAGGACTCCAGGCCGTAGCTGAGCGTCCAGGCGGCCGGGTTCTCACTGGCATAGATCTGCGGGCCGAAGTAGTCGTTCCAGCAGTAGAAGAACTGGAACAGCGCGACCGCCGCGATGGCCGGCTTGGCCATCGGCAGAACGACCCGGATCAGCGTCTTGAAGTCACCGCAGCCGTCGATCTTGGCGGCCTCGACGTACTCCTTGGGAATCGTCAGCAGGAACTGACGGAGGAGGAAGATCGAGAACGCGTCGGTGAAGGCCATCGGGATGATCAGCGGCCACAGCGTTCCGGACAGGTGCAGTTCCTTGGCCCAGAACAGGTACATCGGCACGATGACCACCTGTGGCGGCAGCATCATCGTGGAGATCACCAGCATCATCGCGAAGTTGCGGCCGCGGAACTTGAACCTGGCCAGGGCGTACGCCACCGGGAGACTCGACACCAGCGTCAGCGAGGTGCCGAGAACGGCGTACATCAAGGTGTTCTTCCACCAGGTCAGGAAGCCCGGGGTCTCCCACACGGTGCGCAGGTTCTCCCAGTGCCAGCTGTCCGGCCACAGGTTGCGGGTCAGCGCCTGCTGATCGCTCATCAGAGCGGTCAGGAAGACGAACACGAACGGCAGGACGAAGAACAACGCCGCGGCGATCGCCAGCGAGTGCACGGCGACCCAGTGCAGGAACTTGGTACGGCGTGCCTCGCGGCCGGCCTTTTCGATGTCGGGCCGGGAGACGGGGGTCTCCACCCGAGGTTCGGTCAGGGTGCTCATTCAGCAGTCTCCTAGTCGTCCGTGGCCAGGAAGCCACTGCCGCGGCGCATCAGGAACGCCGTGAAGATCATGGCCAGTACGAACAGCACCAGCGCGACCACGCTCGCTCCACCGGTGTCGAACCGCTGGAAACCGAGGTTGTAGACCAGTTGCGGCAGGGTCAGCGTGGACTTGTCCGGATAGCCCGGCTCGAATTGTTGCCCAGAGCCACCAATTACCCCGCTCGCGACTTTTCCGGCGATCAGTGGTTGCGTGTAGTACTGCATCGTCTGGATCACACCGGTGACGACGGCGAACAGCACGATCGGCTGGATGGTCGGCAGCGTGACGTGGACGAACCGCTTCCACGCCCCCGCGCCGTCCAGCTCCGAGGCCTCGTACAGCTCCTTCGGTACGTCGAGCAGCGAGGCCATGAAGATGACCATCAGGTCGCCGATACCCCAGATCGCGAGCAGGGTCAGTGCCGGCTTCGACCAGGCCGGGTCGTTGAACCAGCCCGGCTGCGGCAGCCCGAGCTTGCCCAGGATGCTGTTCACCGGCCCGGTCCCCGGGTTGAGCAGGAACGCGAACGCCATCGTCGCCGCGACCGGCGGCGCCAGGTAGGGCAGGTAGAACAGCGTCCGGAAGACCCCGGCACCGGTCTTGACCTTGGTGATCAGCAGGCCGATACCGAGTCCGAACAGCACCCGCAGGGCGACCATGACGATCACGAGCCAGAGCGTGTTGCGCAGCGCCGGCCAGAACATCGGGTAGTCGTTGAAGACGTAGGCCCAGTTCTTCAGGCCGGTCCACACCGGTGGGGTGAACCCGTCGTACTTCATGAAGCTGAAGTAGACGGTCGAAGCGAGCGGGTACAGGAAGAAGACGCCGACCCCGATCAGCCACGGGGAGAGGAACGCGAGGTTGCGCAGGCGTTCCTTCCGCCGCTTCTGCCGAAGTCCCAGCGAGACGGTCGCCATCACTTGGCCTGCGCGAGGTCCTTGTCGATCTGGGCGTCGGTCTTGGCGAGACCGGCGGCCAGATCAGGCTCCTTGCCTGCTTCGTACTGGTAGCCGAAGCCCTGCAGGGTGAGCTGGTAGGCGCCACCGTTCGGGCTGGCCGGGGTGGTGTTGCTCTTCGCGTGCTGGGCGATGTCGAGGAAGGTCTTGAAACCCTCGTCGACCTTCAGGTCCGGCGACTTCAGCGCCTCCAGGGTGGAGGGCACGTTGTGAATCGCGTTCGCGAAGTCGACCACGGCCTTGGTGTCGGTGGTCATGAACTTGACCAGCTCCCACGCGGCGTTCTGCTTCTGGCTGGTGCTGGCGATCCCGACGATGGTGCCGGACAGGTAGCCCTTGCCGTAGGTGTCGGCCTGGTCGTCCGGGACCGGGAACGGCGCGGTGCCGATGTCGAACTTCACGCCGGCTTCCTTGGCCATCCCGAGCCGCCACTCACCGTCGATCGACATCGCGACCTGGCCGGTGTGGAACGGGTTCTTGGCACCCCACTCGTCACCGAAGGTGGCGCGGTACTTCTCCAGCTTGGCGAAGCCGCCGAGCTCCTTGACCAGGTTGGACTGCCAGGTGAACATCTTGGCGAAGCCCGGGTCGGCGGCGAGGTTCGACTTGCCCTCGGGGGTGAAGTACGTCGCGCCCCACTGGGCAGCGAAGTGACCCGAGGTCGACTCGTAGCCGTGGAAGTTCGGCATGAAGCCGAGCTGGCTGTAGCCGTCGCCCTTGGGCTTGGTCAGCTTCTTCGCGATCGCGTCGAACTCCGAGAGCGTCTTCGGCGGCTCGGTGATCCCGGCGGCCTTGAAGGCGTCCTTGTTGTAGTACAGGCCGTACGCGTCGTTCAGCAGCGGCAGCGTGCAGCGCGTGCCCTGGTACTGCGTGTAGTCCTGGAGCGCCTTCGGGAAGGTCTTGTCCAGGTCGATCGCGGACTTCTCCAGGAACGGCTTGAGGTCGGAGAAGACTTTGGACGAGCAGAACGTACCGACGTTGTCGGTGGTGAACGAGGAGACCACGTCCGGCGAGTTCGGGCCGCCGGCGCGCAGGGCCTGCTTGATCTTGTCGTCGTTGATGTTGCCGACGACCTTGACCTTGATGTTGGGATGCTTCGTCTCGAACGCCTTGATGTTGGCCGCGATCGCGGCCGCTTCGCTGGGGGCGCTCCAGCCGTGCCAGAACGTGATGGTCACGTCCTTGGTGGCATCGTCGTTGGCCTTCGGGGCTTCCGACGTACCGGTACAGGCAGTGGCGAGCAGGGCCACCGCAGCGGTGCCGATGAGGGCACGAGACAGGCGTTGCATCCGTTTGACTCCTAGGAAATGGGTGGAGAGCTAGCGGTATCGAAGATTTCGTCGCGGGTGGCGCTCAGTGCGGACTGCAGGGCACCCGACAGCACGGGGTCGAGATGGATCGCGGTCATCAGCAACCGCGGCCTTGGTACGGCGAGGTCGGCCAGCTCGTCCTGGACGAGCCCGCGCAGGCGTTCGCCGCCGGCGGTGATGACGCCACCGGCGAGGACGATCAGCTCGGGGTCGACGACCGCGACGATCGCGGCCAGACCGACCGCCAGGCGGTGGGCGAATTCGGACAGCACCGCGTCGCCGGCTCCTGGGGTTGCCAGGGCGGCCGCGATCGCGGATTCCGGCGTACGGGCTTTGATGCCGTGTGCGCGGGCCAGGGCCAGGACGGGTTCGCCACCGGCCAGTTCTTGGAAGCCGCCGGCGTTGTTGCGGCCGACGTTGCGGACGAGCGGTGTCCCGGGCAGCGGCAGGAAGGCGACCTCACCAGCGCCACCGGTCGCACCGCGGTGCAGGCGGCCGTTGACCACGATCGCTGCACCGATGCCCTCTTCGCCCCAGAGCAGGACGAAGTTCTCGCTCTCCTGGGCGTGCCCGACCTGTCGCTCGGCGACGGCGGCCAGGTTCACGTCGTTCTCGACCTCGAGCGGTACGACGATCGCCGCGGCCAGCTCCTCGAGCAGGTGCGGGGCGTGCCAGCCGGGCAGGTGGGTCGCGTACCGCAGCCGGCCGGTCGTCGGGTCGAAACCACCCGGCGTACCGATCGAGACGCGGTGCAGGTTCGCGCGGTTCAGACCGGCCTCACCGGCTGCACCTTCGATCGCCTTGACCACGCGCTCGACCGTGCCCTTGGCACTGCGGCCGGGCGTCGGCAGCTCGTAGCTACCCACCACCTTGCCGGTCAGGTCGGCAATGGCCGAGCGGATCCGGGCAGGGGTGACGTCGAGACCGGCGACGTACGCGGCGTTGCCGTTGATTTCGTACAGCTGGGCGTTCGGTCCGGGGCGGCCGGCGGTGGTCCCGCTGGCACGCACCAGGTTGGCCGCTTCGAGGCGCGCTAGCAGCTGCGAAGCGGTCGGCTTGGACAGGCCGGTCAGGTGCCCCAGCGTCGTCCGGGACAGGGGTCCCTGGGAGAGCAGCAGGTCCAGGGCGGCCCGGTCGTTCATCGCGCGGAGCAGGCGGGGTGTTCCAGGTGTTGTTGCCATGGGATAACCCTGCCTCCCTTCGCGGGTCTCGTGGCGTCGGCTCGCTGCGTGGGACGCAACCAACTCAACTGTTAGGAAAGTTTCCTATTATCGCGAGACCGTACGGTGATCGGCTCCGGCTGTCAATCACTTCGCAACCAGTTAGGGTTACCTAATATGTCGACGGGTGAATTGTTGAGACGATCGGTACGGCGACACCGGTGGCGGATGGTCCGGGGTGTGCTGCTGCTGTCGTTACATCAAGCGACCGAGGCAGCCGTTCCTGTGACGATCGGCATCTTCGTCGACAAGGCAGTGGCCACAGGGGATGTGCGGCCGCTCATCTGGTGTGTGGTGATGCTGTTCGCCCTCTTTGCAGTGCTGTCGAACGCTTGGAAGCTCGGTGCGCGGCAGGTGATGCGTGCGATCGAGTGGGAGACGCATGAGCTGCGGCTGGAGATCGCCCGGCGCGTGCTGGACCCACGGGGACAGCGGACTGGGCTGCGCTCCGGTGAGCTGCTGTCGATCGCGACATCCGATGCAGAGAAGACCGCACTGGTGATGCGGGCCGTCTCGATCGGCGCTGCGGCCTCCACTGCGTTGATCGTCTCCTCAGTGTCGTTGCTACTGGTCGACGTACCGCTCGGGATCGGCGTACTGATCGGCGTACCGCTGCTGGTGCTGGGGATTCAGGCCCTGTCGCCGCTGCTGACGCGTCGTACGTCGACTCAGCAGGAGGCGGTCGCTCAAACGACTGCACTGGCTACTGACCTGGTTGGCGGGCTGCGGACGCTGCGGGGCATCGGCGCGCAGCACAACGCGGCCGCTCGCTATCGCCAGTCGAGCCAGACGACGCTGCGAGCCACACTGCGAGCGGTGTCGACAGCTGGTCTTCAGGACGGCGTCAGTACGGCGCTGAGCGGGCTGCTGCTCGCGGCCGTGGCCGGTGTCTCCGGCTGGTTCGCACTGAACGGGCGGATCAGCATCGGTGAGCTGATTGCTGTTGTCGGTCTCGCGCAGTTCATCGCTGAGCCGGTGGGCACGCTCGGCTACGCCAGCCAGGTGCTCGCCACAGCTCGTGCCTCCGCTGGCCGCGTCGCCGCCGTGCTGTCCTCATCGCCTCTCGTAGAGACCGGTACGGCGATCACTGTCGACCCTTTGCAGCCTTTGCTGGCTCTGGAGGCTGTCTCCTACAAGACGTTGTCGAACGTCGACCTGACGCTGCGGGCCGGGGAGTCCGTCGGGGTGCTCTGTTACGACCCACGCGACGCGGACGCGCTGCTGACGGTTGTGGGCGGCCGTACCTCGGAGCACACCGGCTCAGTCCGCGTCGGCGGTGTGCCGATCGACGAGCTGGATATCGATGCGCTGCGGAACACAGTGCTGCTGGAGCAGCACGACACTGACCTGTTCGAAGGCACGCTGCGCAGCAACCTGCTGGTCGAGTCACCTTCGCTCGAGCGAGTGATGACCGCAGCCGGCGCTGCTGACCTGATCGACGAGCTGGACCGGCCGCTGGCCGACCGCGGCCAAGTACTGTCTGGCGGCCAGCGCCAGCGGCTCGGTCTCGCTCGTGCACTGCTCGCCGAACCGCCACTGCTCGTCCTGCACGACCCCAGTACGGCGGTCGATGCCGTCACCGAGGAGCTTCTCGCAGAGGGGATGGCTGAGGTCCGCTCCGGCCTGACCACGCTCGTGCTGACCAGTAGCCCGGCGCTGCTCGGGAAGATGGACCGCGTGATCGTGCTGGCCGACGGCGTCGTGGTGACCGAGGGAATCCATGCCGAGCTCGCCGAGTCGGACGCGACGTACCAGGAAGCGGTGCTCCGATGAACCTCCTACCCATTGCCGGCCCGCGGGCGACGTGGGCGCTGTTGTGGAGTGAGATCCGCAAGCTGCCTGGTCTGTCGATCATCGCGGCCATCGTGATCACTGGTGGAAGTGCGGCCGGTCTGGTCGCGCCCTGGGCGCTCGGTGCGCTCGTCGACGACGTCTCCTCGGCTGGCGCCGACAACTCTGTGATCGTCAAGGCGGTGCTGCTGATCGGTGGCGCTGCTGTCCTGGCCGGTCTGCTCACCGCGCTGGGCGTCATGCTCGTGGCACGCGTGGGCGAGACGGTCCTGGCGCGGATCCGGGAGAAGGTGCTCGACCGGGCGCTGCAGTTGCCGGCACCTGTTCTGGACAAGGTGCGCACGGGCGACCTGCTGTCCCGAGTCGGTGACGACGTGGCGACGGTGGCGACTGCTCTGACCGACATCGGCCCGACCCTGCTGGGGGCGGCGCTCACCATCATCCTGACGGCCGCTGGCTTGTTCGCTCTCGACTGGCGACTCGGACTGGCCGGTCTGCTCGCCGTACCGATGTATTTGCTGGCGCTGCGCTGGTACCTGCCGCGGTCGGCGCCGTTCTACCGCCAGGAACGCATCGCGATGGGAGAGCGCTCAGAGGCGATCATCGCGTCGCTGCGCGGTAGTGCGACGGTGCGGGCCTACCGGCTCGAGGACGTGCAGCTGGCGAAGATCGACGCCACCTCCGCGACTGCCCGGGACCTGTCGATCAAGGTGTTCAAGATCTTCAGCTTCTTCTCGTCGCGGATCAACCATGCGGAGTTCACCGGGCTGACCGCGATCCTGGTCGCTGGGTTCTTCCTGGTGCGAGGTGACCTGGTGACCATCGGTGCGGTGACGGCCGCTGCGCTGTACTTCCACCGGCTGTTCAACCCGATCGGCGCTGTACTGATGCTGTTCGACGAGGCCCAGACCGCGGCTGCGGGCCTGGCGCGGTTGGCCGGCGTACTGGAGATGGAGCAGATCTCTTCGCCGCCGCCCGGTCCCGGTCCGGCGGATGCGTCGATCGAGCTGGTGGGCATCGGGCACGCGTACGACGGACCGCTTGTGGTCGATGGGGTGTCGCTGCGGCTTGAGCCGGGGGAGCGAGTCGCGCTCGTGGGCGCTAGTGGTGCAGGGAAGACCACGCTGGCTGCGCTAGCGGCCGGAGTGCTTACGCCGACGGCTGGCGTGGTGAGGCTGGGTGGTGTGGATGTGCAGGCCCTTGGTGAGGACCGCACCCGCTCACAGGTCGCTCTGCTCAGCCAGGAGGTTCACGTGTTCTCCGGGACGCTGGCTGACGACGTACGGCTTGCTCGGCTCGACGCTACGGATGATGAGGTTGCGGCCGCGCTGGAACGTGTTGGCGCGCTGGCCTGGGTGCGTGCGCTGCCTGATGGCCTGGCGACAGTCGTGGGTGAAGAGGGGCATCAGCTGACTGGTGCGCAATCGCAGCAGCTCGCGTTCGCCCGGCTGGTGCTGGCTGATCCGCCGGTCGCCGTACTGGATGAGGCGACGGCAGAGGCCGGTAGTGCGGGCGCGCGTGAGCTTGAGCGTGCATCTGTGGCAGCGACCGAGGGGCGGACGACGCTGATCGTGGCGCACCGGCTTACGCAAGCACAGCAGGCGGACCGGATCGTCGTACTGGACCAGGGGCGGGTGGTTGAGTCCGGTACGCATGACGGACTGTTGGCCGCGGGTGGTCGCTACGCGTTGCTGTGGCGCAGCTGGACTGGGTTTAAGCCTGGTGAGCCAGGAGGGCGAACGACACCAGCCAGTGCGTCGACATGAAGTCTCCGTCGGTGGCAGTGGGGAGTACGGCGTCGATCTGACGGTCGGCGCCTTTGCGGAGTGCTTCGGCGACGTCCGGCAGGCTTGGTGCGATCGTGCGGAGCTGCCAGGCGCGGGACAGCGCCAGGCCGGACAGGTGCGCGAGCTGACCGTCACCGGAATCGTCGGTGACGGGAACCTCCAGCAGGTGCTGATGATTGTCCTCGCCCAGCCCTGGCAGGAAGCTGTGCAGCCAGTCGGTGAACTCTGCCGCGGGCAGCACCCGGCGCATCAGCTCGGCCTCGGATAGCGCCGGTGACAGGAAGTCCGTGCCAGACGGCTCGAAGCGTGTGTCGTAGGCGGTGTCTTTGTGGAACCAGTCGAGCGCCCGAGTCTGGATAGCGTCGACCACATCGGTGCGGCCGAGATCGCCGTACGCCTCCATCAGTAGTGACAGGGCGAAAGCCGTGTTGAGGTGGGCGCCGTGCCGGACCGGGTAGGCCTGGCGCGGCAGCCAGTCCAGCACGAGGTCTGCGATCACATCGCCCAACGGCTTGGTTGCGTCGGCCCACTGGGTGTTGCGAGTGGCGGCGACCAGCATCGCCGCCCAGGCCCAGCCGTACGGACGCTCGTACGACGGACGCTCCCGCAGGTACGCCGCCTCGGTCGCGATCGCCTCGGTGGTTAGCCGCTGGTTCAGCAGCTCGCTTGCCCTGGTATCCGGTGCCAGTGCGAGCAGCTGGACCAGCGACCACTGCATGTGCGCGCTGGAATGCCAGTCGTAGGAGCCATGGAACACCGGGTGCAGTTTCTCCGGCGTCACATCCACGTCCTCCGGACCGCGTGAGGCGTGGGCGGCGCCGTACGGATAGGGCGTCTCCAGCACGTCACACGCGATCGCGGACCAGGCAGCGGCGTACTTCATGAAGTTCCTTTGACTAGAAGGCGCTCTACGATTTAGAAGGCAAAGAAATACATGATCGCGATGTTGCAGCCCAGCAAGGGGATTGCGGTCGGGATCTGGGCCTTGATCGGGCCGTACTGATCCTTCATCTCCAGCAGGGCCGCTGGAACAATGTTGAAGTTGGCGGCCATCGGTGTGCAGAGCGTGCCGCAAAAGCCGGCCAGCATGCCGATCGCGAAGACCACTGCGGGAGTGCCGTCGAACTGCTGCACCAGCAGCGGCCAGCCGACCGCAGCGGTCATCACGGGGAACGCTGCGAACGCATTGCCCATGATGATCGTGAAGACCGCCATACCGATGCAGTACAAGGCGACTGCGGCGATCAGTGAGCCCTTCGGGACCAGATGGTCGGTGACTCGGCCGACTGCCTTGCCGACACCGGAGGCGTTGAACAGCAGGCCTAGTGTGGCCAGCATCTGCGGCAGGATCGCCGCCCAGCCGATGTGCTCAAGCAGCCGGCGCCCCTCATGCAGCGGTACGGCGGGGGAGCGCGGCCGGAGCAGTGCGACCCCAACCGCCAGTGCCAGCAGGGATGCGACGCCAAGACCGATGATCGTTGCGGAGCCGGACTGCAGCAGCGGTGTGCCATCGCCGAGCTTCACCTTGGCCAGCCACGCACCGAACAGCGCAGCCACCACGGGGATGACCAGCGCGGGCAGGAACAGCTTGTTGCCGAACCGGTCGGCGAACTTCACTCGCTCCGCCGGCGTCGTCGTACGCTCCTGGCCCTTGCCGGGGAAGCCGCAACCGGCGAGCACAGCCAGACCGATCACGGCGATGCCGAGGATCCAGGAGGGCGCCGTCTTGTTCACCACGAAGGTGCCATAGCCGAACGAGAGGCCGAGGATGCCCCAGAACGCCGCGCTGCCGATCCGCTTGGGGTTGCTGCGGTCGTTGAGGACCTGCAGCGCGATCAGTACGAAGAAGATCCCGCAGAGCCAGTAGAACCACTCGACCTTGATCACTTGACCGTCTCCTTCGCCTCGGCCCGAGCTTCACGCGCGAGGTTGTCCAGCTGGCGATCGAGGTACAGCAGCCGGGCGCCGTGGATGAGGAGTGCGCAGATACCGGTCGGGATCGCCCAGAGCGCGATGTCGATCGCCTCCAGTTGCAGCCCGTACGTCGCATCGACGAACCCGGTGATCAGCAGGATCGAGCCGATCGCGACGAAGATGTCCTCGCCGAAGAACAGCCCGACCGTGTCCGCGCTGGCGGCGAAGCCCTTGATCTTCTCCTGGAGCTTCTCCGGCAGCTTGCCGTAGCGGCGTTCGGCGGCACCGGCCGCCATCGGGTGGATCAGCGGCCGCACAGCCTGTGCGGGCCCGCCGATACTGGTCAGGCCGAGCGCTGCCGTGCCCTGCCGGATCAGCAGGTAGATGGCCAGCAGCCGGCCGGTGGTGGCGAAGGTGAGCTTGCTGATCAGCTTGCGGGCCTGATGCTGCAGCCCGTAGCGCTCGATCAGCCCGATCACGGGCAGCGTGACGATGAAGACGGTGACGGAGCGGCTACTGGCGAACCCGTCGCCGAAGGCGTTCAGGATCTTGACCGGCGACAGACCACCGATCAGACCGGCCACGATCCCGGCGGCGGTGACCACCAGCATCGAGTTCAGCCGAAGCGCGAATCCGACGACGACCACCGCGATGGCGAGCAGAACCCACATGGTTCCTCCCAGGGACGGACGGTGCGATTCCCGTCACCATAAGAGATTGTTGAACGATCCTGCAATAGGTCATTCGAACAAGTTATCCGGGCAGGCCGAAGCGCCTGACCCCTCCGATGGGTGGGGTCAGGCGCGGTGAGCGCGGTTTAGGGCAGGCGCCAGTCGATCGGGGTGGCGCCCTGCTCGACGAGGAGCGCGTTGACGCGACTGAACGGCTTCGAGCCGAAGAACCCGCGGTCGGCCGACATCGGGCTCGGGTGCGCACTTTCGACGTACGGGATGTTTTTGAGCATTGGCTTGAGGGTCTGTGCGTCGCGTCCCCAGAGGATGGCGACGAGCGGTCCGCCGCGGTCCACGAGCGCGTGGAGCGCCTGCTCGGTGACCGACTCCCAACCCTTGCCGCGGTGCGAACCGGAGTTGCCGGTCTGCACGGTGAGCACTCTGTTGAGCAGCAGCACGCCCTGCTCGGCCCACGGCGTCAGGTCGCCGTTGGACGGCTTCGGGGCGTCGACATCGGCCATCAGTTCGCGGTAGATGTTCTGGAGGCTCCGGGGGATCGGCCGGACCTCAGGCGCCACCGAGAAGCTCAGCCCCACCGGGTGACCTGCTGTCGGGTACGGGTCCTGGCCGACGACCAGCACCTTCACCTGCGCCAGCGGGCTCTTGAAGGCGCGCAGCACGTTCTCCCCAGCAGGCAGGTAAGACCGGCCCGCGGCGATCTCGCCGCGGAGGAACTCACCCATCCGGCTGACCGTCTCCTCGACCGGCGCCAGCGCTTCCGCCCAGTCGGGCGCCACCAAATCCGTCAACGTCTTCGGGCTCACCCGCCCCAGCATGTCAGCCGCTGAAGCCTCCCGGCCAATCGCGGCAACTCCACACCTGACCGCCCTCCACCACGAAGGGGGCAGCATGCGGCAACGGCCGGCCCCACACCTGTTCGTGGAGGTCGCATAAGACGCTCAGACCAGCAGTCAGGCTCGCCACATGGCCGACCACGATCACTGTCTCCCCGGGATGCGCCGCCGCGATTGACTGCAGCGCCTCGGTTGTCCGCCGTACGACGGTTGTCCCGTCCTCACCGCCACCCGGGAACGCCACGGTCAGCTCCTGGTCCACCACCCATGACCGCAATGCCGCCGCGGCACCGTCCCGAGTCGTCTCCGCCAGCGGATCAGCGTCCGGCCCGATCAGCACCTCGTCCAGCCCCGCCAGCTGAACCACCTCAAGCTGGTCCACAACCCGCGCCACCGCCGTCGCCGTCTCCACCGCCCGAGCAACCGTGCTGCAGTAAACCCGCACCGCCCCCGATTCCCGAAGCCGAACCCCAGCAGCCTCCGCCTGTTCCCGCCCCCGCGCCGTCAGCGGCGTAGCCAACGCCGGCGCCATACTCCGCGCCACGTTGCTCTCCGCTTCCCCGTGCCGCAAACAAATCAGGTGCGTCATCCGCGGATCGTACGTCGCCGTGACGTCGCTCACCGTTCGCGTGTCGGTCAGGCGCCCGTTTGCCCGCCCGCGCTACAAAAGACTCGGCCTCGCAAGGTATGAGCTTGCGAGGCCTTTGCCTGCCTGCCCCGGCCCACTTTGTGCCCCCACCAACCGCTTTCCCGCCGCAGAAACGATCGACAGCTACCCAAAGTCGCCCCTCGCACCCAAAGCCCCGCCTCCCGCCCAAAGGTGGGCCCGCGTGTCTTTGGGCACGTCGCCGCACTTTGTGCCCCCACCAACCAGTTGGCCGGTGTGGAAATGGTTGGTGGGCACTCAAAGTCGCGCTTCGGGCTCAAAGTCGCGCTTGGCGCTCAAAGGTGGGTTCGCGTGTTTCGGGGCTGGGCGATCCTCTTTGAGCACTCCTCAGTCACCGCACGCCCCTCGCAACGACTGACCCGTGCTCAAGGCCGCGACCCCAGGCAGCTTTGAGCACCCACCAGTCACTTTCCGGCCCGATCCGTGACTGAACCGTGCTCAAGGCGCGGCCGGGTTCGCGCGGAGAGCGGAGGGCTGGAGCTGGCGGCGCACCGGCTGGGGATGAACAGCGGTGGCTGGGGAGCGCTGCCCCTACCTGAATCGGCGGGCGGTACTCCCGCACCGAGTGGCCGTGGACCGGGGTCGGGCGCGGTGCCCCTTGGGCCGGGGCATCGCCTTGGTCGTCGCGCCGACCGGTTATCCACAGTTCTCGAAGTCGTGCGCGGAATCGGGCTCGGGAGCGCCATCGTCAGGGTCGAGACCGACGATTGATGAGGGGATGTGTGTGATGCCGGGTTATGTGTTTCTCGCGGTGCTCGGGGTGGGCTGCGGCTGTGCACTGATCGGCTGGCTGGCGTGGCTGCGTTTCAACGAGCGGATGTACGACAAGTCGCAGACGCTGGAGGTCTTCGATCACACCTCGCAGGTGGCGCGCTCCTACCTCGAAGCGTTGGTACGGCGTCCGCCGGGCGCGCGGGTGATTGGTGGCTTGCGCCGGGCCGGTCGACGCGAGCAGGAGGTGGCTGGGGAGAAGGTGGAGATCTTCGACTCCGCGGAGGCCAAGACGGTCGGGCCGAGCGTAGGCTTCGGGGACGAGCAGGATGCGATCACGCGCATCGGCTCGGATCCCGCGGACGCGCTGCCGGACAGTGGCCTGGTCCGCGGAGACGAACTGCACATCCGGGGCTGACACCAGGCCCCTGCGCCGAAACGAGGACTGGTCGACGATGACCGAGAACACCACCGCGCCGAAGACTGCTTCGCACGATTCCGAGCCGAGCGCGAAGCTGACCGCGTTCATGAACTCGGGGTGGGCCGACTCCGAGCGACAGGACGTGACGCTGAGCGATGCCGGGGTCTGGGCGGCGAAGCGGCGGGATGCTTTGTCACAGGCGTTTCCGGGCGAGCGGCTGGTGATTCCGGCCGGGACGTACAAGGTCCGGTCCAACGACACCGACTACGTGTTCCGGCCGCACACCGACTATGTGTGGCTGGCTGGTGACCAGACGTCGGACGCCGTGCTGGTGCTGGAGCCGAACGGGACGACCGGCCACGACTCCGTTCTCTACTTCCGGCCGCGCTCGGATCGCAGCCAGGGCTCGGAGTTCTGGCGCGACCGCAGCTACGGAGAGCTCTGGGCGGGTCGCCGGCCGTCGCTGGCCGAGACCGCCGGTGAGTTCGGCATCGAGACGCGTCATCTCGACGAGCTCGGGGACGCGCTCAAGAACGACGTACCGACTCGGGTGCGGCGCGCTGAGGATCAGTCGATCGCGTCTCTGCTGAGCGGTGCACGGACGGATGAGGCCCGCGACAAGGAGCTGGCCGCGACGCTGTCCGAGCTGCGGCTGGTCAAGGACCCGTGGGAGATCGAGCAGATGCGCGAGGCCGTCGCGATCACGCACCGCGGCTTCTCCGACGTGCTCGCCGAGATGGACCGCGTCCGCCAGTACGGCGAGCGCTGGATCGAGGGCACTTTCTGGCGCCGGGCGCGGGCCGAGGGCAACGATGTCGGCTACACGTCGATCGCCGCGGCCGGACCGCACGCCACCACGCTGCACTGGATCGAGAACGACGGCCCGGTCGTCGACGGCACGCTGATGCTGCTCGACATGGGTGTCGAGAACCGGCAGCTCTACACCGCCGACATCACCCGCACCCTGCCGGTGAACGGCGAGTTCACTCCGCGCCAGCGTGATCTCTACCAGCTTGTCCTGGACGCGCAGAACGCCGGCATCGCGGCACTCAAGCCTGGTGCGACCTTCCAGGTCGGCCACAACGCCGCGATGGAGGTCATCGTGCACGGGCTCGACGCGATGGAGCTGCTGCCCGTCTCGGCCGAGGAAGCTCTCGACCCGGACAGCAAGCTGCACCAGCGCTACACCCTGCACGGCACCAGCCACATGCTCGGTCTCGACGTGCACGACTGCGCGTCGGCCCGCGAGGAGCACTACCGCAAGGGCGACCTGCAGACCGGCTACGTCCTGACCGTCGAGCCCGGCCTGTACTTCCAGGCCGACGACCTCACCGTCCCCGAGGACCTGCGCGGGATCGGCATCCGGATCGAGGACGACATCCTGATCACCGACACCGGCGCCGAGAACCTCTCCGACGCCATGCCCCGCACGGTCGAAGGCCTCCAGAACTGGATGTCCTCCTAGCCCGCATTTCGCCGGCCAGTGGCGGCTACCAGGGCAGCGTGCCGTTGCGGTCCTGGTAGGTGCCGGTCGGGCCTTCGGGTCCGACCGTCGCCATCTTCACGATGATTTCGGTGCCTTCTTCGACGGTTTGATGACCGCGGTTGTCGTTGAGGTCGGTAGCGGTGTAGCCGGGTTCGACGACGTTGATCCGCAGGTGGGGCAGAGCCTTGGCGTACTGGACTGTGAGCATGATGACCGCTGCCTTCGAGGAGGCGTAGTCGAGCAGGGTCAGGCTCGACTCCATCCGGGCCGGGTCGGTGACGATCGTGCTGGAGCCGAGCGAGCTGCCGATGTTCACGATGACCGGCGAGGTCGATGCCTCGAGCAACGGCAGGAACGCTTGGGTGACGCGGACGAGCCCGAAGACGTTGACGTCGTACACCGCCTGCAGCCGGTCGGCGGTGAGCTCGGCCGGGGACGGCATCCCACCCTGGACGCCGGCGTTGTTCACCAGTACGTCGAGGTGTCCCTCGATCTCCTGAATGGTCTTGGCGGCGGCTTCGACCGAGGCTTGGTCGGTGACGTCGAGCTGGATGAAGGTGGCGCCGAGCTGGTCGGCGGCAGCCTGGCCGCGCTCGGGATCGCGGGCACCGGCATACACGGTGTGGCCGAGGGCAACGAGTTGGCGGGCGGTTTCGTACCCGAGGCCCTTGTTGGCCCCGGTGATCAGTGTGATGGTCATGGTTCAACCATCAGCCAGGAATGGAACTCCATCCAGACAACGCCAGTACCAGGCTGAGCCGGGAGGAGTCCTCGGAGCCGGGCTCCGTGGTCAGGACCGTGACATACAGCTCGCTGTCGGGCGCGGTGAGGATGTCGCTGTCCAAGGCGATCGTGCCGAGCTCGTCGTGCTCGATGATCTTGCGCACCGTCCGGTGCCGCGGCAGGTCACCGCTGTCCCAAGACCGCGCGAACCGGTCGAAGCGCTCCCGCAACTCCTGACACATTGCCGCCAGGTCGTGCTCTCCCGGATACCGATCCACCGTACGGCGAAGGTCGCAGGCGAGGTCGTGTTCGAACTCGGCCAGCGTCTCCGGCGGAAGGGTGATCCCGGTCAGCAGGCCGTTGAAGTGTCGCCAGGCGAAGTTCCGCGCGCGTCCACTCGCGGCGCGCGCCGGATCGCCGAGAAGCGCCGCCCACAAGGGATTCCAGTACACCGTCTCCCACGAGGACGTGCAGACCGCGATCGGCACGGAGTCGCCCAACCGATCCACGAGCCGCCGCACGCCGGGCGTGATGTGCCGCGGCATCAATCCGCTCTCCGGCGTCGACAACCCAGCCAGCCGATACAGGTGATCGAGCTCGAACGGCGACAACCCCAGCGCTCGCGCCATCGCCGACACGACCTGCGGGGAGGGGTGTCGCGTCCGCCCCTGCTCCAGCCGTACGACGTATTCCGGCGAGACGCCGGCCAGCGTGGCCAGCTCCTCTCGGCGCAGACCGGGAGTCCGCCGCCGGGATGTCCCCGGCAGCCCGACCTCCTCGGGCCGAACCCGCTCGCGCCAGGCGCGCAGGTTTCGCCCGAGCGGCCCGGGGTCGACGGTCACCAGATGCGCACCCGGTCTTCGGGCGCCAGCCACAGGCCGTCGCCCTCGGCGGTGCCGTAGGTGTCGTGGAAGACGTCGATGTTCTTCACCACGGCGTTGCAGCGGAACTCCGGCGGTGAGTGCGGGTCGATTGTCAGGCGTCGCGCGGCCTCCTCGGGACGGGTCTTGGTGGCCCAGGCATGAGCCCAGGCACCGAAGAACCGCTCCGCGCCGGTCTTGCCGTCGATGACCGGCGACTCGGCGCCGTCGAGGGAGAGCTGGTAGGCCGCATAGGCGATCGACAGGCCCCCGAGGTCGCCGATGTTCTCGCCGAGGGTGAGCTTGCCGTTGACGAACTGACCCGGGGTCTCCTCCGGCGAGAGAGCGTCGTACTGCGCGACGAGCTTGTCGGTGCGCTGCTCGAAGGCGGCCCGGTCTTCGTCGGTCCACCAGTCGTTGAGGTTGCCGTTGGCGTCGTACCGCGAGCCCTGGTCGTCGAAGCCGTGGCCGATCTCGTGCCCGATCACGGCGCCGATCGCGCCGTAGTTGACCGCGTCGTCCTCGTCGAGGCCGAAGAACGGCGGCTGCAGGATCCCGGCCGGGAAGACGATCTCGTTCTGCCGGGGGTTGTAGTAGGCGTTCACCGTCTGCGGCGTCATGTGCCACTCGTCGCGGTCCACCGGCGTCCCGAGCTTGGCCAGCTCACGGGCGGTCTCCACCGCGACCGAGCGGCGCAGGTTGCCGAACAGGTCGCCCGGGTCGATCTCGAGGGCGCTGTAGTCCCTCCATTTGTCCGGGTAGCCGATCTTCGGCACGAAGGTGCCCAGCTTGTCGAGCGCGCGGCGGCGGGTCTCCGGACCCATCCAGTCCAGCGCCTCGATCCGGACCCGGTAGGCCTCGACCAGGTTGGCGACGAGCTCGACCATCCGGGACTTGGCTGCCGGCGGGAAGTGCTCGGTCACATAGAGCTGGCCGAGCGCTTCACCGAGGGCCGACTCGACGGTGCCGAGCCCGCGCTTCCAGCGGTCCCGCAGCTCCGGTGCGCCGGTCAGGGCCTTGCCGTAGAAGGTGAAGTTCTCGTCGACGAAGGCCTTGCTCAGCAGGGGTGCGGCCGAGTGCACGACCTGCCAGCCGAGCCACTCCTTCCACCGCGCGATGTCGGTCTCCTGCAGGGCCGCCGCGGCCGCGGTCAGGAACTCCGGCTCGCGCACGACGACCTGCTCGAACGCGCTCTCGGGCATGCCGGCACCGGCGAGCCAGCCGGACCAGTCGAGACCGGAGGTGAGCTTCGCCAGCCCGGCCCGATTGAGCTTGTTGTAGGTCTTGGTGACATCGCGTTCCTTGACCCGGTCCCAGTGGTGTGAGGCCAGCTGTGTCTCCAGCTCCAGGATCCGCTCGGCGGCTCCGGCCGGATCAGGCCGGCCTGCCAGCTCGAGCATCCGGGTGACGTGGGCGACGAACGCCGTCCGCTTCTCGGCGAAGCTGTCATCGCGGTAGTAGGACTCGTCCGGCAGGCTCAGCCCGCCCTGCATCAGGTAGACGATGTGCTGGTCGGACTGCTTCGCGTCCGAGTCGACCCAGACCCGGAAGACGCCCGAGACGCCCTCCAGCTCGAGCTTGCCCAGGACCGCGACCAGCTCGGCGGCGTCGGTGACCGAGTCGGCCAGCGCGAGCTGGTCGGCGATCGGCTCCGCACCCAGCCGCTCGATGGTCTCCTCGTCCATGAAGCTGGTGAACAGATCGGCGATCTTCCGTGGCTCGCTGCCGGCGGGGTGATCGGCGGCGGTGGTCTTCTCCACGATCGCGCGGACATCCTGCTCGGCGGTGTCCCAGAGCGCGTGGAAGGCGCCGTAGATGGCCTTGTCGGCCGGGATCTCGTTGTCGGTCAGCCACCGGTCATTGACGGAGCGGTAAAGGTCGTCCTGCGGCCGGGACGGACCCGAGCTCTCGATGTCTGCTGTCATCCCTGCCCCCAAGTATTCGTGGTGAGTTGCTGACAGTGAACATACCCGTTTGGCACAGCCCGTTCTGAACTTTCCACAGGCCGATCCCGTTGTTCAGACCAGACCCCTGAATCAGGAGGACCCGCCATGTCCAACCTCGTTCGCCGACGGGCACTACTCATCGGCGTACCCGCCTTGCTGCTCGGCCTTTCCGGCGCCCCGGCCGCAACGGCGACTCCCCGGCACGACAGTTTCCCGGCCCGGATCGAGCTCCCAGCCGGCTTCCAGCCCGAAGGCATCGCGATCGCCCGCGGTACGGCGTACTTCGGTTCCCGGGCGACCGGCGACATCTACGCCGCTGACCTGCGCACCGGCACCGGAAAGGTGCTCAGCGCCGGACCCGGCACCGGCTCGCTCGGCATGAAGGTCGACGGCCACGGGCGGCTGTTCGTCGCCGGTGCAGGCGGCGGCAACGGTCGCGTGATCGACACCCGGACCGGCCGTGTGCTCGCGAGCTACACCTTCACGACCAGCACACCGACGTTCGTGAACGACGTCATCCTGAGCAAGGATGCGGCCTGGTTCACCGAGTCCCAGCAACCCGTGCTCTACAAGGTCCCGCTCGGGCACGGCGGCAAGCTGCCCGCCAAGGCAACGACCATTCCCCTCAGCGGCGACTATCAGCACTCCGCTGGCGTCCTGAACGCGAACGGCATTGCCCTCACGCCGGACGGTCGTGGGCTACTCATTGTTCAATCCTCGACCGGATTCCTGTTCCGGGTCGACCCGGAGACCGGTGTCACCCGGAAGGTCGACCTCGGTGGCGCAGTGTTGACCAACGGCGACGGCCTGCTGCTGGACGGCAAGACCTTGTACGTCGTCCAGAACCGGCTGAACAAGATCGCCGTCGTCCGCCTGGATGCGGCCGGGACGTTGGGCGCGGTGCAGCGCGAGATCACCAGCACCGACTTCGACGTACCGACCACTGCGGCGGCCTTTGGGGACCGGCTCTACCTTCCGAACGCGCGGTTCACCACTCCGCCGACCGCGACCACGCCGTACTGGGTGACCGCGGTGCCGGCGAAGGTGAAGCACTCGGCCGACGAGGGGGAGTGCGACCCGATTCGGTTCGGGAGATAGGTCAGGAGATCGTCCGGAGGTCGCCGCGGGCGGCGGCCTTCAGACGGCTCCCGCAGGACAGCCGCACGGAGTAACCGGCCGGGATCGACAGCGGCTCCCCGGTCTGCGGGTTGCGGCCCGTCCGCGGTGCCCGCATGACGCGCTCGATGCTCAACAGACCGGTCAGCGACACCTTGTCGCCCTTGTGCACGGCCTCGGTGACCACGTCTCCGAGCGCGTCGAGGACCCGCTCGGCCTGGTTCCGCGGGATACCCGCCTTCTGCGCCAACCCGGCGACCAACTCGTTGCGGTTCACGGCTCTCCTCACACCACTCGACTGCTTGTAGGTTCGACCGGAACCTTAACCGAAATGATTGTCGTTAGCGAGAAGCAATCCGGATATCGGTCAGAATCCACCGGGTTGGCGCGCTTTCAGAGCCCGTCGCGGTCGTGCCAGTCGTGCTGCCAGCGAGCGTCGATCGCCTCCTCGGCGCGCTGATAGCGGATGTCCGTTGAGAGCCGCGTCACATCCGAGGCGTTGTCCAGGGCCGCGTGGATCGTGTGCGCGGTGTGGATGACCACATCGCCCGCTGAGTAGTCGGTTACCAGCCAGCTGGCGTCGTACTGGTCGGCCAGGGCGGGCAGGTCGGCAGTGATCGAGACGGCGGGCCGTTTCAACGTGCCGGCGGCCTCTTCGGTGAGCACTCGGTGGTGGCTGCGCTCCAGGTAGGTCAGACCGCCCTGGCTGACCGGACAGTCGCCCAGTGGGATCCACGCCGACAGCACCTGGTCGCTACCGCCGCGCAGGTAGACCAGGTCGTAGTGCGCCTGGGTGGCGGTCCCGATGCCGTTCTCGCCCGGAGCGGTCTGCCGGATGATCTTCCGCCGGTGCAGAAACGGCTCCCCGCCCAGAAACCGCTCGAACCAGCCCTTCAGTAGCCCGCAGAACGCGGCGTACTCAGGTCCCGGCACGATCTGCTCGAACAGCACACTCCGGTACGACGCCCTGTCGCTGGCGCCGCCGGTGAGTTCGAAGTAGTACCTGCGGAATTCCAGGACTGCCTGTGGATCCAGCAGCCCGCGGAGCAGCAGGTACCCGTCCTCCTGCAGTCGCCGGCGCAGTACCGGCAGATCGGTCCGCTCCTGCTCCGGTACGGCGACCAGTTCGCCAAGCCGTCGTTCGTCCAGCACATATCCGTTTGATGTCAGCACATCGACAATTCGACACTCGGTGTGAGGCAACCGGAATGGACAGTGCGGAGTACTTCTTGGACTCTTGTGTCATGCCGAACTGGGCTACCTACCTAACTCCTGGGCCTGCTGAGCAACAACTTGGACTTTTCTGTCTGGGTGTTGGTGAGCAGGTCAACCCCCGCGGACCGTCACCAGAGCGCGCACTGGGCTGTCACGCGCTGGTCTGGGTCAAGGAGGGCCGCGGCCACCTGCTCCACGGCCCGGACCGCCAGGTGCACGAGGTGCAGGCACCCGCAATGTTGTGGCTCTACCCCGGCGTTTTGCACGGCTACCGCCCCGCTACGAAGTGGCGGCAGCACTGGGTTCTCTTCGCCGGTACGGCGACCACCGGGCTGGCCGCACTCGGCCACCTGGACCCGAGCCGACCAGTCAGCCGCTACGCCGACCCCAGGCCGGTCGACCGCGCATTCAGCCGGCTGCATCGAGTCGCTTCGGCGCACAACGCCGTACAGACGGCTGGTGCGCTGTACGACCTCCTCGGGGCGGCCGTACCGACGCCAGTGCAGGGGGTGGCTGAGCGGCTCGCTGCGCTGGCATGTGTGGTCGCCTCCGTTCAGGACTATGCCGCTGAGCTTGGACTCACCGTGAAGGAGCTACGCGAGGAAGTGCGGCGCGAGGCTGGCGTGACGCCGCAGGAGCTCGTCCTGCGCACCAGGCTGAGTACGGCGAAGGCTCTGCTAGCCGAGGAGGAGCTGTCTGTCGCAGCGGTCGCGCGCCGGGTGGGCTACGAGGATCCGGCCTACTTCAGCAGGCTGTTCGCGGCGCGGACCGGGGAGTCACCGCGCGCGTTTCGGCGGTCTGGTTCGTTTCCGGGGCCGATTTCCTCCTTCTGAAGGAGGCGGCATCGACTTTCAGACCGTTAGATTCGTTCACTGGAGTGACGTCTCAGCGCTCGCGCACCGATACCGTTCAGGTATGAGTCAACCGCAGCCCATGGACGCACGCTACGCCGGCCGCCGGCCCCCGAAGAAGCGGAAGAACTGGTTTCTGAGGACCGTCGGACTGCTCGTCCTGCTGTTCGTGCTGATGCTTGTCACCGTCCCGCTCTACGCGTGGAGCCGGGTCGACAAGGTCGAAGCCATGCCCACCGGCACCAGGCCGGCCGCCGCGGGCGGTACGACGTACCTGATGGTTGGCTCCGACGGCCGCGAGGAGTTGAGTCGCGCAGAGCGCGCCCGGCTGCATACCGGCAAGGCATCCGGTTCCCGGACCGACTCGATCATGATCATGCACGTGCCGGAGTCCGGTCCGACGGTGCTGGTCAGCATCCCGCGCGACAGCGTGCTGACCGTGCCCGGTTACGGCAAGCAGAAGGTGAACGCGGCCTTCGCCCTCGGTAAGGGCAATCCGGCCTTGCTGATCAAGACTCTGGAGACCAAGACCGGCCTGCGTATCGACCACTACGTCGAGATCGGCTTCAGCGGCTTCGCCTCCGTCATCGACAGCGTTGGCGGGATCAACATGTGCTTGCCGAAGGCGCTGGACGACAAGCAGGCGCACATCAACCTGAAGGCCGGCTGCCAGGACCTGGACGGCGTCACCGCGCTCGGCTACGTGCGCTCTCGGCACGCGGACGGCAAGAACGACTTCGGCCGGGTCGAGCGGCAGCGCCAGATGGTCGGTGCGGTCGGCAAGAAGGCGACCTCGCCGTCGACGTTCCTCAACCCGGTCCGCTACTTCAACGTCGCGACCAAGGGGGTGGATGCGCTCACCGTCGACAAGGAGATGAGCCTGTTCGACTTCATCAAGTTCGCTCGCGGCATGCGGGCCGTCTCCGGCAGTGGCGGCGTCACACTGACGGTGCCGATCGGCGACGACAGTGTGCGCGTCAGCGGCGGGGGTATTGGTGTCGGATGGGACGAAGCGAAGGCCAAGGCGCTGTTCAGCGCGATCAAGTCCGGCAAGACCAGCGGTCTGAAGAGCAGCTGACCTGATGCGGCTCGACGACCTGCCCCAACTGCACTTCACGTACGACGTAGTCGGTTCCACCCGGTTCGACAAGACTCCGCCCGGTTTCCACCGGCTGGAGCACCGGGCCCGGCTCGGCGAGGGGGACGAGGTGTTCCGGCGGGCAGGGGAGGCCTTACTCGGCTGGCGGATGCAACGGCTCGCCGGAGTGCCGTTCACCGCGGATGGTCCGGCAGAGCCCGGAGTGAACGCGCTCGGGCGGCTCGGGCCGGGCATGGTGATCGGCCGGCTGCGGACCGCCGTACCGATCGGTCTGCTGGGGCTGGCGATTCCGTGTCGCGTGGTGTGGACCGTGGATGAGCCAGACCGGATCGGCTTCGCTTACGGGACGCTGCAGGGACACCCGGAGTCCGGTGAGGAGTCCTTCATTGTTACGCGGGAGTCCGACGGCATCTACTTCACAGTGACCGCCTACAGCCGTGCGGCGGCCTGGTACGCCCGCCTGGGCGGACCGGCCACACGCACGGTGCAGGGGCTGGCTGCTAGGAGATACGCCAACGCTCTCCGACGGCTGGCGACTTCTTCTCGCTAGGTGCCTTCAGCGCGGCCGGTGTGGGCACCGGCAGCGCGTGGCCCGGTACGGAGATGTCGCGCGGCGGGAGCTCGCCGGTGAGCAGGTACTTCGTGCCGATGGCGTTCGCCGCGGTGTTCATCGTCGCCTGTGTGCTGGCGAAGACGCCGTGTGCGCCGGCATCCCGTTCGGTGACCAGTACCGAGCCCCGCAACACCTTGTGCAGCTTCACAGCGCCGGCGTATGGCGTGGCCGGGTCGCCGACGCTGTTGAACATGAGGATGCCGGGCAGCCCTCGACCGGAGATCTTGATCGGTGCGTGGTTCGGCACCGGCCAGTTGCGGCAGACGCTGCCGGTGATCCACATGTTGTCCCAGGCGAACTGGGAGACCTTCGCGAGCCGGGCCGAGTCTCGCTCGTAGGTGGCCTTGCTGTGCGACCACTTCGAGTCGACACAGATCACCGCGCTGAAGATGGCGTTGAAACGCTCGGTCCCAGCGCTGGTGCTCGGGGCCGCGAACTCGACCAGTGCAGTGTCGTCACCGTCGTTCACATAGGTGCTGAGGATCTGTGCGAAATCGATCCAGATCTCTTCGGTGACCAGCACACCGAAGAGGGCGCCGAGGAGTTCGTGGGCGCCGACGGAGCCATGTGGCTTGCGGAAGTCGGCCAGCGTCTTGTTCCAGTTGGCGCGTACCGCGCGCGTTGTGCTGCCCAGGTGGAAGACTGCGTCGTACTCAGCCATCCAGGCGAGGTAGGTGTCGAGCCGTTTCTGGCCGGCAACGCTCTGGTCCTTGGCGAGCTGGTAAAAGAGGTCCGGCGGGGTGGGGTCGACGTTGGCGTCCAGGATCATCCGGCCGACGCGGTGCGGGAAGAACTCGGTGTACACGGCGCCGAGATAGGTGCCGTACGAGCCGCCGAGGTAGTTGAGCTTCGGCTCGCCCAGTGCGGCCCGGACGCGATCCATGTCCCGAGCGGCGTTGTCGGTGCCAAGGTGCGGCAGCATGGCGCCGACGTTGGCGCCGCAGCCGTCCGCGTAGCCGTCCCACAGCTTCCACATCGCGTCGCGAGTGGCAGGGGCGTCCGGATCCGGTTGCGGGACCGGGAAGTAGTCCGGGGCCGCGCAACTGATGGCCCCGCTGTGCCGGACTCCCCGCGGGTCGACGCCGATCAGGTCGTACGCATCGAGGACGGCGGAATCCAGCGCCGTGAAGCCGCTCTCGTCCGGGGTGGCGTAGTAGCCGGCCGTGATCACGCCGCTGCCACCCGGGCCGCCAGGGTTAACGAAGAGAGCACCCTGGCGCTTCGCCGGGTTGTTGGCGGCGTGCTTGCTGACCAGCAATGAGGTAGTTGGGCCGGACGGCTGCCGGTAGTCGACAGGCACCTGCAACGTGGCGCAGGTCAGCGTTGGGTAGGGCTGAGCGATGTCGTCCGGGCAGGCGCCGAACACGAGCTGACTCGGCGCTGGCGTCCCGGCCGCTGCAGGGACTGACGGACTGATAAGGGCCAGAGTGGCCACGGCGACGACAGGAAGGCGAAGACGCATGTGCGGTACCCCCAGATGTGAATGCGTACCGACACACCTTGCCCGGCGCCGGGGGACGCTCGCCGAGGCTGTCCGGTTCATGTCAGCGGCAACCATTCCATCTCCGTCGAAGAACGAACTCTTTGGCGGCGGCGGGTGTCTCAATCGGTGCGCGGCCAGGGAGGAAGCGCAGAGGGGAACCACAGAAATGAAGCGGTACGGGGTTGTGGCGGGCGCGCTGACCGGAGTTGCGGCACTGGCTGGGGCGGGGGTGCTGTTCCTGGGGGGAGCGGTGCAGAGCAATGCGGCTGAGCAGAACACCGCGGCGGCGCAGGCTGCGCCGATCACCTTTGCGATGCGGAACTTCGAGAAGATGAGCAACGGCAAGTACATCTCGCACTCGAAGCTGCCGAAGACGTGGAAAGAGTCCTCGATCGGCAAGCACGAGACGAAGTTCGATGACGCGGCGAACGGCCGGATGATCCGGTTCAACACCTGGCTCGGACCGGCCAGCACGAAGTCACAGATGGACAAGAAGATCGCGTCGCTGAAGGGCACGCCGGGGCTGAAGATCGTGGCCAAGGCGACCGTCAAGGGCACCTCGACCGTCGGGCAGGGCCCGGTCACGGTCAGCACCGTGGTCTACACCTACACGAGCGGCAAGACCACCCGCTGGGTCGCCTCGCGGTACGCCGAGCTCAAGGGCGGCCAGGGCGGCAACGTCGAGATCACCGTCGGCGGTGCGCCCAGCCAGAGCAAGGTTCTGAGCAACGTCCTCGAGACCGCCACGCAGACGCTCAGCCTGACGCCGAACGCCTGATCAGAGCAGTTCGCGGAGCGCGGTGACGGGGTCGGGGGCGTCGCGCAAACGCACACCACGGGGGAGAATCGTCACCGAACCATCGCTCCGGCGGGCGGCGATCCTCGCCTGCTCGTAGATCAGTTCGAGCTCGAAAATGACCGCGTTGTAGGCCTTCAAGGCGAGCTGGTCGTTCCAGCGTGGTTTGCCGAATTCCTGGGTCAACCATTTCATGATCTGCTGCCGGGTGAACGAATCGCCGAGCTGGCTCCAGGTGACTATCGCCACGAAGGACTTGGCCGCCATCTCTACCGGGTCTGCCGCGAGCAGTCGCTCGACCTCGCCGCTCACAGGCTGCTCGCCTGGACGGCCAGGTCGCGGAGGGACTCGTAGCGGGGGCGCAGGGCGGCTACGCGGTCTACATCGTCGGCGGCGGGAGTGAGGTGCTCGCCGCCGGGTAGGGGGGACAGGCCGAGAGCTACTGCGGCTGCGCCGCGGGCGCCGACCTCGGGCTCGGCGCAGACGTCGGTGGGGCGGGCGAAGGTGGCGGTGAGACAGCGCCGCCACCAGGCGGAGGCGTCGATACCGCCGCCTCCGAGGACGACGGACAGCTCGTGTCCGAACAGCTCGTCCAGCATGCGCAGTCCGCGATCCACCTCCAACGACACACCCTGCAGGGATGCAGCAAGCAGCGTCTCGGCGGTGTCGTCGAATGACAGCCCGAAGTAGACACCGGAACCGCCAGGGACCGTTGCAGGCGGTCGAGTGCCTGCCTGGAACGGTACGGCGATCACACCGGGCGCACCGATCTCCACAGTGGTCGGCTCGTCGTGTTCGAGTCGCAGCACGTTCGTGAGCCAGGCATGCATGTTTCCGGCGGCAGAGAACGCCATACCGGTCACTGCGCGCTTGTCGTCGACCCGATACCGCCAGAGGTTCCACGGGAGCTCGGGTGCGTTGTCGATCGGGTGCACGACCCGCACCGCGGCCGACGTACCGACTGTTACTGCTGCGGTGGTCTCGTCGTAGGCGCCGGTGCCGACATTGGACGCAGCGCCGTCACCAGTCGGCGGATGCACCGGTACGCCGACCAGTCCGGGCCAGCGTCGTGCGTATTCGGCCGAGAGCTGACCCGTCCACCCGGTCGGGACGATCGGGGGCAGGCGGTCGGCCTTCACACCCGCGATCTGCAGGGCCTCTTCGTCGTACTGGCCGGTGGCCAGGTCGAGTGTGCCGGTGCCGGAGGCGACCGAGACCGACGTGACGCGCTCACCGATCAGTCGCTCGATCACCAGATCGGGGAGACCGGCGAAGCTGACAGGGCTCGTTTCGCTCAGCAGCCAAGGGATGCGGCGCGTCCAGTAGAGCCTGTGCAGCCAGCTGCCAGTGCGCGCGTGGAACGCCTGCTCGTCGAACGACGACCCCAGATCGAGGTCGATCGAGCGAGTGTCCGCCCAGGTGACCACTGGCGTCAGCGCGGCGCCCTGAGCGTCCAGAGCGACGACCGAATGCCACTGTGTCGACAGGACGATCGCCTCAATGCCTTCGAGGTGTCCGCCTTGCTCCAGCTCGTCCAGACAGCTCAGCAGACCCTCGACGTACTCGTGCACGTCCAGAACCGCAGACCCGTCATGCCCGTACGTCGGACTGATCTTGTGGCGCGCCAGTGCGCCGGGGACCGGGGATGCGTCCGCAGCGTCGAGGACGAGCGCCCGGCTGGACGACGTACCGAGGTCGAGCGCGAGGAGCCGGCCGTCAGTCCTCGTCATGGAGGGCCTTGAGGAAGTTCGCGGCCCACAGGTTCACGTCGTGCGCGGCCAGGTGTTTGCGCATCGCCTTCATCCGGCGGCCGAGCTGACGGTCGTCGGTGTTCATGGCGTCGACGATGGTGTCCTTCATCCCGTTGATGTCGTGCGGGTTCACCAGGAACGCCTGCCGGAACTCATCGGCCGCACCGGCGAACTCACTGAGCACCAGCGACCCAGTGTCGTCGTACCGGGTTGCGACGTACTCCTTGGCGACCAGGTTCATGCCGTCGCGCAGTGGGGTCACCACTGCGACGTCTGCGGCCCGGAACAGCGCAGCCATCTCGGTCCGCGAGTAGGACGTGTGCAGGTAGTTGATGGCCGGCGTACCGATGCGGCCGTGCTCACCGTTGATCCGGCCGACCAGCAGCTCGATCTCGTCGCGCAGCACGCGGTACTGCTCCACGCGCTCACGGGACGGCGTTGCTACCTGCACGAAGACCGCTTCGTCGACAGAGATGCGCTTCTCGTCCAGAAGCTCGCCGAACGCGCGCAGGCGCTGGCGGATGCCCTTGGTGTAGTCGAGCCGGTCGACGCCGAGCAGGATGTGGGCCGGGTTGCCGACCTCGTCGCGGATCTCCTGCGCACGCTTCTCGGTCTCCGGCTTGCGGGCCAGCTCCTCCAGCTCACCGACGTCGATCGAGATCGGGAACGCCTTGGCGCGGACGACGCGGTCGTCCGGCAGGTGGATGCGGTCGCCGCGGGTCCGCAGGCCCATCCGGTTCCGGGCGAGCCGGGCGAAGTTGGAGGCGGCGCCTGGGCGCTGGAAACCGACCAGGTCGGCTCCCATCAGCCCGTCGAGGATCTGCCGGCGCCAGGGCATCTGGGCGAACAGCTCGGTGGGCGGGAACGGGATGTGCAGGAAGAACCCGATCCGGACGTCCGGACGGAGACGACGCAGCATCGCCGGCACCAGTTGCAGCTGGTAGTCGTGCACCCAGACGTCAGCGCCCTCATCGGCCGCCTCTGCCGCGGCCTCAGCGAACCGCCGGTTCACTGCGACGTAGGACTCCCACCACTCGCGGTGGAACTCCGGTGCGACGATCACGTCGTGGTAGAGCGGCCAGAGCGTCGCGTTGGAGAAGCCCTCGTAGTAGAGCTCCACATCCTCGGCGGTGAGCATCACCGGGACCAGGTGCATCCCGTCGTTGTCGAACGGGTCCACCTTCTCGTCGGCGCTACCGGTCCAGCCGATCCAGGCGCCTTCGTGGGCCTGCATCACCGGGTGCAGGGCGGTCACCAGACCGCCTGGGCTGCGGCGCCACGCCGTACTGCCGTCGGGCATCTCGATTCGGTCGACAGGCAGCCGGTTGGCCACCACTACGAAGGAACTTCGTCCGTCGGGCATGTTTTGCTCATCCAGTCAGGTCGTCGTCGTCACCGGGGTAGCGGACCCCGATCTGGCTCCGCGTTTCGTCGAGCAGTTCGAGGATCTCGAGCGTCCCGGTATGCGGCAGCGAGGGCACTTCGATCTGCCCTTCGCGCAGCGCATGCATCACGGCGGCGGCTTCGTAGTGGTACCCAAGCCCATGCGCCGGTACGTCGATCCGCTCCGCCCCAGTGGCTGTGTGACGGACGTAGTACTCAGGGTGGTGGAACCGGTTCGGCAACTGCAGGCTGCCCTCCGGACCGCTCACCGAGGCCACCCACGGGTTCTGCGACCGCAGCCCGCAGGTGAGCGCCGCCACCGCACCGGAGTCGTAGCGCCACGCCATGGCGACGTTCAGGTCGATGTTGTCCTCGTTGAGGGACGCCACCGCCTTCAGCTCGGCCGGTCGCCCCAGCGCCATGTAGGCGAACGTCATCGGGTAGATGCCGCCGTCCATCAGCGAGCCACCGCCCAGGGCCGGGTCCAGCAGCCGGGCAGGGAGCGAGGGCTTGTAGAAGGCGAAGTCTGCGACGACCTGCTGCGGCTCACCGATCACTCCGGTCGCCAGGTCGGCGAAGAGCGCCTGGATGACCGGGTTGGTGCGCATCCACATCGCTTCGGCGAACAGCGTCTTGTGTTCGGCCGCAACGGCGATCAGATCGCGCGCCTGCGGAGCTGTCAGCGTCACTGGCTTCTCACACAGCACTGCGACACCGGCCTGCAACGCAGTGCGGGCGATGGCGTAGTGCTGCGGATGTGGAGTGCCGATGTAGATCACGTCGACGGTGCCGGACTCGATCAGCCGGCGGTAGTCGTCGTACGCATGCTCGATGCCGTGCTCGGCAGCGAACCGGTCGGCGCTGTCCTGGGACCGCGAGGCAACAGCGGTCGCGACCGCGTCGTCCAGCAGCTTCAGGTCACGCGTGAACGACGTGGAGATGTTGCCAGTAGCAACGATTCCCCATCTGACACGATCTACACCCACTGTGTGAACTCCGGTGTCGGGAACGGACCTTCTGCTGTGATTCTCGCGGTTTCGAAGGCGTGAGCCAAGCGAATGAGCGTGGCGTCACTCCCACCGGTACCGCTGAACGTGAGGCCGACGGGCAGGCCAGTGACCAGCCCGGAGGGCACCGAGAGCAGCGGATAACCGGCCAGGGCCGCATGGGACGACGAGCCGCCCAGCACATTGTCGCCGTTCACCAGGTCGATGCTCCAGGCCGGCGAGTACGACGGGCTGACCAGTGCGTCGAGTTGGTTGTCGCGAAGCAGGTCGTCGATGCCGTCACGGCCCCCGGCCAGTGCGCTGACCCGTGCGGCCATGTACGTCGGCGAGTCCAGCCCTTCGGTGGCTGCGGAGCGCTCGAATAGCTCCTGGCCGAACCACTGCAGTTCCACATCCGCGTGGTCGCGGTTGAACGATATGAGGTCGTCCAGCGTCTTAGGCCCGCCCGGAGCGCGCGTGGCGAGGTACGCCGCCATGTCGCCCTTCATCTCGTGAGAGAGGACGTGGAGTTGGTCCTGGTCGCCACCGGGGCTCGGAAGCGACAGGTGGTCGACCAGAGTGGCTCCGCAGCGGCTCAGGATCTCCAGAGCCCGCTCGGTGACCTCGTCCAGGCCGGGTGAGTAGCCCCAGAGCGGACCGCGCGGTACGCCGATGCGGACGCCGGTGAGATCAGCGCCGCGACAGTGCTCGGTGTAGTCGGTCCCACCGCCGGTGAGCACGGTGAGGAGGGCTGCGGACTGCAGAACCGTTTTGGTCATCGGACCGGCGGTGTCCTGCGAGTGGGAGATCGGAACGATGCCCTGCTGTGGGATGAGACCCACTGTGGGTTTCATCCCGACAACGCCGTTCAGAGCGGCCGGACAGACGATTGAACCGTTGGTTTCGGTGCCGATGGCGAAGTCGGTGAGCCCGGCGGCCACTGCGGCTCCAGAGCCGCTGGAGGAACCACCAGGGGACCGGTTCAACGCATATGGGTTCCGGGTGAGACCGCCGTACGCGCTCCAGCCGGAGGAGGAGTGTGAGCCGCGGAAGTTTGCCCACTCGCTCAGGTTGGCCTTGCCGAGGATCACACAGCCGGCTGCCCGCAGCCGCTGGACCAGAGGCGCGTCCTGTGGCGGCGGTGGCTGCCCGGCCAGCGCCAGTGAACCGGCGGTGGTCGCCAGCCCGGCAGTGTCGATGTTGTCCTTGATCAGGACCGGTACGCCGTGCAGTGGCCCGCGGACGCGACCTTGGTCACGCTCCGTGTCGAGTCGGGCGGCATCGGTGAGAGCAGCGGGGCTGGGCGTGCAGATGGCGTTGACCAGCGGGTCCACCGCACGGCTCCTGGCCTGCAGCTCTTCCACTAGCGCTTGGCTGGAAAGAGTTGAGCTCACCCTCTGATCCTGCCAGAGTTGCCCCTGCCCGGCCGCCCACGTACGACACGCTCCGTGTCGTTGGACCGGTGAATGACATTGCTGTTGTTCGGACCGTAGAGTGGACGGCGGACGGACGATCACCGACCGCACAGGAGTCAGCAGCAGATGGACAGCGCCAACGCCAGCTCTTCCGAGCCCGCCGAAGCCGCGATGCCAGTGGTTGCGGGGCTCTCCGAGCGTGACGGTCAGATCCTTGCTTTCGAGCGGCACTGGTGGAAATACGCCGGGGCCAAGGAGCAGGCGATCCGGGACCAGTTCCAGATGTCCGCAACCCGGTACTACCAGGTGCTGAACGCGCTGATCGACAAGTCCGAGGCGCTTGCGCACGACCCGCTGCTGGTGAAGCGGCTGCGCCGTCTGCGCGCTGCCCGCCAACGCGCCCGCTCCGCACGTCGACTGGGTATCGAGGTCTGACGATGTCTCGCCCCAAGGGCGACAAGGGCCAGGTGCTCTCGTCCCTGGTCGCTGTTGTTGCCGTCGTCGCCGTCGTCGGTGGCCTGCTCGTCCTGTTCGGGACGCGCGGGCAGGAGAGCAGCGCGGACCAGCCGAAGACCAGTGACACGCCGAAGCCGTCGGCCAAGCCGTCCGGTGGTCCCTCGACGGTCGGTGCGAGTGTGCCGCCGCGGAAGCCGACCACAGCTCCTCCCAGCACGACTCCTCCCAGCAAGGCTCCGACAACGGTGCCCAGCACTGAGCCCAGTGAGCCTGCCACACAGCCTCCGGCGACGCAGCCGACGGCCATTCCGACCGCTGGGCGACCGGCTGCCGAGGTGTACAACAACACCCCGCGCAAGGGCCTGGCTGACCAGGTGGCCGAGCGGGCACGGCAGGCCGGCTGGACGGTGTCCGGTGTGGACAACTGGCACGGCAAGGTCGTCGAGAGCACGGTCTACTACCCGCCGCGGATGGTGCAGCAGGCCAATCAGCTGGCCCGTGACCTGGGCGTCGCGCGGACCAAGCCGGCGCTGGACAACATGAAGATGGATCGCCTGACCGTGATCCTGACCTCGGACTACACCGGATGAGTACGCCGGTCATCCAGACCGACCTCGGGCACGCCGGCTGGCAGGCGATCGTCGCCGATCCGGCCAGCGCGGTGATCGCCACCGACTTCGACGGCGTCCTGTCACCGCTGGTCGAGGACCCGGCCCGCGCCCGGCCCGTCGACGGTGCACTCGACGCATTGGCCCGGCTGGCCCGCTCCGTCCGTCAGGTGGCCATCGTGACCGGCCGACCGGCACTGGTCGCCACGGAGCTGACCGGCGTCACGGGACACCCCGGGCTCGGCGGACTCGTCGTACTGGGTCACTACGGCCTGGAGCAGTGGGAAGCGTCCACCGGCAAGATCACCAGCGACCCGGTCCCGGCCGGCGTCGCAGTGGCGCGTGAGCGGCTCCCTGAGCTCCTGAGCATCGCAGGCGTGCCAGATGCCTTCGTGGAGGACAAAGAGAGCTCGCTGGCCGTCCACACGCGTCGCCTGAGCGATCCGGCCGGCGCCTTCGACCGCCTCCGTACGCCGCTCACCGAGCTGGCCGACGAGACCCAGCTCCGCCTGGAGCCGGGCAACCTGGTCCTGGAACTCCGCCCGCCCGGTATCGACAAGGGCGTGGCTCTCCGCCGGCTACTCGAGTCGACCGGCGCCCAGTCGATCCTCTACGCCGGTGACGACCTAGGTGACCTGGCGGCGTTCCGTGCTGTCGAAGAAGGGCGCAGGACCGGTTTGAACGCCGTACTGCTCGCCACTCGCTCCTCTGGCGCCACCGAGCTGATCGAAGCAGCCGACATCGTCGTCGACGACCCCAGCGGAGTCGTCACCGTCCTCACGGCGCTTTCGGACGCGATCGCAGCGCGCTGAACGCCTGCGTCACCGTCCTGTTGATCGGCTGCACCGGCCGCTCCGCGTAACCGCCGTCCTGCAGACTCGCCAGCCGCTCGAACGGGTTCCGCGACGCCGGACACCCGGTCAGCAGCCACGAGGCGACGACACCGACGACGTACAAGGGCAACATCGGCAACCCCAGCAGGCAGAAGTACTGCCACGAGTGCCGCTCCTCGTGCTTCACCAGCAGCTCACTGTCGAAATAACTCACGTCGTGCTTGCTCAGCACCACGTTCCCGATCGTGAACGCCCCCGCTACCGGGAACCCCAGCCGATACCCGTTGGCAAAGAACAACCCCCGCGGCCCCCGCGTGACCTTCGCC